>NZ_AULA01000011.1 GCF_000425045.1 Acidaminococcus intestini DSM 21505 | reverse complement strand
ATTTCAACAAGGAAAGGATTCAGAAAAAAACAAAATGGATGCCTCCCGAAATATATCGGGAAACATCCACTAATGCCATTTAACTAATTTATATGCGTCCAGTTTTTGGGGTACACATCAAAATCTTCTCTTCTGCTTTTTTCATCATAAAAATGAGAACATCGTCCGCAGACTGCAACCCACACAGACCGCCAAAAAAAGAAAAAGGACAGAAGACACGTCAAAACGCCGTGCCGTCGTCCTTTTACCAAAAGAAAATGGCATCATTCCTGGGAACCGGTTTCCCCCACGCAGGGCCGCTTTCCAACCTCCCCCAGCCCCTCCAGGCCATACATGGTAAAGCGCAGGAGCTGGAGCTGCAGCTCGTACCAATCCGTATTCTTGCACCAGCCAATCTTCTTATTGACGGCCATGGACCCATTGATGATGCTCCAAAAGATGTTTTCTGTGATATGAGCCGGAATGCCCTCTTTTTCTGCCATATAAGCGATGAAATGGCCTTTTTCCATGGCGAAGATCTTTTTCATCATCAGAGGCAAAATGGTGTCATCCTTCACGAGGGGATGATATTTGGGAATATCGATGAGGCGATGACAAGGCGGCAGCCGGTCATTATAAGCCTTGAACACAGCAAGGTCATTTTGCCGGACTACATCCCATAAATCCTCAAAAGACTCATGACAAGTCCGGTCCGTTATGGAATCCAAGAAAATAAGCGCGTCATTCATGATGTCATCAACTAAATCATAGATATCAAGATAATGGGCATAGAAAGTTGCTCTTGTAATGCCTGCTTTTTGGCAGAGGGCCGTGATCCGGATCTTTAGGAAAGGCTTCTTTTTCAGCATCACCAAAAAGGTATCCTTAATATGATTGCGTGTGCTCTTCGTCCGCATAGGAAGCATGGTTTCGTTCATGATCGTCCCTCCTTGCTCCTATTATACCATTGACAGGATAGGGAATTGGGGCCTACTATACAAAAATAAAAATCTGTCTGTTGATAACAGATGATTTTTCTTGATAAGATGTGCATACAACAAAACCTAGTGAATAAGGAGGCAATCATCATGAACGAACTGTATAAAAACTTCAACGGAGAGGCTCCGAAAATCGATCCAAAGGACGCGGTTATGCTCCTCATCGACCATCAGAGCGGTCTTTTCCAGTGCATCAACGATATGGATTTCAAAAGGGTCCGTGATCATGCCATTGCCCTTGCAGAAGCAGCCACCCTTGCCGGCATCCCGGTCATTACGACGGCATCCGTTCCCCAAGGTCCCAATGGTCCGCTCATTCCCGAAATCCACCAAGCAGCTCCCCACGCGGTCTATGTTCCTCGCCGCGGTGAAATCAACTCCTGGGACTGCCCTGCCTTTGTAGAAGCCGTAAAGAAAACGGGCCGCAAGACCCTTATCATTGCCGGTACCGTCACAAGCGTCTGCCTTGCCTTCCCGGCCATTAGTGCAGTTCGTGATGGCTATAAAGTTTTTGCCCTGCCTGATGCATCCGGTACCTATTCCAAGATGGCCGAGGAAATTTCCCTTGCCCGGATGGTCCAGGCCGGTGTCATTCCCATGGACACGTCTTCTGCCATTGCCGAAATCCAGCAGACCTGGCATCGTGACGACTGGGAAAAATGGGCCAACATCTGGGCCCGGATCTTCACGAACTACGGACTTCTGCTTGAAAGCTATGCCAAGGCCGTCGAAGTGACGAAAACAGGCGAACCTATGGACAGCCTGCGCGAAGACTAAGCTTCTGATGACTCATTCCCCACAAATGGGGTTACTCTCTCGAAACAAAAAATTCCTTCCTCTTCATGGGGGAAGGAATTTTTTTATGGACATGATAGAAATGGGGCGGCTTCCTTGGGCGGGACCGCCTCGCTTGGCAGTTCTTTCTCCTGATTTTCCCCTTTCGGAACCATGCCACCGTATTCTATGTACCATTCATACTCCATAACAGGGCCCTATCGCAAAACTTTTCATTATGAGAAACGGCATGAGCCCCTTGTTTCATGGAATCTTTCCTTTCATGAAACAAGGGGCTCATCATCTGCATCAAAGCTCAGTCATTGCTGCTCCGACTAAAAAACTCACTGACTCAAGCGGGGTACTGCTAAGAGGCTCGCCGCGTTTGACAACGCAGATGGGTCGATATGGGCCATAGGCGAAAAAGGTTTCCTCTGCAATCCGAAAAAATTCCTAGGAGCGGCCCACCCGACGACGGCATTTTTTCGGGCGTCTTAGAAATGAGATTATGGTACGTGACTTCTTACGAATCGTCATGCCTTCCTTGCTCTCAAAAGAATCTTTTCTCAAGCAAGGAGGGCACGTATGTATCTGCATCGAATCGGCGCGATTTGTGCGCCGAGTAAAAAACTTACTTACTGAGTCCTACTATCAATTTTTCCAGCACATCCACCATGGTTTCCAAGGATTCCTGAGGAATGAATTCATAACGGCTGTGGAAAAGATAGCCGCCAGTCGAAAGGTTCGGACAAGGCAGTCCTTTATGGCTGAGACGCGCCCCGTCCGTACCGCCGCGGATAGGCTGCACGATGGGTTTTACCCCGCAGGCTTCAAAAGCATGACGAGCTTCATCGACAAGTTCCATATGATTTTCGATGATGGGACGCATATTGGCATAGGAGTCACGGATGGAGACCGTCACGACACCGCTTCCCCATTTTTCGTTCAGCTTCCTGCCAATTTCTTCCACTTTCCTTTTCTGGGCAGCAAATTTTTCAGCGTCATGCTCGCGCAGAAGGTACTTCATTTCGCAGTGCTCGCAGCTGCCTTCGATGGAAGACAGATGGTAAAACCCTTCATACCCTTCAGTATAAACAGGCTGCTCTTTTTCCGGCAGCAAGGACTGGAACTCACAACCCACAGCGGCCGCATTGATCATTTGATTCTTGGCACTTCCCGTATGGACGCTCACGCCCTTGATGGTGATAGTTGCCGTAGCCGCGTTGAAGTTTTCATATTCCAGTTCACCCAAGGCTCCGCCGTCAACAGTATAAGCAATCTGGGCACCAAATTTTTCAAGATCGAAGAACTTCGTACCTTCCCCGACTTCCTCATCCGGCGTAAAACCAATGCGGATCTTTCCGTGTTTAGGAGCATCCGGACGAAGCAGACGCTCCGCAAGGGTCATGATTTCAGCCACACCGGCTTTATCATCAGCCCCCAAAAGTGTCGTTCCATCTGTCACAATGAGCCGTTTTCCCTTGACTTCATTGAGACAGGGAAAAGCGCTTGGCGTCATGACAATATCCTGTTCCTTGTTAAGGACGATATCGCCCCCCTGATAATCTACAAAGGCAGGATGGATTGGACCGCCACTTACAGCATTGCTCGTATCAAGATGGCTGATGAGGCCAATGGTCGGACCCTTATCACGGGTCGCGGGGATGGTCCCCATGACATAGCCATATTCATCTTGGATTACATCCGTAAGACCCATGGCTTTCATTTCTTCCGCGATCTGGGCTCCTAGGACTTTTTGGTTCGGACTGGATGGATACACCTTGGCATCATCTACGGAGGTTGTGTTGACAGCGATGTACTTCAGGAAGCGTTCTGTTGCAGTGGTCATGTTTTTTGTCTCCTTTTCTGCTGTGATGTGAAATCAATTCCCCTCAAATTGGCCCTAGTCAACAATGGAAGTTAGACTTGAGCGTCAAAAAGCGGCAGGTTCTCGAGAGTCACGATGTCCTTGCGGTTCATGGCGTCCCCTTCGGCGAGGATGGCCATGCGCCCAATCACTGTGCCGCCCGCCTTTTCGATAAGTTCTTCCAAGGCCTTGATGGAGCCGCCTGTGCTGATGACATCATCCACAAGGAGGACCTTCCTGCCGCGAACAAGGGCAATATCCTCATCTTGAAGAACGAGGATCTGTTTTCCCTTGGTTGTAATGGAGCGGTCTTCAACAATAATTGGATTTTCCATGTAAGCCTTGACGGACTTTCGGGCAATGGCATAACGCGGCATCCCCATGAGGCGCGCCATTTCGTGAACCAAAGGAATGCCCTTGGTTTCAGCGGTCACCATGATTTCCGTTTCCGGCGGCACGCGTTTGACAAGTGCTGCAGCGGCCTTTTCCACAAGCTCCACATCGCCTAGGATGACAAAGCCCGCAATGGCCAGTTTGTCATTGACATTGAGAATCGGAAGTTTTCTTGTTACACCTGCGACGTGCAGTTCATAAAATCGGTCAGCCATTTGTATGTATGCCCCTTTCATACCAAAAGTGGTTCCTTTTCCCTTCCTTACGGCGGGAAGTGTTCCTTCATCGATTGATCACGCCACCTGCATTTGGGTTGGTCGCAGGCAGCAGCTTCTTTGCCTGCTGGAAAGATGAGTCTCCAAAGATTGAATGCTTTAAAAACCCGCACGCAAGCCGCCTTCTTTCGCTTTTTATTCAGCGTTCGTGCCAAAGGCAGGCGGCACTTTCGCACGCGGAGACAGTCAAGTTATCCACAATAAAAGGTCCCCATTCATGGGCTTTTCCAGCCCAGTGAAGAAAGTTATTCACCAAATCGAAGGTTATCCACAGTCCCTGTGGATAACCTTGTGTATAACCTATGATTGGAAAGACGGAATGGCCTAGCTGCCTTTTCCACCGCTATTCTGGGGGAAAGAAATGGAAAAAAGGCCGCGTCTTTATCCAGGACGGGCCCTCCGTTCGGAATCCCTTACAGGTCTTCCACCATGTGGGGCGGCATGCTCCACTCCACCAAAACGCCCGTATTGACCCAAAGACGGGTCAATACCTGCTGGCAGTCCTTCCAACTGTCTCTGGCAAGGAAGGTCCGCTCTTCGAAATGATAAGTACAGGCGTCAATAGGGACTTCCATCTTATGCGGTGCCGCAAGAAAGTCCATGACTTTCTGCTCGATCTGGGTCTCGCCTTTGATGGTGACCGTAAGTTCCTTGGTTTCTTCGTTATAGTCAAGCGCGCCATAATGGCCGTTATAATTCAAAGTGACACTTTTTATTGCCATACTGTTAAACCATCCTCTTTTCAAGTGATAGCCCCATTATATCATAAAGGATGGACTCGATGCACGGGAAGTTTCTGGGAGACGTACAAAAATAATCCTGTCCCGATGTCTCAAGAAAAAAGACGCGGGACAGGACGGCAGAAATCGTCAGGATTCCTTATGATAAACCGGTTTCAGGCGCTGGGAAAGGGGCAATTTCTTTTTGGGTGCATGGGCCATGGACCAGGCCATCATGCGTTCCTGGACACTGACCTTTTCCCGGCCATGAGCGTAGACGCGGCGGTAATTGCCGTTTGAAAGCTCCATATGGGCCCCGACATTATCCTTGAGACACAGATCAAGAAAGGCCTTGATCCGTTCAATGTGGGCATGACGCTCAACAGGGAACATGAGTTCCACACGCTCGCTGAGATTGCGGTGCATCATGTCTGCACTGGAAAGATAGAGTTCTTCCTGACCGTCATTCCAAAAATAATAGGCCCGGTGATGCTCAAGAAAACGGCCAATGATAGAACGGACCGTAATATTTTCCGACAGCCCCTTGATTCCCGGACGCAGGCCACAGATCCCGCGGACAATCAGATCGACTTTGACGCCAGCTTGGGAGGCCTCATAGTATTTTTCGATCATGGGCTGATCGATCAGGGAATTCATCTTGGCAATGAGATAGGCTTCCTTTCCCGCCTTGGCATGAGCAATTTCCCGATCGATCAGTTCGGTCATCCGTTCCCTCAGGCCCAAGGGAGCCATGATGAGCTTGTGGAAGGTGGGCGGCTCGGAATAACCGGAAAGGACATTGAAAAAGGCAGAGGCATCCTGCCCAAATTCATCGTTTGCCGTGAGAAGGCCAAAGTCCGTATAGAGCTTGGCCGTCTTATCGTTGTAGTTTCCCGTCCCCAAATGGACATACCGTTTGATGCCGGTTTCTTCCTTACGCACAATGAGAGTGATCTTGGAATGGGTCTTCAGCCCTACAAGGCCATAGATGACGTGACAGCCGGCGCGTTCCAGACGGCGCGCCCAGACAATATTGTTTTCTTCATCAAAGCGGGCTTTCAGTTCCACCAGGGCCGTCACCTGCTTGCCGTTTTCCGCTGCTTTGGCAAGGGCCGCGACAATGGGTGAATTCCCGCTGACACGGTACAAAGTCTGCTTGATGGCAAGGACCTTGGGATCTTCGGCTGCATCCCGGATGAGATTGACGACAGGATCAAAACTTTCATAAGGGTGATGGAGCAAAATATCATGGTCCCGGATCTGGTCAAAAAGGGAAAGGTCGGGCGTCAGTTCAGCTGGTACTTGGGGCGTATAGGGCTTGAAGCATAGGGACTCCATCCCCTTTTGGCTGATGAAGCCAAAAAGGAAGGTAAGGTCCAGCGGGCCCCGCACTTCGTAGATCTCTTCGTCCACAAGGTCAAGTTCTTGCTTAAGGAAGTCCTGTAGGAAGGAACCCTTTTCCGGATTGATTTCAAGCCGAACGGCACTCCCTCTTTTGCGTTTCTTTAAAGACCGTTCGATTTCCTTCATGAGGTCGTGGGTTTCATCTTCATCAACCTCAAGATCCGAGTCACGAGTAATGCGGAAAGGTACCGCATCAAGGACGCTCAATCCTTTGAAGAGCTCCCCGCAGTGTGCCATGATGAGGTCTTCCAAGAAAACGAAGGATTTTTCATCCCCCGCCCCCTTCACAGGGATGACACGGGGCAAGACGCTCGGCACCTGAATAAAGGCGATCTTACGGATGTCCTTGGCATCCCGCAGTTCAAGGGCGATATTAAGGGACTTATTGGCAAGAAAAGGAAAGGGCCGTGACGCATCAATGGCCATGGGCGTGAGAACCGGAAAGACCATTTCCTTGTAGTACCGTTCAAGGCTTTCCCGCGCCTTTCCCGAAAGATCCTCCACCCGGGAAAAGGAAATGGCATACTTTTCCAGTTCCTTTACAAGGGCAAAGAAATAGCGGTACTTGAGTTTCATTTCACTATGGGCAGCTGCCGCAATAGCCGTAAGCTGCTCCCGCGTGGAAAGTCCGGCAATGTCGGGGCGTTCGATTCCTGATTCCTCGCGGCCCACAAGACCGGCTACACGGACCATGAAAAACTCATCAAGGTTTGAAGCAGAAATGGCCACAAAACGAAGGCGTTCCAAAAGAGGCAGGGTCCTGACGCCAGCTTCACGCAGGACGCGGAGGTTAAATTTCAGCCAGCTCAGTTCCCGATTGATATAATATTCTGGCTTCTTGAGATCCATAAGGGTTCCACTCACCTTTCCACTTGTTCCAGGATTGGCGTAAGGCCAAAAACTTCTTCAAAAAATCCGCTCTGTTTTTCAAAGGTCCAGCGCTCGAGGGAAAGATCCTCGCGACTTGTGACAATGACGCGGAATTGATTTTCCTTCATTACGGTCCGGCAGCCTGTGATCTTTTGCTTGCGGCTGACATCAAGGGCATCGGCAAGACGCAGGATGGCTGCCAGTTTAGCCACCGCGGGAGTTGCAGAAATCTCCCGGTCGTAGGCTTCTGGCGACAGGGCGTCAGGCGACGGCAGGGAAAAGAGATAGGATACGGACGCAATGGTCTGCTGCGCGTCGGGCCCAAATCCCAAAAAGTCCGTTGCTTGGATCAGCTCATAATTGTATAGCTTCCCCGCACGCAGGGAAAAGAACTTACCCACACCATGGAGCAGGGCGGCAGCGCGGAGCAGATGGAGGTCAGCCCCGTCGAGGCCCTCGCTTTTGGCGACCGTTTTGAAGATAGCTTCACAAAGATCTGCTACAAGGCCCACATGGACAAGATTGGTTCCAAAACGGCGGGCCACACCTCGGATTTGGCTCATCTGGATGCTCTGCATATACGCCATAAAGGCTGGATCTTTCTGGCGGGCAATATAAAGGGCCCGGATCCCGTCAATGAAACGATTGGTCACGATATAGACAAAAGGCGATCCAGCCGCCCGGATCAGTTCCTCATAAAGGGTTGCCGCCGGAAGGACCAAATCTGCTTCTTCCTCAGATAGGGCATAGACCTTTGTCAGCTGGCGGGGGGAAAGACTTCTAAGGCGCAGGAGGATTTCCTCAAGGTCCCCTGCCCCAACCTTGATAAGGCCCTTTTTGTCCGGCTTTTTTTTCAAGATCCGCGGCAAATAGCTTGATTCAACGCCGCTGATGATCATGCTCTCGACGGGCTTATTTTCCAGTTCCTGCATGACAGGAAAAAGATTGGCCCGAATATACTCCCGCAGGGCCTCCCCAAAATGGATGCTGGACTGTTCATTGCGCGTGAAGTATTCCTTCATACGGATCAGCCCCACATGCAGGTTCTGCTGATATTCCATCTCTCCCCTGCGCACATAGGTAAAGCCCATGGCTCCGCTCGATAGATCCACAAGAAGGTGTCCGCCTTTATGTTCCACCTTTTTCTTATGGGATTCCAAATGGTAGCTGAGGGACGCAATCTTTCGAAAGATTTCCTGGGGCAGGTTGATCACGTCCATGACAAAGCCCGTTTTCACAAGGACCTGATCCAAAAAGAACGTTCGATTCCGGGCTTCCCGCACAGCGGTCGTTGCTTCAAGGACATAGTCCTTGATCCCGTAATCCTTCATGAGACGGCGGAAGCCCTTCAAAATATCAATAAGAGCCCGCATCGTCTCGGTTGAGATACGCCCCGTCTTGAAGGTCTCTTCGCCCAGACGAACAGTCTGACTGGCTTCATCAAGGATGGTCACAGCATAAAGGTCAGTGTACTCAATAAGCTGCATCGTGACCCGCTCCGAGCCTAAATGGATGATGGCAGCCAGCTGTTTTTTCTTTGCCATAGTATGCCTCCCGTCTCAATCTTATGGGTATCGGCGGAAAACCTGTCACACCGCCTGGAAATCGTGTTATACTAACAGTAATCTATCATTTTCTTTTCATTGTAGCACGTTTTCTTCCCTTCATCGAATAATTTACCGATTCTTTACAGGGTACTGCTAGTATAGAGGAAAAGAAAAACAAACTTCCATAGGAGAAACAATATGAAACGAATCGGAATCATAGACGTGGGTTCCAACTCGGCACGGCTTGTCATCATGGAAATCTCAAGCCAAAAAGGGAGCCACCTCGTCTATAACCAGAAAGATCCCTTGCGTCTGGCGCTTAAGACCGATCCCCAGGGATATCTGACGGAAGAGGCCTTCACGAGCACCATCGACTGCATCCGGGGCTTTGCTTCCATGTGCCGTTTCTTCCACGTAACAGATATGGTTGCGGTAGCCACAGCCGCCATCAGGAACGCAAAAAACGGCATGAAACTGACACGGGCCGTCAAGGAAAAAACCGGTGTCGATCTGGATATCATTTCGGGCAAGACGGAAGCCTTTATGAGTTACGTTGGCGTCGTCAATACCATCAATGTAGAAGATGCTGTGATTTTTGACCTAGGAGGCGGTTCGACAGAAGTCATCCTCGTCCGAAAACGGAAGCTCATTGATTCCGTCAGTCTGCCCATTGGCTGCGTCAACCTGACAAAGCAAAGCCGGCAGGGCTCTATGCGCGGCCGCGAAGACATGAAGACCATGCAGAAGCTCATTGCCGAACAGATGAAAAAAACGCCTTGGCTAACTGGCTGCGGACTGCCCCTTGTCGGCGTAGGTGGTACGGCCCGTTCCATTGGGAAAGTGGAAGAAAAGCGGATCAAGTACTTTACGGCCAAGCTGCATAACTTCCAATTTGATATAGCCGATTTTGCGATTTGGTACAAAGGGCTCCTCTCGACACCGCCGGGGATGCGCCGGCGCATTCCCGGCCTTTCAAGCGACCGGGCAGACGTCATCGTCGCTGGCAGCTCCATCATCAAGGCCCTGGCAGACAAATGCAATTCTAAAAAACTCATCATCTCCGGCTGTGGGCTCCGGGAAGGCCTCTTTTGCGAATACCGGCACCAGCACGAAAACATGCCCCTCATTACGCCTAACATCCTTGAAACGAGCCGCAACGACATGATTCATCAATATGTGCCAGATGAGGAACATGCCCGTCTTGTGGCCCGCTTTGCCCTGCGAATCTTTGATGGCTGGAAGCGCTTTCACAAGCTGCCGGAAAAACGCTGGCGGGACCTTGTGGAAACAGCGGCCCTGCTTCACGATACAGGGATTACCATCAATTACTACAACCACACACGGCACAGCGGCTACATCATTGAAAATGCCCGACTTTTTGGCATGAGCCATATGGACATCGTCTTTGCCTCCATCATTGCCGCATGGCACCACGGGGTAAACCGCTCCTACCTGCGCAACAAACCTTACCGGAAACTGATCACGGATAAGGATATTGAAGACCTGACGCGGGCAGCAGTTATTGTGGCCATCGCCGAAAGCCTGGATCATCCCCACATGGGAGATATCCTCGATGTGGAGGCCCGCGACCTAGATGAAGCGGCCCAGCTCACTCTCATTGCCCGCAAGGATCCCCTCATTGAAATGAAGCAGCTAAACGCCCTGATGAAATGGATCCGCAAGACCTTAGGGACTCCAGTCACTGTCGTTGTCAAACTCCTTCCCAATGGCAGCACCAGAAAGGAGTAAGATGTCATGACCCTCCAGCAGCTGCGCTATATCGTCGCCATTGCCGAAGCAGGTACCTTGAGCGGCGCTGCCAAGGCCCTCTTCATCTCCCAGCCAAGCCTTACGAAAACCGTACAGGAACTGGAAAATGAAATGGGCATCAAGATCTTTGAACGGACCAACAAAGGGGTCCTTCTCTCCCATGATGGAGAAATCTTTTTAGGCTATGCCCGTCAGGTCCTGGAACAAGCCGCACTCCTTGAATCCCACTATAAGACCCAAGCCGGCGGCAAGCAGGAATTTCGTGTTTCGACCCAGCACTACTCCTTTGCGGTCAATGCCTTTGTCGACCTCATCAAGGAATACGGCCGCGACACCTACGATTTTAGTCTTCAGGAAACACAGACCTATGAAATCATCCGTGATGTGGCGGATATGAAAAGTGAAATCGGCATCCTCTATATGAACGACTTCAACCGTTCCGTCCTGGAAAAGCTCTTCAAGACCCACGACCTCGTCTTCCATGAGCTCTTTTCGACATCCCCCCACATCTTCATTTCCAATACCCATCCCCTCCATGATCGAGATAAGGTCTCCATGGAAGAACTGGAACCATATCCCTACCTTTCCTACGTTCAAGGGGACCATAACTCCTTTTATTTTTCGGAAGAGATTTTCAGTACCGTCGTACGAAAAAAGAATATCCGCGTCACTGACCGGGCTACGCTCTTTAACCTGCTGATTGGTCTTGATGGCTATACCGTCTGCAGCGGCGTCATTGATAAACGCCTCAATGGTGAATCCATCATTGCCGTTCCCCTAGATGAGGAAGATACCATCCATATTGGCTATATTACCCACAAAAAGATTCATCTGAGCCGCCTTGGCACAAGCTACATCAATGCTTTAGAGCGTTATATTGCAAGTTTGGAGATTGGGGGAAAAAATAAGTCAGCCCAAGGATTGAGCTGATTGGATGAGGACGGGAGCTGTCAGGCAAAAATGGGAGGGAACAGCCTCAAAGGCACGGACCCAAACCGGCCCCTCATGGGGGAACGGGGCCGAAATGATTCGCCTGGAAACATGTCCCTGCGCCCTTCCGCTTTCGCTTCAAAGCGGGCTTGGGACCCGGGCAAATGGTCCTCACTGCCGCTTGCAAGGATATGGCGCATAGCTTCTCATCCATCACCAAAGCCGGGAAATTATGTTGATCAATGCTTATGGAAAATTTCTGGTTTCGGCCCCCCGATTTCAAAGAAACCAGCCTCTCACAACAATCAAATAAAAGTTAGAGCCCAAAACCGAACCTGCCTCTACGTCCGGTTTTGGGCTTCTTTTATGTTTTTTCCTTACAATCTTTGCCTCCGTGTTATTTGCCTTATAATCTTTTCCCTTCCGGTATTTTCTTCCATTTGCTTTTTGCAAATTCGGTTCAGATGGGTTCAGATACGAGGAGTCCCCGCTTCCACCGACGACGACAGACCTGAAACGCCAGCAATCCGCTAGCGCAGCGACGCGGGAGCTGTTGCGCGAAGGTTCTCCGAAGCGGCGCCACCAAAAATAAATCGGCGACGCGTGAGTTTCTTTGCGGCCAGAGGCCGGTACGTCTAGGAGGTTGGGTGCGCGAGCGACAAAGTAGATGGGCCCATATGGACTGAAAATTGCAAAAAGCTTCCGCTTTGATAAGCTGGGCGCTGGAAGTGACGACACATGGGTAGGAAAGGAAGCCCCCAGGCGTAAGCGATTCCCCAATCAGTAACGAAACGTCGTACGAATCGACATGCCTCCATTGCTACCTTAAAATAAGAGGTTGAGCAATGGAGGCACGTCATTTTGAAGAATCGGCCCAATTTTGGGGCCGATTCCATATTTACATAAACACAACCGCCAGCGCCGTCGTAACAATCCCGCAGACACAAAGTGAGATGGAGCTCATAGCCCCTTGGATCTTACCAATTTCCAAGGCCTTCATCGTGCCAATGGCATGGCTGCAGGCCCCGATGGCAACGCCTTCAGCAACGGGATCTGTAATCTTGAAATGTTTGGCCAGAAAGGGAGCCAGAACGGCCCCTTCTATCCCCGTAATGACAACAGCAGCTGCCGTAATGCCGGGAATCCCGCCCCCGCTTTCGGAAATACCCAGCGCAATGGCTGTCGTAACGCTCTTAGGGAGCATGGACGCCGAAAAAATGGAGTTGGTCCCAAAAAGATGGCAAAGGGCAACGGCCGCGGCAATGCTGACAAGACTGCCAAAGGCGCAGCCGATGAGGATGGGCAGGAAATGTTCATGCAAAATAGCTTTCTGCCGATAGATCGTAAGAGCAAGCACAGCCGTGGCAGGACCTAGGAGCATGGAAATAAGCGAGCCACCGGTACGGAAATGATCCAAAGGGATGCCGGTTGCCATGAGAATAAGGACAATCATACAGGAAGACGTCAGCACAGGATTGCAGACGAGCCACCCTGTCTTTTTCTGCAGTTTGACACCAATGATCCAACAGACAAGGATGAGGAAAAGGCCAAGAAAAGGCGTGGCTGTCACGTTTTCAAGCATGACGAACTCCCTTCTTTTCCCTATGGCGCAGCATCAGCTGAACAGTCCACCCCGTCACAAAATAAATCAGCGGCGTTGTCACAAGCGTAATGACCAAAAAGGGCAGCAGATAGTTTTTCAGCGTCTCCACGTATTCCATCGTGCCCACGACGGCCGGTACAAAAAAGATGCCCATATTTTCGATGAAAAAGCGGCTTGCTTTTTCAATCTGATAGGGCTTGATGGCCTTTTGATACAGCAAGGTCATCAGGATGAGCAGACTGATGACGCTGTATGGGACGGCAAAGGGCATGATGGATGCCACTATGACCCCAACGAGACAAACGCCGAAAATCAGCGCAAGTTCCATAACGATGTTCATGAGAAAGTCCCCCTCGATTTTCTTTTCTCTCTAAAAAAATATGCGATAGATAAAAGTATACCCTATCTGTCACAAGAATAAAAGTGATGGGCCATAATTGATGGGAAAATCGCAAAAATTTCCCTCTTTCGTTTCATAAAAAAATGAGCCCCACTTTTCCCAAAGAGCAAGGGGCTCACCTTCACCTAATTGCGGCGCAGCTTCCGCAGCGCCAAAAAATGACTTACAAGATGCCCAGCATCGGTGCCACGGACACAATCGCGATACCGACAATAAGCATAACCATATCAATTTTCAGCATAAAGGACAGATACCGATCATAGGGAATCTGATAGATTTCAAGGGTCCCCATATTGGTCGCACTGGGATAGATTGCACTCGTAAAGTTAAGACCAATCGTAAAAGCAGCAATCAGCATGACCTGGCCACCAATGGAACCAATGGGAGCACTTTGGAAAAGTGCATAGGCTACGGCCCCAAGAATCGGCATAGTAATGCCGGCAACACCGCTTGTCGACTGCATAAAGAACCCAATGCCCACATAAGCAAGGGCGGCTGCAATGGCAAAAGCCCAGCCGGGAACACCTTGAAGGGCATTCTGGATCCAGTACACGAACGTTACGCTCATACCGGCCGTTTTGCTGCCCATGATGACAGAAATCCCGTTTGCCACGGTGAGGACGAGAACAACGCCCAGCATTTCACGGGCACCGGCAACAAATTCGCGAACAAATTCCGGTTCAGGAATCTTGTTGATGGGCCCCAAGAGCAAGGCACCAACAAGGAAGACAAAGGCAAATTCATCAAAGTACCAATCGCCAAATTCCGTATAATGACCCGCGCCAAACAGTTCACCCAGGATAGGGACCTTGGCCAAGCTGCGGAAAGGCAGATTCACCACGTCCTTCATGGTGCTGCCGTCAGCAAACTTGATGGCGTCCCAAGGCATGTACCCGCAGACAAGGGCCAGGATAATGACCACCAGCAGGGTGATGGACCAAGCTTTGCGGCTCGTAAATTCTTCCATTTTGTGATCTTCATCAACAAGGGTCTTGATATCAAGACCGTGGACGATGGATCTTGTTGGATCCCTTTTGACCGTGTCGGCATAGTGGAGCATATAGACGAGCCCCACAACATAAAGGACGAAGAAAATGACAATACGCAGCAGCATGCCGCTGCCCATGGACAGTCCATCGGTTCCAATGGCCCCTACGGCAGCCCCCAAGGAAAAGGGGTTGACAATACTTGCCATATTGCCCGCCGTAGCCCCGACAAAAAGGACACCGATCCCAGTAATGACGTCATACCCGGCAAGTACAAAAAGGGGAACGACGACCATGGAATAAGCCGGGATTTCTTCCCACAGTCCATAGACCGCGCCAAATAAGGCAGAAACAAACATGAGAACGATGATCAGGGCCTTTCCCGTAAACCGTTTGAGGAGCCAGCCAATGGCCGAATTCATGGCTCCGACATGGTTCATGAGGTGCAGGAAGCTTCCAGCCATAAGGATGGCAAAGCCAACAGGAGCGGCCTTGACAAAGCCCCGGATCGGCGCCATGAGGATGTCCCACAGGCCCATGGGCTGCAGGCCCTGTCCGGTCACGACTTTGCCTTCGACCATAATGGCGTTGTAAATGATTTCCTTTGTCCCGTTATTTTTAATGACAACGGATTGAGGGACAAACCAAGTCAGGATAGCGACAACGATCAGGACTAAAAATACAATGGAATAAGAGCTCAGCATTTGTTTCTTTTTCTTTGCTTGTACGTCTGACATAAGGACCCTTCTTTCTATTTGTACGGAAACAGGAAGCAAGAGGAGGCATCAGCGGTTGAAATTCACAAAAGTGTGGATGTAGATTTTCATCGCCGTTTTATAATCATCAACAACCATATTTTCATTTGGCATGTGTTCACTTTTTTCAACGCCGGGAAGGATGATGCCGTAGGCCACACAGTTATCCATGGCACGGGCATAGGTGGCGCCGCCGCTGGAAAGGGGTTTATGCTCCGTATCACCCGTCGCTTCAACATAGCTATCCATGAGCTTTTTGATGATAGGCGAATCAAGGGGCAGATAGACCGGTTTCAACCAGTCAAATTCATGATAGGTAAAGCCGTATTCAGCCGCTTTTTGCGTAATGGCTTCAACCGCCTTTTCCTTTGGATAGGTCACGGGAAGGCGCATATCGATGGACAGGATTTCTTCTTTTTCCGTAAGTTCAATCTTACCGAGGTTGAATTTGAGCTCACCGGATGCGTCATCCTTGACATCACCAAAAATAGGTTCTGCAAAAAGATGCCCCTCCAGATTATCCTTCACAAAACGGGCCGCCTTCGTCGGGTATCCCATGGCCTCAAGGGCAAGCAGATAGCGATGGATGGCATTGACACCCTTTTCAGCAAACTGGGCATGCATCCCTTTACCAAGAATGCCCACGGTCTCCCCTTCATCGCGGTATTCATAATGAAGATTCTTCAGAGCCTCTATGAGGGCCTGCGATTTAGGAGCCTTGACATAGCTGGGAACGACGTTATAGGCATCACCGGCCTTAAAGGTGAGACCACTTTCGTTCGACGCATGGAGCGTATATTCAAGGACCCCTTTTTCAGCATGGATAAGGGGGAAAATGGAATCAGGCGTAAAACCAAAATCCGGTTTTTCCTCTTTTTCCATATAGACCTTGATGCCGCGCCAGAGGTTTTCTTCATCGGTGCCAAAAATAAAGCGCAGACGGTAATTGGGGGTAAATCCTTCGTCAAGAAGAGCTTTAACGGCATAGACAGCAGTCAAGGTTGGGCCTTTATCATCCTGAACGCCGCGGCCATAGGCCTTACCGTCGCGGTAGTTCACTGTAAAGGGATCACTCTTCCAATCATCGATGAGCCCTGGCGGGACCACGTCAAGATGCCCTAAAACACCGATCAGGGTATCGCCTTCACCAATTTCCGCCCATCCATAGTAACCGTCTGGATCGGCATACGTACGATACCCCAGGTCCTTCATAAGGGCCATGGTTTCATCAAGAACCTTCTTGATGGCCGGCACATGGGGATAGTCATCGTCTTCCTTAAGATAGCTCGGGACCGCCACAAGCCGCTCCATAGCCTTTAGAAACTGGGGAAAGTTTTTTTCCATGCGCCCATAATAGTGCGCTTTTTCGTCCGGTGTCATGATTCTGGTTCCTCCTTTTTTCAGGAAAGTCCTGTTTCGTCGAAAAATTCAGCAAACAATTGATAAAATAATCTTTCACCACGATTATATCATAGGGTAAGGGCGTCCATAGAGCGACAAAAAAGGGTTTCCTGCGTAAAAGGAAACCCTTCCTAGGGGAGTACGCGGTTCATGCAGTCCAGCGTCCCTCCCCTCTGGATTATGAAATATCTCAATCGGTTACCTGCGTCTTATGAAGCTTTCGATAAAACGCTTCAAGCCCCCTCTTCTTTGCCCTGTAATAGGGCTTTTTCCACGTTGAAAGGCCCTTTCCGAGAAAAGGCGTATAGACGCCGCCAATCCGCAGCTGGCGCAGGACAATATCCTCATAGGGGACATCGGGATTTTTCAGCATATCATACATGGTCATGAAGGCCGTTGTTCGTCCCTCACCGGCAACACAGTGAAAATGAAGCCAGGCGTCCTTAGGCAAAGTCTTTACGAAACGGCGGAACCGCTCAATTTCCCCTGCATCAGGCCACAGATGGTCTGTTGCTGTAAAGCGGACATACATCACCCCTTTTTGAGCAGCAAGTTCTGCTTCCGTAAGCACCTGACCCGCCTCCACGGTCATGGTTGAAGCAGACCTTTTATCCGTTTTGAGACGCACAAGGGTCACGTCCTGTCCCTGAAGGGCGTGGATACGCTGCGCTTCATCAGCAAGTACAGCAAAGTGTCCCTTTTCCCTGTTGGCCCAATTCCGTTTCCCATACCAGCTTACGGGCATTCCATTCACAAAGCCATGGCTCTCCTGTCGCAGGTCAACAAGGACAATAGGTCCTTGGGTTCTATTTCGAAGATCTGCAAGGATTGCATCGAGTCCTTTTTCAGAGTACTGGCTGGATCCTGAGATATGAAGCTCAGACAGTCCTTTGCAGCTGGGAATACGGGAAGAAGCTTCCTTTGCGTAGCGAGGAGGGATTGCCCGATAAGCATCATCACAGGTCCTATAATTGCGCGGAAGTCCAGGTGCATTTTCTGCGTCAAGACGCCACAGCGCGCCTTCGTAGGAAAAAGGCGCCTCAAGGGGCACGCTTTTAGGGGCCTCCTTTGCTCTGACGCAAGGAAGAGGCGCTGAAAAAGCAATCAAGGAAGCGCTTAGCATCAGTAAAAAGGGAACCTTTTTCAGCATCTTTCCTCCTATAAAAAACAAACCCCCAACCCGTAACACGAGTTGGGGAATCTTCCAAATTGGTGGAGCATAGGGGGATCGAACCCCTGACCTCAAGATTGCGAACCTTGCGCTCTCCCAGCTGAGCTAATGCCCCAATAGTTAGTATTATAGCCCTTTCCCTAAATTCACGCAAGAGAAAATAGAGGGTTGGATGACAATATTATACGACGTCGTCAGCCTGCTTCGCGTTTTTCCCAGCATCGGGGCCAATCTGGAGCCCTATTCGAAAAAGGAAAATGGAGAAAAGGCCATAACGTCGGCGCCAAACCGTGTCCTTCGGACTGGGCGACGAATTAAATCCGTCCTTAAACATGTTTTTCGGACTTTCGCTCGTAAGGAAACGTCGCTACGCTCCTCATCCACCACCAAAAGGGCACGCTTGCCTCATTTTAATGAGGCAACATGCGGCTTTTGGTTCCCCGCCCTGGTGGGGCGGCTCGACTCTACGAGTCGAGCTCAGAGGCAAAACACAAAGGCGGGCAGTGCTTAAACGAAGGAAATCGTTTCTTAATTTCATTGTAATCATAATCATATGGATAGAATGGATAAAGATCCCATCGGATAAATATTCCCCCATATCAGACTAACTACGCTAACGGATTCAACCTACAAAAAGCCCAGAACCGAACTCGTATCTACGTTCTATTTAGGGCTCACGTCACGGTCTTTTTGCCTTGGAGACGGCGAAAGCCGTTCCGCCCCGCCAGGGCGGTAAGCGCATCGCCGATCGATTCGCAAGCTTCCTTGGCGCCTTTGAAAAAGCGAAGCGAGAGATCGTGACAGGCGCTTATCCAGGGAGCGCAGAGCCCTTTTATCCCTTACATCCGCCTAATTAGAATCCGGCGGATGCAAAAGTAACGGATACGTTTTCGTGTATGACGATGTTGCAAACAATCTTTCTTAGCAGGATTGTAACAAGCAGGCTTGTTAGGTGGAGGATGAGGAGGCCGGTTTGTGGCCGACGTTTCCTTACGAACGGCTAGCGAGGAGCATTTTTCGATGGGCCAAAACCGCTGCGTATGGAGCTCTTGCTCCATAGCCGGTTGCAGGACCGTGTTATCGAAAAATTGATTCGGCCCCCTCCGGTCGGGACGCTTTGTGGCCGCGCGTTACTCTCTTTTGCCTTACGGGCTTTTCTTTCATTTGCTTTTTGCGAATTTGGCTCAGACGGGTCCAATTGCGAGGAGCCCCGCTTCCACCGACGACGACGGACCTGAGACGCCAGCAACCAGCTAGCGCAGCGACGCGGGAGCTGTTGCGCGAAAGTTCTCCGAATCGACGACGCGTGAGTTTTCTTGCGGCCAGAGGCCGGTACGTCTAGGAGGTTGGGAGTGTGGGCGACAAAGCAGCTGAGCCCATATGGGCCGAAGATTGCAAAAAGCTTCCGCTTTGATGAGCTGGGCGCGGAAGGTGACGACACGTGGTTAGGAGGGGGAGCGCCCAGGCGTAAGGGATCCCCAAACGTGAGACGGACCCTCCTACGAATCGACATGGCCCCATTGCTTCCATATATTTCAACGAAAGCAATGGGGCCATGTAACTTCATCAAATCAGCCTGATTTTTGGGCTGGCCAAAAACAGTTACGCTTTATCCTGCGCCTCCTGCTGGGCCACCAGGTCCGCCAGCGTCGTACGATCTACGACAGAATCCACGGCTTCCTGGATTTCCTTATACAAATTCAGGGTAATACATTTTTTGGCGCGGGCACAGACTGTATGGCCCGGTTCCAGACAGGCCACAGGGGCAAGGGATCCTTCGACAGCGCGCAGGATCTCTCCCGTCGTATATTCTTCCGGTGCCTTGACAAGCTTATAGCCGCCTTGGGCGCCGCGAGCGCTCTTGACCAGTTTGGCTCTGGAGAGGGCAGTAATGATTTGCTCCAAATATTTCTCGGAGATTTCCTGTCGTTCGGATACACTGCGGATGGGAACAAAGTTTTCCTTGCCATTCATGGCAAGATCCAGCATGAGACGCAGGGCATACCGACCTTTTGTTGAGATCTTCATGACGTGGTTCCTCCAAAAGCATTCTTTCTGACTCTTGCCATACCATTTTACTATAAATTTCAAAAAAAATCCATACTGTTTGATAGGAATTAAAACTGTCAGAAATTCAGCCCTTTTTTGCCATGAATTTCCGGATTTCCGCATATTTTTCCTGTAGGACACGGCGGCTTTCCTCCAAAAAGGCCGTCAGATAAGGAGCCTCGTAAGGAGCCTTAGCCGTTACAAGGTCCGTCCGGAGCGTATCCGTGATTTCCTTTACGGAAAGCGGCGTAAGGGGGGCTTCCTTTGCGTCAAAAAGGGAAGTCAAATGCAGCTGTGAACAAAAGGTCACCCCTAATTTACGCCGTGCCAATTCAAATTGGGTCTCATCATCACTGATGGAAAAAAGTGGGGCCGTAAAGAGGCCTTCCCGTTTAAGGACCTCCGTAACCCGGGAATAAACAGTGCTTCGCTTTTCTTTTCCAAGGATCGTGAGATTCTCAAAATCGTGAAGACTCACCACACTCCCCGGTTGAAGCGTGACTGCCCGTCCTTTTTTGAGATGTCCTTTTACATACTCTCGATTTCCGACAAGGTAAAGTGCCTCCGTCCCGACGGGGATGCGGTGAAACAGCGCCGACTCCGTACAGTCCACACCAAGCAGCACGTCAAGGCGTCCCTCCTCAAGAAGGGGTTCCAGCTCCCTGGTATCCCCGAGCACGGTCTCCACCGTAACGGCGGGATAGGCCTTATGATATCGCTCCAAAAGATCGGGGAGAAAACATTTGGCCCGTGCCGCATTGGTGCCAAGACGCACATGTCCCCGCGTTCCGGCTTCCCGCTCCTTTAAGTGCACCAGGCAGCGGCGTTCGATAAGATCCATTTGCCGTACGGTTTCGTAAAAAATGCGGCCCGATTCGGTGAGTGCAACGCGGGGAGACCGCGTAAAAAGCACGGTTCCAACTTCTTTTTCAAGCTTTTTGATATGTTCACTGAAACTTTGCTGCGTAATGTGGGCAAGGCTGGCCGCCTTGGTAAAATTGAGCGTCTTTGCAGCAAGGAGGAACATTTCATAGGAAGTTTGCATGGACCTCCCCCCTTTCCTTTTTTATTTTATCACAGGTTTTACCCTGTGGTCTATGTAGGAACCTTCTGTTTTACGTAAGCTCCGTTTTCGGCTACACTAAAGATAATCAATCCCGTACCACAAGGAGGAACCAGTTATGACTCTCATCGATCCCAATGCGGAAGCCTATTATATCGGTCTCATGAACGCCGCGGGCTATCGCGACAAGGACCTTAAAAAGCCCATCATCGGCATTGTCAATTCCTGGAACGATGTCAATCCCGGGCACAAACCCTTAAAGGAGCTGGCCCAATATGTTAAAGAAGGCGTTTGGGCCGCTGGCGGTGCGCCGGCTGAATTTACGGTCCCCGCTCCCTGCGACGGCATGGCCCAGCTAAGGGGTATGCAGTATGTACTGGCTTCGCGCGACCTCATTGCGGGCTCCATCGAAACCATGGTACGGGCCCACAATTTTGATGGTCTCGTCTTTTTGTGTGCCTGTGATAAGATTGTCCCTGCAATGCTCATGGCAGCCGCTTCCCTTGACCTGCCGAGCCTCTTTTTGACTCCAGGATCCATGCTCCCTTATGAGGAAAATGGCATCACCTATGCTACACCGGACCTCAAGGAGTCAATTGGAGCCTACAGGGCCGGGAAAATCGATGAAACGACTTTCTCCCGTTTCCGCCAGAATATCTGTGCATCCTGCGGTACCTGCTCCATGTACGGCACGGCAAATACCATGGCCGTCTTTACGGAAGCTATTGGTCTTGCCCCCTTTGGGTCGGCGACAATGCCCTTTTGCGTCTCCCAGAAGGTAAAACAGGCCCGTGATGTGGGAGAACGGATTGTCACTCTCACGCGGGAAAAAATCACAGCCCGCGCTTTCCTTACCAAAAAAACCCTTGAAAACGGTATCCTCCACACGTCGGCAACGGGCGGTTCCAGCAACTTTGCCCTCCACATCATGGCCATTGCCTCCGTCTCCGAGGTTCCCCTTACCTTGGAAGAATTCGATAAGATCCAGGAACAGGTCCCGGTCATCGCGAAATTTAAACCGGCCTCCCAATACAATATGGTTGACTACGGCAAAGCCGGTGGATCCCTAGGAACGCTCAAGACCATCGCACCCTTCCTTCACAAGGATGTGCCTCTTGCCATGGGCGGCACCTTAGGCGAGGCCCTTGATGCCTTTACAGGACCCATTGACCGGAACGTGATTCACGATCTGACAGATCCCCTATTTGAAAAGGGCTGCTACAGCGTGCTTTACGGGAACCTGGCCCCAAAGGGTGCCGTAGTCAAGAAAAGCGGCGTCGACCCCGCCATGTTCGTTCACCGCGGTCCTGCCGTCGTTTTTGATTCCGAAGAAGAAGTGATGGAAACCTTTCTCCATAAGGACATCAAACCGGGGTCCGTACTCGTCATCCGTTATGAAGGGCCCAAAGGCGGACCAGGCATGCGGGAAATGAGCATTCCCGCGGCTATGCTCATCGGCATGGGCCTTCAAAAATCTGTCGCCATGATCACGGACGGCCGTTTTTCCGGTGCCTCCCGCGGTCCCTGCGTCGGGCACATTTCACCTGAAGCCTGGGATGACGGGCCCATTGCCTGCGTCAAAAACGGGGATATGATCCACATCGACCTCAACCAGCATCTTCTCGAAGTGGAAATCTCAGATGAAGAACTCCAGCGGCGCAAAAAGGAAATCCAAAAGCCCAATCACCCTGCTTTTGGCGTTATGAAGCGCTACCGCGGCATTGTCAGCGGAGCGGAAAATGGAGCCCTGTGGCTTTACTGACGGACAGACTTGGGGAGTTTGTCCACACTTCCTGCACAAGGTACTTTTTCTGAAGTGCCTTGTGCATTTTTCTATACAAGATTCGACAGCTTCTATCGTCTATCCAGATTTTATATACAACGGTTTCTCGTTTTTGGTGTATAATGGGGCTGTACTATTTTGCGAATTATCGGATTATTTATTGTCTTTTTTCAAAGAGAGGGAAAAAGGCCCTGCATGCATCCATGAGGAGGTGCCCCGTGCCCCTCAAAAGGGAGGTTTATCCTATGACAAGACTGTCCATTGAGACCCCGTCCAGTGCCGAAGTGGTCCTGCGCGGGCTCTACCGGGATATAGAGCGGCGCATCAGCGCCAGTTCGCCCGGTCTGTGTCCCATTGATATGTCGCTCAGTTTCCTGCGGCTCTGCCATGCCCAGACCTGCGGGAAATGCGTACCTTGCCGCATTGGACTGGGCCAGCTGGCAACGCTGATTGAATCCGTCATGAACCGCACGGCCACACTTGAAACCATTGACCGCATCGAGCGGACGGCAAAAGTCATTGCAGACTCGGCGGACTGTGCCATTGGCTACGAGGCTGCCGTCATGGTCCTTAAAGGAGTCAAAGGCTTCCGTGACGACTACGAGGAGCACATTCTCCGCGGCCGCTGCATTACGGGACTCACCCATCCGGTTCCCTGCGTCTCGGTCTGCCCAGCCCATGTGGATGTCCCGGGCTATATTGCCCTTATCCGGGAAAAGCGCTATGACGAGGCTGTCGCCCTCATTCGTAAGGACAATCCCTTTCCCGGTGTCTGCGGCTATGTCTGCGAACACCCCTGTGAAATCCACTGCCGGCGCCGCATGGTTGACGATGCCGTCAATATCTGCGGGTTGAAGCGCTTTGCCATTGACCATTCAAAACCCGCGGCACCGCCCAAAAGTGCCAAACCGACGGGACGTACAGTTGCCATCATCGGCGGCGGTCCTGGCGGCCTTACGGCAGCCTACTACCTATCCCTCATGGGACATTCCTGTACCATTTTTGAGCAGCGGCCCCAGCTAGGCGGGATGCTCCGCTATGGCATTCCTGATTACCGCCTGCCGCCGGAAATCCTTGACCGTGACATCAGTCATATCCTTTGGACGGGTATCGATGTCCATACAGGCATCTCCATTGGAAAGGATGTCGGGATCGAAAATATCCAGAAAGATTATGATGCTGTTTACATTGCCATCGGTGCCCACAGCGACAAAAAGCTGCGCATCGAAGGAGAAGATGCCAAAAATGTGATCAGTGCCGTCTCCATGCTGCGCGGCATTGGAGAAAACATCATTCCTGACTTTACGGATAAACGCATCTGCGTCATCGGCGGCGGCAATGTCTCCATGGATGCGACAAGAACGGCCAAACGCCTTGGTGCGGCAAGCGTCATTTGCCTCTACCGGCGCCGTGTCGAAGATATGACGGCCTTACCCGAAGAAATCAGTGCTGCCATGGCAGAAGGCTGTGAAATCCGTCCCCTTGAAGCGCCTGACCACATCGAAAAGGATGGGGATGGCAAAGTGGCAGCCCTATGGACCCGTCCCCAGATCATCGGGAAATACGGTCACGATGGCCGGCCCCGTCCGGGAAACGCGGCGACGGACCTCACGCGCATTCCCTGCGACTACGTCATCGTTGCCATTGGTCAGTCCATCGTCACAAAACCCTTTGAACAAATTGGCGTGGCAACAGATCACGGTGCCATCAAGGCCGAACGGTCAAGCGCCGTACCAGGCCTCAATAATATCTTTGCCGGCGGCGACGCTGTTTCTGGACCGGCTACGGTCATCCGAGCCATTGCCGCGGGAAAAGTCGCGGCAGCCAATATCGACGCATTTCTCGGCTTTGACCACAAGATTTCGGTCGATATCGAGATTCCGCCGGCCCACTTTACAAACACGCCGCCCTGCGGACGCATCAATCTCAAGTATCACGGAAGACCTGACTGTTCCGGTGACTTCAGCCTGCCTGTAGAAGGTATGACGGCCGAAGAAGCCCGTCAGGAAGCAAGCCGCTGCCTGCGCTGTGATCACTTTGGCTTTGGCAGCTTCAAAGGAGGGAGACAAACCGAATGGTAACACTCACCATTGACAATCAAACCGTCCGCGTTGCGGAAGGAACGACCATCCTTGAAGCAGCCAAATCAGCAGGAATCATCATCCCCCATCTGTGCTACCTCAAGGAGCTCAACGAAATTGCCGCCTGCCGCGTCTGTTCCGTTGAAGTAGAAGGGGAAACGGCTATGGTTACGGCCTGCAACAGTTCTGTTGTCGAGGGCATGGTCGTCCATACCAATTCGCCGCGGGCCCGGGAAACACGCCGCATCAATGTGGAGCTCATCTTAAGCCAGCATGACTGTCTGTGCGCCACCTGTGTAAGAAGCGGCAGCTGCCAGCTCCAGCGTCTGGCAAACTCCCTTGGCATCATTTCCCTTCCCTACGAACGGGAACTGCCTAAAGGCGCGCGAGGAGCCTGGACCACAACCTACCCTCTCTACCGAGATTATCAAAAATGCATCAAATGTATGCGCTGCATCCAGGTCTGTGACAAGATGCAGACCGTCCATATTTGGGACGTTGATGGCACCGGATCAAGGACCACGGTCGATGTATCCCATAACCGCGTCATCAAGGACTCGGACTGCACCCTCTGCGGGCAGTGCATCACCCACTGCCCTACGGCAGGCCTTCGGGAACGGGATGACACGGATAAAGTCTACAGTGCCCTTGCCAATCCTGAGCTCATTCCCATTGTCCAAATCGCGCCGGCGGTCCGCACAGCCCTATGTGAAGCCTACGGAGTTTCCCCCCAGGAAGCACCGATGGGAAAACTGGCCGCTGCCCTGCGCCGTATGGGCTTTCGCTATGTTTATGATACGTGCTTTGGGGCCGACCTTACCATCATGGAAGAAGCCAACGAATTTCTCGAGAAATTTAAGAACGGTAAGACAAAGAAATTCCCCCTATTTACAAGCTGCTGCCCCGGCTGGGTGCGCTTTCTCAAAGGAAAGTTCCCGGAACTGACAGACCGCCTGTCAACCTCCAAGTCCCCGCAGCAGATGTTTGGCGCCATCGCAAAGACCTGGCTTGCAAAAAAACTGGGAACGGAGCCGGAAAAA
The DNA here is from genome assembly GCF_000425045.1 of Acidaminococcus intestini DSM 21505. Taxonomy (GTDB): domain Bacteria; phylum Bacillota; class Negativicutes; order Acidaminococcales; family Acidaminococcaceae; genus Acidaminococcus; species Acidaminococcus intestini. The sequence continues at coordinate 34,387 of NZ_AULA01000011.1, read as the reverse complement.
CTCTTTCTCGTTTCCATCATGCCCTGCCTTGCCAAAAAAGCAGAATGCGACCTTCCCACGATGCAGACCCAGCATGGTAAGGACGTGGACTGCGTCCTTACGACACGGGAATTTATCCGTATGCTGAACGCGGATCGTATCTATCCCCACCTGCTCAAGGAAGAACCCCTCGATGATCCCATGGGAACCCATACAGGGGCTGGCACCATCTTCGGTGTGACAGGCGGCGTCATGGAAGCAGCCCTGCGGACAGCCTATTATGAAGTCACAGGAAAAGATCCCGATCCGGACCTGTTTGCCGACATCCGCACCGGTCCGGCCCTCAGGGAAAGGACCTACACCTTGGGCGGTGCCGACGTGCACTGCGCTGTTGTAAGCGGTCTTGGCAACGCGCGGCACCTGTTGGAAGCCATCAAAGCAGGAAAAGTCCATTATGACTTCGTGGAAGTGATGGCCTGCCCCGGCGGCTGCAGCGGCGGTGGTGGCCAGCCGATTTCCATCGATGATGAAGAGCGAGCCGAAGCGCGCGGTCAAAGTCTCTATGCCCTTGACCAAAAAATGGCCCTGCGCCTCAGTCATCGCAATCCTCAAATCGAAGCCCTCTATGCGGAATTTCTCGGCAGCCCCCTCAGTGAAAAAGCAGAGGAACTGCTCCATACCGATCAGGGGGCGTGGGAAGTGACGGAGTGTTATTAATCGGGTCGAAGCAAGAATCACGCCAATCTCCCCAAGAGCATGCTTCCATTGCTTACTTCCGTGTTTTGTGGATGCAATGGAGGCATGCCGAAAGGTAAATGGGAAACCACGAAGACTATAAATAACTGCACTAGACAACTGACTTGCGTCGTCAGTGGAGGCGGAAGCTCCTCGCAATTGGACCCATCTGAACCGGATTTGCTTTTGCAAATTTTGTTCACGTTATAGATATGATTGGCACAGTAGACGTTATCAGCCATAAAATAAGTTTTTTACGCATCTTAGCATTGGAAGGAGAAACTATGGAGATTTTAGTGACCGGCTTCGATCCTTTTGACGGCGAACCCATCAACCCAGCTTGGGAAGCCGTAAAACGCCTTGATGGAAAAGTGATTGACAGACAGCATCCCGTGCATGCCCTTATGATCCCTACAGTCCGTTATGAGGCGCTTTCGGCCATCAAGCGCGGCATCGAGCGGTTTGATCCCCAGCTCATGATCGCCGTTGGACAGGCGGGGGGACGTATGGCCATTACCCCTGAACGAGTTGCCATCAATTGCGACGACTTCCGCATTCCGGACAATAAAGGCAACCAGCCCATTGACGAAATGATTGTGCCGGACGGCCCGGCAGCTTATTTTTCAACTCTTCCCATCAAGCGCATCGTAATGCGGCTTATGGCAGCGGGAATCCCTGCTCAGGTATCAAACTCGGCTGGAACCTTTGTCTGTAACCATGTCTTTTATGGGCTCATGGATTTCATGAAAAAAGAAGGCAAAGGGCGCCGCGGCGGCTTTATCCATGTGCCGTACCTTCCGAAGCAGGCCGCCCGCCTAAAAAACGAACCCAGTATGAGTCTAGAGATGATTGTGGAAGGGTTAACCCTTGCCATTAAGGCAAGCGTAGAAATAGGAGTCGATGAGAGAATGACAGATGGAGTGGAGTGTTGATTATTTATTCGGTGCACAAATTGCGCTGACTAAATAATAGGCAGCACCGTTTCCTTACAAATAGCAGTGACCATTTGCCCCTCCCATAGGGCAGTTTGGATCCAGCGTTACGGTCTTTTCCGCTCTGATTTTTTGCTCGAAACAGCCATTCGGGCCTTCCCCAATAGATTGCTTGACAGCCTCCCGCCTATCACTAAAATTTCTTGATTTTATCCCATTGATTAAAAATTATTACAAAAAGGCTATTCCACTTGTTTTTATCATCTTAAAATGTTACATTAATCTTGTAGCACGGGGTCAAGTCCCCATAGAAAAGCAGACGATGAACCACATCGGTAGCAAGGATAGGTCGGGAGTTGATGATGATGGGAAATAAGACGAAACAGGTGGTACTGACAGTATTTTCAGCAGGGGCCCTGCTTTTGGGAAGTCCCGCTGCGTGTGAGGCCTTATCTCTTGACGGAGTGCCCTTTCCGCAGCAACATGGACCAGTTGTACAACATGCCGTGACACGTCACGATGAGGATCGCTTCATTGGTCGCCTTTCGGCATCGGCGAGGCTCATGGCACAAAGCCCGCTTTTACCAATGACAGCGACCTTGCTTTTCCTCACGGAATCGAATTTGTAAGCTTTTGTACGAGGGCGTTCAAGGAGTTTTCCTTGACGCCTTCTTTGCTTGCATAAAGTCCCCGTTTCGGGTATGATTTACAAAATGATTCTTTTTCTAGGATATTCCCCAAAAGATGCTGAAAGGCACACGGGGGTGAGGCCAATAAGGCCCAAAGGAGCAATGATGACTCAATTCTGCAAACACTGCGGGCATCTCCTGCCCGACGGTGCTAAATTTTGTGACGCCTGCGGTGCATCGACCGAGGAAGCAAAGACGCCTTTTGCGGCAGGCCCCCAATACGAACCGTGGCATGATGCCGCGCTTCAGGATAAGTTCCTAGGTTTTCGGGGACGCCTCAACAGAAAACGCTATTTTCAACGTACCCTCATCCTGGCAGGCCTTCAGGTCCTTTTGGCCTTTTTCTTTAGGCTATTCCAGCCAGACAATCCAAGCAGTGAAGAGCTGCTTCACATGGCCGTCATGGATGCAGGTTTTTCCTTTACCATGGGCGAACTTGCAGCCCGGATCATCGACGCCTTTTTGTCAGTCCTTCAGCTGGGCCTTGCCCTGCGGCGCTTCCATGACCTTGACCGGTCGTGGGGGAGCCTTTTCCTGCTCATGATTCCATTCATCAATCTGTACTTTCTTTTCCTGCTCTTTTGCAAAAAGGGAACGGCTGGCGACAACCGCTTTGGCCCGGATCCCCTCATGAACTAAGGGAGGACCCTCTCATGGCAGAACAACTTGCTAACAACCTGTGGCGCCTGGAAATCCCTCTCGTGGGGAACCCCCTTAAGGCTCTCAATAGCTACCTCATTACAGGAGAGCGCAACCTTCTCATCGATACGGGGTTCAATGAAGAAACATGTCGAAAGGCCATGGTGGAAGAACTGGACGCTATCGGCGTGGACCTTACGCGGACGGATATCTTTTTGACCCACGTCCACAATGACCATACGGGTCAGTCGACGTTCCTGCACCGTGAGGGCTGCAAGATTTACATCAGTCGCATGGACGGCACTATCATGCGCAATCTCAAGGATCCGGCCTTCTGGGACAAGCGCTACGAAAAATGCGTCCAAAATGGCTTTACGAAAGAAGAAACAGATGGACTGCGCCGCGTCAATCCTGCCCAAACGAAAGGACCGGAACCCTTTGACGGCTACACATATCTTGAAGACGGCGACAAACTGCATTATGGCGGTGTGGACCTTGAGGCGATTTGGACGCCAGGCCATACACCAGGACATTTCTGCCTTTACGCGCCGACGGAAGGCTGGCTTTTTTCCGGAGACCACATCCTCTTTACCATTTCCCCTAATATTTGCGACTGGGAAAATGTGGCGGACTCCTTAGGTGCCTATCTCGAGAGTTTGGGAAAAGTGGAGAACCTTGAAGCGCCCCATCCCTTTCCAAGCCATCGCCGCGTCATGGGCACCATAAAAGAACGCGTAAAAGCCCTTCGGGAACACCATGAGCGCCGCATTGCCGAAGCGCTCCGTATCGTAACCGAAAAGCCGGGGCTGACGCCTTATGAAATTGCAGGCCGCATGCAGTGGAAGATCCGATCCCGCAACTGGGAAGAATTTCCCCTCGCCCAAAAATTCTTTGCCGTCGGCGAAACTGTCGCCCACCTGGACTACCTTCGCCTGCGGGGGAAGGTGGTTCGTGAAACGGTGAAGGGGAAGAATCGATATCGAGCCGTGTAACGATCAGCCAACCCAAGGATTATCCTCTTACAAAAGCTAAATAAAAACCAAGAGCCCAAAACCAAACCTGCGTCTGAATTTGGTTTTGGGCTTTTCTTACGATTTTTGCCTTACAATCTTTTGCGTTTCAATCTTTTGCCTCTGTGTTTTTCCCTTCGTGTTTTCGCCTTGGAAACGGCGAATGCCGTTCCGCCTTACCAAAGCGGGGGTATCCACCGAAAAGGCTTGCTTGCGAGCGTGGATGGTGGATGAGGAGGAGCAGTTTGGTGCCGGCGTTCTGGTCTTTCTTCTATTTACATGATTCAAATGGGGCTCAGATTGGTTCAGATGCTAGGAAAAAAGCTGCAGGCTGACGAAGCCGCACACGCATTTTTGTGCTGCTAGGAAGTCTGCGTCTTTTTGACAACGCAGATGGGCCGATATGAGCTTCAGGCGAATCATGTTTCCTCTAAAAAACCGAAAAAATTCCAAGAAGTGGCTCGCCCAAGGGCTCCATTTTTTCGGGCGACTTTAACATGAAATTGTGGTACGTAATCTCTTGCGAATCGCCATGCCTTCCTTGCTCTCAAAAGAATCATTTCTCAAGCAAGGATGGCAAGTAACTGCATTGAATCGGCGCGATTTCTGCGCCGAGTAAAAATAAAAAGGACGCCCAGGCGTAGGCGATCCCCAAACGTGGGACGGTCCATCGTACGATAGGCCATGAGGCCATTGTTTCCACAAAATCTTTTTCAAGCAATGGTCTCACGTACTTCATTAAATCCGCCCGATTTTTGGGCTGAGCAAAAAACTCACTTCACATACCCATCATAAACCCGGCGCGACAAATCCGCCACCGACGCATACGGCGTATAATCCCGCGTAAATACAACGAGGACATAGTCGCCTTTTGCCGTATAGACGATGCCCCCATCGTGGCGCAGGTCGCGCACCTCGCCCGTCTTGTGGGCTACGACCGTGCCTTTGGGGAGCTTATCGGGAAGCATATCCGTATCGACCTGGGCCTTATAGATGGCAAGCATTTGGGCATCAAGGTCCTTACTTACGCATTTTCCCTGATAAAGACGCTTAAAAAGAAGCCCCACGTCCCTTACGGTGGTCATGTTTTCGGCGCCTTTTTTCGCGGCATCAAAATCCATCATCTTGCGGCGGAGCGTCGTATCCTTATAGCCGTGCTCCTTAAGGTAGCGGTTGACGCGGTCCATGCCCAAGCGGTCAATCATGAGGTTTGTCGCCGTATTGTCACTGTGGATGATCATTTCATCCAGGGCTTTTTTTACCGTGACCGTCGTACCCTTGGGCATTCCTTGAAGGACGCCGGATCCAGCAACAACGTTTTTATCCGTTAGGGTAAACGTCTCTGTAAGGCTCAGTTTCCCGTCCCTAATATCCTCATAGGCGGCAGCAAGGATGAAGACCTTGATCATACTGGCTGCCGGTGTCTGTACGCTGTTGCGATAATATCCCTTTCCCGTTTTAAGGTCGGAGAAATAGACGCCGTAGGGTGCGGCACCTTTGACGGTCTTTGACACAGCTGCAAGGTTTGCCGGCACATTTACCGCCGCCATAACAGGCGTGCTCCACAGGGTGACTGTAAGGAGCGCCGCCCCCATAAGGGCCGCGCCTTTTTTCATCATATCCATCATAAAAATTTCAGTCCTTTCTTTGTAAGCGCCTCCCGCAAGCCCTTCATAAAGGTAGGCCCGGGATCAATCTTTCCATGGTAATAGTTCGGCACGTCTTCGCGCCAAAGGTCCGTCTGTTTCGCCTTATCCTGCTCATAATGACCAAGGACCGTCGTAAGGGTCGGGTACTTATCCTTCAAATAGGAAATGAGAGCAATATTGGCCCTAAGTTGGGCCTCCGTAAGGTCTTCTTTACCCCTGGCGCCGCCCACGTTTTCAATGCCGATGGCGCACCAATTGAGCCCAATGGCATGGCGGGCAAGGGCCGTTTCCGGCATGAGCTGCCAAATGGCCCCATCCCGGCCCACAAGAAACTGGGCGCCCACATTGAGCGTGCCATAGGAAAGCCTTGGATTTTCCTCGGCGTAAAAAAATTGGTATGTTCCCTCTTGGGAATCATTGGCCGTCCAGTGGACGACAACGGCGCGGGGTTTGATGTCCGTCATTTCCCGGCCATAGTGAAGCTTGCTGTAAGCTTTCATGAGTGTGTTGCGTTTGGGTGATTGAGCCACGTACTTTTGGATGATGGCCGGCCGTTCCGCCTTTTTTCCCGGTGCGGAAAAACCGCAGGCGCTCGGCAGCAACAGGGCGCAGCTAAAAAGGATCAAGAGCCGTTTTTTCACGAATGCACGCCCTCTTCGGCAAGGGGATCCGGTCCATAGCGGTTCTCCCCTTCCGTTCCCTTTTCGGCGCAAAGCATAAAGGCAACATAAAGGCCATAAAAGGGAACCCATATAAACGCCACGATCTCCCCTGATTTTCCTAAATCATGGGCACGGCGAATGGCAAGCATGAGAAGGATCATCTGGGGCATGATGAAAAGAGCCATCATCACGAGGCTGTTTACCATCATGAAAAGGACAATAAAAAGAGGCCCGCTCGCTTCCTGCAGCGTCTTGGCAAAATAAAACTGCCCGGCCATATAAAGGGCTACGAAAAGAAATGATAAAGCAAAAACAGAAAGGCTGCGCAGGAGATAGGCCTTGCGGCAGAGCCGTCCCTTTGTTCCCCAATAGTCGGCTTTGAAACGCTCAAAAAACGTTTCTGGCTCCTTTGGTTCCTGATGATTGGAGGCGGCCTCTATCACAGGTGTTCCGCACGCTGGGCAGAACGCGGCGTTTTCGGGAAGAATGCGGCCACAGTGAGCACAATAGTTGGTCATCATATTTTCTCCTTTCAAAAAAGATTCTTTCCTTCAAGATCCTGCGGCTCCAAAAGCTGGAGGCCATGGGCCTTTAAGAGGCGCGCCGTAATGCCAGGCTCCTTTACAAGGGTTTTCGTAAAGGAGCCATCGTAGCGGGATGAAACGCCGCAGCTGGGACTTTTTGCCTGGAGGATAACAAGATCGGCGCCCTCTTTTTGCGCAAGGTGCAGGACTTTTTCAGCCCCTTGATCATAAGCGTCCGTCACATCAAGACCGCTTTGGGTCCTGACGCGGCCATCAGGCTGGATTTCTGCCGGCGGGCGCGGCGTCAACAGTCCGCCCATCACTTCTGGACAGATGGGAATGACGCGGGCATGAGAGGCTTTCAAAAAGGCCTGGACCAACCGGTGGGGCTTACTTTTCCCGTCATAGCGACAGGGCGTTCCCAAAAGACAGGCACTCACAAGGATGGTTTTTTCACTCATGACAGGGCCCCCTTAAAATGCTGCTCTACATTGCGGATGGAATAGATGACCATAGGCACAACAAAGAAAGTCGCTGCAAACCACGCCGCCTGGTCAGCCCAAGTAATGGCATCATAGCCAAAGGAGCCAACAAAAAGGACGGACACGACGGTGCGGGCAATCATCTCAAGGACCCCGCTCATCATGGCCTTGCGGGCATTGCCCAGGCCTTGGATGCTCATGCGGCACACATTCAAGATCCCCAGCACCCACAGACAGTACCCCATGCGGCGCAGGTAAAGGGCGGCAAGGTCCAGTTCGACGGTATTTGCCGCGTCAAGAAAGAGCAGGCACAGGTCCCGGCCCCACAAAATCATGGCAAAAAGGCCAAAAATCGCACCGTAAAGGACGCTGACGATGGTGCCCTTGTAAATGCCCTTGCGGATGCGGTCCGTCTGGCGGGCACCGAAGTTTTGGGCCACAAAAGTGGAAACAGCCGTGGCAAAAGCATCAAAAGGTGCGAGAAGAAAGAGCTTGATCTTCGTTCCTGCCGTAAAGGCTGATACAAACTGCGTTCCCAGGGAATTATTGGCGCTCTGCATAACCATGGAGCCAATGGCCGTAATGGAGTACTGCAGCCCCATGGGAATACCGATGCCCATGAGGTCTCTTCCTTCAAGGAAATCGTAGTGACGGGCCTTTTCTTCGATATGAAGGACATCGTAACGGCGCGCCACCGCATAAAGGCAAAGGAGCGCCAAAAGGGCCTGAGAAAGGACCGTGGCCAAAGCCGCCCCGGCAACCCCCATCCCAACATTGACGATAAAAAGAAAGTCCAGCCCAATATTAAGGACCGACGCCACGGCAAGATAGATAAAAGGCGTCTTGGAGTCGCCAATGGCCCGCATGAGTCCAGCAAGGTAATTATACATGACCGTAAAGGGAATCTCACAGAAGATGATGATGAGATAGACCCATGCATCATGAAAGATTTCTTCCGGCACCTGCAGGAGATGGAGGATGTGATTGCAGAAAACCGTCGTCAAGAGGGTCACAAGGGCGGCAAATAAGGCGGCAAGGATTCCACCTGCATATTCATAGCGGTGCATGCCGCTGTAATCCTTGGCGCCAAAGCGCTGTCCCACAGGGATGGAAAAGCCCAGACTCATGCCGATGCAAAAACCCATGACGAGGAACTGGATGCTTGTCGACGAGCCTACGGCGGCAAGGGCCTTAGCCCCCAAGGTTTGTCCCACAATGGCCGTATCGACAAGATTATAGGTCTGTTGGAAGAGGTTCCCCATGAGAAGAGGCAGACTGAATTTTACAATAAGAGGCAGGATGGGCCCTTGGGTCATATCCTTAGTGCGGCTTTGTGCCATACAATCACTTCATTTCTTTTTCGTTAGGACCGGTCCGCAATCTTTTGAAGGACCCGTTCCTTTTCGGCCCCCTCATAAAGAACAGGCCGATAGTCATTATAATAAGGTGTCGAGGAAATGCGGCAGGCAATGAGCGTGCCGCCATCAGAACCATGAAGGTACCCATCTTCAAAGGCAAAGCGTTCCTGGTAAATGAGGGCATCTTTGTCACGGGGATTGCTGTTGCCGCCGAAGCAGAAATTTCCCAGACTGTAGATGATGCGCCGCCCTTTATAGGTCTCCGTTCCCTGCACAATGTGGGGATGGGCACCCAGAACCAAATGAGCGCCGTGGTCGATGGCAAGATGGGCAAGATCGCGCTGGTTCTCGTCGGCATAGGGCTCAAGCTCCGTTCCCCAGTGGAAATAGCAGATGATGAGACGGGCGCCCTTTCGCTTCACTTTTTCCAGTTCCGCAATGAGCTGTGTCTCCGCGCCGCCCGTAAGGTCGTTGATACCAATAAGGCCAACGGGAATGCCCTTGATGAGCATGACGGGGCTTTCTTCGTAGCCAAAGGGCATGACGCCAGCCTTTCCTAAGGTGCCGAACGTATCCCAATAGCCTTCATTCCCATAGTCATAGCTGTGATTATTGGCAAGGGTCGCTGCTTCGACGCTGCCTTCCGTAAGAACCCGCACATAGTCGGCCTTTCCTTTAAAAGCAAAGGTCTTGTCCTGCCGGTCCGTACTTTCTGTCAGAGCTCCCTCCATATTGACAAGGGTGAGATCATCATGGGCAAAGATTGACGCTACGCCCTTCAAAAAGACCGATGCATCCCCATTGGCCGCGTCATAGGAAGCGGGAAACGTCCCTTCATAGCCAAAGGACTCATCCGTTCCAAGGGTGCAGTCCCCTGCTGCGGAAATGGTAAGGACCGTAACCGTCTTTTGCGGCGGCTCTTCCTTTGGCGGTACCGGTCTTTCCTGTGTTACGACGGCAATCCTTGCAGGAAGTTTCTGCTGCAGTGCATAAGAATCGTGCAGGGGAAGGTCTTCCCTTTGCAACAAGCCAATGGCGATTTCCGCCTCGTGAACCTTGAGGAGCGGCGGCAGCTCCTTTTTAGGTTCTGCCGTGCCGGGTAGGATGACAAAGGCCGTAAAAGCAAAAAGGAGCGCTCCTTGGCGCAGGGGCCAGGGAAAACGCGAAATTTTTTTCAAGAAAGAAAAACAGGGCGGGATGGTCATGATGACTGGCTCCTTTAAACGACAATGGTCAGTACCATTGTACATTATTTCAGGGGAAATTGCGAAGAAAAAGAAGGGGATCGGCTGCCACACAACAAGATATTGAAAAGATGATCCGCTCTCTTACAATCTTTTGCCTCCGTGTTTTTGCCTTACAATCTTTTGCGTTATGATCTTTTGGCTCTGCGTTTTTCCCTTCGTTTTTTCGCCTTGGAAACGGCGAAAGCCGTTCCGCCTTACCAAGGCGAGGTATCCACCGAAAAGGCTTGCTTGCGGGCGTGGGTGGTGGATGAGGAGGGTGGTTTGGCGCCGTGCGCTATGGTCTTTTAAGGCACTCATTGGCACATGTGACGCCGGACCCAAACCGCCCCCTAACGGGGGACGGGTCCAAACTTAATTCGCCCAGGGACATGTTTCTCAGACTTCCGCTATCGCTTTAAAAGCGTCCTTCGAAACTCCGGGCGAATCTGCCTCGCTAACCGCTCGCAAGGATACCTCACTGGCATTCCTCATCCACCACCAAAACGGCCAGCCTTTAATTTTAAATACGTAAGGCTGGCCGTTTCGGTCCCCCGCCTTGGCAAAGGCGGATCGATGCTGCGCATCGAGTTCTAAGGGAAAAGACCGGTCGAAGGACGTTCCAGCAACTGCCATTGTGCTTCCTACGTTTCAAAAAGACCCGCTTCTTACAAAAACCGAATATAAGATAAGAGCCCAAAACCGAACCTATCTCTACGTTCGGTTTTGGGCTTACCTTGTGTTCTTTTGCCTTACAATCTTTTGCGTTATGGTCTTTTGGCTCTGCGTTTTTCCCTTCGTTTTTTCGCCTTGGAAACGGCGAAAGCCGTTCCGCCTTACCAAGACGGGGTATCCACCAAAAAGGCTTGCTTGCGGACGTGGGTGGTGGATGAGGAGGGCGGTTCTTGCCCGACGTTCCGGTCTTTTCTTCCAAGTGCTTTTTGCGAATTCGGTTCAGATGACGTATCGTCATCCTCCATTACCTCGTTAAGATCAGGAAGCAAACAATGGGGGCACACCCTTATGGGGAATCGGAGCGATGTATGCTCCGCCCTAAAACCCAAGCGCCTCATTCACCAAGATTACCTTGATCCGGCCTTTTTCCTGGGAAAAGCGCGTCACAAGGAGATTGCAGCAAATGGTATCAGGCGACTTGCAGTCGGCACAGGCTCCATTCACCTTGCACGGAGTCTTTCCATTTGGGAAGCGCTGGGCATTGATTGGGGCCGCAACGTTCCTGACCCGATAGACAGCATGTTCCACATCCTTTGTCACCTTGTTCATACCGACAATCATAAGGACCTGCTTCGGACCGTAGGCAATGCAGGAAACGCGGTTCGAATTCCCGTCAAGGTTCACAAGGACGCCATCTTCCGTAATGGCATTCGTACTTGATAGAAAGGTATCGCAGCTGTGGGCTTTCAGCATCATCTCCCGCTTTTCTTCGGGCGTCTTTTTCGTATCCCGGTTATAAACCGTGTACTGCCCCTGGATCAGGGCTTCCTTGAGTCCGATTTCCTCAATGGAATAGGTCCCGCCCCAGCTGACGCTTGAACCTTTGGGAATCAGGTCCAAAGCAAGGCCTAGGGCTTCGTCCTTTGTTTCTACAAAATAGCCTTCCATATTGCGGCTTTGGAGTCCCTTGATCACTTTTTCCGCTACTTTGCGGTTCCGTTCCTTTTCAAATGACAGCATGACCATCTCTCCCCTCTGTGAGTGCTTGTTCTTTCCCTCTTATTATATCACGGAAGAAAAGGCAGCGCCTATTATTTAACGACACTTGGAAGCCACGTAGCAAGTTCTGGAACAAAGCAGAGGAAGAGGATTTCTACCGCCATGACACCGATATAGGGAATGACGCCGCGGATGATGTCTTCCATGCGGCTCTCGGGACTGACGCCTTTGAGGACAAAAAGGTTCATGCCTACGGGCGGCGTGATAAGGGCCATTTCCATGTTGATCTGCATCACGACATTGAACCAAATGGGATCAAAACCCAACTGTTTGATGATGGGGTATAAGATGGGCACCGTGATAAAGATAATAGAGACGGTTTCAAGGATGCAGCCCAAAAAGAGCAGGAGCAGATTGATCAGAATGAAAAAGACCCAGCGGCTCACTTCCACTTCGGCAACCATCATCGTAAGGGCTTGGGGCACCTGCAAAATGGTGAGAACAAAGCCAAAGAGGGACGCACCGATCATAATGGCAAAGATCATGGCCGACGTTCCCACCGTCTCCATGAGAATGCCCGGCAGGTCCTTTACGGAAAGGGTCCGGTAAATCACAAAGGTGATGAAAAGGGCATAGACCGTACCGACAGCAGCTGCTTCCGTCGGCGTAAAAGCCCCCGTATAGATGCCGCCCACAACGATGACAGGAAGGAGCAGTCCCCAAATGGACCCTTTCAGGGCAGCAAAGCGTTCGGAAAGGGGCGCCTTTTTTTCAAGCTTCAAATGACGGGAGCGGTAGACGACGATAAAAATGAAAAAGACCGTCATGAGCACGCCGGGAAGGACACCACTCATAAAAAGCTGGCCAATGGATTCACCCGTAATGGACCCATAAAGGATCATGGGAATGGACGGCGGAATGAGGATACCCAGCGTTCCGCCGCCGGCCACGGCGCCCAGTACAACGGACCGGTCATAGCCCCGTTTCAGCATTTCCGGAATGGCAATGGCTCCGACTGTGACCGCGCAGGCCACACTGGAACCTGTAATCGCGGCAAAGATGCCGCAGGCGACAATCGTCGCAATGCCAAGGCCGCCGGGCAGATGCCGCAGCCACTTATTGCCCAGGTCAAAAAGGTCTTCCCCGACCTTTCCCTTGAGCAAAATGGCGCTCATGAGGATGTAAAGCGGCACGGCGCAGAGGACAAAATCATCGAGAGCCTTATAGGCCAGGATGGGAATTTGCTCCAGGGCGCCGTCACCGGGCATAAAAAGCACCATGCCCAAAAGACCCGACGCACCCAAGGAAAAGGCCACAGGAACGCCAATGGCAAGAAGCACCAGTAAGGCAAAGGTAAAGATGACAATCATGCGGCCTTTCCTCCTTTCTCGTTACGGTAGGCCAGAACGGATTCGCCAAAGAGGCGGACAAACTGCAGGAACAGGACCCCGATCCCAATGGGCATGGACAGCTGGGGAATCCACAAGGGCATGCGCAGCGTACTTGCCGCCACCATGTCAAGGTCATAGGATGTATAGACCATTTGGGCCGATGTATAGCAGAAAATGACTGTAAAAATCATGCAAATGATAGAGACGGCCATGCGCAGGACTTCATTTGTCTTTTGAGGCAAATGGGAAATCATCATATCAACATGGATATGGCGACCCCGGGCCAGGGCTTCCCCCATGCCTAAAAATCCCGCCATGAGGACGCAGTAGGTAGATAGCTCCGTGGCCCATTCCGTCGGTTCATTGAAAAGCCCGCGAGATACGACTTCATAAAAAATCGAGAAAACAGGGACAAAGAGCAGGATGCCCGCAAGGACGGCTGTAAAATTTGTCACTTTTTCAAGGATCCTGTTATAGACAGCAAAGATAGATTGCATGGACTTCGCCCCTCCCTTCCTTAGACTTTTACGGCCATATCAAGGACCGTTTTGCCAATCGAACCCGTATGCTTCAGGAACGTATCCCAAACGGACTTTGTCGCCTTGCGCCAAGCAATCAGTTCATCTTCAGGGACTACGTAGATTTCCATGCCTTTGGCCTTGAGGTCCGCCAGTCCCTTTTCATCCATGGCCTTCGCATTTTTTCGGGTCTCTTCCTGCACTTCCTTCGCCGCTTCCATAAAGGCATCCTGCTGCTCCTTACTCATCTTGGCAAAGGAGCGGTCGTTCATGGCGAGAATGAATTCCGGCGATGCATGGTTCGTCACGGTGAGATACTTGGCCACTTCGTGGATTTTGCGGTCCCGCATGGCGCTCGTGCCGGAACTTTGTCCATCAATGGTGCCACGCTGCATAGCCATATAGACTTCTGCAGAACCCATGGTCACGGGCGATGCGCCGAGGGCCTTGATGGTTTCCGACGCAATTTCGCTGTAACCACGGATCTTCAGGCCCTCAAAATCTTGCGGCTTTTGGATAGGCTTCTTGTTATTGGCAAACTGGACGAAACCGTAGTCCGCCCAATAGACGACCTTGACATGCTTTTTCGCCAGTTCATCAGCAAGGGTCCTGCCCATGCCTCCATCGATGGCCTGATCGATTTTTTCGTAGCTAGGAAATACAAAGGGCACATCAAAGACTTCCATAGCAGGCACCACCGTCGCCCAGCGACCCACCGTATTAAGGCCCATATCGACACCGCCTGTCATGATGGCATCGTTCATGCTCTTGTCGTTATAGAGCTGCCCTGCCGGATAGGCCGTAATCGTCACCTCGCCATGGGTCTTTTCCTTCACCTTCTGGATAAAGGATTCGACACCCTTTGCCAGGGGATGGTCCGCTGGCAGATGATAGGCAAGCTTGTACTCGATCTTGCCGCCTTGACCGCTTGTGGCTGCTTCCTTTTTGCCGCACCCCGCAAAGGCTGTCATCAGGACCGCCAGACAGGCTGCCGTCATCACTTTCATCATCTTCCTCGTTTTCATCGTTTTCCTCCTTGTTCCACACTGGCAAGGCCGCTGTATACTGTATCCATAGTTGCAACATAAAAATAACCCCTGCTGGATCTTCTCCAGCAGGGGCGTTGGTTCGCGGTACCACCCTACCATTGTACTCTTGGCCTTATAACGCATCCATAGCGCCTTACCCTAGGGGACGCGGCCCTTCAGATAAGGGGTTTACAGGTGAGAAGCATGCCCTATCCGCACTGCCTCGCATCACCCGGCAGCTCTCTTAGCTTCATCGTTCATGCTATTCCTGATCATTACCTTTTGCTTGTAAAAATTGTATTGACGCAAGTATACCACAGAATTGGAATGTGTCAACAAAATATTTTATATTTTCTCTATCCGATAGCATTTTGTAAACTTACTAACAACATAGCTTAATTTTGTCTTTTTAAAACGAACATTCCCGAAAGAAAAGCAAAATGGTTCCGAGAGGATAAAAGGTCCCTCTTTCTATGCTATAATGGGAAAAATCCATCACGATAGGAGTGGGTTCCTTCATGATCAGTTTTCTCCTCTTCCTGATCCAGTTTGCCATCGACTACGTCATGCTCGTCGTGCATCTATATTTCATTATCCAGGCTCTTGTCATTTTTACGCCCTCCACATGGTTCCGCCCCCTGCACACAGGTGGCCTCACCAGTCAGGATGTGACCTTGCTTCTTGCCCTCTGCCTCATCATTCCTGCCCTTTTGAGCCGTTTTTCCTTTTTCCAGTCCATCCTTCTCCATGTAAACGGCGCGCGCAGAGCCAAAGGCGATGATCTTGCCTACATCGAAGCCTGCCTTGACCCAGTGCTCCAAAAAGCGGGCCTTCGGCGCAGTGACTTTACGCTCTATATCCAAGACACGGCAGAGCTCAACGCCTATGCTTTTGGCGACCATCATATCGTCGTCTTTAAGGGGCTCCTTGACCAGCTTCCCATGGACGAGGTGAGCGGTGTCCTCGCCCATGAATTGGGTCACCTCCATTATCACCATACGCAGTGGCTGCTCTTAAGCTACGGCATGAATCTTCCCATTACCTTCGTCAGTGGCATCTACCGGGCCATCGTCTTTATGCTCCGCATCTTTCTCATCATCCCCATCTTGGGCCTACTCATTTCCCTCATGGTCTTTTTCTGCAACTTGTGGATCCAGGCCTTGAGCTTTACCATGAATTTCCCGCTCCACCTGCTCCGGCTTGTCAAAGCAAGGCAGGACGAATATGCCGCCGACAGGTACGCCTTTGAAATCGGCTACGGCGTCGAGCTCCATAACGCCCTCTTTGACATATCGGGCGGCGGTGCTGACGACTCCGGATTTTTTGGCCGCCTATGGTCCGATCACCCTGTGACACGAAAGCGGCTCGAAAAACTAAGGGAACTTGTGACCCAGGTAGAAGGCAGGGACGCAGAGCAAGCGGAATAAGGCTGCCCCTCGGCCACGCCAGACCGAATCCATAAAAAAATGCAAAACACGGCCCAAGGAGCGCGATTCATGCACTCCTTGGGCCGTGTTTTGCATTTTGAAGAAACCCACACAGGACGAGTTTCCCGTCATGAGCGGGCCGCCTATGCCGGTCATGCTCATGACAGCGGCACCGCCTCCTCACTGCAAGGCGAAAGGCTTTCTCAATCAAGCACCAATAACAGCGCCATCTTGAAAGGGCCCTGTGCCGTAACCGCATGACGGCCGCCTTTATCAAAAACGAAGCTTTCACCAGCAGAAATGAGATGGTCCGTTCCTTCATAGGTGATGACAGCTTTCCCTTCAAGGGCCATGACAAGGGCCTTTCCGGGAGCCGCGTGTTCCGTAAGGCCCGTCCCTTCACCAAAGCCCATGAGAGCCAGTTTCATATGGGGCGACGAAACAACGTCACGATTGACAATCTTTCCCGCTTCTGTCGGGACAAGGTCCTTGAATACAAATAATTGACCAGCCTCAAGATTCATGATGAGATCCTCCTTTGTCGATAGTTCGGTATAAATCGCACCGCTTTCTGTGTGGACGCCAAAAGCAACACCAAGAGGAACAATGAGACTATTCCCTTGGGAAAGGAAAAACGCGGTGCGGCCCGCTTGGACCGTCATGGCCCCATCAAGTACCGTCAGGAGCTTAGGATAGGCATAGGTCTCTGGACTGATATCCGTACGGGGCGCAAGGGAAAACGCGTGAAAGGCAGCTGAAGGTCCCATAAGAAGCTGCTGCGAAACCGTGCAGCCTGGGACATAAGCATTTTCTTTTACAATGGAAAAAGGCGTATGAACGGCTTTCATAGTCGGTTCCTCCTTTCGTTACTTGTAGTATAGGGGAAACGGTCATGTGATTCTGTTGGTAAAACAACAAAAATAAAGAAAGTTCTCCTTTCGTCCCCTCTTTGAGGCATCAGGCAAGATTCCCCGTTCTTTGTCCCTCACCGCTCCCAACACGGTCAGCATCGCTCCCAATCCCCATTTGCCCATCCCCTGACTTTCCGGTACAATAAGGGAAAGGAATGATTCGGCAGCCTGAGGGGCAGGATGCCGCAGAAAAGGAGATGCCTTATGCTTAACTATCTTGTTTTTATTGCTGCTGCACTCATCGGGTTCCTGCTCCGCCAGCTTGAGATCCCAATTCCCTACATGCTGGGCGGGATTCTTGCTGCCTTTTGCTGTAAAACCTTTTATAGACCAACATTTTCTGGGTCCCTCTCCCTTCGCAACGCCATGCTGGGCATAGCGGGGTACGGCATTGGGGCCCACTGCACATCAGGCACCATCATGCGCATGGGCGCAGAACTGCCCGGCGTCCTGGGGGCCTCTCTCAGCACGCTTTTTGTTTCCGTCTGTGTTGCCATCTACATGGCCCGCCACACCTTTGCCAATCTGCTGAGCAGTGTCATGGGCTGCCTGCCTGGCGGCTTGACGCAGATGACGCTCCTTATGGAAGAATACCATGATGCCGACGAAAACGTCGTCGTCGTTTCCCAATGCCTGCGCCTTTTCGTCGTTGAAGTGAGCGTTCCTTTCCTTGCCATCAACCTATTTGGCGGGATCCTGACCAAGACCGCCGCGCCGGACCTTTTGGCAGGCCTTGTCACAGACGGGATGAAGCTCTTTCACCCGGGCTGGCTCATCGTTTTTCCCCTTGCCGTAATGGGGCAGCTTTTTGCCCGCAAGGTCCAGCTACCCACGGGGAACCTTTTAGGGCCCATCCTCTTTACCGCTTTTTATGCCACACTCTGGGGTCCGATTCCTTCTGTTCCCCCCGCCGTCATGGCTTTTGCCCAAATGAGCATTGGCATCTATATTGGAACCATGCTTGACCGGGATAAACTGCTGCGAACCAAGCGCCTTGTTCCCAATGTCCTTGTTGGCTCCCTGCTCATGGTCGGAACCAGCGCGGTCGTAGCCGTCATCATCGGAAAAGCTTACGGCTATTCTCCGATTGGCGCTTTCCTTGCCGTAGCTCCCGGTGGTATTGCTGAAATGTGTCTAGCCGGCATGGAAATGAGCCAGGATGTTGCCATGATCCTCACCTACCAGCTGATCCGTGTTCTCATGCTGAACTTTGCCGTGCCCTTTGCCATTAAACGCTTTTTCCCCAAAGAAAGCCTGTAAGCGGAAGGATTGGTGAAAAGCTGCCAATGGACAAAAGCATATGGGAACCGGTGAAAGACAAAATAACGCCTTTCCCGCTCTTTTTTCTTGATTACCGTAACGTTTCTTTTCAAAAATCAAATCAAGTATCCATAATTTAAAACAACTATTTTAATTTCAGTAAAATTTGAATTTTACCGTCGTCGTCCATATACCGCATGATTACAAGGATTTCAGCCATTTCATAGGGTTTTTCTTATTATTTATATTTAAAACTTGTTATTTGAAAGTCCACCTAATCTATGATAGGATTCAATTGTGAAGGATTTGAGAACAGTATCACCTTCACTTGGCTGCGGGGTCGCCCGCGCCCCTTTTTGCGAATGTGAAACGGCGCCACGCCTTTCCCTTGGGCCCACTGTCATCGGACCGCCATTTTATTTTTTACGGGTCCTGACGAAAGCGCGTGACAAATGGACAGCTGTCCCCTGCCCCTTCACATCCCAAAAGCCATTCAAGTTTCGAAAGGAGTCCAATCATGAGCGACGAAAAAAAGAAAAGTTTCACCCCCTTCGGCCTTAGTTGGCCCCTCTGCCTCGGCTTCATCATCATTGTGGCCGCAGGTGTTATGACCGGTTCCCTAAGCACTGATCTTGCTGGTGGTTTTGCCTTCATGCTGGCCCTCGGTATTATCTGCAACGAAATCGGTGAACGCATCCCCTTCTGGAATTCCTATATCGGCGGCGGTCTCGTTCTGACCTTCCTCGTTTCGGCTTATCTGTTTACAAATAAGATGGTTCCCGCCAAATATGCCAAAGCCGTTGGCATGGTCATGGATCAAGCTGACTTCCTGAGCTTCTTCATTGTCTTCCTGATCTGTGGTTCCATTCTTGGTCTGGAAAAGAAACTCCTGCTGAAATCCTTCGCTGGGTATCTGCCTGCCATCTTTGGCGGCCTCATCGGCGCGGCCGTGCTCGGAGTTGCCGGCGGCCTCGTCTTTGGCATTGCCCCGGATATGATCCTTCTGAACTATGTCCTTCCCATCATGGGCGGCGGCAACGGTGCCGGTGCTGTACCGCTTTCCCAGATCTATGAGACCGTAACGGGCGACAAGGCAGCCAACTACTACACCTTCGCCATTACGATCCTGACCATTGCGAACATCTTCGCCATCCTGACGGCGGCTATCCTGAACCAGATCGGTCATAAACATCCGCAGCTCACCGGCGACGGCAACACCCTGATCCGTACCGGCCTTGATATCGAAGCGGAAAAGAACGATGCCATTCCTTCCATCAAGGAAATGGGCGGTGCCTTCTTCATGGGCGTTGGCTTCTATGCAGCCGGCCGTCTCATGGGTAAAGCCATCCTGCCGAAAGTCTTCGGTGTTGCCATTCATCCCTTTGCTTGGATGATCATCATCGTTACCATTGCAGCCATGACGGGGATTGTCCCGAACGCAACAAAAGCAGCAGCTAAACGTCTGCAGTCCTTCATGAGCTCCTGCCTCGTTCTCATCATCATGGTCGGCGTTGGTGCCGATACGGACCTGAACCAGCTGATTGATGCCATCAACCTCAGCAACGTCGTCATCGCCTTCCTGATTGTTGTCGGCGCCATCATCGGTTCCGCAATCGTCGGTCAGCTCGTTGGCTTCTATCCCATCGACTCTGCCATCACCGCTGGTCTTTGCATGGCAAACCGCGGCGGTTCCGGCGACCTTGCTGTACTGGGTGCTTCCCATCGTATGGGCCTCATCGCCTATGCCCAGCTGTCCAGCCGTCTGGGCGGCGGTATCGTCCTGATCATCGGATCCATCCTCTTTGGTGCCCTCATTAAATAAGAACCTGTCAAAAACTTCCTGCTTCCTTGAGGCGGGAAGTTTTTTTCTCAAGGAAAGCAGATCCATAACACCGCGGATTACAAAAATCCATAAAAAAAAGCAGTCCCCCTTTTTAGGGGAGGTCAAGGCCCCTTGACACATCAATCCTTGAACCAATAGGCTGTAGATAAAGACCATTCATCGCTCGAAGGAGGTTTTTCTATGAAAAATGCAGTCGGCCGTGAAATTCCAGATGAAATCCTTGCACGAACCGGCAAAGAAGTCTTTAAAGGCAGTTTCCATAACGACCAAAAAGTGTATCGGCGCGCGGCCAATCAATCCCGCGCCCATATAGTGCCAACCCGCAGCAAGGTCCTTTCCTCCATCAAGGACGCCCTCATTGCCGGCGGGGTTCATGACGGCATGACCTTTGGCTTCCACCATCATTTCCGCGAAGGGGACTATATCGTGAACCTCGTCATGGAAGCTGTCCATGAGATAGGCATCAAGGACATCACCATCTGTGCCAGCTCCCTAGGAAAAGCTCATGATCCCATCGTCCCCTATATTGAAGACGGAACGATCACGGGCATTGAGTCTTCCGGTGTACGCGGCAAGATTGGCGAAGCCATTTCCACAGGCAAACTGAAGAAACTCGCCATCATGCGCAGCCACGGCGGCCGTGTCCGGGCCATCGAATCAGGGGAAACACACATTGATATGGCCTTCATCGGCGCCCCCACCTGTGACCCTATGGGAAACTGCCGTGCCGTCGGCGGAAAAAGTGACTGCGGCGTCCTGAGCTATTCCATGGTCGATGCCCAGTATGCAGACTATGTCGTCGCCATTACGGACACCCTGGTCCCCTTTCCCAATATTCCGGCATCCATCTCCATGACAGACGTGGATGCTGTCGTTGTGGTCGATGCCATTGGCGACCCGGTTAAGATTGCCACAGGGCCAGCCAAACCGACAACGGATATGCGTAAGCTCCTCATGGCCCGCTATACGACAGAATTTCTCATCCACACCCCCTACTACAAAGAAGGCTTCTCATACCAAACAGGTGCGGGCGGCGCTTCCCTTGCCTCGACGGGTATTCTTGCCGAACATATGAGAAAGGACGGCATCCATATGGGCCTTGCCCTCGGCGGCATCACAAAGACCATGTGCGACATGATGGACGAAGGCCTGATTGACCGTATCGTTGATGCCCAAGTCTTTGATACAGGGGCCATTGAAAGCATCAAGAATCATCCAGGCCGACATATTGAGATCTCAACCAGTGAATACGCAGACCCCTTCAACAAAGCTTCCTACGTCAATCATCTCGACTTTGTCATCCTCGCATCCTTAGAAGTGGATACCCACTTCAACTGCAACGTTGTCGTTGACTCAAGCGGCATGGTTACAGGCGCCCAGGGCGGGCATCCAGATACAGCGGCAGGGGCCCAATGCACCATCGTCATCGTACCGCTGCTGCAAGGCCGCATTCCTGCCGTGAGGACCGAATGCACCACCATTACCACGCCGGGCGAGACAGTGGACGTTGTCATCACGGACTTTGGCATCGCCATCAATCCCAAGCGTCAGGACCTCATCGACGCCATGAAAGGTGTCGACCTTCCCTTCTGTACCATAGAAGAACTGCGCGACAGGGCCTATGCCATTGCCGGCGTCCCCGATGCCGTCACCTTCAAGGACCGCATCGTAGGGATCATCGAAGCACGGGACGGATCGATCATCGATGTCGTACGAGAGATCGGTGAATCTAAGAGTTAATCAGTCAAACTCGGGCTGACTAAAAAAGCGCCACAACCGAAGGATCCGGTATGGCGCCGTACGCTATGGTCTTTTAAGGTACTCATTGGCACATGTAACGCCGCCGGCCCCAAACTGCCCCCTCATGGGGGAACGGGTCCAAAATGATTCGCCCGGGAACCTGTTTCTCGGACTTTCGCTAACGCTTTAAAAGCGTCCTTCGAAACTCGGGCGAATCTGACTCGCTAACCGCTTGCAAGGAAACGTCGCTGCGCTTCTCATCCACCACCAAAACCGGTAAATTTTGTTAATCAATGCTTATGGAAAATTCCCGGTTTCGACCCCCGCCTTGGCAAAGGCGGATCGATGCGCTATATCGAGTTCTAAGGGAAAAGACCGCATGGCAGGGCTGGATCTGGTTGGAACTATGTGAATCCTTACCATAGAAATCGCTTTTGAACGACAGAAAACGTGTCTTTGACAACAAACTTGGCGCCGGTCTCACGGTCTTTACCCTCCAAGTCTTTTGGCTTGATAGCCGCGTCCTTGGCCGCGAGAAAGCCATTCGGGCCTTGCCCGAATAAGACAGCTTGACAGCCTTTTACACGATCCCCCACCGTGAGGCGGGTCCTCCTCTGATACGCCATGAGCCCCTTGCTTCAGGTAATCTTTCCTGAAAGCAAGGGGCTCACGTTCTACATCAAATTTTTGCTAACCGCTTCTGCTTCCCCATCTCCCTCACAAAGAGTCCCCCAATCAGTACATCGGCGGCAAACCAGCTAAGCGGATAGCACCACATGATATTCCGAAAAGTCGGATCCGCCTCATAGACCGTTGCAAGCCATAGCATCCGTGTGCCGACGATGCTGACCAGCATGCCAAGAGCCGGTGCAAGGGAGTTTCCGAAGCCACGCATGGATGCGGCAAGGCTTTCATAGATAGACGAGAGAAAATAAAAGCCGATGATGATATGGACACGCATCATGCCAAGTTCCATGGCATCAGGTTCTAGGCCAAAGACCTCCAAAAAGGGCCGCGCAGCCAAAAAGACAAGCACCGTCAAAAAGCAGGTAAAGCCAAAGTTCAGCGTCAGGCCTTTTTTCACTACGTTCAAACAACGCTTGATATTGCCCGCACCAAAGTTCTGACTGGTAAAAGTCGTCACCGCCTGCCCAAAAGCATTGATAAAAGGATAGGTATTGATTTCAAGGACATAGGCCGCTGCCGAAGCAGCCATGGCAAGAGACCCTTCGCTGTTGATGGCCGACTGGATAACAAGGTTCGAAAAATTAAAGACCATCCCCTGGATACCTGCCGGCACACCAACGCGAAGGATTTCCTTGATGTCCTCCATGCGGACGCGGATGGCACCGGGATAAAAATGGAGCACCCCATGTTCATAACGCAAAAGACGCAGGAGAAGACCCGAACTGATATAGTTTGCGATAGCGGTCACGGTTACAACGCCGGCAAGGCCAAACCCTAAAAAGACAGCCAGCAAATTGCCTGCAATATTGACGATACTTGCCGTTACAAGGGAAAGAAGCGGCGTCCTGACATTGCCATGACTGCGGTAAATGGCCGATAAAAAGTCATAGAGCGTCATCCCTGGCATTCCCAATAGATAGACGCGCAGATATAATTCCGAAGCCTCCCGCACCTCAAGAGGAACCCCCATCCAGCCCATGAGGGGTCCCGCAAAGATTTCGCCCACGACAAGGATAAAAAGCCCCGTGAGTCCGGCCATAAGGACCGTTGTATGAATCGCTTCAGAAGCTTCCTTCAGCCGTCCTCCGCCAAGTTTCCGGGCAATCAGCACATTGGCGCCGAGGGAAATCCCCAGGAAAAGATTAACGAGAACCCCAATGACAGGTGCATTGTTGCCCACCGCGGCAAGGGCCTCCGTCCCAACAAAACGGCCCAAGACCATAATATCTGCAGTATTGAACATCTGCTGCAGGATACCAATCATTGCAACAGGGATTGCAAATTGAAAAATAGGTCCCACAAGGGATCCTTCCAGCATATTGATTTGCGCTCGGCTCATCTAAACCACCCACATTCTCAAAAATTCCTAGTGTGCCTATCTATTATATACCTAAGGGAAATCGGTGCAACTACGATTTTAATGATACTTGGCTTAAGGAAGAATCAAAAAACCGCCCTCTCCCAACTGGAGAGGACGGTTGTTCTTATTCAGTCATCGATGACGGCAACACATTCCACTTCGACGAGACCACCCAGCGGTAGCTTCCCGATTTCCACGCAGGAGCGGGCTGGGAATCCATCCGTAAAATAGGATTTATAGATTTCATTGACCTTCCCAAAATCATTCATATCCTGAAGAAAGATCGTCGTTTTTACAATATCTCCGTAGGAAGCACCCGCTTCCTTTAGGATTGCGCCAAGATTCTTCATGGACGCGTGGGCTTGGGCTTCCAGCGTATCCGGCAGTTTTCCAAGCGCTACATCAATGCCAAGCTGGCCCGATACATAAACCGTATTGCCGGCCTTGATGCCTTGGACGTAAGGCCCTACAGCAGAAGGGGCATTTTTCGTAGAGATAATTTGCTTTTTCATTATTTTACAACCTCTTTTCCTTTTTTTCTGAGAACAGTACCATTTCTCCTGCCTGTATATTTTCCACCAGCAACTTCAAATACACCATTTACCATGACGTATTCGATTCCTTCCGGGTATTGAGTCGGGTCTGTAAATGTGCCTTTGTCAATGACCGTATCAGGGTTGAAGACAGTAATATCAGCGTAGGCTCCTTCCTTAATTTGGCCACGATTTTTGATATTGAAGGTAGCTGCTGGTTTACCTGTCATCTTATATACAGCTTGTTCAAGGGTCAGGGCCTTATCTTCACGAACATATTTACCAAGAACACGCGGGAAAGCACCATAAACACGAGGATGCGGTTTTCCGCCCAAAAGTCCATCCGTGCAGACGTTCATTTCCGGGCGTTTCATGAAGAGTTTCACATGGTCTTCTGTACCATAGAAGTCAACCATGCCTACAGCATTTTCTTCGTCACGGAGAAGATCGAAAGTTGCATCATAGGGATCTTTCCCTCTTAGCTTACCTAATTCAATCAGTGACAAACCAACAGCATCCTTATTCTTATCCGTCTTGACACTTGTTACATAGATTTGATCGAGGCCAGCAAAATCAACAAAGTTATCCCATCCAGGGATACCGTGTTCGATATCATAGACCATTTTTTTGCGAAGTTCCGGATCGTTGAGACGTTCAATGACCTTATTGGTCCCGCCATCATGAACCCAAGGCGGCAGGATGACCCCCAGCATCGTGCTGCCTGCTACATACGGATATTGATCAAAGGAGACGTCGATACCTTCTTTTTCAGCTTCTTCAAGAAGCTGAATCATTCCATCAATTTTGTCCCAGTTCTTACGACCGCAGACTTTGAAGTGCGAATAATGGATCTTAACGCCAGACTCCTTACCAATTTGGATAACCTCTTTCATCGAATCAAGAATGGTGTCTGCTTCGCTGCGCTGATGAATGACAAAACGGCCATCATATTCAGCGACAACTTTGCACATTTCAACAACTTCCTTGGTTTGACCATAAGCACAGGGCATATAGATAAGCCCCGTGGAAAGCCCGATAGCACCATTTTCCATTTCCCGACGGACAATGTCCTTCATCTTCTGTAGTTCCTCATCCGTAGGTTGGCGGTTATCAAGGCCCATTGCTTCCATACGGACATTGCCATGAGGAACGAGGTAGCATTCGTTAGGACCTGGTTTTACATCATCAATCATCTTAAGATACCCTGCTGTATCACGATAATGATAATTTACCTGATCGGAGTCACCATCAAGACCAGCCAGGTTCTTTCTCCAAGGACTGATATATTTTTCCGGCAGTGGAGCCATGGAGATTCCATCTTGCCCCAAGATTTCCGTCGTGATTCCCTGCATGACCTTAGGACGAACTTCAGGATCAACAAGAATCTGGAGATCACTGTGGCTGTGCGTATCAATGAATCCAGGGGCAACAACGAGACCAGTCACGTCAATGACTTCAGCGCCGTCTGCCGCATCAATCTTACCGATTTTTACAATTTTATCGCCATCAATCAGAACATCCGCTTGATAACGGTTGGAGCCAGAGCCATCGACAACGACACCATTTTTCAACAAAGTCTTCATTTTATTTCCTCCTTCTATTCTAATTAAGTTATTCTTTATCCAGTTCGATTGGAGCCGCTGCTTCTACACCACGGCTAATTTGATACTTAGAAACAATGAAGAGCACTGCAAATGCCACAATGCCGCCAGGAACCATAGCACTAAGTCCAAAGGGAGATTTAAGAGCATAGGTCCAATAGGCCGCAACAGCCGTACCGCTTAAGATAGACAGGAACCCGGCATCTTTCGTTACATTCTTGCAGAATAACCCCCCAATAAAGGCTGCAAACGGACCCGCACTTCTCAGGGCAAAAGCACTCATCATAACAGAGATAATGTTCGAGGCAGTAAGAGCTACACCAAGACCAACAAGCCCAACAATGGTCATAACAACGCGGGAAACCAAAATTTCCTTCTTATCATCATGAACACCGCCACGGATATAGGGCCGATATACGTCATTTGTGAACATTGTTGCCGTACCAATCATGTTACCGGAAGCAGAACTCATTGTAGCTGCGACAACAGCAGCGAGGATAATGCCAGCAATAATAGACGGTGCAAACTGCATCGTTGCATCAGCCAATGCATTTTTCTGTTGACTTACAGCATATCCATCAATACAAGTGTATGCCATAAGACCGATCATGGCAGGAACAATTGCATAAACTGCGGAAAGAATGCCGGTAAGAACAGAACCAATCTTTGCGGATTTACCATCTTTAGCAGAGCAGAATGTCTGGACAATTTCTTGCCCCGTAGGGAAAGTCATACAATACATAACAATGTAGCCAATAACCGTTGGAACACCAATTTTCGTCATACTGAGCATGTTCATGTCAGCACCCGTTGCCGTCTTCATAGCTGCTGCTTTAGCGAATAGTGCCGAAAAACCGCCCACAGCAGGATTTTCTGCCATAATAAACATAGCAACTGCCATACCAATAGTGATGAATAGAACATGCATCATATTTGCCGCTGCAACAGAGGCAAAACCGCCAACCATTGTATAAAGGATAACAACAGCGGTTGTAATGACAGCGGCTGTTTGAAAACTAATCCCCGTTACGACGTTAATAATGGATGCTGTTGCAATGATCTGGGCCCCAGTTGCCATAAAAAGTGCTGCAATCGATGTAAATGCCGTTACCATATGAGACGGTTTTCCGTAACGTTTCCCAATGATTTGAGGAACCGTGGAAGCAGCCGCCCGTCTAAAATAAGGAGCAATAAAAGATACTAAGATGAAACCGATACCTCCAGCAATAACGTACCAGCTTGCAGAAAGACCGTATTGGAAAACATTGGTTGCGATACCTGTAGTACTGGCCCCGCCTGTATTGGCAGCAAAAAGCGTACCTGCCAAAGTTAATGGGCCAAGAGATTTTCCGGCCATCAAAAAATCTTCATTGCTCTGAGAAGCTTTTTTCTTAGATTTCATCTTGGATACAATTAATCCGATTGCAATTGTAGCAATCATATACAGAAAAATAATAATTAAAGCTGTAATTTGCTTTTGACTCATATTATTCATCTCCTCATCACCACTTTTATACGATTATTCCCTTTTATCAGATTATTTATCGGATAAAATAAGGAATTTGCTGTCTAAGCCCAGTGGAAAACCTAGACAGCACCCGTTCTTTATTTTGCTTATTTCATCAAAGCTTTTAGAACGCCATAATAGCAATCCGTTACTTTGGCCAAGCTGTCCACTTCAACATATTCACTGACTGTATGGGCCAAATTTTCACGGGAAGGGCCAAGGCCAAAGGTCTGAATGCCAGCTTCTCCAGCATAATGGCTGCCGTTAGTGCAGAAATTGTATTGAGTGATTTCAGGATCATAACCGCGTTCATTCAGTTCTTTTTTGACTGCTTGAACAAATTCAGCATCCTTGTCAAAGAGCCAGCCAGGGAAGAAACGTTCACCTTCGACAGTTTCTCCGGTGTAACATTTTTCCTTACCTACAGCATAGGAGACTTTTACCTTAAGTTCCGGATCATCTGCCATCAGTTTATCCATAAGGGCAACAATCGGAGCCAATACACTTTCTTTGGTTTCGCCGACAAGCAAACGACGGTCATAGGTTGCGCGGCAATATTCAGGAACAACAGAGGCGCCAGGATAAGGAGCCGATTTCACGTCAACCAATTCCAAGATACCCTTCCCGAGAACGGGATGTTCTGGCGGAACAATCGTACGAATGGCTTCAATAACACGAGCCATTTTATATACAGCGTTGATTCCTTTTTCAGGGTTGGCGCTGTGGCAGGGTTTGCCGAAGGTTTCCACAACGATTTCGGCACGTCCGCGCTGGCCTACTTTCAGGTTGCACTGAGAAGCTTCACCGATAACAACAATATCAGGTTTTACATAAGCGCTGATAGAGCGGGAACCAACACCTTCAAAGCATTCTTCATGAACAACGCCATCAACATAGATTTCTCCGGCAAAGTCTTTATTCGTATCTTTTGCGAATGCAATAGCTGCCGTCGTGTAAGCTGCAATGGCACCCTTCATGTCTGTCGTACCACGACCATAAATCTTGCCATCATGAATTTCAGCCGCAAAAGGAGGATGGATCCATTCCTTTTCATTCGTTACAGGAACCGTATCCATATGTCCATCAAAAAGGATCTTCTTACCCGGCCGTTTTCCTTTGATGCATCCAATAATGTTGCCGTACTTATCGATGTGAACAGAATCGAACCCATTGGCCTTATACGTTTCTTCGAGTACTTTGGCAACGCCATCTTCATGACCGGAATAGCTCTGCTGTTGAACAAGTTTTTGACACAATGCAATAGCTTGATCTTTGACTTCTTGGTTAATCATTTGAATTTGCCTCCTCATTTTTACCTGTTTAGTTGATTTTTATTTCGCATACAGCCCATCCCAAACGATGCGGCGATAATTTTCTTTGTCCGTATCCCCTTCCGTACTGAAGAAGAGGATTCTGGAGTTTTCATTAAGTTTCAGAGCTTCCTTCAGCTCCTTAAGCTCAGGATTGCGCAGGATTTCGCTAACGGCCCCAAAGGCAGCAGCACCGCTCTCTCCAGAAACAACCTTCTGATCCTTTCCCATTGGATTCCCTAAAATTCGCATGCCTTGTGCGGCTGCGTAATCCGGACAGGAAATGAAGAAGTCCGCATAATCCGACAGGACCTGCCAGCCAATGCTGCAGGGTTCACCGCAGGCAAGACCAGCCATGATGGTCCGCATATGACCTGTTACAGGGTGAAGTTTACCGTCGTCGGCTTTTGCCGTTCGGAAAAGACAGTCGGCCTGATCCGGTTCCACAATGCCGATGATGGGCTTTTCATCTCCATATAAGGAGGAGAATAGCCCCGTAATCGCACCCGCAAGGGATCCGACCCCAGCCTGCAAGAAGATATGAGTTGGTTTTTCCGGCAGCTGTTCATAGGCCTCAAGACCCATGGTACCATATCCCTGCATGATCCAACGAGGAATATCCTCATAGCCTTCCCATGCCGTATCCTGGACCATGACCCAACCTTTTTCCTCTGCATTGCGATTAGCAAGACGAACAGCATCATCATAGTTAAGATCCGTAATGGATGCCTCAGCACCTTCAGCCCGAATATTCATAAGTCGTTCTTCAGCTGAACCTTCCGGCATGTAGACCACGGAATGCTGACGGAGCTGGTTTGCCGTCCAAGCAACGCCGCGGCCATGATTGCCATCGGTTGCCGTGACAAAGGTAATATCCCCGAGCGCCTTGCGCGTTTCTTCGCTTGTCAGTTTCTCATAGGTGACCTCCTTCATATCGATGCCAAGCTTATCGGCAAGATAGTGACCCATGGCATAGCTCCCGCCTAGGACCTTGAACGCATTGAGACCGAAACGATAGGACTCGTCTTTTACATAGATGGAAGAAACGCCAAGGGCCTTTGCCGTTTCCTTGAGACAGGCGAGGGGTGTCTCCTTGTAGACAGGGAAACTGCGATGATAGGCACGCACATTTTCCTCAACAGAACGGCTTAAAAAGTCCAGGCTGCACTTCTTGTCGGCGTGAGTCTTATGAACCATTTGAAAGTCTTTTGTCATGACGCTAACTCCTCTCAAAAATTCTTTTCACTTTATATATAGCAACTATCGTGCCAAAAATGAAAAAGTGAAATAAAAGAGCCTAAAATCGCATGGGAGCATGTGGTCAGGATTATTGGCCAAATAGGAAGACCTGGGAACGAAAACAAAAAATCTCAAAATGAGAATATATAGCTTCTCATTTTGAGATTTTTCTCATTTTGAGATTAAAAAAGAAGGGCCAGAAGGCGCAAACTTACTTTATGGTATCTCCCCTTAAAAACGCCTTAGAATTCTTTGAGAGTTCGTACGGCACGACGCCAAAGCGTTCCGACCGGAGGGCGCCGAATAAATTTTTCGATAACACGGGCCTGCAACCGAATCGCTTCGACGGTGTCTTGCGATTATCGGTCTTGAACCATCGAAAAATGCTCCTCGCTAGCCGCTGTTATGAAGTGACCTTTGTCAAGACGGTTTCCAAAAATCTTTTCCCTCATACTTGACCCAAAGATAGTACCTGGCAGCATATGGCAAGAGCTAGGGGTTCACAGCCTCCGTCTCCGGCTTTGGCCTATTCTGTTATACGTGGATTGGTTACCAACAGGCTAATGGTTTCGCCGAGAGCCACACTATCTCGTATCACGGATCTTAAGGTACAACCTATAAGCGGCTATCGTGGATGGCTCGTAAGGAGACGTCGGGCATATATTTTTACTCAGCCCAAAAATCGGGCTGATTTGATGAAGAACGTGAGGCCATTGCTTAAAAAAGACTTTGTGAAAATAATAGCCTCATGGCCTATCGTACGATGGACCGTCCCACGTTTGCTGATTTTTTACGTCTGGGTGCTTCCTTTCCTAACCATGTGTCGTCACTTCCAGCGCCCAGCTTATCAACGCGGAAGCTTTTTGCAATCTTCAGTCCATATGGGCCCATCTACTTTGTCGCCCGCGACCTCAACCTCCTAGACGTACTGGCCTCTGGCCGCAAAGAAACTCACGCGTCGCCGATTTATTTTTGGTGGCGCCGCTTCAGAGAACCTTCGCGCAACAGCTCCCGCGTCGCTGCGCTAGCGGATTGCTGACGTCTCAGGTCCGTCGTCGTCGGTGGAAGCGGGGACTCCTCGTATCTGAACCCATCTGAACCGAATTCATAAAAAGCAATTGGAAGAAAAGAATATAAGGAAAAAGATTGCAAGGCAAAAGAACATAAGAAAGGTCCAAAACCAAACGTAGAGATAGGTTCGGTTTTGGGCTCTTATCTTATATTCGAGTTTTGTAAGAAGCGGGTCCTTTTGAAACGTAGAAAGCACGATGGCAGTTGCTGGAACGTCCTTCGTCCGATCTTTTCCCTTAGAACTCGATGCGCAGCATCGATCCGTCTTACCAAGGCGGGGGCCCAAAAGCCACTTGATGCTGCGCTGCAGCAGGCAGGTCTTTTTGGTGGTGGATGAGGAGCGCAGCGACGTTTCCTCTCGAGCGATAGAAAGGCATATTCGCCCGGAGTTTCGAAAGACGCTTTTGGAGCAATAGCGAAAGTCCGAGAAACATGTTTGAGGGCGAATTTAATTCGGGCCCCACACTTCGAAAAAGGGACGGTTTGGGTCCGGCGCTGCTGTCTTTTCCCGTCCGGTCTTTTTGCCAGGAGTGTTTGCACTCCTTTAGCCAAGCGGAGCGCCTTAGCCAAGGAAGGCTCTTTTTTCTATGCATTCCGCCTCAGCCAGCTGCCGAAGGCATCCTCAGCTATATAGCATCACAGCAAGCCTTTAGCTCGAAAGCTGCAGCTTTGGCCGCGAGACAGTCAAAGCCAAAGACTCGTGACAGCTTGCCAGCCTGTTGCTCGGAGCGATTTTTGCTCCGACTACACCCCATATTCTTTGATTTTACGATACAACGTCGCCTTACTCAGTCCCAAGGCTTGGGCAGCCTTGAGCTTTCCTTCTCCGCTGCGCCCATAACGGAGTAAAGCCCTGCGGATAGCCGCTTCTTCAAGTTCTACAAGGGGCACAATGGGGGCCTCTATCCCCAAATCGGATGCTGCCACGTGAGCGTCCTGATTTGGGGTCTTTCGCATTTCCTTTGGTAAAAGATCTACATCAAGATCTCCTCCCGGAACTGCTAGATTTACCATATACTCCATGACGTTTTCGAGTTCCCGCACATTACCTGGCCAAGGATATCGCTTGAGTGTCTCCATCAAATCTTCTGTAATCCGCGGTTCTGATTTGCCGAGCAGCGATGAAAACCTTCTTATATAATGAACGGATAGTTCTTCAATATCTTCCTTGCGATTGCGCAACGGCTCGATATGGATGGGAATGACATTGAGCCGATAGTAGAGATCTTCACGGAACTGCTTTTCCTCGACCATCTTCTTCAAGTCCTTATTGGTCGCAGCAATGACCCTTACATCAATATCGACAAGTTGGTTTGACCCGATACGCACAATCTGCCGTTCCTGCAGGACGCGCAGCAGTTTGGACTGCAGATATAAGGGCATATCGCCAATTTCATCAAGGAAGATGACCCCACCATTTGCAAGTTCAAATTTCCCCATGCGCCCATTCGGATCCGCTCCCGTAAAGGCCCCTTTGACATAGCCAAAAAGCTCGGATTCCATAAGATTTTCAGGAATGGCGGCGCAGTTCAAAGCGATAAAACGGCCTTCCTTCCGGCTGCCTTCCCGCCAAATGGACGTTGCTACCATTTCCTTTCCCGTTCCACTTTCGCCCGTAATGAGGACGGTCGAAGAAGAAGGCGCAACTCGTTCGATTTCTTCCTTGAGATGCAGCGTTGCAGGGCTTGACCCCAAGATGCTGTCCTTATCGCCATGTGGTACAAAAGCCGTCTCAAAATATTGGTTCTTGATTTCCCGGCTCCGATAAAAAATGAGGACACCTTCATAATCGCGGATCTTTTGGGGAATCTTCATATAGGATCCCATGAGATGGTATGCCCGTTCCCCTACAGTCACACGGTATTCAGCATAGCGATTCAGCGTGTCTCCCGTCGCCTCAATAAGAACCTTTTTCCCCACAAGATTGTCATCTTCAAGCTGCTCCTGGGCCGAGCGATTGGTCATGGTGATGCTATGGTCTGTTCCAATGACAAGCGTGCCCTGCTGGATATTTTCAAGGGTCGTATGGAGCGTTCCCAAAAGCGCTTCTCGGCGTGCACTTTCCTTTCTTTCCTGACTCTTTACGGAAATGAAATCAGCAATCTGCTCCACAAAAGCAAGGAAGGACGCCTCCTTCGAAAGAATGGTCATCTTTTGTTCCCGCGAGCTG
Organism: Acidaminococcus intestini DSM 21505; assembly: GCF_000425045.1. Classification (GTDB taxonomy): domain Bacteria; phylum Bacillota; class Negativicutes; order Acidaminococcales; family Acidaminococcaceae; genus Acidaminococcus; species Acidaminococcus intestini. The sequence goes on along the minus strand of NZ_AULA01000011.1, from coordinate 1,235 downwards.
CCAACAAGCCCAATGACACCAATGGCCCGCCGCGGCTCCCCGCCAAAAATCGGCATGGCAATTTCGATTTCTTCCTTACAGTTCATAAAATGAGGGCAATCCCGACAAATAATTTCTTCGCCCGGTTGGTAAATAACCGACCGTTCTCCCGTCGCAAGAACCTTTCGATAGACATAGCCCTCACCGGACATATCCTTGTTGACCACATCCGCAAAAAGCCCCGTCCCGGCAATTCTGACCAAATGCTCATCTACAACTTCAACATCGACATCGGCAATGATGGAAATAATGTCCGTATAACGCTGTACCACATCTTGGATCTCGTATAGATCCGTCACTATCTGCGCACCTTTTTCCATGACGACCTCCCACACTGCATTCTTCCCCATCATGCTATCTCATTTTGAGAAAAAAAGAAAGAGGGACCCAACGAAAGCTTGATCCCTCGAGATGAGTATCCTATTATAGGACAAGACTTGCAATATAGGTCGCAAAAAGTCCTCCGAGAGCCATCGCGACATTGCTGATGGACAACGTGCGAAGCCCTGTTTTCATATCAAAGCCCATGCAGTTCGTGTAAACCCAGAAGAAACTGTCATTGACATGACAGCAGCTGCGGGCGCCCGCACCGGAAGCAAGGAAAATCAGAATAGGATTAAGACCCAGTTTGGAAGCAATCGGCGCACACAAGGTAGCAGCCGTAACAACAGCGACCGTACCAGAACCTTGAACGATTTTCAGAAGACCAGAAATAACGAAGGGGATCAAAATAAATGGAAGCCCCGTATTAATGACAAGGTTTGCAAGACTTGCCCCTGCATGAGACTGTTTCAAAACCGCACCCAAAGCACCGCCAGCTGCCGTAATAAACACAATGGACCCAGCATCGGTTCTTTGTCAAATTTTGGGGTGCTAAAGTGTCTATGCACTCCTGGAGAGGACATGCACTGAATACAGTGCGTGTCCTTTTTCGTTGCGTGTGTTAATGTACAAGATCCTATTACGAAAGCGCTCAAAATTGCGCAGACCAAATGAGACACGTTTTAACACCTTGATTTTATTGTTGCAGCCTTCAGTAAAGCCGTTGGAGTAAGGATATATAAGGGCGCTCCTAATTTCTTCGTACCAATAGGTAAAGGACTTAACCAGAGAGTTCATTTCCGGTAAATCAGCGCTTTTTACCAGGTCTATCCATGCTGAAAGTGCCCAAGAAATGTTGGTATGATCCTTGAATC
>NZ_AULA01000010.1 GCF_000425045.1 Acidaminococcus intestini DSM 21505 | reverse complement strand
TGTATTTACGAACCCATTGGTACAAAAGACTATAGCTCATACCATATTGACAGGCGACAGCCATCATTGACTGTCCGGCATTTACTTGTGAAACCAATTCAAGTTTCTCCTCTGGGGACCATGCCTTGTAATGTGCTTTGTGACACAATGCTTCCGGTCCGCCAGCCTGTTCGATACGATTCCAAGTACGAATCTTGTTACGAAAATTTGCTGTTTTAATTCCTTTAGGTGTTTTTACCCACTTACCTTGACGATAAAGTTCTACACACATCAGCTTAAATTCAGTCGTATAACGCAAAATGTACCCTCCTTACTGGGTGTCCAGTAAAGAGGGTACATTTCATTCATTTTTTGCGGCCTCTTTTTTTCTTTTCTTGGTAATTTGATTTTTCCTTGGCAAGGTGGACATGGCTGTCTTGATGGCAGGACGTGGGAGGTAACGGCACGTGGGTAGAAGGAAAAGCCCCCAGGCAAGGCTCTCCTACGTGAAACGAATCCTTGTACGATGAGGCATGGATCCACGGTTTCCAAGTCATCTTTCTTAAGCTATGGGTTCACACTCTGTATCCATTCGGCCTGATTCCTGGTCTGAGGAATGACCAGTGTGCCCCTTGCTATTCCTACTGTTTTCGGGTATAATAAATTGTCAAAATTCCATATGCTCATCAAGAGTGGCGGAGGGAATGGCCCTATGAACCCACAGCAACCATGGCCTCATGGCCAACGGTGCTAAATCCTGCAATGTAATGATTGTAAGATGAGAGAAGATAAGGACTCTCATCGTGAGAGCCTTTTTTCTTACCCAAAGGAGGAATCATGAGAAAATTCTTTACGTCAGAATCCGTAACCGAGGGACATCCTGACAAAATTGCCGATCAGATCTCTGACGCTGTCCTGGATGCTATCCTTGCCAAAGATCCCTATGCCCGCGTTGCCTGTGAAACGCTTGTGGCAACCGGTCAGATCCATGTGGTTGGGGAAATTTCCACGGACTGCTATGTTGATATTGCCAAGATTGCCCGCCAGACCGTTATTGATATCGGCTATGACCGTGCCAAATACGGGTTTGATGGATCGACCTGCGGCGTCCTCATCTCCATTGATGAACAGTCCCCGGATATTGCTCAGGGCATCAATGAATCGGATGAAGCCAAGCAGGGTAAAGAGGACAGTGATGACAAGATCGGTGCCGGTGATCAGGGCATGATGTTTGGCTATGCCACGGATGAAACGCCGGAATATATGCCGCTTCCCATTTCGCTGGCCCACCGTTTGGCCCGTCGCTTGGCTGAGGTTCGCAAGAATGGAACCCTGCCTTACCTGCGTCCTGATGGAAAGACACAGGTGACCGTAGAGTATGACGGCGATTGCCCTATCCGCGTCGATACGATTGTTGTGTCGGCCCAGCACAGCGAAGAGGTCAGTCAGGAAACCCTGCGTCGGGATATCATGGAACAGGTCATCCGTCCCATTGTTCCCGAGGGGTTCCTCGATGAAAAAACCAAATACCATATCAATCCGACAGGCCGTTTTGTAATCGGCGGCCCCCAAGGTGACTCCGGACTGACAGGCCGGAAGATCATTGTTGATACCTATGGCGGCATGGCCCGTCACGGCGGTGGTGCGTTCTCCGGTAAAGATCCAACGAAGGTGGATCGTTCCGCTGCTTATGCAGCCCGTTATGTAGCAAAGAATGTTGTTGCAGCTGGACTTGCCAAACGCTGCGAAATCCAGCTTGCCTATGCCATTGGTGTGGCTCGGCCCGTTTCCATCAGCGTCAATACGTATGGAACAGGGGTCATCGATGATGCCCAAATTGCAGATCTCATCGAAGAGACCTTCTCCCTGACGCCGGCAGGAATCATTCGCAGCCTTGACCTGCGCCGCCCGATTTACAAACAGACCGCGACTTACGGACATTTTGGCCGGACAGACGTAGACTTGCCTTGGGAGCGGCTTGATAAAGTGGATGAACTGAAAAAGGCGTTGAATTGATATGGATTATGCAAAGGTTGCTGTCAACCTGCCCCTTAAGAACCTCTTCCGGCAATTTACCTACAAGGTTCCTCCCAGCCTGGACTTTATTGGTGAAGGCTGGCGGGTCGTGGTGCCTTTCGGACGGCAGCTCCTGGAAGGCTTCATCGTAGAGGCAGATGAAGCTCCTGATGCCAGCCTTGCAATCAAATCCATTGTCGACGTCGTCGGGACGGAACCTTGGTTTGATGAGGAGATGCTGGGAACTGCCCACTGGATTGCCCAGTACTACCTCTGTCCTTTGGCAGAGGCCCTGCGGCTTTTTATTCCTGGCAAAAAAAGCATTGCTGCCGTAGGACGCTACTATGCTGAGCCCGGTGCAGAAGGGCTCCTTTCCGAAAGGGAAAGGAGCCTTTACACCTATTTAGCCCAAGAAGGGGCCATGACACGCCGAGAGATTGCCCGTCTTGAGGGGGGGGAAGGGGCCCTTAAAGGCCTGATCACCAAGAAAGCGGTTTCCTTGACCTATGAAGTTACCTATAAACTTAAGGAAAAATTCGAACGGACCGTTGCTCTTTCGACAGATGGTCTCGCCCAGAAAGAAGCGGGGATTCTGCGCGGGAAAGGACAGCTCCTTGTTCTTTCCCTTCTGCAAGGAACGAATCCGCTTCCTGTGCGTGTCCTTGAGGACCGCGGCGTATCAGCTGGCGTCATCCGGAACCTTGTGTCAAAAGGCATCCTTACCGAAGGAAAGCAGCGGGTCCTGCGTGACAGCTACCATGCGGACGCTGCTCCCAGGGATGAAATGATCCTTACCGATGAGCAGCAAGCGGCCATCAATGCCGTCGAAATCTGCCGCAAGAGGGGAACGTTCCATACGTTTCTTTTGCGTGGGGTGACCGGAAGCGGTAAGACCGAGGTCTATCTGCGCCTGACCGATAAGGCTCTGCGGGATGGAAAACAAGTCATGGTCCTGGTACCTGAAATTGCCCTTACGGATCAGATTGTGAAACGCTTCAAGTCCTGGTTTGGCAATGCTGTCGCCGTGGCCCATTCCAAATTATCGGCCTCGGAACGGGCTGATGTCTGGGACCGGATGAGAAACGGAAAGGCCCGCGTCCTGATTGGGGTTCGGAGTGCCGTTTTTTGTCCTTTCAAGGATTTGGGACTTGTCGTCATCGATGAAGAACACGAAAGTACCTACAAGCAGGAAGAACGGCCGGGCTACAACGCCCGCCTTGTTGCCCAAGTAAGGGCCAACGCTCACGGTGCGCCTGTCGTCTTGGGTAGCGCAACGCCGGATCTGGAAACGTACTACTGGGCCCAAAAAGGACGCTATACGGAACTTATCATGAATGAGCGTGCCCATAAGGGGGCTCATCTGCCGGCCGTTTCCATTGTCGATATGCGGGAAGAGCTGCAAAAAGGCAATAAAAGCGTCTTTTCCGATACGCTCCGTGATGCCATTGAAGAGACGGTCAAGTCCGGTGAGCAGGCTATTATCCTGCTTAACCGCCGCGGTTTTTCGACTTTTGTCATGTGTCGTGACTGCGGTGAATCAATCCAGTGTCCCAATTGTGCCGTCGCCCTTGTGTATCATGCCAAACAGGCACAGCTTGTCTGTCATTACTGCGGTCACACAGAACCGGTACCTAAGGTCTGTCCCAAATGCGGGAGCAAACGGATCCGTTTTTTTGGAACGGGAACGGAAAAGGCAGAAGAGAGTCTCAGGACCCTCTGCGAAGGCATCCGTCCCTTGCGGATGGATCAGGATACGACGGCAAGGAAATTTTCCCATGAAAAGATCATGCGCGCTTTTCGCAGCGGCGAGTACAACGTCCTTTTGGGAACACAGATGGTTGCCAAGGGACATGATGTGCCCAATGTGACTCTTGTCGGAATCCTTTCTGCTGATTCCACCCTCAACTTGCCTGACTTTCGCAGCGGTGAGCGCTGTTTTGCCCTTTTGACACAGGCGGCTGGCCGAGCCGGGCGGGGGGATAAGCCGGGACGTGTTATTTTTCAGGCCTACGATGCGGAAAATCCTATCCTGCGCATGGCGGCCGAACAAGATTACGTATCCTTTGCCAGGGATGAGCTGAAGCAGCGTCAGGATCTTCAATATCCGCCGTTTGTGACCATGCTGAAGATGACGGTTCATCATGAAAGTGAGACAAAAGCCTTGGAACTTGCCCAGCGCTTTGTTAATGCCTTGGAAGCCTTTCAGTTGGAGTCTAAGGTGCCATACCAGATCCTTGGGCCCTTTCCGGCCCTTGTGCCCGTTGTTAACAGGGTCTGGCGCGTCAATGTCCTCATCAAGAGCCAGCATATGAAGCCAATCAAGGACTGGATCCGGGCTTCTGGATTTCTGGAAAATGGAAACCTATATTTTGATGTCGATCCCATCAGCGTTATCTAGAGGCCATTGCAGGGCCATCTGCAATGGCCCTTTTTGGCTTTGCGGCATTGCCGTCTAAAAACGTGCATTCCCCTGGTCATATGTGATAAAATAAAGGGTAAAATAACTGCGTCAAGGCCCACTTTTCCTGAGTGGGAAGAAAAAGACCGCATGAATGATAAAAAGGAGAGAACCATGTCCCTATTACCGATTGTAAAAGTTGGGGCTCCAATCCTTCGCGAGAAGGCAGAAGCCGTTACCCGTTTTGATAAGAAATTGGAAAAGACCCTGAAAGCCATGGCTGAATCCATGTATGCCAACAACGGCTGTGGCCTGGCTGCTCCCCAAATTGGCCTTTCCAAGCGTATGATTGTCATTGATGCCGACGATGGGGCAGGCATCCGGGAGTTTGTAAATCCTGTCCTTTCTGAATTCAAAGGCGAGGAAATCGATACGGAAGGATGCCTCAGCGTGGATGATTATGAAGGGGAAGTTAAACGCGCGGCTGAAGTGACGGTCCGGTTCCAGGACCGCAAAGGCGGTCATTGGCGCCTTACAGCAAGCGGGCTCCTAGCTCGTGCCCTGCAGCATGAATGTGATCATTTGGATGGGATCCTCTTCATTGATCGGGCCTTGAGCCTGAGCCCCAAAAGGAAGGCGGAATAAATCGTGAAGCTTGTATTTATGGGAACCCCGGAATTTGCTGCCTCCAGTCTCCGGGCCTTAGTGAAACAGCAAAAACATGAGATTCTTGCTGTTGTGACCCAGCCGGACCGTCCCAAGGGACGGGGCCATAAGCTGATGATGAGTGCGGTCAAGGAATATGCCCTTGCCGTGAATCTGCCGGTCCTTCAACCGGAACGGGTGAAAGATCCGGCCTTTATGGAAGAAATGAAGCGCCTTTCCCCTGATTTGATCGTCGTAGCGGCTTTTGGACAGTTCCTGCCCAAGGCTCTATTGGACCTGCCGCCTTTTGGCTGCATCAATGTCCATGCTTCCCTGCTGCCGGCCTACCGCGGCGCCGCACCTATTCATTATGCAATCTTAAAGGGCGAGAAAAAAGCTGGCGTGACCATTATGCAGATGGATACCGGAATGGATACAGGCGCCATGCTGGAAAAAGTTTCCGTGCCCATTGGGCCGGAAATGACGCAGGGTGAACTTCATGATGAATTAAAGGAAAAGGGCGCTGCCCTGCTTCTTCAGACCATTGATGACCTATCAGCAGGGACCGTGACCGCAGAACCCCAAGAAGAGACCAAAGCAACGTACGCATCGCTGATCACGCGGGATATGGAACATCTTGACTGGACGCTTTCTGCAGATACCCTTCACAATCAGATTCGTGCCTTTAACCCCTGGCCGGGCACGTATACGATTCTGCCGGACGGCAAACGACTGAAGGTTTGGAAGAGCCATGTTCTTCCCGGATCGGCTGAGCAAGCTCAACCAGGACAGATCCTCGAGGCAGACAGCAAGGGCTTTCACATTGCCTGCGGCACGGGCGTCCTTGCTGTCCTTGAATGTCAGCCTGAAGGCAAACGGGCAATGGCGGCCCAGTCATTTGTAAATGGTCAGCAGATTGCAGTTGGAGAGATCCTTTCGTAAGGAATGATAATCGTGAGTAGACCTAAGAAACGGCTTTTTATTGTGCTTATTTCCCTTGCCGCCCTTCTTATGGGCGGAGCAGCGTATGGCCTGTGGCACATCATGGTTCCCGGTCTTGCCGCATTACATCCCGCCTTGCCCCTTGTTGTGGGTCTTGCAGTTCTTTTTCTTGCCCTCAGCCTTTTTGTGGGGATTGGTGGGATTGTCCTGGCCATTCTGGGATTCCCTACGATCCGGTTCTTTTATTTCTGGGCGTGGAATGTCATCAACCTGATTTACCCCATTGCCATCTTCCTTGGGGAGATGATGCACATTTCAAAGATGCGGATAGAGCAGTCTTTTATCGAAGTGAGCAACCATTTGGTCCGGCGCCAGCACATCAAAGTGCCTGCGGACCGTCTCATGATTCTCACGCCTCACTGCCTGCAGCTGGATACCTGTCCCTACAAGGTTACACGGGACATCCATAACTGTCATCAATGCGGTCGCTGCGGCGTTGGGGACCTGCTTCATCTATCCCAGAAATATGGCGTTCATGTCTATATCGTAACCGGCGGAACCCTTGCCCGGCAGGCCGTAAAGAAGGTGCGTCCGAAGGCTATCCTAGCCGTGGCCTGTGAGCGCGACCTTACAAGCGGTATTCAAGATGTCTTTCCCATGCCCGTCATTGGCGTCTTGAACCGGCGTCCCAATGGGCCCTGTTTCAACACCAGTGTAGATATTGATGCCATCGAAGAAGAAATCAAGACCTTTATCAGTGGAAAGGATAATGACCATGCATGATGCCCAAAATCCAAGGGAACTGGCCCTGCTTGTCCTCGATGAGATCTATGAACGCGGTGCCTATGCAAATCTTGCCCTGAATAAGGCCCTGAGGGGAAATGGGTTGTCTTCGCTCGACCGTAAACTGTGTACGGAACTTGTCTACGGAACCGTGAAGACAACGGGGACCCTTGATTGGTACCTGTGCAGGGTCATCAACCGTCCCTTTCGGAAGATGGCACCTCGTCTGCGCACCATCCTCCGTATGGGGGCTTATCAGATCCTTTATCTCGAACGTATCCCAGATTCGGCCGCTGTCAATGAGTGTGCCAACCTGGCCCGTTATTATGTGAATGAAAACAGTGTCAAGCTCGTGAATGGGGTCCTGCGCCAACTGTCACGGACCAAGGCTACATGGCAGTTCCCGCAGAAAGAAGAGGACGCGACACTGCGTCTGGCCCTTACTTATTATCATCCTGAGTGGCTCGTGCGACGCTGGAAGTTCCGCTTTGGACTTCCCGAAGCGGAGGCTATGTGTGCTTATGATAATGCAGTTCCGTCCCTTTGCCTGCGCGTCAATACCCTTTTCATATCCAGAAAGACCCTCTTGGAGCGGCTCCAGGCTGATGGCTGTGAGGTGGAACCTTCCAAATGGTCACCTGACGGGATTGTTTGCCGGCATTTACCCAGCCTTGAAACCCTCATGAAGGAATGGGGACGCTTCCTTTACATCCAAGATGAAAGTTCCATGCTGGATGCAGATGTGCTTGCCCCTAAACCGGGGGACTTGGTCCTTGATTTTTGTGCTGCCCCAGGCGGCAAGACAACCCATCTGGCGCAAAAGATGGAAAACAAGGGGAAAATCATTGCCATGGATATCCATGACCATCGTCTTACCCTTATTGAAGAAAATGCGACTCGTCTTGGGATCACGAATATCCGTGCCCTGCTTCATGATGGAACAAAGCCCCTTCCTGGTTTTGAAAATCGGGCTGACGCGGTTCTTGTCGATGCGCCTTGTTCGGGGCTCGGTGTCCTTAACCGTCGGGCAGAAGCGCGCTGGACCAAAAAGGAACGGACCCTCAGTCAGTTCCCACCCCTCCAGAAAAAGATCCTTGCCCAGGCCGCGGCTTGTGTGAAGCCCGGCGGCAGGCTCCTATACAGTACCTGTACCTTGGAACGGGATGAGAACAGCCGTGTCCGCACGGCCTTTCTGGAAAGCCATCCTGAATTTCGCAGCAAGGCCTTCCTCCATCCTGTGACGGGAGAGCGGGTGGAAGAACTCCAGATCCTTCCCTGGCGGGATGGTATTGATGGGTTCTATCTGGCCCTGTTTGAGAAGGTGGAATGAAATGACAAAAAAAGAAATCTTGGGCCTTACCCTTGAGCAGATGCAGGATGAATTCCTTGCTTTAGGACTCAAGAAGTTTCGGGCGGAGCAAGTTTTCCGTTGGATCTATGAAAAAGGGGCGACGACCTTTGAAGAAATGACAAACCTTTCCAAGGAGAATCGGTCCCTTCTTGAAGGAACCTATAGCATCCTTTCCGGCGCGGTGAAAGTTCTTCGCACGTATGATTCTGCGGACAGGCTCACTCACAAGGTCCTTCTTGGTCTTTCTGACGGGGCGTCGGTCGAGACGGTCCTTATGCATCATGACTATGGTTACAGCGCGTGTCTTTCCAGTCAAGTGGGCTGCGCCATGAACTGTACCTTCTGCGCCAGCGGTCTTCATGGTTTCATGCGTAATCTTACGGCTGGAGAAATCCTCGCCCAGCTTTACTATTTCGATCATGTTCTCCTCCCCAAGGGAGAACGTGTCAGCCGTATCGTCATCATGGGGAGCGGAGAGCCCATGCTGAACCTTGACAATGTGTTGGCTGCTCTTGACTTGATGCATCATGACAAGGGACAATGCATCAGCTACCGCAATATGACGATTTCGACCTGCGGTATTGTTCCCGGCATTGAAGAAATGACGCGGCAGGGACGGACCATCAATCTTGCGGTTTCCCTCCATGCGGCAACTGGCGCTTTGAGGGACCGCCTTATGCCTATCAACGGGAAGTATCCTTTTCCTGAGGTGATTGACGCAGCCAGCCGTTATGAAAAGATGAATGGCCGGCAGGTCATGTATGAATATATCCTCCTTGCGGGTATCAATGATCGTGAGGAAGACGCCCGGGCTCTTGCTGAGGCCCTTTCGGGCAAGGAATGCGTTGTCAATCTCATTCCGGCCAATCCCGTCCCGGAAAAAGGCTTTAGACGCCCAGAAGACCGGGATGTGGACCGCTTTTTCCAGTACCTCAAGAAGCGTCATATCAATGTGACGGTCCGGAAGGAAATGGGCAAGGATATCAATGCCGCCTGTGGACAGCTCCGGGCCAGCCAGTTGAAGGAGGAACAAGCATGATTGCAGTCAGCCGGACCAATCGCGGTCTTGTGCGTCATAACAATGAGGACAGTGTCCTTGTCCGGGAACCAGACCTTTTTGCCATTGCCGATGGCATGGGTGGGGCCGATGCCGGGGAAGTAGCAAGTTATGAGGCCGTCCATCTTTTGGAAAGCCTCGATCTTTCCCAGGTGGACCGTACAAACATTCTTTCCTCCCTGGAAACGGCAATCATTCGGATCAATAAAAAGATTTTCGACCTTGCCAGTGAAAAAAAAGCACTTTCCGGTATGGGGACTACCTTGACGGCCCTTTACCTGCCGAACCGGGAAACGGCCTATGTGGCCCATGTAGGAGACAGCCGAATCTATCTTTATGGAGAGGGACTGCTCCGGCAGGTCACGAGCGACCACAGCTATGTGGCAGAACTCCTGCGCCATAAGAAAATTACGGCTGAGGAGGCACGGACCTCTTCCCAGAAGCACGTCATTACCCGTGCTGTGGGGGTGGAGCCAACTGTGGCTGTCGATACCTTTGAAATCCTCTTGGGCAGTGCCCAGAAGCTGCTCCTGTGTTCCGATGGACTCACCAATATGATTTCCGAAGCCGAGATTGAACGGATCATGGGAGACCGGAATCTTGACCGGCTGGCTGATGGCCTTATGAATGGGGCCATGACGGCCGGCGGTGACGATAATATTTCCTTTATCATCATTGATCTGGAGGCTGCGGAATGGAAGAAAGAATAACCCTCAATCATCGTTATGAAATCATTGATAAAGTGGGCGGCGGCGGTATGGCCGAAGTGTTCCATGGATATGATACGGTTCTTCATCGTGACGTGGGCATCAAGATCCTGCGGGATCAGTTCATTCAGGACAAGGACTTTGTCGCTCGTTTCCGGCAGGAAGCCTGCAATGCAGCCGGTCTTTCTCACCCCAATATTGTCAATATCTATGATTTTGGCAGTGAACACGACATCAACTACATCGTTATGGAATATGTCGTAGGCAGGACCCTCAAGGAAGTCATTACCGATAGCGGTGCCCTTGATTACCAAACGGCTGTCAAATATGCCATTGGCATTGCATCAGCCCTGAAGCAGGCCCATGACCATGCCATCGTTCATTGTGACGTCAAGAGCCAGAATATCCTCATTGATACGAAAGGGGTCGCCAAGATTACTGACTTTGGGATTGCCCGTGCCTTTGGGCAGCCCTCAGAGTCCGAAGAACGGGGCGTCATTGGTTCCGTCTATTATCTATCGCCGGAACAGGCCGCAGGAAAACCGGTAACGGCTCAGTCAGATCTTTATTCCCTTGGCGTCGTCCTTTTTGAGATGCTTACCGGGCAGCTTCCCTATGACGGGGATACGCCGGCTGAAGTGGCGCGGCAGCACCTGACTTCACCGACGCCCTCGGCCCGTCGCTATGACCCGGAAATTCCCTATGACCTAGACGCTATTGTAACCAAGGCCCTTGCCAAAAATCCCCTGCTTCGCTATAAGACGGATGATGATTTCCTAAGTGACCTTCGCCGCGTGGAGACGCGTCTGCGTAAGGCGGAAACGGCTGCGGAAGAATCGCTTTCCCCTCACCATAAAGGGGTGAGTGACGAAACCATCATTATTCGCAGCGAGGAAATGGGGGACGGCCTTTTGCATAAAACGCCGCTGCGGGATGAAAATCCAGACAACGGAGCTGCCGCGGGTGAAAAGGAGCCGCCCAAGAAGAATAAAACCAAGAAGATGCTGGGCCTTTTCATTGGCGCCATCTTTCTGCTGTCGGCCCTTATTTATGGCCTTGTCGGATATTCCAGCGGGGATATTGCCGTGCCGGACGTCAAGGGAAAGACCCTTGTGGAAGCGGAAGCCATCCTTAAGGACAATAACCTTGATTTTACCTTGAAGGAAGAATTTGATGCCAAGGTGCCAACCGGAACAGTCATCAAACAGAGCCCTGGTGCTGGAAGCCATGTCAAAGCTGGCCGGAAGATCCAGCTGACGGTCAGCAAGGGAGCTGAACCTGGTGTGGTTCCCGACCTAAAAGGCAAGAACCTGGCCGAGGCAACCGAAATGCTCCATGCAGCAAAGCTTGCTGTTGGGAAAGTGACCGTTCAATACAAGGAGGGGGCTGCTCAAGGAGCCGTACTCAGTCAGGATATCGAAGCCGGGAAGAAAGTGGCTGCTGGAACCAAAGTGGACTTGGTGGTCAATATCTCCAAGGGACAGAGCGTCGTACCGGACCTTAAGGGCCTTACCCTTTCGGATGCCCGGGAACGGCTGTCTTCCATGGGCCTTATGGTAGGCAGTGTCACGACCAAGGAAGACAGCGCCCCTAAGGGTACCGTCATAGGAGCTGAACCGGAATTTGGCAAAGTTCTTTCCGAAGGCAGTGTGGTTACTCTCATTGTTTCCGGCGGTAAAAAAGAAGAAAAGAAACAGAAGGAAACTAGTGGGACTCCTTCCCAAGCCGCAAAGACCTATACCGTTTCCTTTACGGTTCCTGGCAGCGGCAGTGCCAAACAGGTGAAAATCGTGGCCAGTGATGCCACAAGTTCCCGCGTCCTTTATTCGGGGTCCGCTGCGCCAGGAACCCGCCTTAGGGAAACCGTAACGTTGGGACAGGATGCCAGTGTCCAGTTCTATGTCAATGGCGCGCTAGTGGAGGATCGTTCCCTTTGAGTGAGATTACAGGCAGAATCATCAAGACCTATAACGGATACTATTACGTCCTGGGGCGTGACGGTGTTACTTATACCGCAAAGGTTCGGGGGCGGCTCAAAAAAGCTCGCTTCCTTCTTGCCGCCGGAGACTGGGTGACCTTGGAGACAAGGGGCGAAGAAGGCATGATTGAAACTATCCTGCCGCGCAGGAACCTCCTTCAGCGCCCCTTGGTTGCAAACCTGGATTGGCTTTTTGCCGTCTTTGCTGCTAAAGATCCTGCCCCAAGTTTCCTTCTCATTGATAAGCTCCTGGCCCTGGCTGAAGCCTATGACATCCCTGCCGCCCTTGTTATCAATAAGTGTGATCTGGCAGCGGAAGGCTTTCTTGAACAGATACGAGCCATCTATGAACCGTTAGGCTATCCTGTCTATTTTGTCGAAGCTCGAAAGGGAAAGGGTCTTGACCCCATTCGAGCAAAGATGACCGGTCTCACATCGGCTTTCGGCGGCCCTTCCGGGGCAGGAAAGTCGACCCTCCTCAACCATTTGGACCCGTCTTTGACGCTTGAAACAGGCGCCGTCAGTGAAAAGATTGGCCGAGGCCGTCACACAACGCGTTTTGCGCAGCTTCTTCCTTTTGCAGGGGGCTTCATTGTCGATACGCCGGGTTTTGGCAATATTGACCTGCGAGAATTAGAATTGCCTTCTGTCGAAGCGGGTTTTCGCGAATTGGCCCCTTATGCAGGACAGTGCCGCTTTACGGGCTGCACTCACACCCATGAACCGGATTGTGCCGTCAAAGCCGCACTTCAAGAAGGAAAGATTGCCCAAAGTCGGTATGATTCCAGTATCATGATCCGTCAGGAATTGGCGGAACAAAAGAAAAGAGGTAAAAAACGATGACGCTTGTAGCACCTTCCATCCTATCGTCTGATTTTTCCTGTCTTGCCGACGAAACGGCCCGCATCAAGGCGGCCGGTGCCGACTGGGTCCATATTGACGTCATGGACGGACGCTTTGTACCCAACCTGACCTTTGGAGCGCCTGTAGTAAAATGTCTGCGTAAGAAGACCGATATGTTCTTTGACTGTCATCTCATGGTGGAACAGCCGGAAAATTATGTGGATGCTTTTGCAGCTGCTGGCGCTGACATGATTGTCATCCACACCGAAGCAACGAAACACCTTCATCGTGTCCTGGAAGCCATTCATGGCAAGGGCATCAAGGCTGGTGTCGCCCTGAACCCTGCTTCTCCTCTTTGCCTTGTGGAAGAAGTCCTCCCTTATGCGGATATGGTTCTTATTATGTCCGTGAATCCTGGTTTTGGAGGACAGAAGTTCATTGAAACGAGCATTGATAAGATTCACCGCTTGAAAGAACGCATCAAACAAGGCGGTTATAAGACCCTGATTGAAGTGGATGGGGGAATCAATAAGGAAACCGGCAAGGCTGTGCGGGAGGCTGGCGCGGATGTCCTTGTTGCTGGGTCCTATATTTTTGGCTCCCCTGACATGAAAAAGGCAATTAGTTATCTGCGCTAATCATGAATAGACACGAATTTTGGTCCTGCCATAAAAGGAAGGTCAAGTATACGCTCGGGATTGTCTTTGCTGTTATCGTGGGCCTTTTTGCCGTGGCTTACGCCTTGAGTCTCCAGGCGGCTGCCATCTTTAATATGATTGCCGCCCGTCAGCACTTCTTGGAAGGCACCATTACCGTAGGGCGCCTTACGGCAACCCCTTTGGGTCATGTTCACTTTGAGGATCTTGTCTGGACCTTGGATGAAAGCGGTACGAAAGTAACGGTTCCTGATGGTCATTTCCATGTAAAACCCTTGGATCTGATCATGCGCCGTCCTTCGACATCGACCATCACAAATGTAGAACTGAACGGAGCCAGCATCGAGCTCTCCTTTGACAATAAGATGCATATACGCGGCTTCCATATGGTGGAACCGAAGAAAGAAAAAAAGGGAAAGGGAAAAAAGAAACCGAATTTTGATGTCAAAGTAAAGAATCTTGATGTGGACCTCATCCTTAATCATTGTAGGGTTACCGCATATTATAAGGAACGTGTCCATACCTTCAAGGATGTCAATGCAGCCATCCATTATGACAGCAAGGACCGCATCGATATTGACTTTTCCACGGGGGAACTGGGCGGAACCCTGGAAGGGGGCGGTGTCGATATTCAAGGATCGGTGGATTTGAAACCTGCCGTATCGACTTATGACCTCAATCTTGGCATCCGTGAACTCAATCCGTCGAGTCTGGGGACTGGACTCAACATCCATGAAACTGTGACGGCCAGTGCAGCCGTCACAGGGAAATTGCCTGAACCCATCATTATCGGTCAGCTGTATATGAAGAATCTGAACTTGCCCGGTCTTAAATTTACCAATGTAAGAGGCGATTTCAAGTACAAGGACGGTTATATTGGAGCCCAAAACGTGACGGCTGACGTTTTTGGGGGCACCTGTGATGCCTCGGGCGGTTTTAATATCGATACCAAGGCCTATGATGTCTATGTCAAAGGTCACGACCTTCATAGTGAAGATGCCGCTGGGGTTCCCTTCTTCAGGACCCTGGTCCAGCTGGATCTGACCATGAGCTGCAACGGGGACAATCGGTCCACGGTGACCTATGGGACCTTCACTTCAGGCAAGGGAATCTATGCCCTTGTAAAGTTTGATTCAATCAGTGGCGCTTTTTCCAATCAATATAAGCGGCTGAAGTTTGATGATGTGACCATTAAATCCGTATCCGGCGATATTGTGGCGCCTCAGTTTGAGCTTCTGGATGGAAAGCTTCACATGGGCGATCTCTATTATGTATCAGAAAATGGAACACGCACCAAGATCAGCTTGTTTTCCTGATGGGAGCGGGGGACCGGAGGCACATTGCCTCTCCGGCCCCCCCTTTTCTTGCGTCGGGACTTGTGTTATAATAAGGACGCAATTTCATAGGAATTGTCTTTGGGGCAGGGTGAGATTCCCAACCGGCGGTACAGTCCGCGAGCCTTCGGGCATGAATTGGTGAGATTCCAATACCGACAGTAGAGTCTGGATGAGAAAAGACAGTGTAGCCACAGAACCGTAAAGGCCGTGCTATCTCCCCGAGGAGAAGGCATGGCCTTTTTTAAGGAAGGTGAACAAATTTGACTGATGAGGAATATATGCAGATGGCCCTGGATCTTGCTGAAAAGGCCCGCGGGGCGACAAGTCCCAATCCGCTCGTCGGATGTGTCATCGTAAGTCCTGATGGACACGTGGTGGGAAAAGGGTATCATCACAAGGCCGGTGAGCCCCATGCCGAAATCAATGCCATGGACGACGCAGGCGAGAAGACTGCAGGCGCTACGGCTTATGTGACTTTGGAGCCCTGTTCCCACTATGGCAGGACGGGTCCCTGTTGTGAGGCCTTGATCAAGGCCGGTATCAAAAAAGTTGTTGCCGCGGCCACAGACCCCAATCCCCGTGTATCGGGGCGCGGCTTTCGCCGCCTTGAAGAAGCAGGTGTTGAGGTCGTAAGCGGTGTCCTTGCAGACAAAGCCTACAGGCAAAACGAGATCTTCATGCATTATATGAAGACGGGCCGTCCGTTTGTGGCTCTAAAGTACGCCATGACCCTTGATGGCAAGATTGCTACGGTTTCTGGCGATTCCAAGTGGATTACCGGGGTCAAGGCAAGAACGTATGCGCATCGCCTGCGCAGCTGGTATGACGCCATCCTGGTGGGCCGAGAAACCGTGGCCCAGGATGATCCATCCCTTACCGTACGTCTCGTGGAAGGAAAAAATCCCCTGCGTATCATCCTTGACAGCAAGGCGTCCCTTCCCTTGGAACGTAAGGTCTTTACGGATGGGGCGGCAGACACGCTTCTTGTCGTCACGCCGCAGGCCCTTCAGGAAAAGGTCAGGGCCTTTGCTGACCTGCCGGGTGTTTCGGTCCTCACGGCTGCGGAAAGGGACGGGCATGTGGATCTTTCTGACCTCCTGCAGCAACTTGCCAAAAAAGATGTGACCAGCGTCCTTGTCGAAGGAGGCAGCGATATCCATGGAGCTTTCTTTGATGCAGGCTTGGTTGAACGGGTCTATGCTTTCATTGCACCGAGCCTCATTGGCGGGAATAAAAGCCGTCCTGCCATTGGCGGTCAAGGCGCGAGCACGATGGAGCAGAAAGTGACGCTTCAGGAAGTGACCACTTTGCCCCTTGAACCTGATCTTTTGGTTACGGGCCTTACCCGTAAGGGGGTGTGACAGATGTTTACCGGTCTGATTGCTGAAATGGGTCGTGTGGATGCCCTTCGTCGGGAAGGCAGTTCTTATCGTCTGACCATTGAAGCAAAAAAGATTCCGCTGACCCTTTTTGTTGGTGAAAGTGTATGCTGCAATGGGGCTTGCCTGACAGTGACCCATTTTGATGCCCACTGCTTTACTGTAGATGTCATGCCTGAAACGGTCCGCCATACGACCATTGGTTTGTTAAAGAAAGGCGATCCCATCAATCTTGAACAGACCCTGAAACTGGGAGCCGGCCTTGATGGACACCTGGTTCTCGGCCACGTGGACGGAGTCGGTACAATTTCTCGTATTGTACCTGAAGGGATTGCTAAGGTGACAACCATAACGGCACCTAAGGAGCTCCTGCATTATATGGTGAAAAAAGGCTCCATTGCCATTGACGGCATCAGTCTTACGCTAACGGATGTGACGGAAACTGCCTTTTCCGTGTCCCTGATCCCTTTGACTGTTAAGGATACGACCTTGGGGAAAAAGAAGGTTGGTGACGCGGTGAACCTGGAAACGGACATCCTCGGAAAATATGTGGAAAAACTCATTAATCATAAATTAGATGGGGGCCTTACAAAGGCATCCCTTCTTGAAAATGGATTCCTCTAAGGAGATGAAGGATATGGAAAAAGAATATCAATTTGGGACCATCGAACAAGCCATTGCCGACATCAAAGCCGGTAAAATGGTTCTTGTGACCGATGATCCAGACCGTGAAAATGAAGGTGATCTGATCATGGCTGCTGACTTTGTGACGCCGGAAGCCATCAACTTCATGGCGACCCACGCCAAGGGCCTCATCTGTGCCCCCTGTGACGGGAAGATTTTGGATCGCCTCCAACTGGAACCTATGGTGGCCAACAACACGGATAATCATGAAACGGCCTTTACGGTTTCCATTGATCATGTCGATACCACGACAGGAATTTCGGCTGCAGAACGGGCCTATACCATCAAGAAATTAACCGATCCTAAGGCCCTGCCGGCTGACTTCCGACGCCCTGGCCATGTCTTCCCCCTGCGCAGTGTCATTGGCGGCGTCATGCGCCGTACGGGGCACACAGAAACCACGACGGACCTGTGCCGCCTTGCCGGTCTTACCCCAGCCGGAATCTGCTGCGAAATCATGAGCGAAGATGGAACCATGGCCCGTACGCCAGAACTGGCCCGTTTTGCTGAAAGATTTGGCCTTACGTTCATCACGGTGGCTGATCTGGTAGCCTATCGCAAAAAGAATGAAAAGATGGTCCACCGGATTGCAGATGTCGCCCTGCCTAGTAAGTACGGAAGTTTCCGGGCCATTGGCTACGAAAACGATTTGGATGATCTGTGTCATGTTGCTGTTATCAAGGGCGATGTGGCCGGCAAAAAGAACGTTCTTGTCCGTGTCCACTCCGAATGCCTTACGGGGGATGCCTTGGGCTCCATGCGCTGTGATTGCGGCGACCAGCTGGGTACGGCTCTGCGCATGATTGAAAAAGAAGGCTGCGGTGTCGTTCTTTATATGCGTCAGGAAGGCCGAGGCATCGGGCTTGCCAATAAACTCCGGGCCTATGCCTTGCAGGATCAGGGACTTGATACGGTTGATGCCAATGTAAAACTGGGCTTTAAACCGGATCAGCGTGACTATGGTATCGGTGCACAGATCCTTTCCGACCTGGGACTGACGAGCATCCGTCTTATGACGAATAACCCCGCCAAACGGGCCGGCCTTTCCGGGTACGGCATTACCATTACGGAAACGGTGCCAATCATTATGGAAGATAATTGTTACAATCATAAATATATGGTCACTAAGCAGGTTCGTATGGGCCATGTGCTTCATGAAAAAGATGTGGAGGTAGAAAAGAAATGAACATTGTAGAAGGAAAACTGCTGGCTCAAGGCCTCAAATTCGGGATTGTCGTCGCTCGTTTCAACGAATTCATTACGAGTAAGCTCCTTTCCGGTGCAGAAGATACCCTTGTCCGTCATGGGGCCCGTGAGGAAGATATCACGGTTGCCTGGGTGCCCGGTGCTTTTGAGATTCCCCTGGTCGCAAAGAAAATGGCCCAAAGCGGTAAATATGATGGAATCATCTGCCTTGGTGCTGTTATCCGCGGCGCAACAAGTCACTATGATTATGTCTGCAATGAAGTTTCCAAAGGAATTGCCCTTGTCAATATGGAAACGGGTGTTCCCTGCGGATTTGGCGTCCTGACCACGGAAAATATCGAACAAGCCGTTGAACGGGCTGGCACCAAAGCCGGCAACAAGGGCTCTGATACGGCCGCATCCATGATTGAAATGATCAATCTTATGAGGCAGCTCTAAAATGACCCAGGAAGATGTCCTGATTCGGGCGACTGTCGGGGATGCCCGGGTCTATGCCGTGACGACAACCCACCTGACACAATATATGAATAAAATCCACGGACTGAGTCCTGTCGCCGCAGCCGCTCTGGGCCGCACGGCAGCTGGCGCACTGCTGCTTGCAGCCACGATGAAGGACGGTGAAGGCGTGACCATCCGCTTCAAGGGCAATGGACCCTTGGGTGAGGTCATGGCCGATGCCACAAATTATACGGTTCGCGGCTTTGTGGAACATCCAGAAGTCATGCTGCCCCTTAAAAAGGGCAAACTTGATGTTGGCGGCGGTGTAGGTCATGAAGGCGTCGTTATTGTGACGCGCTGCCCGGAAAAGGGCATGCCCTTCAACGGCTATGCCCTTTTAAAGAGCGGCGAGATTGCCGAAGACCTGACAAAGTATCTCTTTGATTCGGAACAGACCCCTTCTGTCGTGGCTTTGGGTGTCCTTGTCGATAAAGATGGCTCCATTGCCGTTTCAGGAGGTTATTTTGTTCAGCCTCTTCCCGGCGCGAGCGATGAGTTCCTCGAAACGCTTGAAAATAACTGCATTACCTTGCCATACGTGACAGAACTGCTTCGTTCTGGCCACAGTCCGGAAGACATGATCCGGCTTATCGGAAAAGGTATGGCCGTGGAAATCCTTGACTGTCATCCTGTTTCCTTTCACTGCAGCTGCAGTCGGGATAAGGTCGCCCACATGCTGGAAGGACTGCCGGAAGCAGAGTTTTCTTCCATGCTGGATGATCCCCAGACCGAAGTCCGCTGCCATTACTGTGGTAAAAAATATCTCTTTACGCCGGAAGAGCTGAAGGCTCTTCCCCGGAAACACGCAAAACTTGACGACGCAAACTAATGTTTGTATAATAGAATGTGTAATTACTGACAAGGAGATGAAGGAATGAGCATGGAAACGGAAAAGGGCAAAGCCCTTGACGCGGCAGTCAAACAAATTGAAAAGGACTTTGGCAAAGGCTCCATCATGAAATTGGGGGCAGCCAGTGCCAAGATGAATATTGAAACCATTCCCACAGGAGCGTTGTCCCTTGATATTGCCCTTGGTGTAGGCGGGATTCCCCGTGGCCGTATCATTGAAATCTATGGACCAGAGTCTTCTGGTAAGACGACGGTCGCCCTTCATATGATTGCTGAGGCGCAAAAACGGGGAGGCTACGCTGCCTTCATCGATGCTGAACATGCCCTTGATCCGGAATATGCCCGCCATCTCGGTGTTGATATCGATAACCTCTTGATTTCCCAGCCTGATACGGGCGAACAAGCCCTTGAAATTTGCGATGCCCTGGTCCGCAGCGGCGCTATTGACATCATTGTCATCGACTCCGTTGCTGCCCTTGTTCCAAAAGCGGAAATTGAGGGAGATATGGGCGATTCCCACGTTGGCCTTCAAGCTCGTCTCATGAGTCAGGCCCTGCGCAAACTGACGGGAATCATTTCCAAGAGCCGTACGGCGACGGTCTTTATCAACCAGATCCGTGAAAAAGTGGGTGTCATGTTCGGAAATCCGGAAACAACGACGGGTGGCCGTGCCCTGAAGTTCTATTCGACGGTTCGTATGGATGTACGGCGTATTGAGAGCCTCAAGAGTGGCAACGACATCATCGGCAACCGGACCCGTGTCAAAGTTGTCAAGAACAAGGTAGCTCCTCCCTTCAAACAGGCCGAATTCGATATCATGTATGGAGAAGGGATTTCCCACGAAGGATGCCTCGTTGATTTGGGGGTACTTTACAACATCGTTGGTAAGAGCGGCGCGTGGTACTCCTATGGGGACGAACGCATTGGTCAGGGCCGTGAAAACACGAAAGAGTTTCTTAAGAACCACCCAGAAATGGCCTTTGAAATTGAAAATCGTATCCGCGAAGCGGCCGGACTGACAGCCCTTGAAGCAGCCCCGCAAACAGAAGACATCTTAAAACCGGAGGGAGATCCGGACAGTGTGGGCTAAGCCCAAGAAAATGCTCCTCACCTATGCCGACGCCTATAATTTTGCCTTGGACCGGCTTGCCATGCGGGACCATAGTTCCCTTGAACTGCGGGATAAACTTGCGGAAAGAGGCTGTGATAAAGAGCTTCAGGACAGGGTCCTTGCGGCCCTTAGGGAGCGCCATTTTGTTGATGATGTTCGCTGTGCCGGATATGTCGTTGATGCTTGGCGAAGAAAAGGCATCTATGGACGAAATTACCTTCGGCTCATGCTTGAAAAACGGCAGATCCCGGCATCTGTCGTGAAAGATATGCTGGATGGTGTTTCCGAAGAGGAAGAACGGGAGCGGGCGGAGGAGTTTGCGCGGAAAGAAGTTCCTAAGCTTCTAAAAAAATATCAAACGGAACCTCGCAAAGGCAAAGCGGCCCTTTCAAGAAAGCTTGCCAGCCGTGGCTTTACAGGGGTCTGTCTTTATGCGGCACTTGCTGTTTATGATGAGATGGAAGAGGAAATCCCAAATAAAGAAGAGGAAGGATCCTTTTAAATAGGGACCCTTCCTTTTTCTGCTACAAGAAGGAAAAGGGACCGGAGACGCCATTTGATTGACACTCCCTGCAAAATACTATAAAATATTCCTATCCATATTATTGGGTCAAGAGGTAACCTCAGGGTTGCCTTCTTTGTTTGTGTCTTAAAAATGGAAGGAAAATTCTCTAAAAAGGAGGTGTACTATCATAGATCCCATTACTGTATTTATTGTAATTGCTGCCTGTGTCCTCGGTGCTGGTGCCGGTTATTTTGGACGTAAGAACATTGCGGAAACCAAAATCGGCAAAGCAGAAGAACAGGCACGCCAAATCGTTGCAGAAGCAGAAAAAGCCGGTGATGCCAAAAAGAAGGAACTTCTTGTTGAAGCCAAGGAAGAAATCCATCGTATGCGTTCTGATATGGAACGGGAAAACAAGGAGCGCCGGGCAGAACTGGCCAAGAGCGAACGCCGCCTCGTCCAAAAGGAAGAAAATGTCGACCGCAAGATGGATGCCTATGAGAAAAAGGAAGAAAAACTTTTGGAACAAAGCAACCGTCTGCGCGAATCCCAAGAACGTGTCGATGCCCTTTATACCAAACAGGTAGGGGAACTCGAACGAATTTCGGGACTGACCAGTGACGAAGCCAAAAAGGAACTGCTTGACAGTGTCCAAGAAGAAGTCAAGCACGATAAGGCCAAACTCATCAAGGACATGGAACAAGAAGCCCGCGATACAGCTGAGACCAAGGCACGGGAAATTATTTCCCTTGCTATCCAGCGCTGTGCTGCCGATCAGGTTGCTGAAACGACGGTCACTGTTGTTCCTCTCCCCAACGATGAGATGAAAGGCCGGATCATTGGCCGCGAAGGCCGCAATATCCGTACGTTGGAAACCCTCACTGGGATTGATCTCATCATCGACGATACGCCGGAAGCGGTCATCATTTCCGGATTCGATCCTGTT
This sequence comes from Acidaminococcus intestini DSM 21505, assembly GCF_000425045.1. Lineage (GTDB taxonomy): Bacteria > Bacillota > Negativicutes > Acidaminococcales > Acidaminococcaceae > Acidaminococcus > Acidaminococcus intestini. The sequence goes on along the minus strand of NZ_AULA01000010.1, from coordinate 47,574 downwards.
CGTCGGGAAGTGGCCCGTGTGGCCCTCGAAAAACTCATCAATGATGGTCGTATCCATCCGGCCCGCATTGAGGAAATGGTAGAAAAAGCTCAGAAGGAGCTGGATCAGAAAATCAAGGAAGCAGGCGAACAGGCTACCTTTGAGACCGGTGTCCATGGCCTTCATCCTGAACTGATCAAGCTCTTGGGACGCATGAAGTATCGTACGAGCTACGGTCAAAATGCCCTCAAACATTCAACGGAAGTAGCGCATTTGGCTGGCCTCATGGCTGCTGAATTAGGCGTTGACGTCAATTCAGCCAAACGGGCTGGTTTGCTCCATGACATTGGCAAGGCTGTTGACCACGAAGTGGAAGGCTCTCATGTCGATCTTGGTGCAGAAGTGGCCAAACGTTACCATGAATCGGATATTGTCATCAATACCATCATGAGCCATCATGGAGACGTGGAACCGAGTTCTGTCCAAGCCGTCCTTGTCTCGGCTGCGGATGCGATTTCCGCTGCCCGTCCAGGTGCCCGTCGGGAAACGCTGGAAACTTACCTCAAGCGTTTGACGCGGCTTGAAGAAATCGCAGAATCCTTCGATGGCGTAGAAAAATGCTATGCTGTCCAAGCCGGACGTGAAATCCGTATCATGGTCAAACCGGACAAGGTTGATGATGATGCATCCGTTATCCTCGCTCACGATGTGGCAAAACGTATCGAAGAGGATATGGAATACCCTGGCCAGATCAAAGTGGTCATCGTTCGCGAGACCCGGGCCGTCGATTACGCCAAATGATGCAAAAAGGAGCCTACATCCTTTGTGGATGCGGGCTCTTTTGCTTGACGGCAGAAATACGGCAAAAATATTTTTTTAGAAAAGATTGGCCATTGCTTTGGTCGCAATCCGATTAATATCCTCAGTGTAATTTACATATACTCTCGATACGGTTTCGACCGAATCCCCCAAGATATGGGCAACAAGATTTATATCGCCAGTCTTGGAGAGTAGCAAGGTTGCAAAGGTGTGACGCAATGCATGGAGGGATCTTCCAGGGAAGTTTTTTCGTATGATCTCGTTAAGCCTGGAATGGACTGAGGGCATGTTGTCCAGGTTAAAAATAGTGCCGGTGATTGTCATTGGCATTTTATTTTGCCACTCTTTGAGCTCCTTTAGAAGGGAGGGAGAAGCTGGAATCGTGCGGTTACTTTTGCGCGTCTTGCACGTCGTGATTCCATAGGTCTTATCACTCACGAGATTGTATTGTTGTTTTATGGTGATAGTCTGACTAAACCAGTCAACGGCATCCCAAGGAAGCCCCGCGATTTCTCCAAACCTCATCCCCGTGTTTGCGCCAATGATCACGATAAGTTTAAACAGCGGCTTGTCATCCAACATATGGATTAGCTTAACTAGCTCCTCTTTTGAAAAGGCCCTAAGTACTGGAGGCTCTCTATCCCTTGGGATTTTGATTCCTTTAGCAGGATTGACTTTGATGATTTTATACGTCGCCCTGGCATGCTCTAGAACTGGCGTAATAAATCGCAATCGACTTTTCTTGGAGGACAGTTTTCCAGGCGTCTGCATTAAAGCGTTGGTGATATTTGCAATGGTCAGTTCTTTTATTGGCAAATCCGCCACGTCTCCAAGGCTGTTGATTCCGTCCGAGTAATTTCTTAAAGTATTGGCCGAAAGCAGCTCCTTTTTGTCTCTGTAGAAAATCCGATAAAAAACGCGCAAGGAAATATCCTTAAGACTTACGTCGTCCGTTAAACCTGTTTGCTCTTTGACCTGCGCCAGCAATTCGTCTTGATAGCGTCGTGCCTCTCTTTGATTCTTAAATCCTTGCTTCGTCTTTTGGCGCCATTTGGTGCCGACTTTGTAGGAGAGAATTAAGCAGACGCTGCCGTTTTTCTCACGATATGAAAAGGTATATTCCATAAAAATCAGCTCCTTTGCTGGCTTGAAAGGGGCTGGCTGTGGTAAAATAATACAGTAAGCCCCTTTGGTAGGTGGGTTACGCTTTTCCCTGCTGGTACCGCAAATACCAGCAGGGATTTTTTATTTATCTTCTCTGATTTTGTACTGATGCACATAATCAGCAGGAAGCGGTGGTGCAAGCTTCTTTTCTATGATGGTGGCAATAAGATCTTTTTTCAGACCCTTCGTGGGAAGCCCGGCGTCTGCCAGAATCTTTTGAAGGTCTGCCTTATGCAGCTTACTCAATTCAATCTCATTGGAAACATCTACAAGGCGGGCATATGTTCCCGGATTCACAAAGTCCCTAATGAAATCTTCTTTTGAGTAATTTTTTGGCTTTTCCTTGTATAAGGATTCGTAGGAAATCCCACCAGCGTAAGTCTTTGCCTCATACAAGACAGCCTTGACAAAAAGTTCCTCAGAAAACCGGTACAGAGATTTGATGATGGGCACTGTCCCTTTATCCATGGTATCCTGCATGATTTGGGCACATGCCTTGGCATCAGACAGGGATTCATGGTGATTCAAGTCGAGATTGAGATATTTACAGATGGTGTCCAGCTTGTAGTTTTCCAGATTCCTGTAGGTGTATCTGGCACTCTGCAGAGAGTCGGCAAAGAGAAGCGGTTTATCCAGGGTGATTCCTTCCGTCTTAGCGGTATAGATCAGACAGCCCATATCAAAGTTGGCGTTGTGTGCTACCAGGGGGAACCCTTTGATGAAATCGCGGAAGGTGGATTCATAGAATTCTTTGAAGGTGGGAGAATTCCGAACTTTTGACCAGGTGATTCCATGGACATAGGAATTCGTGAATTTTGCTTCCGGAGGCTTAATCAAAGAAGTGACAGAACCAGTGAACTGCCGGTTTTCAACTTTTACGGCGGAAATACTACAGATTGAATATGGCTGCGCATTGGCAGTTTCCACATCGAATGCCACAAAGCTGTCCATCGGGACCCTGTATTCATTTGTCACCGGCAGGCTTACCCTTGCAAACCCCCGGGTTTCAGGGAGCCGGAATCTGTCGAGCTCATTCGGCTTCATGGGAGATTCTGCAATCATCCTGTCCTTTGCTTTTTTATTTAAAATGACAACAACGAAAATAACAATGACAATTAATAATGCCATAATATCACCCTATTCCCCATCTTTGATGTAGATTTCTAAGTCTTCTGAAATCTGGAAGTTATTCGAGCTGGCATGACAGGCATTTTCAATGGAATCCACATCTTCTTCTTTAAACAAATCATCCCCTACGATGTGGTTGAGTTCGTGCTTCATGGCCAGTCTTTTCTTCTCATCGGATAAATTGTCATTGATGATGATTGTATAGGAGTCGTCCGGATTCTGCTGGACGACTGCCGGAACGCTGGGTGGCAGATCCTGATAGGTGACGATGATCATTGCGGCGAACCTTCCTTCTTTTTCAGGCCGTTGATGACGGTCATGACGACCTTGATGTCATCAGGAGACAGGTCTTTCGAGGCATCGAACAGGGTGCGCTGACCAGGATTATCTTTCAGTTCTTGTGCTAGTTTGGCGGTTTCTGGATCCAGGTAGTAAACGCTTCGAGAAGCCTTTCCCATTAGATAGTCTGTATCTACGTTAAAAAAGTCTGCAAGCTGCTCTAAAATCTCAAAGCTAGGTTTTCTGCTACCGACTTCATACATAGAGACTGTACTGGTAGATACTCCCAATTTTTCTGCTAACTCACTTTGTGTTAAACCAGCAGACTGTCTCATTTGCTTTAATCTATCTTTGAACTCAGGCATTTCTTCATCCCCTTTCGTTTCCACATCTTAATATTACACTTTTCGTGTAATAAATTCAAGGAGGATTTCACAGTACAGTGTTGACATATACACTTAAAGTGATATAATTACACTGAAAGTGAGAATGGAGGTGAGAAGTATGGTGTCTATTGACCGTAAAACTATTGGGAAAAAGCTCCGCGAGTTACGGGAACAGCGTGGAGAGTCCGTGAGTGATTTAGGCAAGAAAATAGGAGTCAGCGAGTCAACTATTTACATGTACGAGCAGGGCGAACGAATGCCCAGAGATGCCATAAAAGTACTGCTGATAAAGCACTTTGGCATATCGTCTGACTTTTTTTTGACTCAAAATCTCACTTAAAGTGATCAAAATGAGGAGCATTTTTAAATGAAAAAACTAGAAATTTTTCAAAATAAAAGTTTCGGCCGCATCAGAACACTGGCTATCAACAATGAGCCTTGGTTTGTTGGCAAGGACGTTGCTAAAATACTCGGGTATGCAAAGCCTGAAAATGCCATTGCAAACCATGTGGATGAAGAAGACAAAACCAGTACCCTGATTCAGGGGAGTGGTTCAAATTACAAAAGCAAAGCAATCATCATCAATGAATCAGGACTCTACAGCCTGGTTCTATCCAGTAAGTTGCCGTCAGCCAAAGAGTTCAAGCGGTGGATCACCCACGAAGTCATCCCCGCTATCCGGAAACACGGTGCCTATATGACCGAGGATACCCTTGAAAAGGCATTGACCAGCCCCGACTTCTTGATTCAGCTTGCAACTCAGCTGAAGGAAGAGAAAGAAAAGCGACTTGCTGCAGAAAAGCAAATTGAAATGGACCGACCGAAGACCATTTTCGCCGATGCGGTTTCAGCTAGTCATACTAGCATCCTTGTAGGCGAGATGGCGAAGATCCTCCGTGGCAATGGTGTTGAAATCGGGCAAAAGAGATTCTTCGACTGGTTAAGGGAGAACGGCTATCTGATTCGCCGCAAAGGGACGGATTACAATATGCCGACCCAGCGGGCCATGGAACTTGGACTCTTTGAGATCAAAGAGGGGTCCTATGTGAATGGATCAGGCGTCAACATCATCACCAAGACGCCGAAAATCACGGGGAAGGGGCAGCAGTATTTTGTCAATAAATTCCTGACCGATACAAGGAGGTAATCCCTATGAAAGCAGAATTTTCCCGCGGCACGGATCCTCCATCTCCTAAGCTGCCACCGCAGGTCATGACCGCTCAAGAGGCCGCCGAGGTCCTTAATGTATCGCTCTCCACCATCTACAACCTTAGGGACCGTGGCACACTGCCACAGCTTACCAAGCTCCCAGGCGTCCGCTTTGCTGCCAAGGATGTGATGGACATTGTAGGCGTCAATACTTACTTTTACACGCCGCAGCGCATGAAAGAGCTGCAGAGGGAGTTGGACCGTAAGGACGCCAGGATTAAGGCGCTGGAAGCGCTACTCCGAGGAGCGGCCTCGACAATCTTAGATGGACTAAAGGGAGGGTAAAAAAATGAGAACAAGAAAGAAGGCAGCCATCATCGCCACGGCACTTATTACTGCAGGAATCCTGACTGCAGGAGCCATTTGGAGAGAACGAATCAAACCCGAACCGACGGACTACCTGACATTTGAACACGTCGTTTACAGCGGCGACAGCTTGTGGAGTCTGTGCGAGCGATACAGCGGATACGAGGACATCCAAGACATTATCCAGCGGGTCCGCGAGGACAACGGCATCAAAAATCCAGGGGCACTGCAGCCAGGACAGAAAATCAAGGTCAGAGTCAGAAAGGGGAATCGGTGATGATTGATAAAAAACAGGCAATCAGCATTGCTGATAAATTGGCAGATTTTTGCCTCCATATGAATTGCGCGGAATGTCCTTTTGGTATCCCATATCCGGGCTTTAGCCCAGAGTGTGTGCTGAAAGATTACCCGCTAGGATGGGATGTTGACCAAGCGAGGAAAATCTACAGAAGGGTTGACTTGTCAAAATAGGCACTTTTTGACAAGAAATTAGTGAAATATCTTTAGAAATTTTGCTAAAAATTTCACAGAAATGAGGTGATTTCAATGAAAATCTCGAATAGTGAGGCATTGGCAGCGGCTGAAAACCTGATTAACTACTGCCTCAATACAAGATGCCCAGATTGCCCTTTTTCTAACGGCGACATTTGTGAGATTGGCGTGCCTGCAGAAGAATGGTACGCGGACGAGGAGGAATGAAAATTGAATCTTGAAAAAGGCCAAAAATAAAGCCCGCCAGCACGGCAATGCTGACAGGCAGTAAGGTGAATCTTTCCACAGGATTCACCTCCATTCTACCACAGGAGGAAAGAAAATGAAAATCAATACACTTGAACTTGAAAACGTCAAACGAATCAAGGCTGTCAGGTTGGAGCCAAGCCCCAATGGTCTTACCATCATTGGTGGAAAAAATGGACAAGGTAAGACTAGCGTCCTTGATGCCATCGCTTGGGGGCTTGGCGGCGACCGCTATAAACCGTCCGTCCCTGCAAGGGAAGGGGCCTTGGTGCCGCCTGCGATTCACATTGAGCTGGATAATGGCATTATTGTAGAGCGGAAGGGCAAAAACAGCGCTCTCAAGGTCATTGACAGTAATGGCAATAAGAGTGGTCAGTCCCTCCTCAAGGAGTTTATTAGTCAGTTGGCCTTGGACCTTCCAAGCTTTTTAAAGGCGACGGACAAGGAAAAAGCGGACACCTTGCTGCAGATCATTGGTGTAGGGGACCAGCTCCAGGCCATTGATGACGATATCCGCAGGATCTACTACCAACGCACAGAAGTTGGACGCATTAAAGAACGCAAGGAAAAGGCGGCTGCCGATATGCAGACCTTCCCAGGAGCCCCAGAAGAGCCTATCAGTGCCATGGAACTCATCCAACAGCAACAGGCTATCCTGGCAAGGAATGGGGAGAATCAAAAAAAACGGTTCCATCTCTCTGATCTTCAGCGCAAACAGACGGACCTTGCCAATCGCATCAACGCTCTTATGAGTGAACTGGAACAGACAAGAAGCCAAAAGGAAATCATTGACCGTGATGTTGAAACCGCAGGCAAGGACGTTGCTACTCTCCAGGACGAGTCCACGGAAGAGATCGAGAAAAACCTGCAGCAAGTTGAGATGATCAACGCCCAGATCCGGAAAAATGCGGAACACAAGAAGGCCGTCGAAGAAGCAAAACGGTATGGAAATGAATATGCAGAACTCACGGGGCAACTGGAAAGGCTCCGTGCTGACCGTCGTTCCCTACTTGATGGGGCCGACCTCCCGCTCCCTGGCCTTTCTGTGGAAGATGGCAAGCTCCTATACAAAGGACTTCCCTGGGATGGTATGAGCGCTAGCGAACAGCTTAAAGTGTCCACGGCTATCGTGAGGAAGCTCAATCCAAACTGCGGTTTCGTACTCATGGACAAACTCGAACAGATGGACACGGACACGCTCCAGGACTTTGGTGCCTGGCTTGAACGGGAAGGTCTACAGGTGATTGCCACCCGCGTTTCTACTGGCGATGAATGCAGCGTCATCATCGAAGATGGTATGGTCAAAGGCGAAGAGCCTGTCGTCAAACCAGCTTGGAAGGCAGGAACATTCTGATGGAAAGAGACTTGAAATTAAAATCTCTCATGATTGCACAAAAAAGGGCGTGGGAGGAACTGCAGGAAACGCAGTATCAAATGAAGGATCCCCTGCTTCGTCCGCATGAGGTTGAGTATATGAAAGGCATCCTTGCTCACAAAGAAAAAGATTATCAGCGTGCAAATGATGAGCTTAGGGCCTACATGAATCAGAAAAAAGGAGGAACCTCACATGCTTAATATCAGCAAAGGAATCGTTTTGAGACCGCAAAAGGTCGTTGTCTATGGTCCTGAAGGGATTGGAAAATCGACATTTGCAAGTCATTTCCCGGACCCTCTTTTCCTTGACATCGAGGATAGCACCAGCCAGCTCGACGTCAAGCGCATTCCAGACATCAATTCCTGGGCCATGCTCCATGGCATTATCGAAGAAATCGCGAAGGAAAAGCCATGCAAGACTCTGGTCATTGATACGGTGGACTGGGCAGAAAAGCTCTGCATTCAGTATGTTTGCGCCCAAGCTAAGAAAAGCTCCATCGAGGACTTTGCTTATGGAAGTGGCTATACAAAGCTTATGGAAGCTTTTGCCCGCTTTCTGGAAGCCTTAAATGAAGTGACGAGAGCAGGCATCAACGTGGTCCTTAATGCTCATGCTCAGATCCGAAAGTTTGAGCAGCCGGATGAGATGGGAGCCTATGATCGGTGGGAACTGAAGCTCAACAGCAAGACAACGAACAAGACGGCAGCCATCGTAAAGGAATGGGCAGATGCCCTCCTTTTTGCCAACTATAAGACCATCATCATGACAGACCAGACGACCAATAAAAAGAAAGGCGTTGGCGGGAAGCGGGTTATGTATACGCAACACGCCAGCACTTGGGACGCCAAAAACCGATGGTGCCTGCCGCCAGAAGTGCCCTTCGAATATGCAAGCATTGCGCCTTATATCCCAGACCTTGGGGAACCGCCTGTGGTTATTGATTCTCCGCAAGGCAGTGTTCCTCTGCCGCCTGATCCTTCTCCCGAAGAAGAAGCTTTCTGGGATATCCAGGATAATCCTGCTGAAGCAGAATCGCCTGTTCCGCAACCGAAAGTTATCACCACAGCTGCTCAAGTTGCTGCAGCAGATCCAAAGCAAGCTGTCATCAAGCAGGTATTTGACCTTTTAAAAACGGAAGGCATGACAGAAACAGATGTTCGCCGCGCCGTTGCTGCGCGGGGCTACTACCCGGAAGAAACCAGTATCATGGACTATGACATCGAATTTTTGAAAGGCGTCATCCTTGGTGCCTGGCCGCAGCTTAAATCGTTTATTGTTGCTAATAAAATTTAGGAGGAAATGAAAATGAGTTTTGAAAATATGGGAACCGTGGTTGAAGATAAGGTATTTGGTTGGGAAGACGAAATCACCGCTGAAGGCGGGAACAAAAGTTACACCCTCCTTGAAGAAGGGGATTACCCCTTCGTTATCAAAGAAGTGGAGCGGTCCATGTATGAACCGAAGAACCCAAACAGCAAGATCCCGCCCTGCCCAAAGGCCATCATCCATTTGATGGTCATCCCCAATGATCCCGCAGCGACGGAGCCAGTGGAAGTGACCACAAATCTCTTCCTTCACAGCAGCCAGGAATGGAAGCTTGCTACCTTCTTCCTTTCCATTGGTGTTAAAAAGAAGCATGAACCACTCCATATGCGCTGGAACCTCCAAGGCCTTGAAGGCTGGTGCCACATGGCGCCGCGCGAATTTAATGACAAGACCTACAACAACGTGGCATACTTCATCGAACCTGACAAAGCCCCTAAAAGGGACCCGCATATGCCTGCTCCAAAGCCTGTGAATGGAGCTAGCTTTACACCTGGGGCCTTCTAAGTGGAACTCAGGCCGTATCAAAAGCAAGCGATTGAGGCCATTGAACAAGACTGGGAGCGTGGACACAGGCGCACGCTCCTTGTTCTTCCTACGGGATGCGGCAAGACCATCGTTTTTGCAAACGTGGCCAAAAGAGCCGTGGCCCGTGGCAAAAAGGTCCTCATCCTTGCCCACCGGGATGAGCTATTGACTCAAGCCCAGGATAAGATCCTAAAAGCAACGGGCCTTATGACAAGCAAAGAAAAGGCAAGCGAAACTTCCCTGGACAGCTTTTTTCGGATCACTGTCGGCAGCGTCCAGACCATGCAGCGGGAAAAACGCTTAAACCGCTTTCCCGCTGATACCTTCCAGACCATCATTGTAGACGAAGCCCACCACGCCCTTGCGAATGGCTACCAGACGGTTTTAAATCACTTCCCTAATGCGGAAGTCCTAGGCGTCACGGCAACGCCTGAGAGGCAAAATGTGGCGTGCCTGGGCGAGTATTTTGACAACATCGCTTATGAATATTCCCTCCCGCAAGCCATCAAGGAAGGATATCTGTCACCTATCAAGGCCCTTACAGTGCCACTCAATATCGATCTTGGGGGCGTCAAGATGGCAAACGGGGACTACGCAGCAGGTGATTTGGGGGATGCCCTGTCACCATATCTTGAAGCCATTGCCACCGAAATGGAGCAATATTGCAAGAATCGGAAGACCGTTGTTTTCCTGCCGCTTGTGGCAACGAGCAAGGCTTTCCGGGATATCCTGAACCGCCATGGATTTAAGGCGGCAGAAGTCAATGGAAACAGTGCAGACCGTGCCGAAGTCCTTGATGCCTATGAACGCGGGGAATACAACGTGCTCTGCAACGCCATGCTCCTCACGGAAGGATGGGACTGTCCCGCAGTGGATTGTGTTGTCGTCCTTCGTCCAACAAAGATACGCAGCCTTTACCAGCAAATGGTGGGGCGGGGGAGCAGACTTGCGCCAGGGAAAAAGGATTTACTCCTCTTGGATTTTTTATGGCTTACTGAGCGTCATAACCTCTGCAGGCCAGCATCTCTCGTTTGCAAGGACGAAAAGGTTGCAGAAAAGATGACAAAGCGCCTTGAAGACAGCGCTGGGATGGCCCTTGATATTGAAGAAGCTGCAGATGAAGCAGAAAGGGATGCTGTAGCTGAGCGGGAAGCTAGTCTAGCCAAGGAGCTCAAGGCCATGCGTGAACGCAAACGTAAGCTGGTGGACCCAATTCAATATTTCTTTTCCATCGAAGCAGGGGATCTTGCTGGATACGAACCGACATTCATGTGGGAAAAGGGCCCTGCGACGCAAAAGCAGCTGCAATACCTTGAAGCCCACGGAATCGCACCGGACACGGTAGAAAATGCAGGCCTTGCAACGCAGCTTATTGAACGGCTCAAGATGCGCCAACAGAATGGCCTTTCAACGCCAAAGCAGATCCGTTTTCTGGAACGCAAAGGCTTTTCTCATGTTGGGACTTGGAGCTTTTCCGCGGCAAGCAGCATGATTGGCCGTATCGCGGAAAATGATTGGCGCATCCCGTCTGGCATCATCCCCGCTGCCTACAATCCTCAAGAAGGAATGAATCATGAAGCAATTTGACCTTTTAGGCGTGCTCAATTTTATTGATCCAACTTCCTGCTCTTACCAGGAATGGCTGCAGGTAGGGATGGCCCTCCAGAAAGAAGGCTATCCTCTTAGTGCGTGGGACAACTGGAGCGCCCTTGACAGTGTCCGTTACCACTCCGGTGAATGCAGCAAGAAATGGGAGGGCTTTCGCGGCTCTCCCAATCCCGTAACGGGAGCCACCATCACCATGATGGCAAAGGAGAGAGGATGGAAGCCAAAGGAGCGGGAAGCAGGGCGCGCCCTTTCGTGGGATGATGAAATTCGTCAAGATCCATCAAGCGGGATCATCATCAATCCGAAACTCCTTGAAGGTGAGGCATTTAGGGAGCCACAGGGGGACTGGAAACCGGTACAGGAAATCATCACCTTTCTCCGTACACTCTTCGATGCTTCAGACCATGTCGGCTACGTCAACGAAAGTATGCGTAAGGATGACACGGACAAATTCATTCCCGCCAATAGTGGTTATACGAGCAGGACAAGCGGCACGCTCATCACGCAGCTTGAAAAGTGCAACGGCGACATTGGCGCTGTCTTTGGAGATTATAACCCGCAGGCGGGGATGTGGATCCGCATCAATGCCCTGGATGGACACGGCGTCAAAAACGAAAATGTGACCGCCTTTAAATACGCCCTGGTCGAATGCGACGACCTTTCCCTGGCTAAGCAGAACGAGGCTATCAGAAAACTGCAGCTGCCGGTGGCAACCCTGACCTACAGCGGCGCAAAAAGCATTCATGCCATTGTGAAGGTCGATGCAGCTAATGCGGAAGAATATCGGCAGCGTATTGATTTTCTGTACAAAATCTGCGAAAAGAACGGCCTTACCATCGACACGGCCAATAAGAATCCATCTAGGCTTTCCCGGCTTCCTGGCGTCAAACGAGGCGGCAAGAAACAGTTCCTTATTGGCACAAACCTTGGAAAGGAATCCTGGGACGAGTGGCGGGAATGGATCGAGAATACCAATGACGACATGCCCTTCATCAAGAATCTTGGAGAGGCAAAAGACAAGGGGCTTCCACCCAAAGCAGACGAACTCATCCACGGGGTTTTGAGGCAGGGACACAAGATGCTCATTGCAGGACCTTCAAAGGCCGGAAAGAGCTTTGCCCTCATCGAGCTAGCCATGGCCATCGCATCGGGTACGACGTGGCTGGGACATTTTCCTTGTGAAAAAGGAAAGGTCCTCTACGTCAACCTTGAGATTGATGAGCCATCCTGCTTTGACCGCTTTGACGTTGTGGGGAAGGCCCTTGGCATTGGTCACGAGGCTGATTATAACGTTGAAATTTGGAACCTGCGCGGGAAAAGTGTCCCGATGGACAAGCTAGCGCCCAAAATCATTGCCAGGGCGCAGGAATCGGATTACATAGCCATCATCATTGACCCCATTTATAAAGTCATTACAGGGGACGAAAACAGCGCTGACCAGATGGCCCATTTTTGCAACCAATTTGACAAAATTTGCACGGAACTCGGCTGTGCTGTCATTTACTGCCACCATCACAGCAAGGGCGGTCAAGGGCTCAAGAAGTCCATGGACCGCGCCAGCGGGTCCGGCGTTTTCGCCCGTGATCCGGACGCCATGCTGGACATGATCCAGCTCAAGGTGAAGGACCAGGACCCGGACGATATTGCGACGGCTTGGCGCATCTCAGGGACGCTAAGAGAGTTTCCGTCCTTTCCTCCAGTCAATGTTTTCTTTCGCTATCCCGTCCATGTGGCTGATGACGCGGGCATGCTCAAGGACGCCATGGAAGAGGGCAGCCTGGCTGATGTCTATCACAAGGGTAGGGAACAGTCGAACAAGGCGAAGAAGGAAGAAGCCGCCAAGAATGTTGACAGTGTGGAAATCGCTTTTGAAGCGTATGCGAACGAGGCGGGGAAAGCGAAACTGTCGGATATGGCAAGGTATTTTTCTAAGTCTGAACGAACCGTGAAAAATTATATAAACCAAAATGGTGGGTTCAAAGTTAAAAATGGGCTCGTTGAAAGAATTAGCGATTTAGAGTGCTAAAGAATTTGGAAATACAGTTATATATATAGTGTTTCCATTACTGCATATGTCAGGAAGTAGGGGGTAAATGTGTGGGACTACGTTTCCCACACACATTTCCCCTCTCCCTACTTCTTCAGACATATGGACAGTGGTTCTGAATTGAATTTTAAAAGTTTAAAAGTCAAAACAGAAGTTAAAAACTAGGAAATGAAGGTGCAGCAATGACAAATGGAAATAGAAAGGGCAAAAAGGGAGAGCTGGAAGTCGCTAGGCTCTGCAGGGCGGAAGGCTATGAGGCTCATCGCTCCGCGCAGTTCTGTGGCAATAGTCCCGAAGGCACTGCCGATGTGGTTGGGATGCCCGGTATCCATATCGAGGTTAAGCGTGTGGAGCACCTCAACATTGACGATGCCCTTGACCAGGCAAGACGGGATGCAGCAAAGACCACGGGAAATATTCCAACGGTATTTCACCGAAAAAATAAGACAGGGTGGAAGGTTACGATGGATGCCGAAGACTGGTTCAAACTTTATCGTGAATGGGAGGCGGGAAGGAAGCCATGAATCAATGCTGGAAATGGATGCCCATAATAGCTGCAGCAGCCGTTGCGCTGCTGGTCCTATGGTTTATCATTATGGACTTTCTGGTCCTTTTCCTTTTGTTTGGCGGAAAATGAAGGAGGCGCTGTCATAATGGAACAGGGAATCAGGATCCCCGGCGTGAGCCGTCAGGAGCTGAAGCGTATCAAGGCTATGAGCCTGCCAGCGTTCCGCCTCTGGCTGCTTGAGTATAGCAGCCAGATCTATAACCTGGGCATCAGTGATTGCCGGGATGCCCTGAGGGCGGAATTCGGGTTCGGGGACGTCCGGCTTAAGAGGGTGACTGACCATATTGCAAAGGTTATGGCTGAATTTGCAAAGGAGGAAAATAAATGAATGATACCCTTCTGGAACTCAAAGTCAATCTTCAAAACATTAGCAATGCATTGGGGACTGCGGAAGCAGAGTTTGCCTATCTGTCCATGAAAATTAATCCAACGGCCACCAGGAGCCAGGAACATGACGTGCTAATCCAGGCACTGGACCGGATCAGCAAGCTGCGGGAAAGGTTGAAAAATGAGGAGAATGTCATCTCAAGGGAGTTGAGCTGCTTATGAGTGAAAACCCTTACAAGCTGAGCTATGTGGGTACTTTCCACCAGTGTGCCAACTGCCAATTGACCTACTTCGAAGGTACTACAGGCAAATGGCCCTGGAGGATTTACTACATGCGCCAGGTAAAAAGATTCTGCACCTACCGGTGCATGCGGGATTTTATGAGGAGGAATCATATTCGATGAACACTGAACAGGAACGCTGTGTGAAATGTGACTACTGTGACCTTGAAGATTTCTTCTGGGACGGCAAGAGGCTCTGCGTCCTCTATCGCTGTCGGATTTATCGGGACACCATCCAGAAGGCTGCGGCCAAATGTCCCTACCATCTCAAGATGAAAAAGCCTATGGGAGATTTAATCCGGCACCCGGACCAATACACTTTCAGGGGCAGGGAAGCCATCGAGGCTGTCCGAATCATGGACGGGGAAGCCGAAAGTAAAGATGGCTATCTGATGAGAGCCATCATAAAATTGCTCTACCGCTATCCTCGAAGGAACAGAACACATGACCTGGACCTGGCGATTGAGTGCATTAAAATGTTACGGGAAGAATATACCGACCCCCCGAAAAAACGGGAAGGGGATATGATCAAGCACCCGGATCACTATACCTTTCGTGGAGTGGAAGCCATCGAAGTGGTGAAAATCATGACGTCTACGGCCACCGGTGTGGAGGCTTACCTACTGGGATGCGCGGTCAAATACCTGTACCGCTATCCCCGTAAAAACGGGAAGCAGGATTTGGACAAAGCCATCCAGTGTATCAAGATGCTGCGAGAATATCTGTACGGCAAAGAAGACAAAAAATAGGAGGTGCATCCCCAGGATGGTGCAGGAGAAATATCGAAAGAGAATCAAATATGCCCTGGAATGCAGCTATGAACTGCAAGCCAATCTGGAGATCCTCAAGGAAGAAATCATCCAGGATACGGCTGCACTCCATACTATCCCGGGACCGAAAACAACCAGATATGGCCCTGACAGCGAAAATGGCGGGGGTTCCAAGGCCAGCCCGGAAGAATCCTTCTGCCTGCGCCAGGAAGAACTGGAAACCCGGCTGGAAGCCAAAAAGAAAAAGTTCTATGACCAAAAGCTGCTGATGGAACGGGTGGACAAAGGCCTCCAACGGATGCCGGGAGACTATGCCAGGATTCTTCGATGGAAGAGCGGATACAAGACCCGCCGGCTGACCTGGGTACAGATCGCCAACCGGCTGGGAGAAGAGGACACCAGCTACTGTCGGCGACAGTACAGCAGGGCCCTGGACATCCTAACGGGAATTGTTTACGGGGCAGAGGCTTCTCCTATCCAGGGAGTACTGGAGCTGGATACCAGCGAGGAACAGGGTGAAATTCTCTAGGCACACATTTCGACAGAAATCGACAGAAATGCCGCTTTTAACATGGTACAATAGTAGTGTGAAAGTTTGGGGGGCAGCAGACTTGAAATCTGCCGAGCTCCTGCACTTCCTACTCAATGCCTCCTGAGATCCACAACCTAGGAGGAAAGGGGCCTGGCATGGGCCCCTTCTTCATATGCTTATTGAAGACGTCCGTCAGGGCGTCTTTTTTATTTCCTTGACGGGAGAGATGGACATGATGGACAAAGTGAAAGCAGAGCAATGGCTGACAGCCAAATGCTCCGGAAAACGGATTGGCATCCTGCTGGATATGAGTGAAGCTATAGCCAGATATCCATTGGTTGATGATGAACTGAGGAAACAATACGAGAAACTGCAAACTCTCATCCTGGAAATCATTGAAGCTGAAGGTAAGAAGATAGGGAAGATTTGATGACTGCTTTGGCAACGGTGGAGACAACATCCAGGGCGGCGAATTGGCTATGAAGAGAGCCAGACTTATCTGCTCCACAAAAAAGGACTCAATGTCTTTGATAGGATTTTTGATGAGAGAGAAAAAGTGCGTAGTGAATCGTAGGAGTCTCTCGTGATATCATGTAAGCTGTAAGAAGTGAGAGACAAAACGACCCTCGTCCCTGCTTCGCATGATGTTCACCTCCTTTCTAAAGATTTAAGCAACGTACCGGAAACGGCCCCCGCAAATGCGAGGGCTTTTTTCGTGGAGGGATTTTTTAGAAAGGATTTTTTGGGAAAAGAAAATGGCAAGAGATTTTGCAAAACGGTTTTATGATTCAAAAGCGTGGAAGGATTTAGCCAGGCTGATTCGAGAAAAGAAACATTTTATCTGCGATAAATGCGGAAGACCTGGAGCACATCAGGTGCACCACATCATTGAGCTGACTCCGGACAACATCAACAACCCGAGCATCAGCCTCAACCCGAGGAACCTGATGCTGCTTTGCAACGACTGCCACAACAAGCTGCACCATCGCTTCGAGCAGGGAGCCAGCAGCAGAAGCTACAGCTACGACAGCGAGGGGCATGTGGTGGCTGTTCGGGAAAAGGAGCGGCGGCGCTGACCCACCCCCCCGGGGTAGCTTTTTCGGCGGGAGCAAAACGACCCGCCCCCCACTCTTGCGTGCGATACAGGCGGTTTCCAGAAGGGGTGTAATCAATGTGAAAGGAGGCGAAATGGATGGCGGACGAAAAAACAAGGCGAGGAGCCCAAACCAGGTACATTAACCAGCTGAAGAAAATTTTCAGTGGCTCCCCGAGACAAGCAGAAGCACTACTCCTCATCAAAAGAGCAGCGTTCTTCATGGCATCCCTGGATGAATTGGAGCACATCATCCAGAAAGAAGGGTATGTTGACGTATACAAAAACGGAAGGAATCAATCCGGCACGATGGCATCGGCATCACTCAAGGCATACAAGCTATCCATGGATGGACTCCTGGCCACGCTGAAGAAGCTGGAAGATATCGCTCCGAACCAGGAAGGAGCAGATGAACTGAAAGCTTTCCTGAACAAATGACATCAGCCATCGAAGAATATAACAATGTGCTCCAATCGGGACAAATCAAATCCTGTAAAAAGTTAAAAGCAGTCTATCAACATTTGACAAAGAACATCCAGCATCCTGGGAAATTCCATTTTGACAAAAAGGCAGCTGACAGAGCTGTGACATTCATCGAGACTTTCTGCTGCATTCCAAAGATGAGGGGAACCCCTCGATTCAAGTTGGAGCTCTGGCAAAAAGCCCTGGTGGAAGCCACTTTCGGCTTCGTCAATGATCAGAACATCCGGCAGTACAGAGAGGTTTTTCTTTTTATCGGTCGAAAGAACGCAAAATCCATTCTGGGTGCAGCTATGGCCCTTTATCTTTTACTGGCTGACGGCGAAGATGGACCGGAAATCTATACGGCAGCAACTGACAGGTCTCAGGCAAAGGTTGTCTGGGAATACGCCATTTCAATGATCAATCATGACGCCAGCTTAAAAAAATACCTCCGGCCAAAGGTCAACCTGATCGAATGCAAGGAAAACGGCGGGAAATTCGTCCCGCTGTCAAAGAACTCCGGCTCCCTAGATGGGTTGAACGTCTCCGGAATGTTCCTGGATGAACTTCATGCCATCAAGGACCGGAACATGTACGATGTCCTGAAAGGCGGCACCTACGCACGGAGCCAGCCCTTGACTGTAATCATGTCAACAGGCGGCTATTACGAAAGGGACAGCCTTTTCGACACAAAGTACAGCGAATACATGAGTATCATCGACGGCTACAGCACCGGCAGATATGTCGACGAGTCAACCCTTCCGATCATCTACGAGCTGGATTCCAAAGAAGAAGTCGTGGATCCGTCCAACTGGATAAAGGCCAACCCGAACCTGGGCGTCAGCAAGAATCCAGAGCAGCTGGAACGGGAATTTAACCGTGCAACCCTGGATGAAAAAACCATGCGTGACCTGCTGGTGAAGCAGTTCAACTTCAGGGAGAACGCCCGGGATACATTCTTCAACCTGGAAGATGTGGAAAACAAAGAGACATTCAACCTGGACGATCTCTCAGGGATGTATTTCTTTGGCGGCGTCGACTTGTCCGAGACCACTGACCTCACATGTGCGACCGCTGCCTTCCCTGTGAATGATCCGGAGACGGATGAACCCAAGCTGATGGTTCATCAGATGTATTGGATCCCCGAAGATACCCTTCAGGAGCATATCGAAAAGGATAAAGTGCCCTACGACGTTTGGATCCGCAACGGATGGGTGAGAACCTGCCCAGGGAATGTTATTGACCAAAAAGAAGTCGTCAACTGGTTCCAGGAACTTCAGGCAGAGCACAATGTATACGCCTATAAAATAGGCTACGATGCCTACAACGCCCAGTACTTGACCAAAGACCTGGAAGAAAACTTCGGGAAGGATCTAACAGAAAAAGTCCAGCAGAACTTCAAGGGCCTTTCGTCCCAGATGTACCTTTCCAAAGCCTGGTTCAAAAAGCGGAAAATCGTGTACAACTACAACCCGGTGCTCCTGTGGTGCTTGCTCAATACAGAAGCGGTTACGGACACCCA
Source organism: Acidaminococcus intestini DSM 21505 (assembly GCF_000425045.1). GTDB lineage: Bacteria > Bacillota > Negativicutes > Acidaminococcales > Acidaminococcaceae > Acidaminococcus > Acidaminococcus intestini. The sequence continues at coordinate 29,130 of NZ_AULA01000010.1, read as the reverse complement.
GGGCAACGTAAAACCTTATAAAAACAGAAACTTGAGGAAACGCATCGACGGCTACAGCAGCTTTCTGGATGCGTTTTGTGTTTATCTTGACCACAAGGACGAAATCTAGGAAGGAGGTGAGACTATGAAAGGAATCCTGAGAAGCGCTTTCGACACTGTATTCGGAGGCACCAAAGAGCCAAAGACCACCACGCAGTTCCAGATGATCAACGGCTGGAGCAACGTCTTCGTGCCCATGGAAGACTACTCCAAAGATATCCTGATCAAGACCTGCATCGACCGTGTGGCCACTCATGTGGCAAAGCTGCATCCGAACCATGTAGTGATGAAAAAGGGAAAGAAGCAACCGGCGAAAAACAGCCAGTTTCAAACTCTGCTGGCCCTTTCCCCGAACCCGTACATGAACGCCTACAGCTTCCTCTACAACCTGGCGACGAAGGCAATCGCCAACAAAAACGCCTTTGCCTACATCAAGAGAGACCGGCAGCGGAATGTTATCAGCCTGTGGCCCATGGAATATCAGAGCTGCGAAGCCCGGGAAGACGACCATGGGAACCTCTACATCATGTTCCGCTATGGCGGGACTCATTCCACACGGACCATCCCGTACACGGACCTGATCCATCTTCGGAATATGTTTCAGCAGGGCGAAATTTTTGCCGATACAGACGATAACCTGGCCACCCACATGGCCATGCTGACAAAGCTGGAACAGAGCTTCGACAACGTTGTGGAAAATTCTGGGAGAATCCGTGGCATTGCTAAAATCGCCGGTCAGGCAGGGACGGAAGCCTGGAAAAGCAAGGCAAAGATGCTCAACGAGAATCTGAAGGACCCTGCCCAGGGCGGCATGGTGGTCACTGACGGGACCATGGAATTCACACCGGTGGACAGTGAACCGAAGGCGGCCGATACGGCCCAGCTTGAATTCGTTCGGGACAACATCTATCGCTATTTTGGCGTGTCTAAACCAATCGCAGAAGGAGTCTATGATGAAACGTCCTGGAGCGCATTCTTCGAATCCGTCATCGAACCGTTTTCCATCCAGATGAGCCAGGAGTTCACACGGAAGCTCTTCACTCCGGATGAAATTGCCGCTGGGAATGAAATCGTGTTCGACGCCAATCGGCTCACTTATGCGGATACCGCAACGAAAGTCGAGCTGATCAGACAACTCAGGCCACTTGGCATCCTGACCACCAACCAGAGCCTGGAAATCATGAATCTGCCGCCCATCGCTGACGGAGACGACCGTGTCCAGACACTGAACGTGGCGAACACGGACATCGTGAGCCAATATCAGATGAGCCAGGCAGATTCCCAGAAGGGAGGTGAGAAGGATGAACAAGGACCAACTGATGATCAGGCAGATTGACGTCAAGCCGTCTGACGAAGACATGGTCATCGAAGGCTATGCTGCCGTCTACGACTCTCCTACAGTTCTATGGACCGATGATGACGGGACAGAGTACAAAGAAGTCATTGAAAGAGGAGCTTTTGCCGCAGCAGACCTGTCCAATGTTGTGCTGAGGTACAACCACAGCCCGGAAGGCATGGTCCTGGCAAGGACCACAAACGGCACGCTGCAGGTGACTCCGGACCAGAACGGCTTGAAAATCCGGGCAAAACTGGCACCTACAACTGCCGGGAAGGACCTGTATGCCCTGATCAAAAGAGGCGACGTCAACAAAATGAGCTTCGGGGGATATTCCCAGGATGTGGACTATGATCTGGACAACCACATGCGGCACATCAAGACCATGCGGAACCTTTTTGACGTCTCTGCCGTTGACTTTCCTGCCTATGAGGCGACCTCCCTAGCGGCCGTCCAGCGAAGCTTCCAACTAGCTAGAGAAAAAGAAGAAAACCTGATTAAAGAGCGACTGCGGATCCAGATTGCAGCGCTTTTTTAATGCCTGAAAAAAGAAAGAGGGAATGCTTAATGACTATCACTGAAATCATCCAGAAGAAAACTGAACTGCTGGAACGCTCCAAGACGGCCACTGTGGAACAGCTGAAGAACATCCAGAAGGAAATGGAAGGCCTGAATGTTGAGCTGAAGAAGGCCCAGGAAGATCAGCAGGCAGAACTGCTGAGAAACAGCATCGCAAGTCAGATGGACAACGGTGCTTATGCTGGGAACATCCTGGCTGATGTTGGCGCTCCGAAAAAGGCACCTGTTGTGAATGCGAAAACCTTCGCCAGCACGCCTGAATATCGTCAGGCCTTTATGGACTATGTACTGGAAGGAAAGATGGATCCCATGTTCCGGGCTGTTGCGACTACCGCAAATAACGGCGCTGTGATCCCCGTTCCCGTGCTGAACGAAATCGTGGAAAAGATGATGAAATACGGGAACATCCTGCCTCTGGTTCGCCACCTGAACTATCCTGCTGGCATGACCGTTCCCACCTCCACCCTGGAAGCTACTGCTAAATGGATGACCGAAGGCGGTTCCATCGCTCCGGATGGAAAGAAGACCCAGTCCATTGCATTTGCTGGCTATCAGCTGGCTGCAGCTGTCGGCCTGACCTTCCAGGCTCAAATCAAGAGCATGGCCATTTTCGAACAGGCCCTGGTCCAGGATGTATCTAAAGCGATGACTCTGGCTCTGGAAGAAGCCATCATTTCCGGCGACGGCACTGGCAAGCCTACTGGCATCATCAAAGCTACTCCTGCTGCGAAATTGACCACCAAAGCTCCGGATTACAAATTCCTGATCAGCATTCTGAAGGCTATTCCTTCCGCATACAAGAGCGGTTCCGTCCTGGTAATGAACGAGTCCACTTTCCTTGACTTTACTGGGATTACTGATACTGCTGGCCAGCCCATCGCCCATGTGAACTATGGCATTGACGGAGCTCCTGCTGCACGGATCCTAGGAAAACCGGTTGTCTTCACCGACTTCCTGCCGTCCCTGGATACCGCCGAAGCCGGGAACACTGTTGCCTTTGCCTTTGATATGAGCAAATACATCCTGAATGTAGCTTATGCCATGGACCTTGTGTCCTACGTCGACAACGCCACCAGAAACCGCATTTATCAGAGCATTGGCCTGTATGACGGCAAAGTTGTTGACGCTAACGGCCTGGTGCTGATCAACAAGGCGGGGGCCTAACCCTCTCCCGCCTCTTTTGAGGAGGGAAGAGAATGGAACTCAAAGATTTCAAAAACTATCTCCATGTCGACTCTGATCTGACGGACGATGACTCTCTCATCCAATCCCTGATGAGCTCTGCGAAAGAATACATCGTGAACAGTACAGGGAAGGAATGGACGGAAAGCACAGACGCCCCTCTAATGCTGACCTGTGCAAAGCTTCTGGTGTCGCACTGGTATTCCGACCGGACGCTGGTGTCCAAATCCAACGTCCAGGAATACAACCACAGCATCACGAGTATGCTGCACCTGATTGAAATGTCTGATGCATACCCCGAAAAGGCGGTGAGGACGGAATGATCTGCAATCCTGGGCTACTGAACCGAAAGGTGACCATCTATCGGCCCATGGTAACAGCAGGGACCGACCTGGACCTTCAGACGGATAGAGTGCTGTACTCCAACGTTTCTGCCTGGATCGCTCCTACTCGGGGCATTCAGTACAAGGAGGATGGGACCGACCGGAACGACGCCACCGTCAAGATTGTGATCCGCTATCGCAAGGGCATCACGGACGGATGCTGGGTGGGATACAAAGATCATCACTACCTGGTTACCTATATTTCTGACCCGGACATGCAGCATGAATCCCTGGAGCTGATGTGCGTGGAACGGCTTCGTGGGGATCCTCCGGAATCTGTCCAGGACGGATGGGAGCCCTGACCATGGCTGATTTTACGATCAAGGGCATAGAAGAACTAAACACCGACATCCTGGAAGCCGCTCAGCATTACCCGAAAGAGGTTGAAAAGCACCTCAAAAAGACCGGTGACGTGCTAAAAAAGAAAGCCATCGAGAAAACCCCGGATTCCGGGACCGATCACAAGCGAAAGCTCAGCAAGTCCTGGAAATCGGAAATCGAGGGCATGACTATTGACAGCCTGGAATATCAGCTACGGAACACAGCGCCCCACTATCACCTGGTGGAACGGGGACACAAGCTGGTCACCCGGAAGGGAAGAACCATCGGTTTCGTCCAGGGAAGGCACTTTTTTGAAAAGGCATGCGACGAATTCAATTCATCCGATGAAGTCGGACAAGAGATGGAGAGGTTTATGGAAGAAATTCAAAGGAAGATTGATCATGATTGACGACACAGATATCCTGAAGGCCGTCAGAGCTCAGCTGAAGGCGGCGTGGCCGGACGTGGACGTGAACCTGGACGATGTCCAGAGGTCCTTCCGGCTGCCGTGCTTCTTCCTTCGTTTTTTCGAGCTTGACAGCCCTCAAATGGTGTACAGCAGGAGCTTGAAAAGGTCCTGCACTCTACACATTGATTACTTTACCCAAAAGAACCGGAACTCTGCTATCGAGCTGTACAAGGTGCGGAAGCGGCTCCGGGAACTCTTCACATTCGGTCTCCAGGTTGGCGACAGGGTTTTCAACTTCGACGGCATTTCGACGGAAACGAACGGGAAAGACGCAGATATTCTCTCTGCGACTCTCAGTTTTTCCTTCTACGACGTCATCGATGGCAAAGAAGAAGATCCCCCGACCATTGGGAATATCGAACAAGATATTGAACTTTTAAAGGAGTGAGAAAATGGCTCAAAAAGCACCTAGCGTCATCGTGACGTTTAAAGAACGGGGCATCACGGCCATCCAGCGCAGTCAGCGTGGCATCCTGGCCATGATTCTGACCGAAACCCAACCGCTGGAGCCGCTGACCATCTACTCTGTTGACGATATCCCGGAATCCGGGCTGTCTGCCGACAACGTAGAACAGATCCAGCTGGCTCTCAAAGGTTACCAGACCAGCCCCAGAAAGATTCTTGTTTATACCGTCAAAGACACCACCTACACCGACATTCTGAAAACCCTGGAAAATGTCCGTTTTGATTGGCTGGTAATTCCTGGAATTTCCGCTGAAAATGCTGAAACCGTGGCATCCTGGATTAAATCCATGCGCACCGTTAAGGACAAGGCCGTGAAGGCCGTCCTGCCCAATGAAGCAGCCGACTTCGAAGGCGTGGTGAACTTCACCAATACTAGCCTTCAGACGAAGAGCAAGACCTATACCGCTGCCCAGTACTGTTCCAGAGTAGCGGGCATCATTTGCGGTACTCCGATGACCATCTCCTGCACGTATGCCCCGGCTCCTGAGCTGATCGCCTGCGACAGCTACACCAGCGATGAACGGGATGAAAAGGTGGGCAATGGAGAACTGTTCTTCTTTAATGACGGGGAAAAGATTAAGATCTGCAAGGGCGTCAACTCCTACGTGAGTACCGTCCAGGGCAAGCTGAACAGCTACCAGAAAATCAAGCTGGTTGATCTGATGGATATGATCCACGACGACATCAAGCAGACCGGGCACGACAGCTACATCGGAAAATACGCCAATAGTTATGACAACCGGTGCCTGCTGGTGACCGCCATCAACGGTTATTTCCACGAGCTGGAAAAAGAAGGACTCCTGGAAGTCGGCCAGAACCTGGCGGAAATCGACATTGAAGCCACGAAGAACTGGTTGGAAGCCAAAGGGAAATACACCCGTGACGAACTGGAAAGCATGACCGATCTGGCCATCAAGAAGGCAAACATTGGTGAAAATGTGTTCATTAAATCCACTATCTCCATGCTGGATGCCATCGAACACATCGAAGTAGCTAACGTGATTCAGTAAGGAGGGATATAGATGCACGAGGTTGATACTCAGCGAGTCGTTTATGGCTCCTATGGGCAGCTCTGGCTGGATGGCGATGAAATCGCCGAAGTCATGTCTTGTAAAGCTACCCTGACCGCCCAGAAGACGGCCATCAAGCGCAGCCGTCACCTGGTTGACGGATACAAGACCACTGGCTACGAAGCCAAAGGCAGCATCAAGCTGCACAAAGTCAGCTCCTACCTGATTAAAAAGCTGGCCCCGGCAATCAAGGAAGGGAAGCAAGTAAAATTCACGCTGATCAGCAAGCTGGACGACCCCAATGCCCTGGGCGCTGAACGGATTGCCCTGTACGGCGTGATGTTTGATGCCGTCGACCTGATCAACTGGGAATTGGGCAAGGTAGGCGAGGAAGATCAGAACTTCACTTTCGAGGATTTCGACCTGCTTGACCTGATTGACGAAGAATAAGGAGAAAAAGCATGAGCGTACTCGCACTGCTGCTTAATGCAGACCCAAAGAAAATTGAAGAAAAGGCGACTAAAAAGATGGAAATCCCCAGGCTCTCTGCAGCCCTGGGGGCTCCTTTTGAATTGGAACTGCAACCAATCGACCCGGAACTGTACTCCGAGATCCAGGAAAGTGCTGTAAACCTGGACAAAAAAGGCGGCCTGAAGAGCATCGACACCTATGCCCTGTCTGTTCGGACCTGCGTCGAAGGCATCAAGGACCCGTCGATGAAAGACAAGGGATTGATGAAGAAATTCGGAGCGGCCTCTCCTAATGACCTTGTAAAAAAGCTGTTCCTGGCTGGCGAAATCAGTGATATTTCCCAGGAAATCAGCAAGGTCAACGGATACACGAGCCAGGACGAAACGGATGAAATAGTAAAAAACTGATAGAGACGGACGGGGAAGTTGAGCGCATGTACTTCCTCTTCCGGTTTCACAATATGGACCCGGCCCGGGTTGAGCGCATGCCAATCCGGGAGAAACAGGTCCTTTTTTCGTTCGCAGCATACGAAATCGCAGAACGGAACGCAGAAATCGAATCTTTGAAGAAGGGAGGGGACGATCATGGCACGAGTCATTGACGCCATCATCCGGCTCCATGATCAGTTCAGTCCTGTGCTGAAGAAAGTCAGCAATAGCCTGACGGAGTCGGAAAAGATGACAAACCGATTCGGCAGGAATTTGAAGAGCATCGGCGGAACAATGTCTTCTGTCGGAGCGACGGTTTCAACGGCCATGGCGCCCATTATGGCTGCCGCCGCTGCCGGGTTGAAGCTCCACAGCGACTTCGAACGTGGCATGGCTAAAGTCAGCACGCTGGTGGATACAAACGTAGTCAGCCTTCAGCAACTGTCCAATGGGATTCGCCAGATCTCCGATGAAACCGGCATGAGCGTGACCGAACTGGCTGAAGCTGAATATCAGGCAATTTCCGCTTCCGTTGACACGGCCCACGTGACCGACTTCGTTCGGACAGCAGCCATTGCCGCAAAGGCTGGCTTCACCGACACGACGACGGCTATTGACGGACTGACGACAGTGCTCAACTCCTACGGCCTGAGTGCTGAAAACGCCGGGAAAATCACGGATCAGATGCTAATGACGCAGAACCTGGGCAAAACCACCTTCGGCGACCTGGCTCAGGGCATTGGTTCCGTGGCCACGGCAGCCAGCCTGGCCAAAGTCAGCACAGACGATTTGTTCGCCAGCATGGCGATCTTGACTAAAAACGGCGTACAGACGTCCGAGGCTTTCACCGGCTTCCAGGGTATTTTGAGCGCTGTGTCCAAACAGAGTCAGCAAACGGTTAAAACAGCCGCAGCCATGGGGATTGACTTCACACCGGAACACCTAGGACAAGTCGGATGGATCCAGTTCCTAACTGAAGTCAAGGAAAAGGTCGGCGATGATCAGACAGCCATCCAGCACCTGTTCGGCAGAGTCGAAGCGGCCAATGCTTTCAAGGTCCTAACCAAAGATCTGGGGCAGCTGAAAGACGCACAGAGAGCGATGGGTGACTCCATGGGAGCCACGGAGCTGGCATTTAACAAGATGCTGACCCCGGCGGAGAAAAACAAAATCGCCATGAACCAGATGAAGAACGCCCTCATGGATCTCCGTGGAGTCGTCGCTCCTGTGGTCATGGCAACCGCTCAGGCTGTCAAATCCTTCACAAGCTGGTGGAACGGGCTCAGTGATGGGCAGAAAGCCTTTGCAGTCCATGCCATCCAGGTAGTGGCAGCATTCGGAGCCATCACTCTGGGCGTAGGGAAATCCATCAGCGCTGTGGGGCGTTTCAGCATCTTTATCAACAGATTACCCCGGACTTTCCGTAACATCAGGAGTGCTGCTTCCATTATCGGGAAAGGCTTTCGGGTCATTCCCGGCGCCCTTCGTCTCGTAGGCGGAGGCTTCCTGCGCATGGCTGGAATCGTAAAAACGGCCATGAGTGGTATCGCTGCTGCCGTCGCCGCAAACCCGGTTTTCTTCGCCCTGACAGCCCTGGTGATGCTGCTTGTTGTTGTCTACAACCACTGGGATGAAATCGTCAGCTACGTCAAGGAGAATTTCCCGCAGGTCTATGCCGTCGTCACCAGCGTTGTGTCCAACGTTATGAGCAAACTGAGCGCCCTGATTGACTGGATCACGGGGACGCTGATCCCCATGTGGACCAATGGGTGGAACACCATGAAAGCCATCTTCGAAGGGGCTTTTGACGGGATCTCCACGATAGCCCACAGGGCGCTGGATTGGATCCTGGACAAAGTGGAGAGCATCAAGAGCGCCGTGTCCAGCATTCATCTGCCGAGCTTCAGCCTAGGAGGACACGCTACCGGAACTATGGGCCTTCCTGGTGGAACTACTTTTATTCACGAGCAAGGGCCCGAAATTATGGACCTGCCCACCGGCACTCGAATTATTCCTCATTCTGAGAGCCTGAAGCAGGAATATGCGAGAGGCCGAAAAGAAGGTAGCGGGAAAGGCGGCATGAGCATCACCATCCCGAAGCTGGCTGATCAGATTGTGGTCCGGGAAGATGCAGACGTCGACCGAATCATGGAAAAACTTGTATTTAAGTTGAAGCAGTTCAGCATCAACCGCATGGAGGGGGCGATCTAATGGCGAATGAATTTTGGAGCGGGCTTATAGCCGGACTCATTTCCGGGAACGTCAACTCTGTGATTCTGAGCGCCAATGGAGACTCCATGACGCTCCCGATCATGCCGGAAACGGTGGAAACGAGCGTCTCCCAGAACAACGGCACTGTGACCATCAATGCTGATGGCGACTACAACATGCCAGGCAAGACGGGACTCCATGAGATCAGCCTGGATGGGATTTTCCCGGCTCAGAACTACAGCTTCGTGGATGTTATCCCGGAAAGCCCGGAAGACTATGTTTATAAGCTGGAAAACTGGCGGTCAACTGCCCAGGTAGTACAGCTGACTGTGCCGGACAGCCCCATCGACCTTCCGTTTCTCATCGAATCACTGAAATACGGATACAAGGATGGGACCTACGATATCTATTTCAGCATCTCTTTTCGGGAGTATCGGTACATCGCTGGGATTTCCAACGATAAAATTAACGAACTGACCGGGCTTAAATCCCGCCCTGATACCATGGTGGGCACGGGTGGCATCATCGGCACGACTGCAACTAGCGGAACGGATATGGCAGGGAATATCGGCAGAGCTATCGGCAGTGCTGTAAGATCTGGCACGACGTCTCCCATGGGCTGTATCGAAGCCGCCATGAGGGCCTGTAAGAAAGGCGGCGTGAAGCCGGGCGACCTGATCAAGGTGGCCGCATCGGGGGTGATGGTGAATGACAGAATCATTTAGCCTTCTCGATGTAACCACAGGTGTGGATCTCACGCCCTGGATCATTTCCTATGAGTGGTCCGGGGACCTGGAACAGGCGGGCCGGAAACTGAATTTTAAAATTGCCTATACCACAAAGGACCAGGCATGGACGAACCCCACAGTCAATCTAGGGGACGAGGTTATGCACTACTGCATCGCCCCAACGGCTGGCGGCCAGTTTGACCTTTTCCACGGGAAAATCTTTATGCAGAGCCGGGAAAGCAGCTCCTACGAGATGGAATTTGTTGCCTACGATAAGCTGATTTATCTGGCAAAATCCAAATACACGTTGAAATTCTCGAAAGCGCCTGTGAAGGACGTTCTCTCCACGGTAGCCAGCAAGGCCGGTTTGACCCTGGGCCGTGTGGCTGATGATTTGACATACACCGTCGACTTTGTGGCCGACGGAATGACCGGCACGGAAATCATTAAGAAAGCCCTGGAACAGGGACGAAAGAAATCCGGGAAAAGCTATCACATCTATCTAGATGCCCAGGACCGGCTGAACGTCGTCAGAGCTGACACGATCATCCAGGGGTATGCAATCACCGATATGACCAATCTGACCACAGCCAGCCACAGCGCCAGCATCGAGGATATGGTCAACCGGGTGGAAATCACTGACAAGGACGGCCATGTAATCGGGGCTGTGACCAACTCCAATGACGTCAAAGCCTATGGCACGATTCAGGGCGTGTATAAAGTCGACAACAAACAGGATACACAGGCCAGTGCCAAAGCCCTACTGAAAAGCGTAAGCGAGCATAGCGAGGTCGAAGCCCTGGGCAACATCCAGTGCATTGCTGGATATGCGGTTGAAATCCGGGAAGAGCAGCTGAAAGGGACCTTCTTGATCGTATCTGATTCTCATACCATCGAGAACAACCGACACATGATGAAGCTGACGCTGCGTTATCTGGATCCGAAAGCAAGTCTAGAGATCACCACAGAAGGAAGCACTGGTGGTACGACTGTAAATGCGGATGGATTAGACACGGGGGCTGATGCCTGGCTGGGAACCACCATGGATAACGGAACGGAAGGATGTGTGGAAGCAGCAACGAAAGTCGGCAGCTATTACAGCCCGTTCCTGGCACAGGAGCAGCAAGCGGGGGTTGTCAACGTGGATACGCTGTGCGCCGATGCTGGTGATCAAGTAATCGATTTTGACGCATCACAGCTGGAAAAAGGCGACGTTATCGTTTATGGAGACAATGACCATGTGGTCATTTACGATGGCCAGGGCGGCTACATTGGAAACAGCAGCAGCCAGGATATGGTCATCCATGGATCGGATTATAACGAAATGGGCGACTTGACCCCGAGCAAAATCATCAAGACGTCGAGAATGTAGGGAGGCCACAATGAAGAAAAACCCATACAGTGAGCTCCTTGGAATCATGAACGGCGTGGGGAGAAATAACCAGAGCCCGGTTATCCAGATCGGGACCATCCTGGAGCCACCGCCCAACATCAAGGTGAGATACAAGAGCATCATTCTGGAAGCTGCCGAATGTTATATAAGTGAATATCTTCTGACCCAATATAAGAGATCGGCAGAAGGGAATATAAAAACAATCACAGAAAACGCAGCAGGAGGATCTGGTGACGCTCAATATGCAAGCCATGCCCACACAGTCAATCACTACTACTCGGAATCCTGGATTACAACGGATACACTGAAGCCTGGTGACAAGGTTGCCATCATGCCGTGTGAATCCGAAGATGGCACCAGCCAGACATACATTATCCTGGACAAAATCGTCCGTCCGAATCGAGGTGCATTTTAATGAACCCTTTCATCGCCGGGCCTATCACCCAGACCGCCAAAAGCTACACGGCGAACCTGCCGGAGCTCCAGGAACTGGCATGGGACTTTACCCATGATACCTTCGTTCACGACAATGATGGCCGCTTGAAAACGGTCACAGGGAACGAGGCTTTGAAGGTCTGGATCTACAAAGCCCTGAAGACGGAGCGCTATCGCTACATGGCCTATCTCCACGGCGACTACAACGCCGAAGGTAACTATGGTACAGAACTGGAACGTTTCATCGGCACAAGGTCCAACTCCGAAATCAGCGCCACGGAAATCAAGAGATACATCAAAGATGGGCTCCTGGTGAATCCATACATCAAGAGCGTGGACGCCATCGAGACAACCGTCAGGGATGGAGAAAACCTGACGCTGACTGTCAATCTGACAAGCGTCTACGGCAGTACGTCCATCACAGTAGGAGGTGAATAGGATTGTTTGAAACACAAAGCAAGGACGAAATCCAGAAACGCATGGCGGCGGACCTTTCCGCCATGAACCCAAACAGCACCATCGAAGGCAGCTTCGGCAGGGACGTCATTAATGCTACCAGCGTGGAATTTGAGAAAACTTATGCAGAGCTCTCCCTGGTGAACCAGGCAGGATTTGCCCAGACCAGCTGGGGAGACTATCTGGAAAACATCGCTGAAGAACATGGCGTCTTTAGACGGGCAGCTGTCCAGGCCATCGGAACTGTCACTGTGACCGGCACGGGTACTGTCTCCCAGGGTGCACTGTTCCAGACCCAGGACGGCACGGAATTTACGGCCACGGAGACCGTCAAGGTCACCACCATGGCAGACATCCCCGTGAAAGCTGTGGAGTATGGTGCCAAAGGCAACGTGGCCGCCGGGGCCATTACGATCATCCCCATGAGCATCCCCGGCATCACCCGGGTAACCAATGCCAAAGCCACATACGATGGATTTGACGAAGAAACGGACGATGAGCTCCGGGAACGGCTGCTGTTTAAGGTGCGCCAACCGGCTACCTCTGGCAACATAAACGACTACATCGAGTGGGGAACCAGCGTGGAAGGCGTGGGGCACATCACGGTTGTCCCTCTTTGGAACGGCAATGGGACTGTGAAGCTGCTGGTGACTGACTCTAACGGCCAACCGGCCAGCCCGGACCTTTTGTCCAGGGTGACAGAAAAAGTGGAAAGTATGCACCCCATCGGGGCTGACGTGTCCGTTATCGCTCCCTCCGTACTGGGCTTGACCATTGCCCTTACGCCCACCAAAGGCGGGGGAGATGCCGATGCCATTAAGAAGGTCCTCAATAAATATTTCCTGAGCAAGCAGTATACGGAGAAAAAGGTCAGCTATGCCAAAGTCGGACAGCTGATCATTGAGAACGCCGACACGACCCAGGTGGAAGATTACGACAACCTCACCATCAATGGAGCCACAGCCAACATCGGTGTGGACACTGACCAAATCCCATCCATCGTGGAGGTGGTCCTGAATGCCTAACTTTAGACTGCTGCGAGACAGCGACCCGGACGTCAGCAAGTACCTGCCTCTGTTTCTCATCAACGATAAAACCTTTAAATCCTGGCTGGACACACAGAGCGAGGAACACAAGCGCATCTGGCTGGATATCATCGATGCCTGGAAACAGTGCTACGTAAATGAGGCCACCTGGGGCCTGTCTGACTGGGAAGCCTTTTTGGGGATCCCGACGGATGAAAAGCTGTCCTACACAGTGAGACGGGCGACGATCATTGCCAAAATGAACGGCACGCAGACGGTGACCAAAGAATTCCTGGAGCGTACCATCAACAGCTTCACCAGCGATAAATCCAGCCGTGTGGTGGAACATCCAGACCAGTACAGCGTTGACATTTACCTGCCTAATGGTGGTGTTCTCTCTTTCGAGGAAATGGACAAGGCCATCCGGACGTTTATGCCAGCTCACATCGGCTGGCGATATATCTATCAGACCTACGTCAACGGCAGCCAGTACATCGGGGGTGTGCTCCGTCCCGCCCGGACCATCATGGAGATGGGCAGGCTGAAAGGTGACAAGCTGACCGGTCAGAGCGTGCTACGACTGGACAAGGCCATCGACTACGTCAACGGGGATGGACAAATCCAGACCACGCCGGATGGAGTCAAGACAAACCCCGTGCTGGATTCCACGCCTACGACCATCAGTCCCTGTTCATCCGCTCCCATCGGAGCCACAGACGGGATTTTCTACGTCAGCGGAGATGGCAGCGTCAAAACGATTAGTTAGAAAAGGAGTGAGACAATGGCAGAATTCCACAATATTACCGTCACCAATGACGGCATGAAGCTGATAGCCCTGGCCAGTGCCATGCAGAAGCCTATTGTGTTCGACCGCATGGATATCGGGGATAGCAGACCGGCAGATGCCAGCAAGGTGGCGTCCCTGACCGCTGTGGTCAGCAAGCGCATCGAGGCGTCTATTTCCGATATCGGAGTGGTCACCAATGCCGATGTGAACGAAGCCAGATACAGGATTCTGGGCAAATACAGCAACCGCACTGTGACAGCGGGCTTTAAATTGTCGGAAGTCGGCGTGATTGCACACGTCGAATCTAACTACTACCAGGATGCTGGCTGGAACGGCTACGCCGGAGAGAACTTGCTCTTCGGCTATTTTTATGCGGATGAGGGGAAAGAAGACTGGCTGCCGTCCAAAGATACGCTCATGGCCGATTTGCAGATGGGGGCCTATTTTACGGTCAGCAATGCCACCAGCATTGCTGTCTACATCAACGAAGAAGACAACGTTAGCCGCTCCGACTTTAATGCCCATCTGACCGACAAAAACGCCCACTCCGATGTGATCGGCTGCACAAGCACGTCCGACGGCGACCGAGGGTTTGTTCCTCAGCCTAAAAAAGGCATGCAGGACAACTATTATCTGGGCGCAGACGGCACCTGGAAGCAGGTCAAGCAGCGGTCCGTCAAGGACATCATCGACATCATCTATCCGGTTGGATTTGTCATCGCTACCACTGGCGACCAAAACCCAAACCAGCTGTGGCCTGGCACAACTTGGAAACGCACGTTGCAGGGCCGTGTGCCTATCGGGGCCGGCGAATACTGGGAAAATGGGAAAAAGTTCAGCTATTCCGTGGGGGATACGGGCGGCGAAGCTGAACACAAACTCACTGAGAGTGAACTGCCTAGAATCACGCCTAAGGCATCATGTAGTACAACTGGAAACCACACTCATCAGTACCTTAATGTTTCTAACCAAACGGGGAATAATCAATCTTATAACGGAGCCAGTTCTTGGGCCACATGGCAAAATACAAAAGCCGCAGGAAACCATTCTCACAGTGTTGAAATTTCCAGTTTTGGCGGCGGGGCCGCTCATGAAAACCGCATGCCGTATAGCGGCGTAGCCTATTGGGTTCGGACCCAATAACAAACACCTTGGAACGGGGGACGGTTTTCATGCCGTTCGTCCCCCCCGATAGAAGCTATTGCAATAGACGGGGACAAGGTTTCAAGGACGTTGCGGACCTCTATTCCGTGGTCCTTGGCGCCGCCGCCCGTCTCTTCACCGCTGATAACAGTTCCTGACCATCCATCTTTCGGTACGTCCTTATATTGATTAGTTGAACTATAATTCGTTACAACGCCGTGAATTTGCGAAACCCTAGATACGGTCATCGTTGAGGACGCTATTTTAGGCGTAATTTTCGCCATTTCTCTCTCAGTGAAAGGAGATAAAAATGCATGTTTTTCAGATTTTAAAAAATAATGTTTTGATCATCGACGGCGACCGCACATACAGCGATACCGTCGATAATTTTTTACTCGACGCCGGGGCTGTATCCGTCCCGGAATCCGTTATCTATGACGATACACAGGAGTGCTGCGTGGTGGATGGAGATTTTTTACCTTATCCCAACGGCAACGGCACCTACAGCGGTTACTGTGAACGCATCCAGGACCTGCTGGATGCCCAGGCCAAACGTACCTACGTGCCACCGGCGGAGCTCACGGAGCAAGAGCGACAGGAGGCACAGAAAGCCAGCCTCAAGGCCGACTATGACAGTGCAGTCAAGGACCTGACCGACAGCATGGCCGTGGCTCTCCTGACCGGCGACACGGACGCTCAGGAAAGTATCCGGGCAGATTTTAAAGACCTGCAAGCCCAATACAAGGAGGCGATGGAGAATGTTTAAGATCCCGAAGCGTTGCGAATATTGCGCTCACAAGCTGGTGGACGATAAATGCGTAAACCCGGCCTGCATTGCTTATAAGCCGGAACAGCAAGCCGATGAAAAGAAGGATGGTGAGTCTAAATGACGACAAGAGCAATCGTGCCCAACGGCGATGGCGAAGGATCCCTTGGTATTGAAGGGTTAAATTGGGGAGCTATGTACGTCTCGTCACCGGAAAAGGACGATAACTCTCAGAAAGTGCCTACCACGGCGTGGGTCCAGAAGCTCCTGGCCGATGCCCTGGCTAAACAAAAAGCGGCCTACGAGCAAGCCATCAGCACGGCAGTTTCAGCCGCCCAGACGAAAGCAAAGCTCGACGCCCACCCCGTCGGCTCGTACTACTTCAGCGACAAAAGCACCAGCCCCGCTGACCTGTTCGGCGGTACGTGGGAAGCCCTGCCAGCAGGCTACACGCTCATCGCACAGGGTTCCGGCACAGATGATTTCGGCTCGTTTAACTACGTGGCGGGCACGAAATACGGCGAGCGAATGCACAAGCTCACCACCGATGAGATGCCATCTCATGGTCACAGGATAGCATTGGCCAAGGGTGGGTTTCCACAGACCGAGCCGCAATCTATCTTGTACAATGCTGGTCAATCAAACAACAGCATAAACGGTACTTTCACCGACAGGAAAGTATCTGGATATTATGCTGACGGTAATCATGGCTATTATTTCCAGAGCGAATTTATTGAGCACACAGGTGGAGATGCAGCTCATAATAACCTGCAACCTTCTGTGGGCGCATACGGCTGGCGTAGAACTGCATGAGTGCCACCGATGAACTGCCCCATATCAGAGGAGATGTCCTCGATTTTGCTAGACAAGATCCAAATCAAAAGCTGACCACCCACGGCGTATTTTCGGCTCCTGCATCCATTGAAAATGTCAGCTTCGGGTCAAATCCACAAAGCGGGCAAGGTGACGGGTTTGTCATGGATTTCGGTAAAGATGTCCCTCACAACAACCTGTCTCCCTGCGTGGCGGCCTATGTGTGGAGGCGTACCGCATAGCCACCGATGAGTTACCAAAAATTAAAGGCGACGTCCAGTTTCGCCTACTTGATGGGGCGTCAAATATCATGGGCAACAAAAACGATAGTCTATCGGATTCTGGTGTCTTTTCAGCTTTGCGATATAGTGGCGGGAAATGGGTAGGAAGCGTTGCCGTAAGCAGCAAGCAAGCCACGGATAATACCGATGTTTTGCACCTCGAGTTCGGCAACAATCAGCCCCACAACACCCTACCCCCATCCATCGCCTGTTATGGCTGGCGCAGGACCGCTTAGGCCGTGCGTTTCCAACAGTAGGCGCAGACTGATGGCGGGATGTTGTTATGAGCCGCATTGCCGCCAGTTCCGTCGGTGGTGCCAGCAGGGTCACCACAGCCATTTTGAGGGGTTGATGTTCCAGCCCCGGCTGTTCCATCCCAAGAGCCAGATACCCTAAAAGCCCCACCCGTATAGCGCTCCCATTTCCCGTTCCTGTATAGATTCGGGGCCCCGTTATTTTCCGTTACCTTGTTCCAGGTTCTTACAAGGTGCCCATGGGATGCAATTTCATCGGTGGATACCTGGGTAATCCATTTTATGCCATTTTATGCCACTTTATGGCATTGACACGAGCCACTTAAAACCGTATTAAGCACACATACACAGATACTTCCTGAGCGGTTTCCTACCTATATTACTAGCCCGGGTTACACACGCATTAAACACGGTCTATGGCCTTCCGCAGGTCAGCCAGCGTCTTATGTGTGTAGACACCTTTGGTGATTCCAGGCCTGGCGTGTCCCAGAATCATCCGGATAGTAGTTTCGCTGACCTCTGCCCGGTCAAGCAAGGTGGCCAGCGTATGACGGCATTCGTGTGGCGTGTGCTTCATCCTGACTGCGTCCATGGCTTTATCCCAGAGCCGTCGGAAGCTGTCGTAGGTTGAGCAGGGGCAGATGGATCCGGCCTCTTTTCTCTCTGTGAGCATGTACAGGATGCGGTGATGGATGGGGATTTTACGCACACCGGCAGCTGTCTTTGACTGCTTAATGTCGATGTATCTCTGCCTGACGTTGATGTCACCTGGACGCAGAGCGATAAACTCTCCGACCCTCATACCTGTATAAATGAGGATAAGAGCATCGGCAACGCCTGGAACATCCAGTGACCGCCATAGCTTGCCAATCTGCCTGGCTGTGAACGGCTTCTTCTTGTAGACGACGGTGTGCTTCGGGAGCTCCACGAAGGGACTCAGATCGTGGTCAACGATACCATTCTTGATGGCGTACTTATACATCTGGCTCAGCAGCACACGGCATTTTTTACGGGTGCAATACCCAGCAGGGACAGCGTCAATGGCTGACTGTAAATCCGAATAGGAGATGGAGCCGAAAGGCATGGCATGGAGCGGACTCAGATGCCTGTAGCTGATGGAGTAGGCCTGACGGCTGGACAGGGATACATCCGGAAAATGCCTTTGACTCCATGCGGCATAGACGGCGGAAAACGTGACTTGATGGGTGGGTGTGCAGTGATTAATCTCAACGAGAAATTCAAACGCAGCTTGATACGACTCAAAATATCCCAGGGCACGCTGCCGTCCATCGATGGTCTTTTTGACGACGTACGGTCGCCTCCGATGCCCTGACAGCTTATAAACGGAACCATAACCATTTGGTAATCTCATGAAAACATCTCCTTATATCTCATATAGGGAGCATTATACCGAAAAGGAGGCGGCTTATGGATGTATCACTAGGTGACATTGTAGCTGTACTGACTCTCCTGGGCGGAGCCCTCGTGTGGGTAATCCACGTGATCATTAGCCCACTCAAGGTCCTGCTGGACCGGGTGGTACAAAGCCTGGACAAGTTGGATGAAACACTCAGCAAGGAGCGTGCCAGGCGGGAACAGATTGAAATCCGGCTGGAAGCAATTGAAGCCAGGGGGAAAAGTAACACTCACAGGATTGACGACCTGGAGGAACAACAGAAAAAATGCTTGAACAAATCTCTCGTAAATTGAAGAGCCTGAAACAGCTGCGCTTTACGATTCAATCCGTATGGCTTTTTCGTTTTATCGTTTTCATTGGGCTGGCGCCTTTTACGCTGGCCATTTTTCTGTGGGTATTCGCCCTAGTAACAGGTCTCCACGAGGAATGGCTTTTTAAGATGATCGACGCCGCTTTACGTATTGGGAATCAGGTCCTGGGGCCAGCCGTTGTCTCCGGGCTGCTTAACATCGTGCCCCGGGTGACCGACTCCAACGGCGATGGGATCCCGGATCTGGACGAAAAGGAGGAAAAATCTGATGAAAAAAGTAACGCTGGAAGACATCCAGACGATGGCTGAGGCTGCACGTGCTCAGCTCTGGAAGGATGCCCGGAACATGGACCGTGACGTCAAGGTATACCTGCACTGGACGGCGGGGCGGTATGACCAGAAGTTTAACGACTACCATATCAATATCGATCAAGATGGCAGCCTTTGGGCAAGTACGGACGACCTCGGCGAAACCCTGGCCCATACTTGGCAACGAAACACCGCTGCTATCGGCGTTGCCTTGTGCTGTGCCTACGGGGCTACTACGGACGACTTGGGGGACTACCCGCCCACGGTGGCCCAGATTGAAACTATGGCCCAGGTGGTGGCCGTCCTGGCCAAGACCCTGTGGCTGACCATTGACCGGGATCGGATCATGACCCACGCAGAAGCGGCGGATAACATTGATGGCCTGCTTCCGGAAGGCGATGAGTATGGGCCAAACGCCGATTGTGAGCGATGGGACTTGCAGTACCTTGGCACACCCGACAGCCCGGCGTGGACTACTGACTACGACGACCCCAGGACCGGCGGAAATGTCCTGAGAGGCAAGGCAAATTGGTACAGACAGCAATTTAAAGCGAGGATGCGGCCATGATCAGCCTCCAGACACGCTTAAAATTACGCTTTTTTGCTTATACCGCCGTATGCTTTACGATTGGCTTTCTGAGCGGATTTAGCTGGCGTGCGATTAATCACAAGTGTCCTGTGCCAAAAACCACGCAAAACGAAAGTGTGACGGCAAAAACTGAGACAGAAACAAAAACGATTGTTCGCTACGTCGAAAAGGAGTCCCCTCAGGACGCTGATGTGGATGTGACCATCCCCAAGCAGAGTTTGACGGTCAAAGTCAATGGGCACGAACAGACATTTAAAAAGTCAGACACGGAAAAATACGTTTTGGACAAAAACAAGATTACCCTGGACCAGCAGTCCAAGGCGACGGTCGATATCAAGGTACCCGTCGTCGATGAGACACGCAAATGGGAGCTGGGCATCGGTGTGGATAAGCACGGACAGCCCGCTGGCATGGTAGGGTTCCCCGTAAAGGGAAATGTCGGCGGCTGGGTGGCAGGAAGTAAGTCTACTGTCATGGGCGGGATTAAAGTACATTTTTGATGGAGGGAAACATGGGAAAGGGCGAAACCTATGAAGAATTTGTCGACAAATTCAAACCCAAACTAACTACTGACGATTGCTATACGCCGGAAAACGTCTATGAAACGGTGAAGGCATGGGCGATCAAGGAATACGAATGGGGGGGGAGACCTATCGTTCGACCGTTCTGGCCCGGCGGCGACTATCAGAAATACGAATATCCCGATGGTTGCGTAGTGATAGACAATCCACCATTTTCTATTTTGACGAAAATTCTTAAATGGTACAACGAACGGGGGATCGACTATTTCCTGTTCGCTCCACAGCTGACCTGCTTCAGCAACCATATCAGCCATTATGTATGTGTAGGCAGTAATATCACATATGCCAACGGTGCTCTGGTGCCGACGTCCTTCGTCACAAGCCGGGGCCCGCTAATCCGGTCTGCACCTGACCTGTGGAGGGATTTGGATGCCGTGAATCGGTTGAACAGCAAAAAGGTCAAGGGGCCACAGCAGCCAAAATACAGATATCCAGACAACGTCTTAACGGCCAGCCGGGTGGCGCTATTCAGCCAAATGGGCATCGACTACCAGACAGACGTGGGTGTGTATACCCGGGCTCTGGACAGCCAGAGAGCTAAGCATAAAATGATATTCGGTGGCGGGTACATCGTTCCCCAGAAAGCCGCCAGACAGGCGCAGGAAGCCGCCAGACAGGCGCAGGAAGCCAATACCTATAAATGGAAACTGTCGGAACGGGAGCTGAAAGAACTGATGGGTGCTGAAGCTGCCGCAAAATGAAGAAACCCCGTAGAGCTAGGAAATATCTGGCTTTACGGGGTGATTTTTGTTGATTTTTACTTGACAAAATACCGTATATACGGTATGATAAAACCATAGAGAGGAGGTGAAACGGTGGACTTATTAAAAATGGCCGCAGAAGTTACAACAGGAATTGGGTTGATTTTGACAGGGATCTACCAAATCCTGAAGAACTTCATTGGCCAGTGATAAAGGGGGAGGATAATCCTCCCCTCACTATCATAAGTCTATCAAAACACCATGAAAAAATCAATTTGGAATTGTGTATTTCTTGGACTGGGCTGCCTAGCGATGTTGAATGACCAAGTCCAATTGGGCATGGTTTTACTTGCGCTTGGACTTTTCTTTTTATTCAAGGGAGGAAAATAATGTTGAATGATGTGATGACTTTGGAAGAAGCTGCTGAGCTTTGGAATAAGTCTACCGACTCCTTAAGGCAAGCCTGTATCAGTCGACAAGGCCGTCCTCCACGCTTTCAAATTGGACTTGAGGCTGCTCAATCGAAAAGAATCTGGCTTGTCACCCGTGCGGGCATGGAAAGGCTATACGGGCCTTTAGACGGCAAAAATACGGCAAAAAAATGATGGGAAATATGATAGTTGATGGGCTTAATATCGATGTTGCAATTTTGGCCAGTGCGATGCATCCTAGTGTTTGGGATTTGTGGTGGAAAATTGCTATATATCACGACAACGCCAAATAACGAAAAAAGAAGCCTGCATCCTTTGTGGATGCGGGCTTTTCTATGTCTGGTCTTTTCTCTCTGAATTCACTTCATGGAGTCAATTCGCCTTGCCAAGGCAAGGAAACGAAACAAAAGGGCTTACATATTCGAATTGAAAACGGATTGTTTGGCGGTGGATATGAAAGGCAAGGGAGCAATTTTTATAGCCTTTTAAGGCATGGTGATGTAAATCAGGTCGCTTACTTAATGCCGTTCACCTGTTAAGCCTCTTGCAATTCCGGTCCTGTCGTGGGACTATTGGCTAAGGGGTATTTTGAAAGCACGGTGTTTTTTCCGTATGGCCTATTTTCGTATCTTGGTTGTTCATTCGATTTCCATCTAGTTAAAAGTGAAAGCCATCAAAATAAGTAAAATTCTTTTAGCTGCACCATTAATGTTGACTATGAAAAGTTAAGGAACGAGGAATTGAACGATTGAGGAGCTGTAGGATTGGATTCTGATTGAACGCAAAATGATGAACATAGGACAAAGGAAACAATAATCCAGTATGGCATTTTTGGCTGTAAAACGGTCTTTCTGTGCTATACTGGTAAGTAGAATTGTGAGGAAGCCACACTTCCAGGAAGGAGCAGAGACGATGGCAAATACAAGACAAGAGGCATGGGACCTCATCAAGGAATACAATAAGGAACCTTTTCATCGGCAGCATGCCCTGACCGTCGAAGGCTGCATGCGGTATTTTGCAAAATCCTTGGGCTATGGGGATGAAGAGGAGTTTTGGGGGCTTGTAGGATTGCTCCATGATCTGGACTATGAAAAATATCCGGAAGAACATTGCCGCGTAGAAGACAAGATTCTCAGGAAAAAAGGCTGGGATGAAAAACTCATCCACGCTGTCGTCAGCCATGGTTATCCTCGCTGCAGCGATGTGGCGCCGGAACTTGAGATGGAAAAGGTCCTTTATGCCGTGGACGAACTTTCTGGACTTATTGGGGCTGCGGCTCTCATGCGTCCTTCCAAGAGTGTCCAGGACATGGAGGTGAAATCCCTCAAGAAAAAGTTCAAGGACAAGCATTTTGCTGCGGGCTGCAGCCGTGACGTTATTAAGGAAGGCGCTGACATGCTGGGCTGGGACCTCAATAAACTTTTTGAGGAATCCATCCTTGCCATGAGAAGCTGTGAAGCTGCTGTGGCCGAGGCCATGAAAAAGGCTGAGGCCTAAGAAAAATAAAAAAGACCGATGAAGGGGATAAGTCCCTTTGCTTCATCGGTCTTTTTTGATGCACTTGTTCTTAGGCTTTCTTGAATCCCATCATGGGCACCGTGGCCTTACAGAGCACTACGGCAAGAAGACTGGAAACAACGTTGCTGACAGCCATGCTGACAGCGCAGTTGATGGCAGAGGCATAGCTCACGGCATAAGGAACGCCAAGGATAAAGTATTTGAAGGAAAAACGGATGACCGGTTCTGTCACGACGTTCACAAGGGATCCGACCAGGCAGGCAAAGAGCACGCCGCGTCCCAAGGTGGCAGAAGCATTTAGCTTAGCAGAAAATAGATGTTTTCCTGCTTCGGCTACCGCCCATCCCAGAAGAAACTTTGCAAGGAACGTGGGCGGTGCTGATGTAGTGTAGCCCGCAAGGACATCGGCAAGAAAGAGCCCCACGGCTCCTGAAAGGGCCCCATATTTGGCGCCTAAGAGGAGGGCAGAAACCATGATGAAGGCGTGGCCCACGTAAATCTTTCCAGTAAGACCCATGCCCATGGGAATCTCAATGCGCAGGTAGGAAAAACAGGCAAAGGCCATGGCGGCAAAAAGACCCGCCAAGGTAAGCTTATGGACTTGTTCTTTGGTCATAAAAGGTCACATCCTCATTACATGATTGGAATCATTATAGGTTGAAAGCGATTGAAATGTAATGGACGGTTTGAGAAAAAATAAGGAAAAAGTGTACCGGTTCGTTCCATATGGGCAAGAAAAAACAAGACAATCCTGTCTCTTGATTCACGAAAAGATCGCTTTGCTGTGGTATAATATGAACAGAATAACATGACCGCAATGGCGGATGAAAATATAGGGAGGCACTGTTATGGCTTACTATGCTAGACCGGAGGAAATCCTCTATCATACCCACCTTTCCCAAAACATGCTCATGGGCGCAAAAATTGCACTTCTGCCAGGTGACCCTGGACGTGTACAATCATTGGCAGAGGCTATGGGACCTGCTGTGGAGCTCGTGAGCCATCGGGAGTATACAAGTTATTTGGCTCAAGTGGCCAGTCAGCCCATTCTTGTTATTTCAACAGGCATGGGTGGTCCTTCAACGGCAATTTGTCTTGAGGAACTGGTCCGTCTTGGCATTAAGCGGGTCATTCGCGTAGGAACGACAGGATCCATCAAGGACTCTCTTGATCTGGGCGATGTTGTCATTATCAAGGGAGCTGTCCGTCTTGAAGGCACAAGCACCCATTATGCCCCTATTGAGTTTCCTGCTGTCGCTGATCTTGATTTGACACAGCTTTTGGTCTATGCGGCTGAAATGGAACATATTCCTTATGAAGTGGGCATCTGCGTTTCGAGTGATACCTTCTGGCCAGGTCAGGAGCGCTATGATAGTTTTACCGGCTACGTCCTGCGGCGCTTCCAAGGGAGCATGAAAGAGTGGCAGCAGCTGGGCGTGACCAACTATGAAATGGAAACGGCCGCTGTTTTTGTGACCAGTCAGGCCTTGGGCCTTAAGGCGGCGAGCATCTGCGGCGTTGTTGCCAAAAGAACGGAAAGCGAGGAAATCGCTCCGCCTGAAATCTACCATCGGGCAGAAGTGCGTTTCCAGAAAATTGTTAAGCGAGGACTTGAGGAACTGCTGCAAAGGGAGTGAGAATCATGAAACGCTGCATCATCTTGATGATGGATTCCTTTGGTATCGGGGCAGCTTCTGACGCTGCCGCGTTTGGCGACAGCGGGGCTGATACGTTGGGCCACATTGTGGAATGGTACGGAAAGCATTGTCCTTCCATTCCTTTTCATCTGCCTCATTTGACAAGTATTGGCCTTGTTAATGCCCATACCCTCAGTACAGGTCATCCCTTGCCATATTCCATAGGAACAGGACCAATCAAAGGAGCTTATACATATGCCAAGGAAATCAGCCGCGGTAAGGATACGCTGAGCGGACACTGGGAACTGACCGGTGTGCCTGTTGATTTTGATTGGGGTTATTTCCCCGATGTTCCCCATTGTTTTCCTAAAGATATCGTTGATGGACTTATTACTGGAGGCAACCTGCCCGGTGTATTGGGGGAAAAACATGCGTCAGGAACGGAAATCATCAAGGAACTGGGATGCGAACATATGAGGACGGGCAAACCTATCATCTATACCTCCGCTGATAGTGTTCTCCAGATTGCCGCTCATGAAGAGACCTTTGGCCTCGAACGGCTCTATACCCTTTGTGAAAAGGCATTTGACTTGGTAAGACCCTATCATATTGCCCGTGTCATTGCCCGTCCTTTTGTGGGAACGGCACCGGAGAACTTTACCCGGACCGGCAATCGTCATGACTATGCCGTGGCTGCACCGGAAAAGACCTTGGTGGACCGGGCCTATGAAGAGGCCGGTGGAACCTATGCCATTGGCAAGATTGCAGATATCTTTGCTCATCGTGGAATTACAAAACAATACAAGGCCACTGGTCTATCCGCTCTTTTTGATGCGACCTTGGAGGCCCTTGAAGACGCTGGGGACCGCAGCCTCATTTTCACGAATTTTGTTGATTTTGATTCTTCGTATGGGCACCGTCGTGACGCAGAAGGGTACGGGAAAGGACTGATGCTGATTGACAGCCGTCTCCCTGAACTTGAAGCCCGCCTAACCCCTGGCGACCTCGTTCTTGTGACAGCTGATCATGGCTGTGATCCCACTTTCAAAGGTTCGGACCACACACGGGAACATGTTCCGATGCTCTTTTTTGGAAAGGGGGTAAAACCGGGGCCTTTGGCACCGATGAAAACCTACAGTGATGGAGGACAGATCCTTGCCCATCATTTGGGACTTACGCTTAAGCGGGGAACTTTTCAGGAGGTGATGGATCATGAGGCACGCTAAGAAAACGCTTATGGCACTTCTTTTTTTCCTTGTGGCCTTGCTTGCCGGAAATCTTGCTTTTGCCGCACCTTCAGCATCGAAAGACGCTCTGTCCCGCAAAGTCATTGCTTTTTATTGCTTTGACGGGACGGGAAAAGTGACGCCGTCCCTAAGGAACCTATGGCAGCGGCAAGTGCGGCAGGCGTATCCGCGCGTTTCCTATACCTTCCTAGATGACCCAACCATCCTGCAAAAGGGGCGGGCTGGACTCCTTTCCTTAATCCAAGGCGGCGATGAGCTCACGGCAGGTGATCTCGAACGGGTCACTGCTGCAACGGAAGCGGATGTCGTGGCTGTCATGGTTGTCCATACGATGGAATCTTACTATGTTGAGGCCCTGTTCCCCTTTTGGGAAGATGGCCCTGAAACCTATGTGAGGACCCTGTCCGCTGCTGATTTTTACCTTTATCGCAAGGAAGATGGAAAATTTAAGAAAAAATTCCTGCGCAAGGCGGAAACTAAGGATGCAGCCCTTGCCACTGCACCGGAAAAGGAAATTCAGTATGCCCTGAGCGATTTTGCCCGTTCTTTCGAAGGCTTGCCGCTCATCTAAAATCGTTCATGACATCCCTGCAAAAAAGTGGGGATGTTTTTTCTTTATGTTGTTGAAACAACGGATTCCTGAAGCTTCTCCGCTTACAATAAAAGCATCAATTGATGAACCATTCCATTCAAATAAGTGGGCTGTGGCCCAGAAAGAGAGGATTTGAATATGTTTTGTTATCAGTGCCAGGAAACAGCAGGGTGCAAAGGCTGCACCGTCAGCGGTGTCTGCGGGAAACGCCCCGAAGTTGCAGCGCTTCAGGATCTTTTGGTCTATGCAACCAAAGGGTTGAGCAGTGTCACGACAGCTCTTCGTAAAGAGGGAAAGGACGTGGCTATTGATGTCAACCATATGGTCACGCTGAACCTTTTCACGACCATTACGAATGCCAACTTTGATGAGGTCTCCATCCGCACCCGTGTGACGGAAACCCTTAAGAAAACGGCAGAACTGCGTGCACAGCTGCAGGATGTATCCGGGCTTTCTGAAGCGGCCCTCTGGTCTGCACCGGAAACGGACTATGCAGCAAAGGCTGCCGAAGTCGGCGTCCTTTCCGAATCCAATGAAGATATCCGTTCTCTTAAGGAAACCATCACCTATGGCCTCAAAGGTCTTGCTGCTTATCTTCATCATGCAAATGTCCTGAATCATGAAGATGAAGACGTTGATGCTTTTATTCAGCGTGCCCTTTCCGATATCCAGAAAAAAGACATTAGTGTTGATGGTCTTGTCGCCCTGACCCTTGAAACGGGTAAATACGGTGTTCAGGGCATGGCTCTTCTTGATACGGCTAACACGGATACTTACGGGCAGCCAGAAATCACGGAAGTGGACCTTGGTACCCGCAGCAATCCGGGGATCCTTATTTCCGGTCATGATCTGAAGGACCTGGAAATGCTTCTGGACCAGACGGCTGGAACGGGCGTCGATGTTTATACCCATGGTGAGATGCTGCCGGGCCATTACTATCCCTTCTTCAAGAAGTATCCGCATTTTGCCGGCAACTATGGCAATGCTTGGTGGAAGCAGCGCGATGAATTCGAAAGCTTCAATGGTCCGATCCTGATGACAACAAACTGCATCGTACCTCCGAAAGACAGCTACAAGGGGCGTCTGTGGACGACCGGGGCTGCCCAGTATCCGGGCTGCCGTCATATCGAAGGGGCTGCCGATGGATCGAAAGATTTCAGTGCCATCATCGAGCAGGCTAAATCCTGCAGTGCCCCGACAGAGATTGAAAGCGGCAAGATCGTCGGCGGATTTGCTCATAATCAGGTCCTTGCTCTGGCTGATAAGGTCGTAGACGCTGTTAAGAACGGCGCCATCAAGAAATTTATTGTCATGGCAGGTTGTGATGGCCGTCATACAACCCGCGATTATTACACCCAATTTGCCAAGGCACTGCCGAAAGATACGGTTATCCTCACGGCTGGCTGCGCAAAATATCGCTACAATAAACTGAAACTCGGCGATATTGGCGGCATTCCCCGCGTCCTTGATGCCGGTCAATGCAACGACTCCTACTCCTTGGCTCTCATTGCCCTGAAGCTGAAGGAAGTCTTTGGCCTCGATGACGTAAACAAGCTTCCTATTGTCTACAACATTGCCTGGTATGAACAAAAGGCTGTTATCGTTCTGCTTGCCCTCCTGAGCCTAGGCGTCAAGAATATTCACCTGGGACCCACACTGCCTGCCTTCCTCAGCAAGAATGTTGCTAATGTTCTTGTTGAAAACTTTGGCATTGGCACCATCTCGAATGTAGAAGATGACTTGGCCCTCATGATGAAATAGAATCGAGAAAGAATAGAAGAAAGCTCCTATCTGAACCTAGCATTTGGATGGGAGTTTTTTTCATGGTAAAAATCGAGTATTCCTATGAGGCTGTAAGCCTCAGCGAGAAAGACTTGATCAAAGAAAGTGGGGACCCTTAGTCACAGTAAGGGCTGTGAGAAGATCATTGGAAGCCATCAGGAAAATAGACTGTGCCTCCTGTCCATCGATGCCTAAGCGCCAACTCTGCTCCCATCTAAAGGCTGCTATGTACAGCTGGGAAAGAAAGGAAAGAAAGGATAATACGCGATTCCCTTATCCTCAAAAAGTAAATTCCAAAGAAACAGGGAGCCAGGAAGGAAAAAAATTCGATGTAACCGGATGGAAATAAAAGAATAAAAAAATTAGTTCGGGACAAAGCGAACATAAAAAAACAATAATGTAAAATACAAAGAATAAAGAGTAAAAAGATGGAAATTAATGAAAAATCAAGAGTATAGAAGAAATTTTTACGAAATAAACCTAATTATTCCAAATAAAACGGATAATATGAGTTTTGCCTAAAAGCCCCATCTGTGCTATTATAATCAAGCACTCTCCCGAAGGGGTGAGGCTCACAAAAAGAACTTCTAGGAGCAACGAAAAAAAGTGTTGACAAGATGTTCGAAAAGTGATAAACTGAACAAGCTGTCACCGATGAGGATGACAGCGAGGAACGAACCTTGAGAACTGAATATTGATTGACAGATGTGCGGGTCAAGTCACTTTAGTGACGCGACCGAGTCACTTCGAGAAAACGAAGTAAAAAAACAAGAGCTAGTATTTTCAAGAGCCAAGAGGTTCTTCAAAATAATTTTATTTTGGAGAGTTTGATCCTGGCTCAGGACGAACGCTGGCGGCGTGCTTAACACATGCAAGTCGAACGGAGAACTTATTTCGGTAAGTTCTTAGTGGCGAACGGGTGAGTAACGCGTGGGCAACCTGCCCTCCAGTTGGGGACAACATTCCGAAAGGGATGCTAATACCGAATGTGCTCCCTCCTCCGCATGGAGGAGGGAGGAAAGATGGCCTCTGCTTGCAAGC
>NZ_AULA01000009.1 GCF_000425045.1 Acidaminococcus intestini DSM 21505 | reverse complement strand
CCATATTGACAGGCGACAGCCATCATTGACTGTCCGGCATTTACTTGTGAAACCAATTCAAGTTTCTCCTCTGGGGACCATGCCTTGTAATGTGCTTTGTGACACAATGCTTCCGGTCCGCCAGCCTGTTCGATACGATTCCAAGTACGAATCTTGTTACGAAAATTTGCTGTTTTAATTCCTTTAGGTGTTTTTACCCACTTACCTTGACGATAAAGTTCTACACACATCAGCTTAAATTCAGTCGTATAACGCAAAATGTACCCTCCTTACTGGGTGTCCAGTAAAGAGGGTACATTTCACATTTTTTCCGCAGTCTCTTTTCTTTTTTCCATGCTACAATAGGAGCTGAACCTGAAAGGAGCGTTCCCTATGTCTCTTCGTGACCAAAACCAGGCCCTTTTTGAAGAAGCCTCGGTGCCAAAAGCCCTTGCGGCCATGGCCATTCCAACCATTATCAGTCAGCTTATTACCCTTATCTATAATCTCGCCGATGCCTTTTTTGTCGGCCGTACAGGCAATCCGTATATGATTGCCGCCGTATCTCTGGTTTTTCCCGTCTTTGCCATTACAGTCGCCTTGAGCAACCTTTTTGGTGTCGGCGGAGGCAGCCTCATGTCCCGCTGTCTTGGGGAAGGAGACGAAAAAAGTGCCCGTCAGGTAAGCGCCTTTTCCCTTTATGGAAGCCTTGCAGGGGCCCTTGTTTTTTCCCTCACCCTCTATTTCCTGCGCCGCCCCATCTTGGTTCTTTTAGGAGCATCCCCTGCCACCTACGCCTATACGGAGACCTACCTTTTTCTTGTCGTCACCTTAGGTACCCTTCCGACCGTCCTATCAGGCACCTTGGCCCAGCTTTTCCGAAGCGTCGGCTTTGCCAAAAAAGCAAGTTTTGGCCTTTCCCTAGGAGCCATCCTCAATATTATCCTTGACCCCCTCTTCATGTTCGTTCTCCTTCCTCAAGGAGAGGAACTGACAGGGGCGGCCCTTGCCACCCTCCTTTCAAACCTGATTTCCCTAGGCTACTTTCTCTTATCTCTCGTAAAAACTGCAAAGAAAAGCTGTCTTGCCTATACCTTTCCTGAAGGATTGCCCAGCAAGGAGAAGATTCGTTCCGTCCTTTCCGTGGGTTTTCCTTCAGCCCTTACGAACCTGCTTTTTGATACATCAAACCTCTTTTTAAACCACCTCATGGCAGGCTTTGGCGACGCGCCCCTGGCGGCCCTTGGCATCGTCATGAAGGCTGAACGGATCCCTCTCAATACAGGCCTTGGCATCTGCCAAGGCATGCTGCCCCTTGTGGCCTATCATTATGGGGCCAGAAAATTCATACGCATGAAGGCGTTCATCAAGATGGCGCGCCGCGCGGGCCTTCTCTTTTCGCTCCTTTGCGTGCTCTTTTATGAGCTCGCCGCGGTTCCCATTGCAAGCCTTTTCATTGCGGCCAAGCCAGAAAGTGCCATCGGCCTTGAGACCCTTGCGTTAGGGGCTCTCTTCCTACGTTTCCGCTGTCTGGCCTCGCCCTTTGCCTTCCTTAATTTCCACATCACCTTTTCCCTCCAAGCCCTGGGAGACGGCAGAATAACCCTTCTTGTGGCAGCCTTGCGCCAAGCCATCATCTACATCCCCTTGATGCATGCCATGGGTGCTTTTCTCGGCTATATGGGCCTTATTGAAAGCCAGACAGCAGCGGAGATGGCGACCTTCTTCCTAGCCAGATGGATCTTCAGCCGACGTCTTGCAGCCATTAACGAAAGTCCCCAGTCCTAAAAGAGACTGGGGAAAAGGATCTTTGCGGCAGAATAGAGAAGCAAGGACGCAATCATCAAAGAGACAGGCTTTTCGTGAGCCTTGAAGAAGCGGTCCAAGAGGGAGCCGCCTAGGGCCCAAGTAAAATTGGCTGCACTGCACATAAGGTTCATGACCATGCCGAGAAGAAAGGTCCAAACAGGGCCGCCTCCACCGGGAAGCAGAAAAGACGTATAGCCCACCATCATGAAGAGAGCGACTTTGACATTGGTCCAATTCAGGAGCAAGGCGGAGAAAAAGAGCCGTTTGGAATCAATGGTCTTTGTCTTTTTCCCTCCGTTTTTCATGAAAAGGCGCACCGTCAGATACACAAGATAGAGGGCTCCCAAGATGCGCAGGGGAAGATCCATCAAAGGCAGGATATCTTCCAAGGCATGAATAAATAGATAGATGACCGTACACATAGAAAAGAGACTAACATGAAGTCCCAGCAAAAAAGGCAGGGCGCCTCGAAAAGTCCGCTCTCGGCTCTGGGCAAGGCTCATGAGATTATTGGGACCGGGAGTAAAGCTCATGACAAAACAATAAGATAGATAGGCCGCAAGATCCATACCAAAGCTCCTTTCCAACATGCTGATAGGTTCCATTGTAGGCGAAAAGGCAGCAATAGGGCAAGAAAAATATTTTGGAATCCTGAAAAAGCAGCAGAAATGTGTAAAAGAGAATGCAGGGCTCCAATTTTTCACGGCAAAGCCTGCGGGATATGATACAATGGCAGGACAAAGACAAAAAAGGGAGGTCGATCATCATGAGCGATACAAAAAAGTCGGCAAAGGGCCCTGCCCTTCGGAAAGAACATGATTCCATGGGGGAAATCCTCGTCCCCTGCGATAAATATTGGGGTGCCCAGACGCAGCGCAGCTTTGAGAACTTCCGCATTGACACGGAAAAGATGCCGCCTGAAGTGATTTCCGCCTTCGCCATCCTCAAAAAATCAGCAGCCCAAGCAAACTGTGAGCTGGGAACGCTCCCTAAGGAAAAAGCCGTACTCATTGAAAAAGCCTGCGAAGAGATCCTTGACGGCAGTCTCGACGGCAACTTTCCCCTTGCGGTCTGGCAAACCGGAAGCGGCACCCAGAGCAACATGAACATCAACGAAGTCATTGCCCACAGGGGAAATGAGCTTGCCAAAAAGACATGCCTTCACCCCAATGACGACGTCAATAAATCCCAAAGCTCAAATGATACCTTCCCGACGGCCATGCACATTGCCGCCATAAAGGGCATCGAAGAACATCTTTTTCCTCGCCTTGACGCGCTCATAAAGACCTTCAAGGACCTTGAAAAGAAACATCGGGGCATTGTCACAACAGGCCGGACCCATCTCCAGGATGCGGTTCCCATTGCCTTTTCCCAGGAAATCTCGGGCTGGCGAACCATGCTTGAACGCAGCCGTGATGAACTCAAGACCTCAGAAAAAGGGCTCCTTGAACTGGCGCTAGGAGGAACGGCCGTCGGGACAGGGCTTAATGCACCAAAAGACTTTGATCGGACCGTTGCCGCCTATATCGCCCAAAATACAGGCTATGCCTTTAAAACCGCCCCCAATAAGTTCCATGCTCTCACAAGCCTTGACGACATGGTCTTCAGTCACGGCGCCCTCAAGGCCTTAGCCGCCAATCTCATGAAGATTGCCAACGACGTGCGCTGGCTGGCCAGCGGACCCCGGGACGGACTTGGCGAAATCACCATTCCCGCCAATGAACCAGGATCTTCCATCATGCCGGGCAAGGTCAACCCCACCCAATGCGAAGCTGTCACCATGGTTGCCGTCCAAGTCATGGGCAATGATGCAGCCATTGGGTTCGCCGCGTCCCAAGGAAACTTCCAGTTGAATGTCTTTCTTCCCGTTACAATCTATAACTTCCTCCAGTCCGTGCGGCTTTTGGGAGACGCCATGGAATCATTCCGCATCCACTGCGCCCTCGGCATCAAGGCGAATAAAGCTAAGATGAAGGAAAACCTCCACCGCTCCCTCATGCTAGTTACGGCCCTGACCCCCTATATCGGCTATGAAAAGGCGGCGGAAGTCGCTAAACTGGCCCACAAGAAGGATCTTTCCCTCAAGGAAGCCATCCTCGAATTGGGCTACATGACAGAAACGGACTTTGATGCCCATTTCCATCCAGAAAAGATGGTGTAAGATGACAAAACGCTGTGAAATCATCATTCGTGTCGTTGATAAAAAAGGGGAGGCCCCTTGCCACCACGGCCATGTAAAGGGTATGGAACTGTCCTGGGACCATGACCGGGGCCGCCTGTGCCCCATGGCCCAGCATGCCCTCTTTCCCTATATCGATATTCTCCGCTACGGCGGCACCCTTCCCGGCATGAAGGGAAACCGTTTCCGTGTTGCCTGTCCTGATGCTGAGGTCATCAACATCTTTGAAATTGAGATGCGAACCAATCCCTCCCCACAAAAAAAATAACTGGATGGGGCTGCCCCTTTGGGCAGCCCCCTTTCATTAGGCCCCGCCTGCATGCCTTTTCTTTGGCTCATCAAGGCCAGTTGTATTATAGGTTACACTTTTATTTGCAAAAAGCATGCTTTAGTATTATCCTTAAAATTTTTCTTGATTTTTGTCTTTTTTCATGATACTATCTGAACCATAATTTCAAAGCAAGAGATGCATTGAAGGGAAAGAGTACGTTTCAGGAAAACCTCCAGAGAGTTGCCGGGTGGTGCAAGGCAGCGGCGGACCGAAACCGAACTGATCCCTGAGCAGCTTTCCTGAACCCGCGCATGACAGTAGGGGAAGCCGGCTCCTGACCGTTATCAATCAGGGCGGTATCGATGGACACGTCATCCGTACCGGCTAAGGGCACACCAAATGGTGTGAAGTGGAGTGGTACCGCGCAAGATTTGAATCTTTCGTCTCTCACAAAGAGAGAAGAAAGATTTTTTTATTGCCTGTAAGGAGGACATCATCATGAAACATGTAGAAGCTTACAAAAAGGGCTATTATCTGCCCCCTGTCGTCGATATGAGCTGGGCCATGGCCGACGCGCCCAAAAAAGCCCCTATTTGGTGCAGCGTGGACCTGCGCGACGGCAACCAGGCCCTCGTGATTCCCATGAGCCTCCAAGAGAAGATTCGCTTCTACAAGACCCTCGTCGCCATGGGGTTCAAGGAAATTGAAGTCGGATTTCCTGCCGCGTCAGAAACGGAATATGACTTCCTCCGCTATTTGGTTGACCATGATCTCATCCCTGACGATGTGACGGTCCAGGTCCTCACCCAGGCACGGGAACACATCATCAAAAAGACTTTTGAAGCCCTGAAAGGCGTCAAAAGCGCCATCGTCCACGTCTACAATTCGACGAGCGTCGCGCAAAGGGAGCAAGTCTTCCACAAATCAAAGGAGGAAATC
Organism: Acidaminococcus intestini DSM 21505; assembly: GCF_000425045.1. Classification (GTDB taxonomy): domain Bacteria; phylum Bacillota; class Negativicutes; order Acidaminococcales; family Acidaminococcaceae; genus Acidaminococcus; species Acidaminococcus intestini. The sequence goes on along the minus strand of NZ_AULA01000009.1, from coordinate 74,584 downwards.
AAGGAAATTGCCGTTAATGGGGCGCGTCTTTTGCAGCGCCTCACGGAAGAAGCCCACGCGTCTTACCGCTTTGAGTATTCACCAGAAAGCTTTACGGGGACGGAACCAGAATACGCCCTGGAAGTCTGCAACGCAGTCCTCGACGTGTGGAAACCGCAGCCAGACCGGAAGGTCATCATCAACCTGCCATCGACGGTGCAGATGTCCATGCCCCATATCTTTGCCGCCCAAGTGGCCTATCTTTCCCAGAACCTTTCCTACCGTGATGCCGTTGTCCTTTCCGTCCATCCCCACAATGACCGCGGCACTGGTGTTGCCGATGCAGAAATGGCCATGCTCGCCGGTGCGGACCGCGTAGAAGGAACGCTCTTTGGCAACGGCGAACGGACAGGCAACGCGGACATCGTCACCATCGGCATGAACCTCTATGCCTTGGGCATCGATCCGCAGCTTGATTTTTCCAATATGCCGGACCTTGTAAAGACCTATGAGGAAGTAACGCGCATGCATGTCAGTGAGCGTCAGCCCTACGCCGGAAAGCTTGTCTTTGCCGCCTTCTCCGGCTCCCATCAGGATGCCATTGCCAAAGGCATGAAATATCGTAAGGAGCACAATGACCCGTACTGGACGTGCCCGTACCTTTATATCAATCCCCACGATGTGGGCCGCACCTATGATGCCGATGTTATCCGCATCAACAGCCAAAGCGGCAAGGGCGGCGTCGCCTACATCATGGAAACAGCCTATGGCATCGATATGCCAAAAGCGATGCGGGAAGACTTCAGCTACTTTGTAAAAGACGTTTCCGATCATAAGCACCAGGAATTGAAGCCCGATGAAATCTTCAATCTCTTTAAGGATCATTACGTCGATAAGAGCCTTCCCATTGAACTGCAGGATACGCTCTTCCGCAAGAAGGACGGAAAATGGCAAGGCAAAGTCCTCGTCCGGGCTGCCGGCCGCGACGTGATCCTTGAAGGAGCCGGCAATGGCCAGCTCGACGCCGTCAAGGATGCCCTCTGCCGGGCTTTCCACTTTACCGTGACGGACCTTACGTACAGCGAACACGACCTGGACCGGGTCGCTGAATCACGGGGCATTGCCTACTTTGGCATTACAGATGAAAAAGGCGTCACAACCTGGGGTGCCGGCGTCGACACGGATACGATGACGGCCTCCATCAAGGCCTTCATCAGTGCCCTGAACCGCCGCAAAGACGCCAAGGACCATGTCTATGGCGCTGGCCTCATCTCCTCTGAAGAGGCAGTCAATGCTTTCCACCAAGCGGCCAGTGCCCGCTAAATTTAGGGTAAAAGAAAGGATGTATGCACGATGGGAATGACCATGACACAAAAAATCCTCGCCAAACACGCAGGAAAGGACCTCGTTAAACCAGGTGACCTCATCACCTGCCGACTCGACCGCGTCCTTGCAAACGATATTACAGCACCGCCGGCCATCAAGGAATTTGAAAAGATTGGGCGCCCCGTCTTTGATAAGGACCGCATCGTCCTTGTCCCGGACCACTTCATTCCCAACAAGGACATTAAATCCGCCGGCCTTGCCAAGATTGTCCGTGACTTCGCCAAAGCCCATCATATCACCCATTATTATGAAACTGGACGAGCCGGCATCGAACACGTCATTCTGCCGGAAAAGGGTATTGTCGGACCGGGCATGCTCACCATCGGCGCCGACTCCCACACCTGCACCTACGGCGCCCTGGGCGGCTTTGCCACCGGTGTGGGGTCAACAGACCTGGGCGCTGCCATGGCAACGGGCACGTGCTGGTTCAAGGTACCGGAAGCCATTAAGGTCATCATTACAGGAAAAAAACCGGCGGATATTACGGGTAAGGATGTCATGCTGACCCTTATCGGCATGATTGGCGTCGACGGGGCCCTCTACCAGTCCCTGGAATTTACGGGCGACGGCATTGCTGAGCTTTCCATGACGGACCGCTTCACCATGGCCAATATGGCCATTGAAGCAGGCGCCAAAAACGGCATCTTCCCCGTCGATGAAAAGACCAAGGCCTACGAACAAGGCCGTGTTGAAGACTATGAAATTGTTACAGCAGACAGTGACGCTGTCTATAAACGGACCGTGACCATCGATCTAACAGCCCTTACCCCCGTCGTTGCCTTCCCCCACCTGCCAGGAAACACCAAAGCTATTGGCACCTTTGGAGACATTCCCATCGACCAGGTCGTCATCGGTTCCTGCACGAACGGCCGTCTGGAAGATCTTGCCATTGCAGCCAAGATCCTTGAAGGCCGTACTGTCCATCCAGATGTGCGCTGCATCGTTATTCCCGGCAGCCAGGAAGTCTACAAGGAAGCCATGAAAAAAGGCTACATCGATACCTTCATCGACGCCGGCTGCGTTGTTTCGACGCCGACCTGCGGTCCTTGCCTGGGCGGCTACATGGGCATCCTGGCCGCCGGTGAACGCTGCGTATCGACGACAAACCGCAATTTCCGGGGCCGCATGGGCCACGTGGACAGCGAAGTTTATCTAGCAGGTCCGCAAGTCGCAGCAGCCAGTGCGATTTTAGGAAAGATTGCCGCCCCAAAGGAGGTCAAATAAGATGAAATACGAAGGAAAAACTTGGACCTATGGAGACAATATCGATACGGACGTCATCATTCCCGCCCGCTACCTCAATTCCTTTGATCCCAAGGAACTGGCCTCCCACTGCATGGTCGACATTGACGAAAGCTTTGCCAAAGAGGTAAAGGCCGGCGATATCATGGTCGGCGGCTGGAACTTTGGTTGCGGCTCTTCCCGCGAGCATGCTCCCATTGCCATCAAGGCATCGGGCGTGCCCGTCATCATTGCCGCAAGCTTTGCCCGGATCTTTTACCGCAACGCCATCAACGTCGGCCTTCCTGTCCTGGAAATTGGCAACGATGTCAAAAAGATTCGAAAAGGAGACATCCTAAGCGTCGATATCAGCACGGGTACCATTGCCGATAAGACCACAGGCGACACCTTCAAGGCGCCGCCCCTGCCGGACTTCATCCAAGGCATTGCCTCGGCCGGTGGGCTCATTGCCTATGTAAAGGAGCATGCCCAATGAAAAAAAAGATCGTTGTTATCCCTGGTGACGGCATTGGCGGCGAAATTACGGACGCCGCGGTAAAGGTCCTCAAAAAGACCGCAGCCATCTATCACCTGGACCTTTCCCTTGATCAAAAGATGGCCGGTGGAACCGCCTATGATGCCTGCGGGGACCCTCTTCCCAAGGAAACGGTGGAAGCAGCCCAAAACGCCGATGCGGTCCTTTTTGGTGCCGTAGGCGGCGACAAATGGGACAATGTAGATCCCCTCAAACGGCCGGAAAAAGCCGTCCTCGGCCTGCGCAAGGCTCTAGGGCTTTATGTCAACCTGCGTCCCGTCCATGTCTCCCCTGTCCTTGCGCCCTATTCGCCCTTGAAGCCCGATATCGTGACGGGCACGGATGTCCTCATCGTGCGCGAACTCATTGGCGGCATCTATTTTGGTGACCGCTGCGAATCGGAAATCCATGACGGCGTGGAACGAGCCTGGGACCTTGAAAACTACAGCGTCCCCGAAGTGGAGCGTATCAGCCGCTTTGCCTTCAAGGCCGCCCAGGGCCGCCGCAAAAAGGTCACCAGCGTCGATAAGAGCAACGTCCTTGCCACAAGCCGGCTCTGGCGCCGCACAGTCACAAAAGAGCACAAGGCCTATCCCGATGTAGCACTGAACCATATGTACGTTGATAACTGCGCCATGCAGCTGGCAGCCCGTCCCACCCAGTTTGACGTCATCGTGACAAGCAACCTCTTTGGCGATATCCTGAGCGATGAAGCGGCTGTATTGGGCGGCTCCATCGGTATGATGCCGTCGGCCTCAGTCGGTGAAAAGACAAGCCTCTTTGAGCCAATCCACGGATCGGCTCCCGATATTGCTGGTAAAGGAATCGCCAACCCCTGTGCTACCATCCTTTCTGCGGCGATGCTGTTTCGCTATGCCTTAGGAGAGGAAGCAGCCGCCCAAGCCATTGAAAAAGCTGTCGACGCGGCGCTTCTTGACGGCTGGCGGACACCGGACCTCTACAAGGATGGCTTCAAGAAAGCTGATACGGACACCATGACTGGTATCATCTTGGATCAAATTGTCTAGAAATTAAAAAAGACAGGAACAAACCACGTTCCTGCCTTCTTTTTTGCCTTATTTAGCTTGCTGTTTGGGTGTTGCGGTCGTTGTTACATCGGCTGCAGGCAGCGTGCCCTGACCCGGTTTCAAGATCATTATGCCGCCCATCAAAAGAACCGTCAGCAGAAGGAATACGATAAGATCCCTGCCATCACGTGTCATACGCCGTCCTTCCTTTCCTAGTGAAATAATAGATATTATACATCAACGGGACGGTTCTGTCGATAAAAATTGGTTTCTGCCATCAAAAATTCATGGCTCTTTCCATGAGGAAACAGGGAACGCCTCGTGCCTTTTCTTTTTCCATCCCGGGAAAAGCTCAAGAACCTCTATCTGTCTCATTTTTCTTTTCAGCAGCATGAACCTAAAAACGAACCCCCTGCCAATAGGCAAGGGGTTCGCAGTCCTTTTCAAATGGTGATCCACCCGGGATTCGAACCCGGGACACCCTGATTAAAAGTCAGGTGCTCTACCAACTGAGCTAGTGAATCATTGGCTTTTCACAGCCCTAATATTGTAACGGGTTTTTCCGCCTTTTGTCAAGGGGGAATTTCCCGCTCCAGCCTCAGTCTTCAAAGAAGGATTTGAGGGTAAAGGTTTGATCACGGTTCGGACCAACGGAAACAATGCCGATTTCAACGCCGACCACTTCACTCAGACGGTTCAGGTAGGTCTGCGCTTCCTGCGGCAGGTCTTCATAGGAACGGACGCTGCTGATGTCGCATTTCCAGCCCTTGAAGGTTTCGTAGACAGGTTTTGCCTTGGCCAGGATGGAAAGGTCGGCCGGAATATATTTGATGGGCTTGCCGTCGATTTCCCAGCCTGTGCACATCTTGATTTCATCCAGACCATCAAGGATATCCAGACGCGTAATGGCTAAGCTGTCCATGCTGTTGATGCGTGCCGCATATTTGACCATAAAGGCATCGAGCCAGCCGCAGCGGCGGGGACGGCCCGTAACGGTCCCAAATTCATGGCCCGTTTCCCTAAGATACGTACCGGGGCCATCTGTATCAAAAAGTTCGCAGACAAAAGGACCTTCGCCAACACGGGTCGTATAAGCTTTGACAACACCGACTACATGGTCAATGAAACGAGGGCCTACGCCGCTGCCCGTAGCCGCATTGCCGGCTGTCGGGTTGGAACTTGTAACGTAGGGGAACGTCCCATAATCGATATCAAGGAAAGTGGCTTGGGCGCCTTCAAAAAGAACCTTTCTTCCTTCGTCAAAAAAGTCTCCTAAGGCGACACTCGTGTCACATACATGGGGACGGAGCGCTTCGGCATATTCAAGATAGGCCTTCAGCATCGGTTCATAAGCCAAAGGTTCTGCCTTGTAGTATTCCGTAAAAAGTTTGTTTTTTGCGGAAAGGGTCCGTTTCAGTTTTTCAGCAAGGACCTCTTTGTTCATGAGATCACAGACACGAATCCCTGTACGGGCATACTTATCCATGTAACAAGGTCCGATCCCGCCCTTGGTCGTACCAATCTTGTTCGCCCCCAAAGCCAGTTCCTGCAGTTCATCCTGTTTTTCATGATAGGGGAAGACGACATGGGCCCGGTCACTGATGAGCAGATTCGTCGTATCAACGCCTTTGGCCTGCATGCCCCGGATTTCTTCCAGGACGACGCGGGGGTTGATGACAACGCCGTTACCCAAGATGCAAGTTTTATCCTTATAGAGGATGCCGCTTGGCAATAATCTCAGTTTATAGGCAACATCATTGACAACAACCGTATGGCCTGCGTTGGAGCCGCCGGAATAACGGACCACTACATCGGCACGCTGGGCCAAAAAATCCACAATCTTGCCTTTTCCTTCATCGCCCCATTGGGAGCCGATTACAACGATAGATGACATAACGTTCTCCTTACCTAGATCTTACATCCCATAGCGGGCGTAGATATCATCAATATGCTTAAGCATATGCTTGGGTTCAAAGCAGGCTTCAATTTCTTCTTTCGTGAGGTATTTTTCGATATCAGGGTCGGCTTCAACGTTGGTCTTGAAATCAGCCCCTTCCAGCCAGCGGGCCATGGCATTGCGCTGAACCCACTTGTAGGCATCCTCGCGCAGGACACCTTTGCCAACAAGAGCGACCAAAAGGTTCTGGCTGAAGATAAGACCGCCCGTCTTATTGAGGTTGCGAATCATGGCATCAGGATAAACAAGGAGCTTATCGAGAATATTGGTCATCTTGCGGAGCATATGGTCCAGAAGAATCGTGCTGTCCGGCAGAATAATCCGTTCCACGGAAGAATGGGAAATATCGCGTTCATGCCAAAGTGCCACATTTTCAAGGGCAGCCTGGGCATTGCCGCGGAGCACACGGGCAAGGCCACAGATCTTTTCGCACGTAATCGGATTGCGCTTATGCGGCATGGCGGAAGAACCCTTCTGTCCAGGTGCAAAATATTCTTCTGCTTCACGGATGTCCGTCCGCTGCAGGGCACGGATTTCCGTAGCCATTTTTTCAAGGGAAGCCCCGCAGACAGCAATCGTCGTCAGATAAAAAGCATGACGGTCCCGCTGCACGACCTGGGTAGCCAGGCGAACCGGTTCCAGTCCTAATTTTTCGCAGACATATTTTTCAACAAAGGGATCGATATTGGAATAGGTGCCGACAGCACCGCTGAGCTTACCGACAGAAATGTATTTCTTCGCCAGTTCCAAGCGTTCGATGTTGCGTTCCGTTTCATCCATCCAAAGAAGGAATTTCAGGCCAAAGGTCATAGGTTCGGCATGGATTCCATGGGTTCTTCCCACACAGATCGTGTTCCGATAGGTTTGGGCCTGACGTTTCAGGACTTCATGGAGCTTCTTTTCCAGATCGATCAGAAGCTCGCAGGAATGCTTCATCATGACACCCATGGCCGTATCCTTGACGTCACTGGACGTAAGCCCTTTATGGATATATTTGGAAGCATCGCCTACGTGTTCCGCTACATTGGTGAGCAGGGAGATGATATCGTGGTTTGTCACCTTTTCGATTTCATGGACCCGATCCAGTTCAAAATCAGCCTTGGTCTGGATGTCATGAAGAGCATCATCAGGGACAATACCCAATTTGTTCATGGCTTCACAGGCAAGAATCTCAACCTTGACCATGGTCCGGTCTTCATTTTCTTCCGTCCAGATGGACCCCATTTCTTTACCCGTATAACGTGGAATCACAGTACTTCCTCCTTAGCAAAATGCTTCCTGTAACATTGCATGACAATACAGCGCACCGTTATGGCCGCCCTCTCATTGTATCATTTTTCCGAACGAGTCGCAATGACTTCTCATATAAGAATGGGACTTACCTTGACTTTTCTTAAGATAAGAATAGGAGAAAATTCAAGAAAGATGAAGGCTGCTCTTCCTTTCCGGCGACATAAGTCCTCCATTTATTTCTTCTGAACAAAAAATAGATTTTTTCCTAAAATCGTTCACATTATGAGTCCTCAAAAAAAGAGGACTGCCTGTGCAGTCCCCTTGAATCATCCTTGCTGGTCGGCCATCTGGGCCAGATGCTCCGGCGTAAGGTCGAAAAAGTGTGTCGTATCCTTCTGGAAAAAGAGATTGACCGTTCCCACCGGACCATTACGATGCTTGGCTACGATGAGTTCTGCCACATTCTTTTGTTCCGTATCAGGATTATAGTAATCGTCACGATAGATGAAGCAGACAATATCGGCATCCTGTTCGAGGGCTCCTGATTCACGAAGGTCGCTGAGCATCGGCCGCTTGCTGGTCCGCGACTCAACACTGCGGCTGAGCTGACTGAGGGCAATGACCGGTACATTCAGTTCCCTTGCAAGGCCTTTGAGGGACCGTGAAATCTCACTCATCTCCTGCTGACGATTGTCACTGGCCCGTTTCGACGAGCCCTGCATGAGCTGCAGATAATCGACAATAATCAGGTCAAGTCCGTTTTCAGCCTTCCAGCGCCGTGCCTTGGACCGCATTTCCATCGCCGTCATACCCGGCGTATCATCCAACATGATACTGGCATTGCTGAGCCGGTCAGCAGCGGCAATGAGATTCGGCCATTCCTGATCCTGGAGCTGCCCAATCCGCAGACGGGAAGCATCAATGCCAGCCTGACTGCAGAGCATACGCTGGACCAGCTGCTCTTTGCTCATTTCCAAGGAGAAAAAGATAACGGATTTATGACCCTTGATTCCCACATGTTCCGCAATATTGAGCACCAAGGAAGATTTACCCATGGATGGACGGGCAGCGACAATGATGAGGTCTGACGGCTGAAGTCCGCTCGTCATCTTATCAAAATCCGTAAATCCTGTAGGAAGCCCCGTAAAAGCTTCCTTTGAATCATATAGTTCCTCGATGCGTTCCATAGCGCCGCGCACAATATCACGGATTTTGACAATCCCACCGGTTTGGGTCCGGTTGGCAACAGAAAGGATCTTCTGTTCTGCCTCGTCGATGGTCCGGGCAATGTCGGTATCTTCTTCATAGCCCGTAGCCGCAATATCCGTTGCCGCATTGATCAGCTGCCGGCGCAGGGATTTTTCCTCCACAATCTTGGCATGGTATTCCACGTTCGCCGCCGTCGGAACAGCGTTGGAAAGGTTAGTGATGGTCTGTGAACCGCCAACTGCATCAAGCTTGCCCTTTTTGCGGAGTTCCTCAATGACCGTAACGAGGTCAACCGCCTCATTGCGTTCATGGAGGTCCTTGATGGCGCCAAAAACGATGCGATCATCCTGACGATAGAAATCATCTTCCCGCAGGATCTCACAGGCCTTTTCAATGGCCTCGCGACTGATGAGCATGGCCCCCAGCACACTCTGCTCGGCCTCCACATTTTGAGGGGGAATCCGGTCTTCCATGACTTAAGCCTTTGCTTCTACGACGACCTTGAACTTAGCTGTCACTTCCGGCAGGAGTTTAGCCGTAGCCGTATATTCACCAGGGCTCTTGATGGTCTCCGGGATTTCAATCTTACGGCGATCAATGCCTTCCATTCCCGTCTGGGCAAGAAGTGCATCTGCCACATCCTTGGAAGCAATGGAACCGAAGAGCTTACCATTTTCACCGACCTTGACGGCCAGATGAAGTACCACTTTTTCCAGCTGCGAGGCCAGTACGACCGCTTCATCATGGGCCTGAGCCTTGCGATGGGCTGCTACCTTTTGATCGGCCTTGGCCTGGTTCAGGTTACGGGCCGTTGCTTCCTGGGCAAAGCCCCGGGGAATGAGATAGTTGCGGCCATACCCTTCAGCCGTCTCAATGATTTCACCTTTTTTACCCAACTTCTTTACGTCCTTCAGCAGAATTACCTTCATCGGAATCGCTCTCCTTCATTTGTTCTTTTGCCATCTCAATGATCTTCGGAATCAGGTCCTCGGCCTTGGCGCCCTTAATCTGGACACCGGCTACAGTCTGATGACCGCCGCCGCCGAGTTCTTCCATCATGGTCTGGACATTGACGGACCCGTCACTGCGGGCCGAAATACTGACGCCATCGTCGCTCTCATTGAGAACGGCGCTGACATGGATATCATTCATGGTCAGCAGCTCATCGGCTGCTTGGGCGACAACAACGGAAACATTGCGGTCATTCTGGGCACCGCCGGAATGAACCGAAACAGCAAGACCCGGAATGGGTTTCTTCATTTCCGTAATGATCTTGGCCCGGAGGATAACAGAGGCGTCATCTTCTTTAAAAAGCTGGGATACGGCATGAGGATCGGCACCATAGCGCCTCAGATAGGCCGCGGCCTCAAAGGTCCGTTCACCGGTCTGGACAGCAAAGTTCTTGGTGTCAACAACGATCCCAGCATAAAGGACGGAGGCCTCCAGCGGGCTGATTTCCATGCGTTCCTGGAAATACTGCAGGATTTCCGTAACCATTTCACTTGTCGAGGAGGTGGACGGCTCCATGTACTGCAGCATCACTTCCTCAATGACATCTTCAGCCCGGCGATGGTGATCGATGATCACGCGCCGCCTGATGGCAGCAAGGAGTTTTGGTGCCGCCGTGAGCATGGCCCGATGATGGTCTACCAAAACCAGGAGACTGCCCGGCGTACGCTGCTCCATGGCAACCTCTTCACTGATGATGAGATCCTCGTAGGGATTATTGCCGTGGGTTACGTTTTCAATGTTATCTACAGCCGTCCCCTGACCACTCCAGACAATATAGCACTCCTTGCCCAAGGTCCGAGCCATCTTGGCCACGCCAATGGCCGCACCAATGGCATCATAGTCCTCGTTGACGTGCCCCATGATAAAGACCTTATCGGCATTTGTCATAAGTTCGTGAATGGCCTGGGCGACAATCCGGGCCCGCACGCGGGTATTTTTCGCCTGCACGCTCCCGCGGGCACCATAAAAGCTCACTTCCTCACCAATGGAGACAACGGCCTGATCTCCGCCGCGCCCCAAAGCAAGGTCCAAACAGGACTGGGCCTTTTGAGCCATTTCCGAAAGGGTCTTCATGCCGCTTGCCACACCAATACTGACGGTCGGTGTAATCCGCGGATTGATCTTGATTTCCCGTACCTTGTCAAGGAGGGGAAACTTCCGATTGATGGTATCGACAAGACCTTTCCTGTTGATGCCTACAAGATAGAGATCTTCAGAATACTTAAGAGAATAACCGTTGACTTCTTCCGCCCAGGAGTTGATGGCCTTCGTGATGGCAACCACCAGGCTTGCCCGGTCACTTTCATTGAGGCCCTTTAGGGCATCGGCGTAGTTATCGAACTGGACATAAGCCACAACGGGGCGCTCATCCTCATAGCGGCGTTGCTGCCGCTCCTTATTGGTCACATCATACAGGTAGATGACAACACCCGTGTCACTGCCAGCTTCTTCTGTTGTCTGGATGGGACGGACCAGCATGGAATAGATGCGGTCGCCAATTTTGATGCTCTTATCGGAATCACGGACCCGGAGGGTCGCAAAATTATTTTCCGGCGGTGGCAGGATCTTATCAAAAAGGGAGCCCAAAGGGGCATCCACATTGATGTACTCATTGAAGAGTCGGTTTTTCCACTGTAAGTGGCCTTCCTGATCAAATACGGCAATTCCTACAGGCAGGCGCTGAACGGCGTAATGGTTGGCCCGCTCAATATTCCGCACCACCGTCGTCATGGCATGGTTGAACCATGCCTCCCGGAGCTTACTGCTGCGGGAACTGAAATAATAGACGAGAAGGACAGCAGTAAAACCAGCAGCTGTCCAAATCACCTGGTTAACATAAAAGCCATAGACGACACAAAGGGTGCCGAGGATGGCCGCCGCGACCCGAAGGGTACGCCATAATTTGGCTCGTTCTTCGTCTTTCATGGTCGATTCTCCTATCTTTTGCGCAGTTTGCGCTGGTCCGTTACCATCTCAATGGCTCCCATGACCACGAGGAACTGGGAAACAAGGGGAATCACGAAACTGGTAAGGACTGCCAAGGGAAACCAAAAACGCGGTTTTCCCCGAACCTGTACGTACCAAAGAACCACACTGAGTCCCTGCAGCAAGAGCAGCATGCTTGCCACGGTAAAAAGGGTGTAGCCTCCCAGGAAGCCATAGCTGGTCTCATCTCCGCGAAAATAAAGCAGCGTTGCCATACCCAGTCCGTACCCTCCCAAGATCCAACGCGGCAAGGTCCACGTGGCAAAAGGAGGGAACCAAGGGTAGGGATCGCCTAACCGGGAAAGGACCTTCCGAGCCGCCCAATAATTGACGAAGGCCGAAATGGGACAGCTAAGGAGCAGTCCAGCCGGAAGGACGAGACTCAGCATATGCTGCATCCGTTCCAAGGATTCTGTGGTCATGATTCCGGAAACCCCCAGCGTATCATAGATGTCCTTGGTCATTTGAACAGATTCCGCAATGGCATGGGTAAAGGATTCCACCACATTGATGCCCATGAGGAAATAGGCTGCAAGGCCGCTGAGAACAACAGATAAAAGGGCCCCCAGACTCCCCCATAAGAGGACACTGGCAGGGGACTTCTGACGCCGCATCCCTTCCCCCATGACAAGGCCCAAGATGCCCAGAATAAGGACCTGGGTAACGGCCTGGAGGGGACTGATGAGAACAGCAACAACAGCACCGGTAACCAAAAGGCAGAGGACGCTCCACATCAGTCCATTACGCCTTCCGCATAAGATGATAGGAAGGGGCCACCAAACGCTTACGATAACATCGAGAACGGGAATATAATTGCCGATGAGGGTAAAAATCACCGCAATGGCCGCCAGGATGCCTGACTCCACAATGGCTGAAGTTTTCCGTCGAATCATGGTGTTCCTCCTTATAGATACGTCTTTTTATTTTACACCATTTACAGAGGATTGTCACCTTTTCCGGTCCCTGCTGGGAAGGATATAAGTGTCATCCATAGGTAGCCTTAAAAGAAAAACGACACTAAAAAGGCCCCCGGAAACCGGGGGCCAATCTTTTAAGATGGAGCTACCGACAGGATTTGAACCTGCGACCTGCTGATTACGAATCAGCCGCTCTACCAACTGAGCTACAGTAGCACTAACGAATGAATTTTATCATATTCCCTGATGTTGGTCAAGCCTTCTCTTTATTTTTTCGCAAATCAGGACTCAAGGTCAATCAGGTGAAATCGGGCATGGGCCAGGTCAAGCATACGGGAAGCAAGCCGCTTGCAACGGGCAAGATCCGCCGTAAAGCAAACTTCCAGGGATCCTTCCCCTTCTGTTTTGAGGAGTCCTTTGTTTTGGAGATGCTTAATAGCCTCATCCGTCGTCATTTCCGCTGGATCAAGGACCGTCACCTGAGGTCCAAAAGCGGCCGCAATCTCATCGTGGAGGAAAGGATAGTGCGTACAGGACAGCAGGAGGGTATCAATCCCATGGACCTTCATGGCATCCACATATTCCTTGATGGCTTCCTGCATTTCCGGACGACCAAATTTTTCACTTTCAATGAGCGGCACAAGTTTTGGACAGCCAAGGCCAAACACTTCAACACCGGGGTCAAGACGCTCGATTTCCCGCTTATGGGCCCCGGTGGAAACCGTAAAGTCCGTCGCAAAAAAGCCGACTTTATTGTTATGGGTGACTTCCCTGATATTGGACGCCCCCTTAGCCATGCCAATCACATCAAAGTCATAGCCATTGCGAATCGTATCAAGGCCAAGAACCGTAATGGTATTGCAGGCAACAACCAGTTCCTTGATCTTCCGACGGGCCAAGCAATCGGTCATTTCCTTCACAAACCGCTGGATTTCTTCCCGCGCCCGATCCCCGTAAGGCGTACGGGCCGTATCCCCGATAAAGATAAACTGCTCGTGGGGCATTTTCTTCTGCAACCATTTGAGGACCGTCAGGCCGCCGACACCGGAATCAATGACACCAATGGGCCTATCCTTCTCCATGCTATCCCTCCAAGATTTAACCATCTACATCAGTCATAACCGGTATTATACCATATCAGGCACCACTTGGAATGCTTTTTTAGGAGGAATCGGGCGATTTTTCCTTGCTTTCAAATTGCCTCAATATCCAATTGTGGCCGCTGTTTCCTTAAGGATCTCGGCAGACTTTTGCAGGGCGTCTCCTTCTTCTTTGCTCAGGGAAATGGGAACCACTTTTTCAATCCCCTTGGCCCCTATGATGGCAGGCACGCTGAGGGTTGCTCCCGAAAGGCCAAATTCCCCATCAAGATAAACGGATACAGGAAGCACGCTCTTTTCATCTCGGATGATGGCACTGCAGATACGGCGCACCCCCATGGCAATGCCATAATAGGTTGCCTTTTTCTTCTTGATGATTTCATAAGCACTATCCTTGACAGACTGAGCCAAGTGCTCCATGGAGGCTTTATGGTCATGATGGCCGCGAAATTCGCAGAAGCGGCTGAGCGGCATACCGGATACATAGGCACTGCTCCAAACCGGGATTTCGCTGTCACCATGTTCTCCGATGATATAAGCATCAATGTTCCGAGGATCCACGTCTAGGTGCTGACCCAAAAGATATTTAAGGCGGCCCGTATCAAGGACGGTCCCGCTCCCAAAGACGCGGCTCCGAGAAAAGCCGGACAGCTTTTGCGCGACATGGGTCAGGATATCAACGGGATTGGCCACGATAAGGAGAATGCCTTGATAATTGCGTTTGGCAATCTCAGGAATGATCGAGCTAAAAATGGCGGCATTCTTTTTTACCAGATCAAGGCGCGTTTCGCCCACCTTCTGGCTGGCGCCCGCCGTAATGACAATGATGGAGGCATCCATGATATCATCATAGTCTCCAGCGTAGATGTTCATAGGGGACGCAAAGATCATGCCGTGACCGATATCCATGGCTTCCCCTTCCGCCCGTTCCCGGTTCACATCGACAAGGACCAGTTCCGAAAAAAGTCCCTGTTCCATCAGGGCAAAGGCACTTGTAGCCCCGACCATACCGCAGCCAACAATGGCAATCTTTCGAGCATTGATTTCAGGATTCATAGCAAAGCTCCTTTCACAATATGTATTTCTTTCACGTACAGTTCTCCTCTATTGTAGGCCACCTTTTCCAGGGATTCAATGGATAGGGAAATAGTCCCACTTGCAAAAATAATTGGACGATTTAGCGCATAAAAAAGGGGACTCCCTAAGGAGCCCCAGTCAGCAAAAAAAATAAAATCTAGATAAGAAGTCAGCCCACCAGCGAGCCGATTACGTAAGCTGCCAATAAACCGGATAAAGACATGACCACATTTTGACAGACACAGAGAGATTTCATGGTTGTTCGGATATCATAGCCCATGAATTCACTAAAAACCCAAGTAAAGCTATTATTGACATGGGACCCCAAAGCAGAGCCAGCACTGATGGAAAGAAACGCCTGCAGGGGAGACAGGAGCCCCGTTTCACAAAGGGGCAGTGTAAGCCCTGCCGCCATGATTCCAGCAACGGAAGCAGATCCTTGGGCAAATTTTGAAAGACCCGTGATCAGAAAAGGAATTAGGAATACAGGAATGGGAGAGGCGGCCAGACTTTCAGCAAGGATCTTACCAACGCCAGTAACCCCAACAATATTTGCCAAAGCACCGCCTGCAGCCGTAATAAAGACAATAGGCCCCGAGGTACGGAGTGCGTCCGTCATGGGTGCATATTTTTTATCTTTCGGCAGGAAATTCCCTAAAAGAATAACGGATGAAACAATCCCTACGCAAAGCGCAATATTTTTATCACCAAAAAAGTTCAAAAGGGAAACAAGGACTGAGCCTTTTTCCAAAAAGATCCTACCTACTGAGCGAATCAAGATCAACACTATCGGGAGCAGTATGGGCGTGAGGGCTGCTCCGAAACTGGGCATGGGAGCTGACTCATCGTTCGTCTCTTCTTGAGCAGAAATATCCCGCGGAAGTTCCGTATACCACGAAGCCGGTTTCCGTTCCAAATAGTATTCCCCAAAAGCCCATACGCAAACTGTCACGAACAGCGCAGCTGGCATGCCCCATAAAATGGACGTTCCAATATCCAGCCCTAAAATGGCAATAATGGCAAGCGGCGCCGGTGTCGGTGCCACAAAAGCATTGGTTGCCAAAAGGGAACAAGCAGTCACTACGCCCATGGAACAAGCGTTCTTTCCACTTTTCCGTGCAACTGACTTAATAAGTGGGGACAGAAGTACAAGGGCAACATCACAGAAAACAGGGATGGCAATGACATATCCTGTAGCCGCTAGTGCGCCGGCAGCCCGATCTTTCCCTGTTATTTGAAGAAGCGTTTCCGCAATCCTTTGGCAGGCACGTGATTTTTCCAGGTAAATGCCTAAAATAGTGCCAAAAATAACCATAAGGCCGATATTTTTGCAGGTCTTGGCAAAGCCATCCACAATCGAGGCGATGGTTTTGTCCGTTCCCAGACCGCACCCGATCCCGATGGCAAGACTGGCAAGAAGCATACATACAAAAGGTCCCCACTTAGTTCTCATCATACACAAAAGCATAATAGCAAGACCGACAACAAAAATGAGTAAATTGGACATAAGAACCCCTTCCCTTCATCATAGATTCCGATTCATTCTTGATACGCTATATATAGCATGCTTTTCTTTTAAATGTAAAACAGTAAAAATCATGATGAATTTAAAGCAAAAACTTGATATAAAGGGATAAACCACTATAATGAGAAGAAGAAAGGGGGATATCCCATGCTGATTGGCTATGAAATGTTTCTATTAGCAGCTGAAGAGCTCAACTTTTCCCGAGCGGCAGAGCGGGCCTTTGTTACTCCACAATGCTTAAGCGACCATATCAAGAGGCTTGAAGCCCATCATCACGTCACGCTGTTTCGCCGTCGTCCTCACTTGGAATTGACCGCGGAAGGGGCTGCCATGCTGCGCTATCTATCACGAATAAAAGCACTCGAATATAGGATGAAAAATGAACTGGCAGATATCAGTCAGGGAACGCGCGGCACCATTCGTCTTGGGATTCCAACAACAAGAGGGACCATTCTCGTTCCATCCATGGTTCCCGAGTTTCAGAAACAATACCCTAACGTGGATGTCCAGGTTCGTCTCAATGATACCCATAAGTTGGAAGACCTTCTCCTCAGTGGAGAAATCGACTTGTTTCTCGGCGTCGATGCAAAGGAACATCCTTTATTCGACAAAATTGAACTGGAAAGGGAACCTCTCTATCTAGTTGTTCCGGAAACATTGCTTCGTACCTATTACGGAGATAAAACGAACGCACTCTTAGTAAAAGCTTATCAAGAGGGCATCGATTTGGCATCCCTTCCAGGAATTCCTCTTGTCCTTGGACATTCTGCTTCCACTACGACGACAGCCGTCTCAAATTTTCTGATGCAAAAGCATATTGCTGCCTCCCTGCCTATTCAGGTCAGCAACTTCAGCATTATGATTGATTTATGCAGAAGCGGTCACTATTCAACCATTTGTGCCCAATTGAACCTGCAGCAGCTCGATTGGACAGGGATACTTCCGACAAAGGAAAGACTGCATATCCTTCGCATCAAAGGACTTACCTATGAGTTAACAAATGTTATTGTATCCCATAGGGATAGCCAAAGTCTTCATTATGTTGATGAATTCAAGGATCTGCTCAAAAAATTCATCCATCTTGAGAATGCCTATGTAGCTTTACAGCTGCAAAAACTGCAAAACACAATGATCAGTAGATAAAAAAGGAACCCTGCAACAGATTTCTCACTGCTGCAGGGTTCCTTCCGTGTCCTTATTTTATTTTTGCGTATTTGGTTGGCCACACATCCTTGGGGATGGGGCATTCATAGGATGTTCCACCCAGCCGGCCGGACAGTTCCTGTTTGGCCCGGTCAAGAAGTGCAGGCTCTTCCATGACTTTCTTCGTGCTTTCCGCCATGACGCGAGCCGCGTAGTACATCCCCGAAAGAGCTACTGGACTCTGACCCATAGCCACCCACTGCCAGGAATGAGCGGTTGTACCAATAGGGAAGGTTGCCGTGTAGCACTGGGCAAGAGGAGTCACATAACTTACGTCCCCTGTATCAGACGATCCCATTTGAGTAATGGAATTGGGCTGGAAGGGAACAATGAATTCTCCAAAACGATCCTTCTTGATAAGATTTTCCAAAAACTCCCGATCAAGAAGGGGCGTCATACCCGGATCATGAAGGATATTTTCTTCTGGCACGGTCTTTTGGAATTTTTCCAAATACGCTTTTTCTTCCGCCGTGCGTTTCGGTGCGCCCACTTCCACCATGGCTTCATGCATAACCGCTGCAAGCGTATCGTTCCGCACCAAATTTGATACGGCCTTGTCAAAACGGAGGGAAACGGATGTTTCCGTCATAAGAGCCGCCCCTTGGGCAATCTTCTGTACCCTTTTATAAAGCCGTTTCGCTTCGGCGTTGCTCTTGCTGCGGATAAGATAGAGAACCTCGGCATGCTCCTGAACGACATTCGGGGAAACCCCGCCCGTATCAAGGACTGCATAATGGACGCGTTCATAATCTGCCATATGTTCCCGAAGATAGTTCACGCCCACATTCATCAGTTCCACCGCGTCAAGGGCACTGCGGCCCTTTTCTGGAGAGGCTGCCGCGTGGGAAGCCTGACCGGTAAAGGTAAAGGCCGCCTGGATATTGGCTTGGTTACTGCCTGTTGCAACAGCATTCATCGTTGCCGGATGCCACGTAAAGGCAGCATCCACATCGTCAAAAAGGCCTTCCCTCGCCATATAGGCCTTCCCGCTTCCGCCTTCTTCGGCAGGACAGCCATAGACCCGCACCGTCCCCTTGTCAGGATGGGCTTTTAAATAATCCCGGAGCAAAAGACCAGCTCCAATGGCGGCCGTTCCCAAAAGACAGTGGCCGCAGCCGTGTCCGCACGAGGTCCCAGACCGTGGCTTTTTTTCTGCCACGTCAAGTTCTTGGCTAAGACCGGACAGGGCGTCATATTCGGCGAGGATGCCGATAATGGGATGCCCAGACCCAAATTCCGCTACATAGGAGGTTTTCATGCCAGCAAGACCTTCTTTTACGGTAAAGCCTTCCTGACGCAGAAAATCCGTCATGGCCTTAGCCGATTTTGTCTCGGCAAATTTCAGTTCAGCCGCGTCCCAGATCACGGCATTGAGGGCCTTTAGTTTTTCCTCGTAGTTATGGGGAAGATATGCTGTCTGTTCCATGCTGCTACCTCTTTTCCTTGTTATGATCTCCGGGCATCAAGGGCCGACAGCAGCCGCTCCCGGGCAAGTTCATAACAGGCATTGACATAATCACGGCCCGTCTTGTTCACAAGTTTGTAGCCAATAAGGGCCGCCGTCGCCTGCCCCACAACGGGAACGACTTTGAGAAAGGTCCGGGCCACGAGCTGCCGACCTGCATTCTTTAGGATAAGATTGATGCCTTCCCTGCTCATGCCGCCTAGGACAAGGCGTTTATCCTTATCAGACACTTTTTTGCTTGACGCAATGATTTCTTCCGTAATGCCAAAGGTCTCCCGAATGTTGTTATAAAGCTGAT
Source organism: Acidaminococcus intestini DSM 21505 (assembly GCF_000425045.1). Lineage (GTDB taxonomy): Bacteria > Bacillota > Negativicutes > Acidaminococcales > Acidaminococcaceae > Acidaminococcus > Acidaminococcus intestini. The sequence goes on along the minus strand of NZ_AULA01000009.1, from coordinate 55,454 downwards.
ACAAGATCATAAAATCCACAGCCGCATCAACAGCGATGATAGGATTGAGTCCATTATACGCAGAATAAGTAGCACTGCGCTTGACAAAAGTCATGGCCGCCGCCTTTTTGGCCTCAAGCTGTTCCTTTGTCCGCGCTTCAGCTGTCAGGATATATTTTTCTCTCCGAGCTTCATTCATCTTGCTCATGATGACATCATTCAGGACATCGATGCCCACCGGCCGATCCCTACGGGCCGACACAAAAACCAGATCGATATCCCGCGTACCCAGCTGCGTTTCCACATCACGGCGGATAACGGCCTCACACTCTTCCAAGGTCCGGCCTTCCTCATAGATCAAGTCAATTTTGCTGCGAACAAAGATGCAGGGCTTTTTCAGGGCTTCCAACATGCAGAATAGCCGTGTGTCAGCAGCCCGCAGCTTATCAGAAAAGACGCAGAGAAAAAGGTCGTATTGAAAAGGCCGGAACCGTTCGAGAAAAGCTTCTTCCGGGAATCCATCCGTTCCATAGCCAGGAAGATCGATAAACGTCACATCCCCATTTTCCACAACCACAGCGTCGGTCGTCGGTTCCATCAGTTCACCCGTCTTTACAGCCTCCCGTCCGCAGACGGCATTGATCAGGCTTGATTTCCCGCTTCCAGGTTGGCCAAAAAGGACAATGCGCACATTCTCCTCATCAATTTCTTTTTCAATTTTCTTGATATCTTCACGTTCTGTGCTCATGGGTCCCCCACTCGATTTCTGTCTGGAGCCGTCTGCGGGCATACTCGTAACAGATCCTGACATATTCTTTTCCAACATAATACATACTGCCCGCATTCATCAATGAAGCGGCAGCGGCCCCGGCAAGGGGAATAAATTTGGCTGCCTTCTCTCCGGCCCGTTTGCGTAAGAGGAGGCTCAGGCCCTTGGTCACGCGCTCGCCTGTAACCCCACCGGCCACTTTTTTTACAAGATTTACTCGGTTTCCTTCGATAGGAAGATCCCATTTCCCTAAGCCAAAATCCGTCCGGATTCCCTGATACATTTCCTTGAGGATACGCGCGTCAATAACAGCATCCATACCGACAACAGGATTAAGGCCGTTGGCGGCCGCCATGGCTGTATACTTACGCACCCGACGGTCTGCCGCCCGACGCTTCAAAAGAAGGGTATGCTCCGTATACGCTTTTGCATGACGGGCATACCGGTCTTTCAAAGCCGGCTCCAAATGATCCATGATGGCTTCCTGAAGATTCGGGATGCCTCGTTTTTGGGCATTGCCCCAATCCTTTCGGCAGCTCGTAAAATAAAGCGGAGCACAAGGTCCTACCTGATGACGGACATCTTTTTGGATTTCCTCTTCAAGACTTTTTAAGGACCGAAAAGGAGCATAAAGCCCATCGATCTTATTGCGCACAAAAAGGCAGACCCTGCCCAGCCGCTGGAGACGGGAAAAAAATTCTGTATCAGCCTCCGTAAGCTTGCCCGAAAAAATGCAGAGAAAAAGGTCGTATTGGAGGGGATCAAAATGGCTGAAATAGCCTTTTTTGGGAAAACGCGCCGTATCATAGCCAGGCAGGTCCACGTAGACAACACTTCCCGATTCGATGACTTGGGCCTCCTTGGTCGTATCCGTCCCGGTTCCAACCTTGGCTTTTTTCTCCCCTATCAGTTCATTGATAAGGGAACTTTTGCCGGCACCGGGCTGCCCAAAAAGGCAAATCCGAACTTTTTGTTCCTTTTCTTTCTGCCAGGCTTCCAAAAAACGAAAAGCAAGTTCACCATAGACATCATGGGGAATCTTGGAGGCAGGGGCAGTTGGTTTGACCGCGTCCGTGCGAAAAGAGGCAGCCTTTTTCTTATGGAACGGACCTGTAAAACGGCTCGCAAGGTCCATCAAATATGCTTTTCTAAGCTGGGAAAGCTTCATCTTTCCACCGTCCTTTGCGTGCTATGGGCCCCAGGCCCAATGGGATGTTCCAAATTGGGATAGATTATCTTTTATTATAGCATAAGCAGGGCACTTCCTGCGGAAACTTCCCCCGATTCCCATCCTACTTTGAGACTCAAGGTTTAGGGACAAAAATTTGGACAGCCCCCGGTCTTGAAGGAAAAGAGGCAGCCTGACGCTGGGGCGTGCCGCTGTAGGGACGGGGCTGGCGCACCAAAAATGGCTGCTTTTCCTCGGGCCCCACAGCCGTAGGAAGGTGGGCGCTTTGGGGCGGGAGGAGGGGCCGTACCGTGCGAAAGACAGGGGTCCTCCTGCGCATGATGCCATAAATAGGACGATAAAATCCAGTTTCAGGCGCCAACAGTCCCTGCGGCTGATTGCGCAGCCGGATGGTCCAAAGGGGCGGGTCATCATAAAAAGAAGGACGCTCTACCGTAAGGGGCATGAGATCTTCCCTGTAAAGCGGCAGGGATCCGTATTTTGTAAGAATTTTCGCCGCACTTACGTTCCCGTTGCTGAAAAAAAGCAGGGAAATCGTCAAAAGGCTCCCTCCAAGCCACCTGATCCACAGTCTTTGTTTTTCCATGTTTCTCACCTCATTTTCTGTTGGGGCCATTCCCCAAAAAAAGAAAGAAGGAACCCTGATTCCCCAGAGTTCCCCTATGAGTTATATTTTATCAAAAGAACGGAGCGGAGGAAAGGGGCCTTTCCCTAAGCGTAAAATGTTTCTTGATAGGGTATACATAATACTTGCAAAATAAAGGAGAGCCCCCTATTGTTAAGATAGTGTTGACGGCACGAATATCAGGACAAGGGAAGATCTCCCATAGAATGGATTATATCAGATGTCATCAAAATAATAAAAAAGGAGGGTAAGAACAAAATTGGGATGAAGGAAGGTCCTTTGGGCCTTCCTTCTAAACACCATGATTGCCATTATTGTCCTTTTCCCAAATCGGTCATAAAAGACCTACTTATGATATAATAAGACTGTTTCTCATCCTTAAAAGAGCTCCGATTGGTTCACTGCTGGCTTTCGCCGCTCTTTATGGAAGGGCAGGAGCACGTCCCAAGACCAATGGTCAAGAACATATGGAGGAACAAATTTACAGCCTTGACGGGATTTTTCTGTCATCTGCCGATTCAGGATTTTCTGTTAGAGGGGCAGATGCTGCGAAGGGTTACCATCTTTATTTGGTTTTGCAGATCTGGTGCCTTACTCGTTCTCATGTGATATCACCGAGTTTGCTGTAATCATTATTTTACTGGAAATCTATTTATTTTGGAAAGTGAGGTGAATGGGGCATTTCTCCCCGACCTAAAAAGCCGGGGTATCCTGCCCCACATCGAAATGAAAAAAATCCTCTTTTTGACGACAGGCGGCACCATTTCCTGCGTTGCCACGGAAGATGGCCTGGAGCCTACCCTTTCCGGCAATGACATCCTTACATCCGTCCCTGAGCTGCGCACGCTTGGAGAAATTACCGTAAAAGACCTGACCAAGATCGATTCCAGCAATGTGGTCCCGCAAGACTGGAGCAGCTGGGCGACCCTTATTGGGGATAACTATACGGAATATGATGGCTTCGTCCTTACCCATGGAACGGATACCATGGCCTACACAGCCTCTGCGCTCTCCTACATGCTTGTAAATCTGGGAAAACCAGTCGTCCTCACCGGCTCACAAGTACCTTTGTCACTATCCAACTCCGATGCCCGCAGCAACTTGGAACTGGCCTTTACCATCGCGTCAAGCGGCCTTCCCGGCGTATTTGTCGCCTTTGGCAATAAAGTCATCAAAGGCGACTGCTGCAAAAAAATCTTTACCCGCAATTTCAATGCTTTTGAGAGCGTCAATGAAGCACCGGTTCTCTTTTTTGATAAAAACGGCATTAAAAAGAACCTCCCCGACCGACGGAATGTGGGAGGGTTCCGTGTTGAAAGCAAGATGGAAGAGAAAGTCATGGCACTTACGGTTACGCCTGGACTCAAACCTGACATCATCGACTATGCGGTCCAACGCGGCTACAAGGGCATCGTCCTTGAATGCTATGGCGCGGGCGGCGTCAATACAGGCCGGGATAACCTCCTGCCCGCCATCCGCCGAGCCATCAAGGCCGGAGTACGTATGGTCTGTGTCTCCCAGTGCCTTTTTGATGGAGTTGACCTGTCCCTTTATCCCATGGGGATCCTCGCCGCCCAAGCAGGGGTCGAATCAGGCGGTCCCATGACCTTGGAAGCAGCCGTCACCAAACTTATGTGGAGCCTTGCCAATCCGGCCCTAGAGAAAAACTGAAGGTAAGGTCTAGCAACCACAGGGGAAAGCCAGTCTTTCCCCTGTATTTTCTTTCCTATTTACGTTAACCTTATTTATTAAAATGGTATACATATTTTTTGATTGGGGCTATACTACTCCTATCCTATCGACCTAAGGAGGGTTCCCCATTGCAATCCACATATTCTCATGCTCCCCTTGCCAGCTCCTCTGGAGCACGCCTTCGGCACCGCGTCGAAAAAAGGCTCCGCACCCTGCACGCAGCCGGTCTTGCGCGGACCATCACAGACCTTGACATGATTGGTCCCGTTACGGCAAGAAGCCGCAGCGGCCAGATCTATACCGTCTTTTCAAGCAACAATTATCTCGGCTTGACCCACCATCCAAAAGTACTGCAGGCCGCGGCTGACGCCTTGATAAAAGGGGGAACGTCCTCCACGGGATCGCGCCTCATTTCAGGAGGAATCGCCCGAGGAAGTGACCTTGAAAAAAAACTTGCCCGCTTCAAAGGCTGTGAAGCAGCGCTTCTTTTCAATACCGGCTACCTGGCGAACTTAGGCGCCCTCTACACACTTCTCAAAAAAGGTGACCTTGTTTTCAGTGATGAGCTGAACCATGCCAGCATCATCGATGGCTGCCGGATCAGTGGCGCCGAGGTCATCGTCTATCGTCATAATGATATGACGGACCTGGAACAAAAGCTAGCTGCCTACGCCAGCAATCAAACAGCTGTCAAACTCATTGTTACAGACGGCGTTTTCAGTATGGATGGCGACCTTTGCAGGCTGCCGGAACTGGCAGCGCTCAAAAATCGATATGGAACGCTCCTGATGGTGGACGACGCCCACGCAGAAGGCGTCATTGGACCTGGTGGAAGAGGAACGGAAGCCTATTTTGGTCTTCAAGGCACCATCGATATCCAAACAGGGACTCTCAGTAAAAGCCTCGCCTCAGAAGGAGGCTATGTGGCTTCCTCCAAGGAAATCATTGCCTACCTTACTTGCCGCGCCAGGCCCTTTGTTTTTAGCACCTTCATCAGCCCCCATGATACAGCGGCGGCTTATGCCGCACTCCAAGTCCTTCAGGAAGAAGGGCCCATCCTCATGAAAACACTGCGCGAACACACAAGGTTCATGCGGGAGGGACTCCACACCTTGAAGCTCCCCGTTCTTCCAGGAATAACGCCCCTGATTCCCATTATAGTTGGGTCTGTAGAAAGAGCAGCCGCCATTGATGCCTTTCTCAAGGAAAGAGGCATCCTGCTATCTGCTATCCGACCGCCGTCTGTTCCCATGGGTACCGCCAGGCTACGTCTCACGCTTTCAGCAGCCCACACAAAGCCTCAGCTTCAGCAGGTTCTTTCCCTTCTCAAAGAAGCTTGGCAGCAAATTCCATAAACAAGGCTCCGCTAAAAAGGATCTTTTTTAGCGGAGCCCTATTCATAAGAAAAAAGCATATACAGGATATTTTCATTACTGCAGCCACGTGTCGCCGGCTTTGCCCCATCCCAGTAAGAAGAGAATGAGTTTTTTCATGATGAGGACCTTCTTTCTTCGTAATCCCCGTTCAGCAAGTTCCCCACCGTCTGATTCCGTCCTGCCTTCGATTTACGTTAAAGCAGCCAAAGTTTTTTCATATTGCGCATCCGACACTTCCTCAAGCCACTCATTGGATGTATTGACGCCTTCGGGATCCATGGCCAGATGGCTGAACCAGGCATCGGTCACGGCACCATGCCAGTGCTTGACCCCCGCTGGAATGTGAACGACCGATCCTGGCAGCATGAGGACGGGTTTCTTCCCCCAAGCTTGATAGATACCTTTTCCGCCGACACAGATGAGAAGCTGGCCCCCTCCTTTATCGGCGTGGTGGATATGCCAGTTATTCCGGCATTTAGGTTCAAAGGTCACATTGTAAATGGGAACCTGTTCCGTCGAAACAGGGGCCAGATAGCTTTGCCCCTTGAAATATTTGGCATAGGCGTCATTTGGCCCACCAATCGGAAACATGAGCTCTTGAGCAAACCGCTCCTTTTCAGTAAGGGCGGGAGCCGCATCTTTCCATACAGCCCCAGCAAGTCCAAAAGCAGCCCAGGCCTTGGGCCAGCCCGCATAAAAGCCAACCTGGGTCAAGATACCGGCGATTTCCGCTTTGCTGACACCATGATTCTTGGCATTTTGGAGATGGTAAGACAAGGATCCATCCGTTATCCCCATGGACACAAGGCTCGTCACCGTAATAATGCAGCGCGTTTTGACATCCACACTGGGGTCGTTCCACACCTTGCCAAAAAGAAAATCATCATTGGCCTCGGCAAAAAGCGGGGCAAAATCCCCTAATTGGGTCCGTCCAGCAGTCTGGACAATCTTTTTCTCCATATAGATTCAACTCCTTATTGATTACGCAGTCCTTTGCACAGATATCGCTGCCTTTGAGTATAAAGAGATTGAATACCCATTTCCAATACTTCTTTTTCATCCTTGCCCATGCTCCAAAAGCATAGGCAAGGAGATGGTGCTCATTACCCTTGAGGCATCAGGAAAAAAGCTTTTCCACAATGCCCTTTTGATGAACCTTGCTGTGGAGGATTTCCCCAGTCTGTGCGTTTAGAAGGAACTCATAACTCATATTTCCTTGATCCACTCTGGCTTCGTAGAATACAGGACGATGGGAACCCATCGGTCCTGCCATAGGCTGCATGCCTTGAGGAGGAAGTGCCTTGTTTTGTGCAGTCGGTGCAGCAAAATCAGCAGGATTGCCGCCCGTAGGAGCGGGGGCCTGATCAGATGCCTTATTGGGGCCTTCCTGAGGGGTCAATTGAGGCGTCCTTGGGTCCTCCCCTCCCCTTACACGGTCACGATTGTCATGATCTTTTTTGAAGAACTTGCGATCATGATCCCTTTTTTCTTTATCTTTATGCTCTTTGTGCTCCCGCAAATCAGGTTTTGCCTCTGCAAGGCGCAGTCCTTTCAGCGTAACGCTCCCTTCATCAGTACCGAGCAGGCTCGCAATCTTACCGAGCACTTCATCACTTGAAAGAAGGGGTTCATTTCGCTCCACTGCCAGTTTTTGGGCAAGTTCCACTTTGGCAGCAGCTTCCGCCTGCCGACGGTCAAAACGCATCTTTTTCAAGGTCACCTTTCCTGCTCCCGCAGCTACAGCAACAAGAACAACCACGGCTGCCCCTTTCTTAAGGTTGCGGGGTGAAAACCCTTTTTTGCAAAGGGCGGTCATTTTCTTTGACACACATTCCCATTTTTCAATTTTTTTCTCATCCATGATAAGATTCCTCCCTTTTTCCGGATAAGGTAACGGGATCTGCCCGTTTTATTGAATCCGTGTTGTTGAACCTTATCATAGAGGGAACGCATGAAGTCCCTATGAAAGAAACTTGAACATCTTATTACATGTCATAAAAATTTTAAAAACAAATGAAAAGGGCTGTGAAACGATGAAAAGCTCATACAGCTTCACAGCCCCTTAAGGCACAAGGCGTTATTTTCCACGAACGATTTGATTGGCAGCCGCTTTGGTCAGCGCGCTCTGGGAATGATAGGAATAGGTATAGATGCCATCTTCCCAAGTAAGGGTCCGGTAGGCATCTTTATCACCGCGGCCGCGGATTTTATAGGAACCATCGATCCAATGGGTATCAACGGCATACTTGGTGTAATCCCCACTGATATCACCAGCCGATCCCTTTTGTGTCCTGTACAGGGATCCATCTGCATAGTTGATCTGGGCAAGGCCATCCGAAAAGAGATACATGCCGGCAACCTTTTTATTTTTCAAAGAAGCCGGTACCTTAATCGTATGCCCCACCTTCTTTTCCATTTCGGTCAGGGAGCTGTATTCCACCATGGGATTGGGGGCTTGTGTTTGGCTTTTTTCAGCAGCGGCTTCTGTTAACAGACGTGCCGCATCCTGAAGCTGGGATTTTTGTACGGTAATGGAAATCGTTTTGCCTTCAATCTTTACCTCATTGAAAAAGACACCAAAAAGGGACACGGGAACGTATGTCACGCCCTCAACGACCTGGGGCGCATTCGTAAATTTATACGCGGCATCAAGGTTTATAACTTTAAGCTTGCCTTTTCTCTGATAGAGGGTTTCACCGGGACGAAATTCCATGGACGCAATACTCATATCCAGTTTGGAAGATGCCGTTTCTGGATTCCAGGAAACAGTATACCCCAATGCTTCTGCCACAAGACGCAGTGGAACCATGGTTTCCTTTTGACGCACAAGAACTGGCGTTGGCAATGAGGCGGCATCAAGGGTCTTGCCGTTTACAATGAGGACATGGTCTTTCTGGAAGACGCCAACCTCCTCCTTCGGACTGCTTTTTACTACAGCTGCCGGAGCCGCGTCTTTAGACGCGCTAGGGGAAGCGGCGGCGGCAAAGCTAAGGGAAGGAGCGGCAAGAAAGCCGCAAAGAACAAGGGCTGTCAGTCTTTGATTCATAGCAATTCCTTCTTTCTATCGTAACGATGTTCTCTTTTCATTGTACCACAAAGAATAGACAATGCAGGGATAAATCGCTTCCTTCGTCTGCCGCTCAGCGGTTTGTCCTAAGCATCTATCCTTTCAAGATCAGCCCTTATCAGAGGCAAACACATCCCGGATCATGACTTCCAGTTGACGGATATAAAGCGGTTGATCTGCCTCACGGTGCGTGACAAGATCAAGACGCAAGGTTTCTGTCAGCTCCTTGATGGCAAGAATACGCAGGGGATTTCCCGCTGTTTCCGCTCCGTGGAAACGGGCCATTTCGACAAGACTTTCCGCCAGGTACATCCCTACAAGCCCCGTCCCGCAAAGCCGGATCTGCGCATTGGAATCGCTGACCCTCACAAGCGTATCCTGAACGAGGTTCCGCTTTTTTTCATAACGCTCCACAACGGTGACAAGGGTACTTGCTTCCGCATTCTGTACGAGAGGGAGCGTATCATACTCCTTCATGTCGATGATGCCGGTCCGCAGTGTCTTGGGATAAGCGCCTGGACTTTTGGCGTGGGCTTTAAGGTAGGAATCCGTTGCAAGGAAAAAAACCTTCTCTTCCTTTAACGGGGTGAAGACAAGATCCCTGTCCACGGGACAGTTGACGCCTACCAGAAAGTCAATTTTCCCATCAAGAAGGCGACGAGCTTGGTTTTTCACATCATCAATGACCACCTTCAGCGTCACATGAGGAAATTTTCGATGGTATGCTTCATACAAACGCGGCAGAAAGAACTGGACACGCCCGGCATTCATGCCAAGGGTCACTTCCCCCTGCGTCCCTTCCCGAATGGCTTCGATATTTTCCCGGCAGGATCGCTCAATCAATTCAATGCGGCGCAGGGAGCGATAAAGAACCTTACCGGCAGGGGTCAGCGCCATGTAAGGGACTCGTTCAAAAAGGGGCGCCCCCATTCGTATTTCCAGTTTCTTGATATGGGCACTCAAGCACTGCTGAGTCACATAGGCCCGTTTAGCGGCACGGGTAAAGTTCAGTTCCTCCGCGGCAAGGAGAAACATTTCCGAGTCCGTATCCAATCACATCACCTCCAAGATGAGGTTATTATATCACAAATAAATAATTGTGATGCTCTATATATTTCCTTTTAATCTATTGTAGAATCTCCTCTTTCATGGTAGAGTATGACCATCAAAGGAACCGCGACTTCCTTTGATGCCATGTATGGAGATCACGAGAGTGGAAGGGCCTCCACGATTATCTTCTCTCTTGTGCACTGCATGAGTGAACCCCCTTTCAACATTTTCCTTTTCTAATGACAAAGAACCCCTGCGCAGCGGCGTGCGCAGGGGTTCTTTGTCATTACCGGCGAAAACGGTAACCGGCACCCCAAACCGTTTCAATATAGTACGGTTTGGATGAATCCTCCTCAATCTTTTCCCGGATTCGATTGATATGAACGGAGACAGTAGAGGTATCACCCAAGGAATCTTCGCCCCATACCCGCTCAAAGAGCGTATCCTTGCTGAATACGATGCCTGGATTCTTGGCAAGAAAAGCAAGCAGTTCAAATTCTTTGTTGGGAAGAAGGATTTCTTTATCCTGTAAAAAGACCTGATGTGAAGATAAGTCTATGACCAGGTTTCCGCAGCGAAGCACTTGGGGCCTACTAGACTCCCGATTGGTCAGCTGTTCATAACGGGAAATATGGCTTTTAACCCGGGCCACGAGTTCAGTTGGACTAAAGGGTTTGACAATATAGTCGTCGGCACCCAGTCCCAATCCCCTGATTTTATCGATATCTTCCTGTCTTGCGGAGACCATCAGGATAGGGATATCTTTTTCTGCTCGGATTTCGCGGCAAACCTGGAAACCATCTTCTCCGGGAAGCATAATATCCAAAAGAATCAAATCAACAGGAGAACTCAGGGCTGCTTTTTTTCCCGAAAGACCCGTAAATGCCATCTGGACTTCAAATCCATTGGCTTCCAAATAATCCCTCTCCAGTTCAGCAATCCCTTTATCATCCTCGATAATCAGTACCTTTTTCATGCTTCCTCCTTTGCTAATGGAAACTCCATGACAATCTTCAAGCCATGGGGCGTTTCATTTTCAGCCCAAATGATACCCTTCATTCCCTTCACTAGCTCCCGTACGACGGCAAGCCCAAGTCCACTACCCTTGGCCGGATTGGTCCTTGCTTTATCAGTACGGTAGAAACTTTCAAACAGATGGCTTAAATCACTGGGCGCAACCCCTGGCCCATCATCGCTAAAAGCCAGCTGAACCCACTGTTTCCTTGGAACCGACAAACTCATGACCACATGCCCCAAATCAGCCGTCTTATATTTGATGCTGTTGGAAAGAAGGTTCGTTACAATCCGGGAAAACTGAATCCGGTCAAGAAGGACTACGCATTCCTCCCGGGGAGCCTCCACCTTGAGTAAGAGTCCTTGGCTCTTGAAGTGTTCCGACTGTTCCTCAACATAGTCTTCCAAATATGCCTTAAGAGGAACCTTCTCCATATGGTATTCCATCTGCCCCAGGTCCAGCTTGGAAAAAAGGAACAAGCTTTGGACCAAGTTTCCCATATGCCTTGCCGTATCAATGATCATCCGAAAATAATGGTCTTTTTTCTCCGGTGTATCTGCAATCCCGTCTCGCAGGCCGCAGGCATACCCTTCGATCTTGGTCAGAGGGGTTGAAAGGTCATGGGAAATTCCTGCAATCATTTCCTTGCGGTTCCGTTCATATCGATCCCGGGTTTCCCGTGCCATCTTAAGCTGGCGGCGCGTCAGTTCAAAGGCCATCATCGTCATCCCAATTTCGTCTTCGCTATCTACAGGAACCGGCGTATCAAGATCCCCTTGGGCAATATGACTGGCCGTCACCTGCAGGACCTGCAGCGGTTCAATGATCTGTCTGCCAAGATACCGGGACAGCTTCCAGCCAATGATGAGGATCAGCAAGGTAACCAAGCCGCAGACCACATAAAAGCTCTTTTTTAGTAGAGCCTTGGAACTGATATCGATCAGTTCCCCGTCCACGACCAAAGGCCCTTCTCCAATTACGGCAAGACGGACCCCACTCTCATCAGAAAAATAATGGAACGCAAGGCCCTTTTCCCCCCAGGAGATGGAACCTCTTCCGCTGGGAGCTTCCGAAAGTGCTTGGGAAAGGGTTTCCATGCCCTGTGTATCTTCTGTTTGATAGATGATGGCACCCTGCTTTCCAACGATGACCACCCGACATCCCAACGCCTCCAGATGATGGGCAGAGTCCACGAGGTCCTTGCTCTTTTTCTTAAACTGATCGGCTCGGACACGGAACCGGGTCAATTCAAATTGGGTTGAAAGTGTCGGCCCACTTTCCGGCCAAAGAAAGGAGAGGATTGTTGACCGATTCAAATTACCAAACTGAAGGCTCAAGAAGACAAGGGCACTTAACAGGGCCATAAAGATCACGGGGATGATGATCATGAAAAAATTAGAAAACAGCAGCCGCTTTTTTATGGAAAAATCTCGTATATGTATCATGCGTCCTCCTACACAAACACGCTGGAATCCACTTTTTTATTATACTACAAAAAGAAGGGATTCCTGCTAAGAGGAATCCCCTTTATCGGGGTCATCGTACAACTTTTCTAAGAACCATCCACATTCCATCATCATGGACGCATTCCCAGATTCCGTCAATATCTGTCTCAAAATCTTGCAGGTCCCCGCTCCGCACAACGGCAAGGATGTCCTTATCTTCTGAAAGGGATTCTATAGAAGCAAAAGGCATCATGTTCTTTGCGTTCCAGTCCAATGCGCCCGGAAGCAGCTCTGGAATTTCATCCTTCCATTTGAGCCGTTTGGCCACATAACCCGAATAATAGGTAAGGGAAACCGGATAGCGTCCGCCATAGGTAACGACTGTTGTGTCATTTCTGATCATGGTTCTAACTATCTGGGCCGCATCATAAGCAGAAGCTTTCCGGCATTGCGGGATGGCTACCATATAAGTAAGAATCAGATACACGGTCAAAGCGCCTCCCGCCAGTCCTTTTACAAGCCGTTCATGTTGGACCAAAAAGGAGGAAAAGAAGACGGCAAACGGCAGCATATAAGGAAACGTATAGGTCATATATTTTGTCTGGACAAGTTCAAAGATAAAAACCGTCACAAAAGCCCAGGAGGCAAAAAAAGCCGTCCGAACATCCACTTCGGGGAGCTTTTTCTGATAGGCTGCATGCCTGCAGAAATTCCGGATTTTAAGGGTCCACTCCCGCCTTGATCCTGAAAGGGGCAGGGTAAAAGACCAAGGGGCCCAGCCCAAAAGAAAAACAAAGAAATAGTAGTACCAAACATTTTGGCGTGGGTGTTCCGAAACGGTAGCCCTCAAAAAATTATGGACGCCAAAGAAATTCAGAAGAAAGTCATGACCATGCAGGACCGTCATGGGTCCATACCAAAGGCCGGTCAAGATCAAATAGAGAAGCCCTCCGGAAACCAGTTTCATGTGCGCCAAGGCTTTTATGTCCCGCCGCCACCAGAGGAAAAAAAGGATGATAAGGCCAGGAAGCCCCAGTCCTATCGGGCCTTTGACCAAGGTCCCGATGGCAGCGGCCGTATAGGCCGCATAGTACCAGCTGGATTTTTTCTGCGTATAGCCTAGATAAAATGCCATCAGTGTCATTTCTAAAAAGACAAAGAGCGTCATATCCGTAATGATGGCCTTTCCAATGTAAAAATATTCAGCACTGGTCAAAAGGAGCAAAGAAGCCGCCATGGCCCGTTTAGCTGAATACAACCGCTTCACAAAAAAGTAGGACAGCTCAATCCCTAGAAGGCCAAATAAAGCAGAACCAAGGCGTGCAGCAAAGGAAGTTACGCCAAATAGCTTAAAGGAAAGGAGCAGTTCCCAATAATAAAAAATGGGCTTGTCATACCAATAATGACCATAGATCATTGGGGAAAACCAATCCCCACTTCGAAGCATTTCAAGCGCGGTTTCAGCATAATTTGATTCAACCGGGTCGGTCACAAGAAGGTCCTGGTTCCCGGCAAATAAAAGGATGGCCCCTAAGACCAAAAGGAGCCAAGGATAAGCACGTTCTTTTTTCATGACTGAACTTCCTCCTGACGGGCTTGATCCTGAGCAAACCGAAAGGTTCGAAAAAGTCCTTCTTCCAAGGTCATCTTTGGGATCCATGCCAATAAAGTCCTTGCCTTTGCGCAGCTCAGCACGGAACGATGGATGTCTCCGTACCGCTTAGGACCTTGTTCATGAGGAACACTGTACCCGGCTGTCCTTTCGAGCATCGCCAGTACCGTTTTCAAGGAAACTTCTTTTCCCGTACTAATATTGTAGACCGCATCACCACGTATTGTTACAAGGCTCTTTGCAAGAGCTTCGGCTACGTCACGGACATAGATCCAATCCCTGGTAGGATCAGTTGCTCCAAAAAGGGTGATGGGGCGATGACGCGCAATCTGATTGGCAAAAATCTGAATGACACCACCGGGATCCTTACGGACTTCCCGCTCTCCATATACATTGGCAAAGCGAAGAATCACCCATTCCATAGAAAAAGAAGGTGCCAGCATACGGATATAGTTTTCTGCCGTCACCTTGCTCAATCCATAAGGAGACAGCGGACATAAAGGCGCTTCTTCCGCCAGCGGCAGGAGTGCTTCTGACGGATGACCATAAACGGCTGCGGAAGAAGCAAAGACGAACCGGCTGACATGGGCCTTTCTGGCACCTTCCAAGACGGCAAGGGTCCCACCAATATTAAGGGAGGCATCCCGCAGCGGATCTCGTTCCGAAGAAGCAACTTCAATTTGGGCGGCCAAATGGATCACCGCGTCAAAATGTCTGGCTGCCATAAATTCCTGAAACTGAGGCGTCAGGATATCGATTGGATAAAAATGAGCTTCCAAAGGAAGCAGTCCTGCATTGCCTCGCGAAAGATCGTCGACAACGGTTACATCATATCCTTTTTCGATTAGATACCTTACAGTGTGATTGCCGATGAATCCGGCTCCTCCAGTGACCAGCACGTTCATGGGACCACTCCTTTGATTCCTTGATTTTCATCAGTATAAAAGCTGAATCTAAACAAAGCCTAAACAAAGGAATAAGCTTTCCGTAAGCCCCTGCAAAATCCTTGTAAGGAAGCCGCCTTGATTGTCTTGACGAAATACGATCAGGAAGAGCAGCCATATACAAAACATATTGTTTCACGTGAAACAATAAAAAAGTCTCCCCGGATCATCCAAGGAGACTTTTTAAGGTAACATTGATGTTAAGTTGGGGTGACACAGGCACACGATTCTTGCAATGAAGACGGTTGCCCTTTTCAGAAATTGTTCCCGTTGCGCTCCAGGAACGACCCTATATTAGATAAAATTCCCAAAGGGGAGCTTATCATTAGAAAGTAACAACGAGCTGGCTCCAGAGCGTACGGGCATGTTTATCGGAGGTTTCTCCCCGTTTGCCCTTCAAATCATAGTAGTCAACTTCAGCCACCATATTCTTGGCAAGGGTCAAGTTGGCTCCCACCTTATAGCCTTTGAAGCCATAACCTGCAAAGGCATCCCATGCACCATCCATAGTGTGGGCAATAACCGTCGGAGCAGACTGATCATAATAAGTTGCAATCAGGCCCCAGCTGCCCGGCTTATCTTCCTCAGCACCGCCATAGGTCAGACCAACGACGTAACCGTCATCATCGCCGTCTCGATATTCGGAAAGAAGGACATCTTTATCACCTTTCAGGTACATACCGGAAAGATTCAGCTTGCCAGCGGTATAATCAGCGCCAACCGTCCAAATTTTATTGTCACCATTCAGGCCAAAATCTTCAAATTTAACGTCCTTGGCCTTAAGGTAGGAAGCCGCCAGATTGAGGTTGCCCCAAGTCCCGCCCAACTCCGCTTGGTAGAACGTATCAGCAACGGAAGCATCCGTATCATCGTTCCAGCCAAAATCACTTTCACTGGCCATTTTTCCATAGGCTGCCGAGAGATAGGCATTACCGAAAGGTACGGTCGCCCGAACCGCGTCGACCTGGCTATCATAGATATTGCCATTGCCGAGGAATTCATCATAGCGGCCAGCTTTGATACCGACAACTCCAATGTTTCCTTCCAAGAAGGCTCGCTGGAAATCGGTATCACTGTCGCCAGATTCATTCTTGCCTTGAAAATACTGATGATTTTCAAGCATGGCCGTATAGTGCCAGTTATCGTTCACTTCACCAGTGAACCAAAGACGGGTTCTCAGGTCCGATTCAGAATTGCTTTCCCCATCGTCCTTGAATATACCGCCTTTATTGCTTGCATAGCTCATCTGGACCTCGCCAGTCACACGAACATGATCCGCATTCTTTTCGAGTTTTGCAACTCTAACTCCAAGATTATCGAGCTCATCGGCAAATTCACCAACAAGCTTATCATCAGCACCGATAGCTCCCTTAGCCAGTGCCTTTGCAACAATCTGGGCCATTTCATAACGGGTCATGGTACGGTCGCCTTTATAGGTGCCGTCAGGATAACCATCGACAATCCCTGCCGCGGCCAGCTTGGCAACAGCGGCATAAGCCCAATGACCAGCGGGAACGTCAGAAAAAGGATTGGCTGCAAGTGCTGTGCCGCTGATTCCCAGGGCAAGAACCAGGGCTGTGACAAATTGTTTTTTCATTGTTTCCTCCTTTTACACCAAAAGAAAGGAGTAAGCAAAGTTTCCAAGTTTCCTTCACTTACTATCTTTTGTTTTAGTTAGTTTAATCTAACATGATTAGTATACCGGACATTGCCGCTTTTGACAAGCCCTTTTTTATTATCCTTACGGCCTTCTATCCGGCTCCGTCCTAGATAGAAAAAATATATGGGTTCCATTGCTTTTCCGCGTGCTATAATGATTCTAATCTAATACTGAAAGAAGATGAAATCGATGAAGCCCTTTGTTTCATTCCCTCCTCTTGTCATCCGTCCTGCAAGTCCGGATGATGCTGCGCTTTTGCGTTTGATTTATGCTCCTTATATCCAAGAAACAGCCATAACATTTGAAAAAACGGTTCCCTCTTTAAAGGAATTTCGAGAGCGGATCGTCCATACCCTTCAGCAATATCCTTACCTTGTCTGTGAAGAAAACCAAGAAGTCGTAGGATATGCCTACTTAAGCGCATTTAATCCCAGATCTGCTTACCGCCACTGTGCAGAAACCAGCATCTACGTAAAAAAGAATATGCGACATCATGGAGTAGGAAAAGCCCTTTACCAAGCTCTCGAAAAGTCTGCTCAATCCATGGGAATCCTAAATCTAAATGCCTGCATCGCCTATCCATCAAACGAAAAGAAAGCAGATCCCTTTTTAAGCCTAGATAGTCCTCACTTCCATGAGCACCTAGGCTATACAGTTGTCGGGCGCTTTCATCAATGTGGATTTAAATTCGGTCGCTATTATGATATGATTTGGATGGAAAAGATGATTGGCCGCCATGACAAATCGCCTCATCCCTTTACTCCCTATCCTGAACTATCTGCAAAATGAACAAAATGATGGATGGGGTAATAGGGAGAGAAGAATCTTCTTATTTTTGAGGGATTCCTCATATCCCTTCAAAAATCCTTTCTGAGCGTTTTTATTGTTTTCCTTATAGATTGAGTCGTATTTTAAGAAAAATCCATTGAGAAATGATTTTTACGCAAGTATTGAGATGAGAGTTCTTTAAAAAATTCCTGTCAACTAATTTTCCCCTTTGCCAGCATGCGAAAAGAAATGGGGCCCAGTGGTTGATCCACTGGGCCCCATTTCTTTATAAAAAAAGGACCGCTTCCGCGTGCCCTATAGGGATTCAATTGGTGGGGTTATGCGGGTTCGAACCGTAGACCTCATCGATGTGAGCGATGCGCTCTAACCAACTGAGCTATAACCCCGATGTACCCGTCCATTATACTCCTTAGAGAAGAAATTGACAAGTCTTCATTCCTATCCAAAAAAATACGTCATAACGGCAACAATAAATAGGCCAGGAATCATATTTCCTACTCGCATCGCTATTATCTTTGACATTGTAAGTCCGATACCAAAAATAAGGATTCCCCCTGCTGCCGAAATCTCTTGGGCCACTGCATCTGTAACAAAAGGTCCAATGAAACTGGAAAGAAGTGTCAGTGTCCCTTGATAAAAAAAGACAGATAAAGCAGATGCCATAACCCCCGCTCCCATATTGGCACCATACATGATGGCGCTCAGACCATCAATCATCGCTTTTGTATACAGCGTTGATGCATCCCCATTTAATCCATCTTGAATGGATCCAACAATAGCCATGGCACCAACACAATAAATAAGGCTTGTCGTTAAGAATCCTTTTGCAAAGGCTCCGGTCTCCCCTTTTTGGGAAAACCGTTTTCCCAGATAAAGGCCTACTTGTTCCAGTTTTCCCTCAATATTCAGCGCCTCCCCTACGAGGATTCCCAGGACGAGACCAGAAATGACAAAAAGGGTATGCTGCCCAGCAAGAGCCATCTTGAGTCCCAGGACCATTACACAGAGACTCAGTCCATGGATAACGGTCTCCTGGTACCGAACTTTGATGCCGCGTCCCGCCAAAAGACCCAGAGCTCCACCTGCAGCAATGGCCACAGCATTGACCACCGTACCTGTTCCCATCATGATGCTTCACCTACACCGTAAACGGTTTTCCTTCTTCTTGCAAAGCAGGTCCTTCTTTTTTTAGAAGTTCCATGACCCGTTCCAGATCGCCTTCATTATAGTATTCAATGACGATACGGCCTCCATGTTCCTTCTTATCAGGCTGGACCTTGACTTTTGTCCCAAAATATTGGGTTAGATCTTCTTGGATAGCCTTCACATAGATGCTTTGACTTTCCTTGACAGACCGTCTTGCTTTATCCTTCGCTTTTTTCCCATTTTTAGCGGTCTGTTGGGCTTCCAGTTTCTCAGCTTGTTCCTTTTCAGAAAGGCCTTCCTTTTCACTGGTAACGTATTCTTCTACCATACGAGCAGACCAACCTTCTTCTGCTGCACGAAGCGCGAGCTTATCAATTTGCTGGGGATCCGTCAAACTAAGGAGCGGACGAACTTGACCCGCAGTCAATTTTTTATCCGTCACCAGTTGGGCCGCTCCTTCAGGAAGCTTTAAAAGCCGCAGACTGTTTGCCAAAGCAGCCCGGCTCATACCAAGGCGTTTGGCCGCTTCTTCTTGAGTGACCTTAAGAGCGTCCATCATATTCTTGATGCCCCGAGCCTCTTCTATGGGGTCAAGATCGCTGCGCTGCATGTTTTCAACAAGAGCGACTTCCATCATAGTGGCGTCATCATAATCACGGATGACAACAGGAACCTTGACGAGCCCCGCTGCCTTGGCAGCTCGCCAACGGCGCTCTCCGGCAACAATTTCATAGGTTCTCCCCTTTTTGCGGACAATAAGGGGTTGGATAATGCCGCTTTCCTGAACCGATTGGGTAAGTTCTTCCAAAGCCTTTTCATCAAAAGTGTGACGCGGCTGGTAGGGATTGGGAATTAAGTTTTTAACAGCCAATTCCCCTACATTTTCACCCGCCTGCCGTTCTTTGACCACTTTCTTAACCGGTTCAAACATCACATCAAGACCATTTTTCCCCAATCCTCTTTTACTTGGCACGGCGCTTCACCTCCCTTGATAGAGCCCGATATGCATCAGAAGCCTTGCATTTCGGATCATAGGCAATGATGGGTTCCCCGTAGCTAGGTGCTTCTCCAAGGCGTACACTGCGAGGAATCATCGTCTTATAAAGAAGATCTGGGAAATGCTCATGGACGGCTGTCACAACATCATTGGAAAGGTTCGTTCTCGTATCCGCCATGGTCATGACAATTCCTTCTACGGAAAGATTAGGGTTGCTCGTTTCCCGAATACGATCAACGGTCTGGATGAGCTGGGTGACCCCTTCCAAGGCGTAGAATTCACACTGGATGGGAATCAGTACTGAGTCTGCCGCTGTAAGGGCATTGATAGTCAATAAGCTTAAGGAAGGCGGGCAGTCAATTAGGACATAGTCATAACTTTCCTTGACCTTATCCAACTGTTTTTTTAGACTTAAGGCCCGGTTTTTCTTCTCAATCAATTCAATCTCCGCGCCGGCCAGGTTCATTGTAGCCGGAGCCACGCTGAGATTTTTCCATTTTGTTTCTACAACGACCTTATCCATATGGATTCCATGGATGAGGACATCATACATATCTTTTTCAAGGGTATTTTTATCGATTCCAAGGCCGCTTGTTGCATTTCCTTGGGAATCAAGGTCCACAAGGAGGACTCTCGTTCTCGTGTTTGCAAGACAGGCTGCAAGGTTGATACTTGTTGTTGTCTTACCGACACCCCCCTTTTGGTTGGCGATGGCAATGATCTGCGTCATGACATTTTTTCTCTCCTTATTCATAGGTTCACGTCCTATTCTATCACAAATTACATCATCAAGGGAAAAAATCCCTGTTCACCTTGTCCATTTTTTTGAATGTTTCACGTGAAACATTCAAAAAAAATCTTAAATCCATTCTTTTTGGTGCCTGTCTCCCATTTTTTAGCTGTCTCGGAGAATTAGGCGAATGTTTCACGTGAAACATTCGCCTAATTCCCATGTTTTAAAAGCCTTCCCATTGGGACACCACCGTTCCCCGTTTCTATTCCTCCCCAAGAGGAAAGCAAGAGGACTAAAGAAGCAAAACAGATTCCTCCCTCGTATCCATAGGATTCCCCCTTCTGGAGCCATCCCAGAAGATCAGCATTTGGTCATGGATCGAGCTTTTCCCAGCGTATGATCGCATAAAGCCTCCTTCCTATGGATACTAAGACAGTAATGCCGTACCAAAGAAGTTTTTCTTCTGCTCCGATACTTATTTATATCCTCAGAAACAGGCCTAATCATATGAGCCCGTTTCTATTCTTCCGATTTGATGCCGTTACCCAAAAGGTCACTTATATGCTTTTGCCAGATTACAATCTTTCACTTTTATTTTTAACAGCTTCCACAACTAAATGGACAGATGTGCGACTGTCATCAACATTTCCTATAATTGACGCATCCGTTTCTTCCCATCTATTATTCATTTTTTCTTATGATAAATTGAAGTATGCTGATTTTGCTATGCGTTAAAGTTATATCCATTCATTCTTTTTTGGGATTATACAAATAATCCTTGATGAGATACAATACCCTACATCAATACTATGAATCAGAATATTAGAGCAAAAGGGGACGATACAATGACTGCCACCGCACCATTTCGTTACGATATTGTTGGAAGCTTCCTGAGACCGGCCTCTCTCAAAGCGGCAAGAAAAGCCTTTGAAGAAGGGACCCTTTCCCTAGAAGCACTCTCGAAAGCCGAAGATGAGGCCATCCTTGACCTTGTAGAAAAGGAAAAAGCCTGCGGCCTCAAAGCCGTCACAGACGGCGAATTCCGTCGCCGCTACTGGCATCTGGACTTTTTGGCTGCCCTTGATGGTGTCACGGAAGTCCATGCCGATCATTGGTCTGTTGCATTTAAGGGTGCGCAGCCTAAAGCATCCACCATCGCCATTACAGGGAAAATTGATTTTACGGACCATCCCTTCCTGAATCATTTCCGTTTTCTTAAAAAGGCAGCAGGGGAGACCCTAGCCAAGATGACCATTCCTTCTCCATCCATGCTTCACCTCATCGCCTGCGTGCGGACGGAATCCTACACACCGATTGAACGCTATCGCGATGAAGCCGTGCTTTTTGAAGACATTGCCGCTGCCTACCAAAAAGCGGTCCTGGCCTTCTATGACGCAGGCTGCCGTTATCTCCAGCTGGACGATACGTCCTGGGGCGAATTCTGTGATGAAGATAAACGCGAAGCCTATGCCAAACGCGGTTTTGACCTGGACCGTATTGCCAAAGAATATGTCAAGGTCCTCAACAAGGTCCTTGCCGTTAAACCCAAGGATATGGTCATTACCATGCATATCTGCCGCGGCAATTTCCGTTCCACCTGGTTTTCTTCCGGCGGATATGGGCCCATTGCCAAGACCCTCTTTGCGCACTGTCTTGTCGATGGATTCTTTCTCGAATACGATACGGATAGGGCAGGGGACTTCAATCCGCTCCACCATATCAAGGACCAAAAGGTTGTTCTGGGCCTTGTTACCTCAAAATCGGCAGACCTTGAAAATTCGGAAGCCATCAAAAGACGGATCAAGGAAGCAAGCGCCCTGGTTCCCCTGGATCAGCTGGCCCTTAGCCCGCAATGCGGCTTTGCTTCCACGGAAGAAGGCAATCTCCTCACGGAAGAAGACGAGTGGAAGAAGCTCACCCTTATCCGCAGCATTGCCCGTGAAGTCTGGCCCGATGCCGATTGAGTTCCGCTTATCCTAAAAGCAATGTTTCACGTGAAACATCTAGTCGAATCAGAAAGGAAGTCTTTTCTATGCAAAAACGCGTTCTTACCCTTCTTGCTGTCAGTCTTCTCGGGCTCGCTCTCGTAAGCGGCTGCGGCAGCAGTGAAAAGAAAGAAGCCAGTACGCCGCAGAACAAGGTCATCAAGATTGGTGCGACGGCCGGTCCTCATGCCGACGTTGTGCACGCCGTCGCTGACGAAGCAAAAAAGCAGGGAATCAATGTGGAAGTCATCGAATTCTCTGATTATATTACGCCGGACAAAGCCTTGGCGGAAGGTGATTTAGACCTCAACAGCTATCAGCACGCACCATTTCTGGCAAATTTTGCCAAGCAGAACAATGCCAAGCTCGTTCCTATTGGCAATACCATTCTCATGCGTATGGGCATCTATTCCAACAAGATTCATGATATCAATGCCGTTCCTGACGGCAGCGTCGTGGCCATCCCCAATGACCCAACAAACGGCGGGCGTGGCCTCGTCCTTCTTGAAAAAGCAGGTCTCATCAAGCTAAAGGAAGGCGTCGGTTTCAAAGCAACAGCAGCCGATGTGGCAGAAAATCCAAAGCACCTCAAATTCAAAGAACTGGAAGCAGCTCAGCTGCCCCGCAGTCTGGATGATGTAGACCTTGCCGTCATTACCATGAACTATGTCATGAGCAGCGGAATGGATGTCAAGAAACAGGGCCTTTTCTGGGAAAAGGATGATGAGCCCCTTGCAGTCATGGTCCTTGCTGCTCGCGAAAAAGATAAGGACAACCCGACCTATAAAAAGATTGCGGACCTTTTCCATTCCGACGCAGTAAAGAAATTCATTGGAGAAAAGTTCAAAGGAACCATCATTCCTGCAAAATAATGTAAAAAAAGAACCGATCAGAAAGAAGATTATTCCTTCTGGTCGGTTCTTTTTGTCGTAGGGGAGGGGCCTTTGGCCCATTTTTGTTGTACCTTCTTCTTGCAGCCTGCGGATGGCTTCCTCATTGAGCCAGTACCATTCCTCTCGAGAAAGTTTGGTACTTTGCAGGGCATCATAATAGGCAGCGACCCGGCAAAGGAGAGGCCGCTTTTTATGAATGAGACACAAATGAGTCTTTTCATCATAATGGCGGAACACGCCATTGCTGCAATCCAGGGTGGCTCCTTCAGAGATGGTGTCCACACGTTCAAAGAAAAGGCTAAATTTACTGCAGGAAAAGGGCATGATTTCCTTCAATCTTGATGATGGCTTTCCCTGATTCTTCCGTCAACGTCCCGTTTTCGCGAAGGAGGGGCATATCAATGAGGATTTTCAACGTCTTATCAAGTAGAGTTGCCTTTCCGACAGTCTTTTTTTCCTCGCCTCCATCCATCCGCCAATCCGCCCCTTCTCGTCGGATGATAAGTTTCATTTCTGATGCCGCCCATTTCAAAATGAACTTCGAGTTTTCCCATGATATCTCAGATCTGCTAGGCCCGCGTCTCAATGGTTTCAAGAAATGCAATACGGCTCTCGCACACTTCTAGCAATTTCCGCGACTCGGCGAGGAAGCTTCGGGCATCATCTATCGCTTCATCAGCCTTATTTTCCATGAAAACATCCGCTACAAGAAGAGCAGAGGCCGCAACAATCCTGCCGAGGTCAGCCGTTCCGCCAGCAGCAAGGATGGCATTGGTTGCCGCCGCATCGTTGAGGCCGGCAATGGCCGTTCCCATCGACGCACTGGCAAGGGATCCCACTAAAATTCTTTATGCTTCGTTCTCCTTTTCCCAATGAAGAAGTTTTTTTCCCGTTTCCGTCAGTGTCATCAGTTCCGATACATCAATGCCCAAAGCATCGGAAATATCCATGAGCGTTGACAGAGGGATGCTGTCATGATAGGTTCCCCGCTCAATCCGGGAAATCGTATCCGGATGAAGATGGGCCAAACTCCCCAGGTCTGCCTGACCGAATCCGTTATGCACGACAGCCCGCAGCATCCGGTAATAGCGGATCTTGGCCCCAATGAATCGACAAAGCTTATGTTTTTTGTCCATTATGCGGCGTCTCTTACACGCTCACCAACCTTTCTCTCATCCTGTCTTTCAAACTTGCATATCCTCCTTCCCTATTTATCGCATTGTATCATGGCAGGATATGATTATGGGGGATTTTTTTAGTACTCATTCCTTAAAAGCCCGATTTCAAGGGAAATTTAGAAATAAATCAGTATGATAGAGTAAAAAAGGACTGGGTCCGAAGTCATTCCGGTCCAGTCCACAGTTAAGGTATCTTCTATTTTATTATTTAGGTTTCACAGCAAGTGGACGCTTAGTCGCAATACCCGGCCGTCTGGGATACTGCTCGCCCGTAGGACGGATTTTTTCAATGGTAATGATATAACGCTTATCGTCAAGGCCGGGCAGGGTCAGATGGCGAATATCAACAATCTTTCCGCCCAAGATGGAAATGGCCTGACGGCCTTCTTCTGCTTCTTCCATGCCCTTGCTGCCCTTCATGGCGTAGAAGACGCCGCCAACCCGCACAAGGGGCAGGCAGTATTCCGCAAGGACGGGCATAGGCGCTACAGCCCGGGCAACGACAACATCAAATTTCTCGCGCAGCTTCGGGTCCCGCCCCGCTTCTTCGGCTCGCGCATGGTGACAGCGAATCTGGCCAAGGCCCATGTCCTTTGCCACCTTCTCAAGGAAGGCAAGGCGCTTTGCCAAGGAATCGATGAGGGTGAGACGCATAGTCGGATCGTAGATCTTCAGAGGCAGTCCTGGAAATCCCGCTCCCGTTCCCACATCGGCAATCGTCCGATTATGGAAGCGCTTTTCGTTATAGATAGTCAGGGAATCAACCATATGCTTTACCGCCACTTCTTCCGGGTCTGTAATGGCTGTCAGGTTAAGGAAGCGATTTGTCTCCAGGAGTTCATCCTTATAGATTTCAAAACGCCGGAGCGCTTCGTCAGAAAGGGTCAGGCCAATTGCTTCGGCACTTTGCTTCAAGGTCTCCAAATAGGTCATGC
The DNA here is from genome assembly GCF_000425045.1 of Acidaminococcus intestini DSM 21505. Classification (GTDB taxonomy): domain Bacteria; phylum Bacillota; class Negativicutes; order Acidaminococcales; family Acidaminococcaceae; genus Acidaminococcus; species Acidaminococcus intestini. Next base: position 30,375 of record NZ_AULA01000009.1, on the reverse strand, counting down.
TTCTTCTCCTTTGCGTCTCCGCGATTCCAAATAGACCATAAGGACGCTGATATCAGCAGGGGAAACACCGGAAATACGGCTGGCCTGACCAATGGAAAGGGGCCGCTGCTTTTCCAGTTTTTCCGCTGCCTCCGAAGATAGTTCATGGAGGGCACTATAGTCGATATCGTCCGGGAGCAGGCGGTTTTCGAGCTTCATGGCCCGCATGACTTCCTGTTTCTGCTTATCGATATAGCCCTTGTACTTGACTTCTACGTCCACTTCCTCTGCAGCAACGGGGGAGAGGGGTTCGAGGTCAAAGGCTTGCTGGAGCTTTTCGTAGGTAATTTCCGGACGGCGCAAAAGTTCCATCATGTTGATAGAGCTCTTTAAGGGCACGGAGCCCATAGCCATAATCTTTTGCTGATTTTCTTCCGACGGGGCCAAGTTCTTTTTCGAAAGGGCAAAAAGTGCCCGTTCGATTTCGTCCCGTTTCTTCGTAAAGGCAGTATAGCGGTCGTCCTTGACAAGGCCCACATTGCGGCCTTTCTGCGTCAGGCGCAGATCGGCATTATCCTGCCGCAGAAGCAGGCGGTACTCGGCACGGCTTGTCATCATGCGGTACGGTTCCGTCGTTCCTTTCGTCACGAGGTCATCAATGAGGACACCAATATAGGCATCGCTCCGTCCCAAAATGAAAGGCGGCCGGTGATCAAGCTTCAAGGCGGCGTTGATGCCTGCCATAAGGCCCTGGGCCGCTGCTTCTTCGTAGCCACTCGTGCCGTTTGCCTGCCCGCAGCTAAAGAGCCCCTTGATGGCTTTATGTTCGAGGCTTGCCGTAAGCTGCAGGGGATCGAGGCAGTCATACTCAATCGCATATCCAGCCCGCATCATCTTGCAGTGCTCCAGACCCGGAATGGTCTGCATGAAAGCAACCTGGATTTCGGCGGGGAGAGAGGAGCTCATGCCCTGGACATAGATTTCATTGGTCCTGAGCCCTTCCGGTTCCAAAAAAAGCTGATGACGGCTCTTATCGGCAAAACGGACGATTTTTGCTTCAATGCTCGGGCAGTAGCGAGGGCCTACACCTTCGATGGTTCCGTTGAACATGCAGCTCCGGTCAAGGTTGTCCCGAATGATCTGATGGGTCCGGGGGTTGGTATAGGTCAAGTAACAAGGAACCTGCTGACGTTCCGTAATAGGGCTGATAAAGGAGAAATTCCGCACCGCTTCATCACCGTACTGCGGCTCGGTCCGCGAAAAATCAATGGTCCGACGGTCCACACGAGCCGGTGTACCGGTCTTGAAGCGCATGAGCGTAAGCCCGGCTTTCACGAGGGAATCGGTCAGTTTCATGGCTGAACGCTGCCCATTAGGGCCTGCCATATAGGCAACTTCCCCATATAGGATACGCCCCCTTAAATAGGTCCCTGTGGCAAGGATGACGCAGGGAGCTTCAAAGACTTCCCCTGTTTCAGCAACGATACCTTCTACAGCACCGCCGCGAACAAGGAGCTCATCGATCATGAGCTGCTTGACGTCGAGGTTTTCTGTGTTTTCCACGACTTCCTTCATAATGGTATGGTAGAGCGGCTTATCTGCCTGGGCCCGGAGCGCCTGGACAGCATAACCCTTGCCTGTATTGAGCATGCGCATCTGGATGCAGGCTTCATCAGCCGCAATCCCCATTTGCCCACCCAAGGCATCGATTTCCCTCACCAAATGGCCTTTGGCCGGTCCCCCTACAGACGGATTGCAGGGCATGAGGGCAATATTATCCATGGAAAGGGTCGCAAGGAGGGTCTTTTTTCCCATCCGAGCTGCCGCTAGGGCTGCTTCGCAGCCAGCATGGCCCGCACCTACGACAACAACATCATAATGATCCACAACGATCATGCTACTTTTTATCCTCCTCTACCGCGTCCTATTTTCCGACGCAGAACTGTGCAAAGATCTCATTGATGATTTCCTCAGGCACATCATCACCCGTAATTTCGCCCAGCTCATGAAGAACCTGGGTCAGGTCAATCGTGAGGCAGTCGTAGGGGAGATGGGCCCGCGCATCGCGAAGCGTCTCTGCAAGATGATGGGCTGCCTGTTCAAGCAGCATTCCCTGACGGGCATTTTGGGTCATCAGTCCCATTTCGGCATCGGATCCTTCGCCCATGACAAAATGACGGAGATGGATTCCGACCTGATCCATTCCAGCACCATCTTTAACGGAAAGAGAAAGGACGTCGCCGCCCGAAAGAGCTTCCACTTCCTCCCGCGAAAGGGCCGGTGCAAGGTCACTTTTATTGAGGAGCACCAGATGGGGACGGTTCTTGACCGCTGCAAGGAGTTTCCGGTCTTCGTCCGTGAGGGGACTTGCGCTGTCCAAGACGACAAGGACCAGTTCCGCGTCTTCCAAAATGGCGCGGCTGCGTTTTACACCAATCTGCTCCACATAGTCTTCTGTATCCCGCAGACCTGCCGTATCGGTCAGTACTAAGGGGATCCCGTCAAGGGTCATCTGCTCTTCAATGATGTCCCGCGTCGTGCCGGGGATATTGGAAACGATGGCCCGGTCCGTCTGGAGCAGGCGATTCAGGAGACTTGATTTGCCAACATTGGGGCGGCCCACAATGGCTATCCGCAGGCCCTCGCGAAGGATCTGCCCCGTCTCTCCTTTCTTGCGCAGCTGCATGACTGCATCATAGCACTGCTGCAGCACACCTTCGGTTTCGTCATAGGTCACGTCTTCAATATCATCTTCCGGATAGTCGATGATGGCTTCCAGATGGACCACCAAATCCCGCAGGCGGCCGCGGATTTCCCTGATGGAACGGGACAGGGCCCCTTTATGGCCTCTTCCGGCTGCAACAAGGGCACGGCGGCTCTTGGCATTGATGATATCCATGACCGCTTCTGCTTCCGTAAGGTCAAGACGGCCATTAAGAAAAGCCCGTTTTGTAAATTCTCCAGGTTCTGCTGGTCTTGCCCCTTCGCTAAAGGTCAGCCGCAGGATTTCTTTCAGCGCTTCCCGTCCGCCATGGCACTGGATTTCCACCACGTCTTCTCCCGTGTAGGAATGGGGGCCCGGCATATAGACTGCCAGGACCTCATCCACATCGACACCCTTCCCGTCATGGATATGACCATACTGCAGATAACGGGGACGGGAAGAGGAAAGGGGTTCTTTTGCCCGAAAAATCCGATTGACGAGACGGAGACTTTCCGGTCCGCTGACGCGGATGATGCCCACGGCGCCAACGCCCAGGGCGGTCGCAATGGCACTGATTGTATCTTCCATGATTCCTCCAAAAAAAAGCTCCGAACAAGGGTCCGGAGCACGTAACGTTCAAGTGTGATTTATTTAAGGTCGATGACGACTTTACGGTAAGGTTCTTCGCCTTCACTGTAGGTCACGATCCCGGGCTCGTTTTGCAGGGCCTCATGAACGATCTTCCGTTCATAAGGATTCATCGGTTCAAGAAGCGCCTTGCGGCCCGTCCGCTTGACGCGATGGGCAAGGTTGTGAGCCAGTTTTTCCAATGTATCCCGGCGGCGTTTCCGGTAGTTTTCGGCATCAAGGACAATGCGGTGCCATTCTTTCTTTCCTTTATTGGCTGCAAGGTTTGTCAAATATTGCAAACTGTCCAGCGTTTGGCCATGCTTGCCAATAAGGACACCCAGCCCATCCCCATGGAGTTTCAGTTCAATTTCACCATCCTTGCGATTGATGAACTTTTCGATGATGAGATCCATCCCCATGGCCTTGAAAAGGGTTTCCAGAAAGGTCTTGGCATCTTGGGCAGCGGCTTTCCGTTCTTCCTCAGCATCAGAAGAAACAGGCGCTTCGGTGACTTCAGGTTCCTCTTTCGGAGCAGGTCCTTCCGGCGTTTCCGGGACCGTTTCTAGTTGTTCTTCAAAAGAGTCCGGTGCCGCAGCCTTTTCCGCTTCCTTTACAGTAACCCGTACCTTGGCGTCCCGCTTGATGAGTCCAAAAAGGGCATCCTTGCCTTCTTCCAGGACCTCAATGAGGACATCTTCACGGCTTACGCCGAGTTCCTTGAGGGCAGCCTGGACAGCATCGTCCACGGTACGCCCCGTCTTTTCAATGCGATTCATATCCATGCCTCCTTGCCGCTTGGCATTGTCTACTCTTTTAGGCTTTCTTATCGGCCCGGTCCATAAAGAACTGCTGACCAATCTGCATGAGGTTCATCACGACCCAGTAGAGAACCAGACCAGCCGGGAATTTCAAGCTGATATAGCCAATGAACAAGGGCATGAAATAAAGCATGACCTTCCCCGTCGGATTATCGGACGGCGGCATGCTCTGCCGAGATTGGATATAGGTCGTCAAAGCAGACAGGATAGGAAGGATATAATACGGATCGGGCTGACCGATACTCTGCATCCAAAGGAAGCTGCTCGGCCCTTCATAGTTAAAATCACGGATTCCGTAGAAAATGCCAATCATGATTGGCATCTGGATGACAAGGGGAAGGCATCCAGCCAGGGGATTGACCCCTTCTTTCTTGTACAGCTTGGACAGCTCTTCATTGAGCTTCATCTTATCATCGCGATAACGCATCTGAAGTTCCTTCATACGAGGCTGGATGCGACTCATAGCCTTTGTTGAGGCGATTTGACGCTTCGTCAAAGGGTAGAGGAGCAATTTGATGAGGATGGTCATGATGATGATGGCAAGCCCGTAACTCGGCTCTCCAATCATGCGGGTTGCTTCATAGATGGCAGAAACCACCTGCTGCACAAACGAACTTAAGAATTCCAAGTTTTTTCTCCTTTTCTCCTGCTGCGGTCAGGGTACCGGGTCATACCCGCCCTTATGGAAGGGATGACATTTCAGTAATCTTTTCGTAGCCAGATAGGTTCCTTTCAGAAAACCATACTTTTTCACCGCTTCCAGCGCATATTGGGAGCACGTAGGATAGAACCTGCAGCGAGGCGCGAGAAGAGGGGAAATGCAAATCTGATAAAAACGAATCAGGAAGATTGCGATCGTTTTCATAGGCCTCTCCGGATCTATAACAGTCCGGCTTTCTTTGCCAGACGCAAAAACACAGTCTCATACATAGCAAAGGGTGCATGGGCCAACCGACGTCTGGCTACCCAGACGATGGAAACGGGCTTTTTAAGGCGGTACTGGTGCTGACGAAAGGTTTCCCTCATCCGCCGTTTGATCTTGTTGCGCAAGACCGCATTTCCCAGTTTCTTCCCTACGGCTGTTCCCAGCTGGGAATGGTCATGAGGAGAAGGCAGAAAATAAAAAACGCCATAGCCATCCACAACGGATTGACCCTTGTCATGGATCTTTTGGAAATCCTCATGGGCCTTGACCCGATGAGCCTGCGTATAGGTGTTTTTTCTGGGCATTTGTTCTTGTTCCAAAGCGATTGGCACCTGCCTCATAGAGTAAAATAGGCCGCGAAAGGCGGCCCATCTCATAGTTTATGCAGATAATCTCTTTCTGCCCTTCGCACGTCTTCTTTTCAAGACTTGTTTTCCACCCAAAGTCTTCATTCTTTCTCTGAAGCCATGAGTTCTTTTTCTTCTCGTGTTGTTAGGTTGGAACGTTCTCTTCATCTATTAACCCTCCTTACTTCAAAGGTGATTTGCCAAGATCGATCAAAAAATCATTTGACAGCTCATACAATTATATGCTATGGGACGGGGTGTGTCAACCGATTTTCCCGCTCAATCTTTGTGTTTCTCTTATTTTTGCACGCTTTTCTCAACGCGTGCAATGAACTGTTCGAAAAGAGCCCGCATTTCCGGATGCTCGCGCCACATATTCTCCGGATGCCACTGTACGGCAGCAACTTGGTCACTGCCTGCTGATTCTATGCCCTCAATGACACCATCCGGTGCCATAGCCGTAACAACAAGACCCTTGGCTACATCCTTCAAGGCCTGATGATGCCGAGAGTTTACATAGGCCGTATCCCCCAAGGCCGCATGGAGCAAGCTGCCTTTCTTGACATTTACATGGTGGACGGGATAGGCCCCGTAGGCTTTTTGGCTGTGGCCGATGTAAGCACTGGGGCAGTCAGCCTGAAGATCTTGATAAACCGTACCGCCAAGGGCAATATTGAGGACCTGGATGCCGCGGCAAATGCCAAAAATGGGTTTTCCTGCCTCATAAAAGGCCCGAATGAGATCGATTTCAAAGCGGTCCATCTTGTAATCCGCACCGCCCACTTTCCACGTCGGTTCTTCTCCAAAAAGGGTCGGGTCCACATCCTGTCCGCCGGGAAGAAAAAGTGCGTCGGCAAGGTCCACATAATCCTTTCCACTAGCGCCTTCCACATCGGGAAAAACAATGGGAAGCGCGCTCAGTTCACCCAGAATGGTCACAATATCCCGTGGCACGTAGGGTGCCTTTTGGTAAGTAGGTACCTCGTCCCGTAAGGTCAAAGTCCTGCTCACAAGACCAATTCGAATTTTTTTGCTCATGAAAATCACTCCTTCAGTTTCATGCTCATACGCCGCATTATACCATATTTTAAGGAAAACATAAGCGGCATCTCATTTTCCATCCCTTTTTCCGCCCTTTTATCTGGAAAAGTCGCCCTTTTTTGCCTAATATCTATTTCTGTCCATTTTATCTCCCCACTAAAAGCAAAAAAAAGTTGTATGATATAAGGCGTTATATTTATTACAATTTTTTCTAGTTTTATCTTATTATTGCATGAATTTATAACCAAGATGGAGGTCTAGCCGTGCGTTCTTTTCAAATTCATTTCTCCCAATCCCAGAATCATTTCCTGCTTGCTTTTTCTTCTTATGCTATTTTATTCTTTCTTTTTGAATATTTTCTCGGGCAGCCTCTTTCTCAATCCTATAAGTTAGTCCTTTTTGAATCGCTTTTCTTTGCCTTGCTAGGGTATATGATGAACTTTTCTACAGCCTTTCTAAAAAGTTGGACCGTCCTTTTCCTTCTCTATGAAAGTCCAATCCTTGTGCTTTCGCAGAACCCCCAAAGCACTCTTTTTCCTCGTGACGCCGTCCTTGCCTCCGGTCTGGTTCTTTTTGGCTATGGAGGAAGTCTTCTTTTGGAATGTCTTGCAGAGCATACATCCTACAAGAAAATAATCACTTGCATTTCCAGATTCTTATTCATATCCGCAATTGTTTTTCCCTTGCCCACATTGGTTTATCTTTTGATCAGCGGTGGGAAGGCACTTTCTTCAGATATTATGCTGACACTCTTTCAAACAAATGAGGAAGAAGCCTTAGCTTATATCAAGAGTCTTCCTTCCGCAGCTCTGGTCGGAAGCCTTCTCCTTTTTTCTCTGCTCGGTGCCTTAGGCCATGATCTCTTAAAACTCCGGCAACAGGTTCTTTCAAAAAAGAGGCCCGACTTTCCTGTTAAACTAATCGTATTTCTTACTTTATGCCTTATCATCTTTCCCGTAAAAGCAAAAAGTTACTCCTTTTTTGTAGCCATGAAAGAGACAAAAGAAATTCTTGCTGACTACAGTCATTACGAGAAATCACGTAATAAACGGCTTGACCGCCTAGAACAATTGAAAGGCCTTTCTGTTTCACCTAAAGCAAAAGGCCTCTATGTCCTTGTCATTGGTGAGTCAGCCACAAGGGATCATATGGAAAGCTATGGATACAAACGCCATACAACACCATTTCTGGAAAGCTTCAAAAAAGACCCAGGAACCCTGCTTTTTTCTAAAGCATTTTCCAATCATACGCATACCGTCCCCGTTCTCACCTATGCGTTAAGTCAAAAGAATCAATACAACAATATTCCTTTACAAAAAGCATATTTCTTGATTGAAATAGCTAAAAAAGCAGGATATGAGACCTATTGGATCAGCAACCAGCGAAAATATGGAGCATGGGACACACCCACATCAGAAATGGCCGGAACAGCAGATCACCAAGTGTTTATCAATGGCCGTGCGGGAAAAGGAGTGGGTTCCACTTATTATGACAAGGCCCTGTTGGATCATGTACCGATTGTCGATAGCGCTCATCCTACTCTTATTGTTTTTCACGTGATGGGGAGCCATGCTTCTTATGAAGATCGATATCCAAAAAATGAAACCTATTTTTCTGGGGGCAACAATCATATCGATACCTATGACAACACCATCCTTTATACGGACCAGTTCCTGAAACAACTCTATGTTAAATTAAAGAAAATGCAAGATTTTCGTGGCCTAGTCTACTTCTCCGACCATGGTGAGGACAGCCGTAAAGGCATCGGTCACAACGCCACTCAATATGAACCCATCATGACCCATATTCCTTTTGTTGTCCATCTTTCATCGGAAAGCCGAAAAGAGAGGCCTCTTTTATGGCAGGTTCTTCAATCCCATAAGGACTGCTGGTGGACCAATGACCTTCTCTATAATTTTATGGTGACACTTCTTGGTATCGAAAACGCGCCAGAAAGTGACTCTTCCCTTGATATCGCATCACCTAATTATAATCTTCCCCTTGAAAAGGCTCGGACACTTCACGGCAAAAAGAAATTGGATCCCTAAATAAAAAGGATCGTTGGACATTTTTCCAACGATCCTTTTTATTTAGGGAAAATGAGCAATCCTAATGATTCACTTTTTAAAAGATGGATCCCTGGATGCATGAAAACAACTAATCTGTAATTTTTCCCCATCCACATGATTACGATAGGCGAATTTTTTCCGGATGACTTCCATCTCTCCAATGGCTTGTTCCTGCCATCGAAACCCCAGTTTTTCATAAGCATTGCAGGTCATGCCCCGACAATAGCCGTTTCCATTTCCTTCCGGATAGCTTTGACGAAGCCGCTTCAAACTAAGGGCTCGTGAATCATATTCCAGCTTTGCTCCCAATACATGGGCAGAAGGGCTCAAATAAGGTTCACAATCAGCAATATAGGAAGAACGGAAATACAAACTGTGTTCATTGTCTCCTGTAAAACTGATCAATAGGTCGACACTTCCTTTTTTTAGTGGCGGCGTGGTACTTGCATCGGCAATATAAAGGATATTTCGTTCCAAATGAAGCTGCTCCAAATTGGATTTGTACATTTTCAATACTTCCGGATATTTGTCAATCAAGATGTACAGACAATCTGGATCAAGAGCCTTGAGATTCGTGTATAGAAAAAAGTACCCGTTGATATGGCCCTCTAATACAACCTTTCCTTTAATGGCCCGGCCTTTCATCCTTGAAACAATATAATCGGAGCATTTTTGCAGATGAGTGGCGAGATTCTCATTGATATCATAATAGATTCTCCGCTGGAGATCAGGTCGATCATAATCACCTTTGTACACATTCCCCGTTTGGATGATTCCCTCCTGGATCTGCATTTCACAGCCACAGGCACATTGCAGTCTTCCCTGATAGATATAACGATGATCGAGAACAGCATCTGTCAAGGTAAAGGATCGGCCGCAATGAGGACATGAAAGCAAGGACAAAGAGAAAAGAGGAGCCCCTGTCCTGAGTTTTTCGCAGTCGGGCTTTCCAATTTTCCCCAACAAATCTGCAATTTCATTTTCAGCAAACTGCAGCTCTGCTCTCTTTTTCTTGAGTTCTTCCAATTTACCTGCAAGGAGTCGCTTGACATCTGTTAAGCTCTCTTCCTCCACCATATTATTCATTCTATGGATATCCAAATATTCATGGATTTCATGAAGGGAGAAATAGAGGTGCTTCATTTTTAAGATTATTTCCATATCATTTTGTTCTCGTATACCAAAAGACAGCTGCGCACCTTGGCTGTTAGGAATCAATAAGCCCAAGGAAATATAATAGCGGATGGTATCGACACTCACGCCGACAGAACGTGAAAAATCACCTATTTTCATACTGATTCCTCCCGTAAGGTTTTCCATATCTTCCGTTTCAGTAATTATTGTATCAGGCCCCTGCTTTTTTTGCATAGTTTCTTCGAAAAAAGGTGGAGTCAACTCCATCTTTTTCTTGATTTTAGATAATTCTGTAATTGACATCAAGCCTCATCCATCCCCTACGATAGTAATAGATAGGATGTCGACAGCCTGATAAAAAAAGGAGGCTCATTCATGAACGCATTGTTGGAGGCTATTTTGACCTTTACCAATTGGATATGGGGGATTCCCATGCTGATTCTTCTTGTCGGCGGCGGGTGCTTTCTTGCCGTAAGACTGAACATGCTCCCTTATCGGAAATTGCCATTTATTCTGACACACACCATTGGAAAATCATTCACGAAAATTGAAGGTTCCGACGGTCAATTCAGCGGATGGCAAGCGGCCAGTGGTGCACTCGCTTCAACCCTGGGAGCGGGGAACATTGTGGGGACCGCCATGGCAATTGCTTTTGGAGGACCGGGCAGTGTTTTTTGGCTCTGGATTGCCGGCCTTGCTGCATGCGCCGTAAAATACACGGAAGTAACAACGGCCATGCTCTACCGCGAAATTGACCAAAAAGGCAATTGGGTGGGAGGGCCCCAGTATTATTTAGGAAACGCCACCGGATGGAAGTGGACAGGAGAACTATATACGATTCTCTGCCTGTTTGCCCTATTTTTCGCAGCTTCTGCCCAAATTGGATCAGGAGTCGATCACTTAGTCGCCTTAGGAGCCAATCGTACCCTTTCAGCCCTCATTCTCACCCTTTTCTGCATTGCCGTGGTTGTTGGTGGAATGCGCAATCTTCTGGCAGTCAGTGAAAAAATCGTGCCTTTCATGAGTATCCTGTATGTTGGGGGTGCGCTCCTTGTTATCTTACTGAATATCGAAAACTTTCCTCATGCTTTTTACTCCATTTTTCGTTATGCCTTTACAGGAAAAGCCGCAGTAGGAGGGTTTGCAGGCGCTACGCTGGCTGCCTGTATCAGATGGGGCATCTGCCGTGGAGTCTATTCCAATGACGCAGGAACCGGTTACACGACAATGGTCCATACCGTTGCAGCTGTGAACCATCCCGTTCAGCAAGGCATGTGGGGAGTCTTTGAAGCCTTTTTTGATACCTTGGTTGTCTGTAATCTCACCTGTTTTGCGATTTTATGCACTGGCATCTGGACAAGTCCCGGTGTAACCGCCTCCACGATGACGGCGGCCGCTTTTTCCTCTGCCATTGGAACGGCTGGTTCGTGGATTGTATCAATTGCATTGCTTCTGTTTACTTTTACCACGGCTTGCGCGCAAATTGAATTTTCCTGTGTAGCCCTCGTCAAACTGATTGGTCAAAAAGGAAAGACGTATGGCCGCTGGGTTCTCTTATTTATGACCTTTATTGGCGGCATGATGGGCATTGAAACGATGATCAATTATGTAGATTTTGGAACGGCCCTGATGACAACCATCAATATGGTCTGTATTCTTTTATGCCATCAGCATGTCGTAAAGGCATCCAAAGAGTACTTCGCCGATCCCGAAAAATGGGAACACATGAAATGGCCTAAATGGGAAGCTATGGAACGCAGTTTTCATCAAAACCAATCTTCTGAGAATAAACAATGACAGACCATGAAAGGAAGGTATCAAAATGAAACCAATTATTGGAATTACTTGTAACTATGATCCCAGGGATACCGTCATCGGCGTTCCTGGCCTAGGACTTCCTGGCCAAGATTGGGAATTCCTAGCAGCGGACTATATCTACACCATTGAAAAAGCGGGTGGGATTCCCACCATCATCCCCTATTGCAGGGAAAAAAAGAATATTATTGCCCTTCTCGAAAAAGTCGACGGAATCCTTATCAGCGGGGGGCATGACATCGATCCGCTCCGGTATGGTGCGCGTCCCATGCCGTATTGTGGGCGGATTGTACCCGAACGGGATGAATATGACCTTACAATATTCCATTATGGCTATGAACACAAGCTTCCCATGCTTGGAATCTGCCGCGGCATACAGATCATGAACGTCGCAATGGGAGGAACTGTCTATCAAGATCTAGGTCAAGAAGCTCATTTGACACACCGCTATATGGGAGATATGGCTCCCAAAAATTATCCCTCCCATGAAACACTTTTTTCTTCAGGTTCCCTTCTCCATACAATTTTCGGGGATAAGATCCGTACCAATAGTTTTCATCACCAAGGGGTCTGCGAACCAGGCAAGAACGTCACCATCACGGCCCTTGCAGAAGATCAGGCCGTAGAAGGCATTGAAATTACAGGCGGCGCCTCGTTCATCGTTGGGGTCCAATGGCATCCAGAAATGATGTTTGATGCGCCTGAACAACTGAAATTGTTCCAAGCCTTCATCAATTCCTGTAAAAAAAACAATTAAAAAAATAGGTACTTCACGTATTTTTGTGGGATGCCAAATCATACGTAGGTAAAGACCGGTACCGAATCAAGGTAAAAAAGTACCGGTCGTTCTTGTACCCATATGCGTGTTCGGCAGTTTTAATCTTGTGGTATCCTCCCAATCAGCCTGTGTCAATAGGGCATTTGGCATGGTTTGCCAGACCGTCGATTCGCTTTTCCTTCAGCTTGGCGAATCGTGTTTCAATGGATGCCTGTTATCTTCTGCACTCCGATAGTCGTAAATCCCTGGGCGAGCAGCGATGGAATCCACACAGCGGCCTGTTTGGTGATTCTCGTTTCAGGACATCTGTACGGATTGAGTTCCGTAACCGTTTCCTGACGGCAAGGGCACCGGAAGCGGTGCCCCTCGAAGAGGACAGTGCGCCTGGCATTTGGCTGCATAGGCACCGTCCTTAGGCGGGTTCGGTACGTGCCATAGATATGCATCGGCTCTCCGCAGTGAGAGCAGAGAAAATCGGTATGGCGTTTCTACCTGGTAACCACCCATACCGTGGAATCGTCTAAAGGATCTTCGGGGAGCCCAACAAGGTAATCGGGGTCTTGACAAAACAGGTCTGCTTAAATAATGTACTAAATAGAGGACATCTCAATTCTCCTTTACTTGGGTTTAGCCACCTTATATTTTGGAGAATTTGATGTCCTTTTTCAATATCCATCTGTCTATGACCCCACAAATTTCCGTGAAGAACCCATTTTTATTATATGCTGATTATATAATAAAAATGAGCATCACCAAGACTATCCACGGTGGATTTATGGCTTCCGTGGGCATCGATTCCACGCAGTCACCTGCCATTCATTTCCTACCTTAAAGAAGGGAATCTTCTGGCGGATTAAGATAAATGGACGAGATAAATCCAAAGAGGAAGAGTTACCATGGAAAGAAGAACAGAAAGAATGACACAGCTAGTCCCCAGGCGTGCGTCACCGCCATAAAGGGAAGGAAAAATCGATGTCGTCGCTCCGGCTGGCATGCCCATCATAAGGACAGCGACACCCAGACTGGCACCGGATAATCCCATAACGCGTCCCAGGAATAAGGTTAATAAAGGCAGGAAAATAAGCCGGATTACGCAGTAATAAACCGTATCAAAATCAAAGATTTTCCACGTGGGAGCTTCTGCAAGGACCGTTCCCACAACAAACATAGCAATGGCAGAATTACATTTACTGATAGCAAGAACGGTCACCTTAAGGACGCTTGGCAGGTTGATTCTCAAAATCATGACAGCAAGGCTCAGAAAAACAGCAATGAGGCAGGGATGGGTAATAACCTTTCGGCATAACTCCTTTTTGCTCATGCCTTCCTGGGCCATGAAATAACTTGTTCCAAAAGACCACATGAAAATACGGACAGGAATCAGAAAAATCGCGGCATAAAGGACCCCTAGATCATGATAGACTCCCTCTGCAATTGGCGTACCCAAAAAACCGCTGTTGGGAACGAGCGTCCCATATTGAAGAACCTTGCGTTTCTCCCCGCTGTAACGCCGATAAAGCACTTGGTTAAAGAATAAGGACCCCACTTCAATGACAAGGGAAAGCAAAAGCAAAAGGGCACCAACAGCTGCAAAATTGGTCCCCGTATCGACAAAACAGGACTTAAAGATTGTACAGGGAAGGATCACATAGACAACAAGATCCGTCAGACAGCGCTTTCCTTCTTTGGTAATGACTCCTTTTTTGGTCAAATAAGCGCCAAGAAGCATCAAGAGGAAAAGGGTCCCCTGCAAGGTTAGCAGATCACCTAAGTCCATGGTTCCATTCCTTTCTGGGAGTTACTGATTCATTTTTTCCATTTCAAGTTCACTGGGGAAGATGAGATTCAGCGCAAAAGCAACAACAAAGACAACGGCCACACAGTTTTCAGCAAAGACGGACTTGATGATTGTCGGAAACATCTTGAAAATAGCTGGCGTTTGCGTAAAACCAATTCCAATGGAAAGAGAAAGCGCCGCAATGCTCATATTGCGCTGAGTAAAACCACAGCCGGCAAGCATCCGAACGCCGCTGACGACAATGGAGCCAAACATCATAAGAGTACATCCACCAAGAACAGCGTCAGGAAGGGAGGCCAAGATAACTCCAAAAGCAGGGAAAAGGCCAGCAAGGATCATGATCAGGGCGCCGCTGGCAATGGCCTTACGATTAACAACATGGGTCATGGCGACAAGACCGACATTCTGGCTGAAGGACGTAATGGGAAGGCAGCCAAAAAGACTGGACAAGGAACTAATAAACCCGTCAACGGCAATGGATCCTCGGATTTCACCATCTGACGCATCCCTTCCCATGCCCATGGCAGCTAGGGCCGAAGTATCCCCTAAGGTTTCCGTAGCAGAGACAAGGAAAATAAGGAATACAGAAAAAATGGCATCAGGTCGAAATTCCAAAGCATAGGGAAGCGGCATCGGCAGGGAAAAAAGTCCCACCTGAGTCATCCTTGATAAATCCACCATGCCAAGAAAAGCAGCTGCAATATACCCTACAACAAGACCAAACAGAACAGAAAGCTGCTTATAAAAATGTTTGGCCTTGATATTGAAGATAAGACAGCTGAGAAGGGTAATGGTCCCTACGATGAGGAATTTGGGTTCCCCGAAATGAGGATTGCCAAAGCCGCCGCCAAAAGAGTTGGCTCCAATACCTAAGAGGGAAAACCCGATGGCCGTGACGACACTGGCCGAAACAATAGGAGGAATGAATCGGCGCCAGTACTTAGCCCCCATTCCAATAAGACCTTCAAGAAGGCCGCCTACAAGGGCCGCGCCCAAAACAGCACCATAACCATATTTAGCACCAATGACGCAGAAGGTAGAGACAAAAGTGAAACTGATTCCCATGATGATGGGAAGTCCTGAACCCAGGGGCCCTAGCGGATAGAGCTGAAAAAGGGAACCAATCCCGGCAATGATCATGGCTGCCTGGACAAGAGCACCCGTTTCCTCTGTAGATAATTTGACAGCACCCGCTACAATCAGGATCGGAGCAATATTGGCAACAAACATGGCAAGGACATGCTGGAGCCCAAAAGGAATCGCTTTTTCAAAGGAAATCTTTCCATCCAGTTCGTAGATTGGATCTTTTTCTCTATCCATCAGCAGCCTCCTTCATCAGCGGAACACAATGGTTCCCGTCTTGGCATCCATTTTTTCAATGATAGCAAGGCTCTTGAGATTGACGCCTTTTTTCCGCAGGGCATCACCGCCTCCTTGGAATCCTTTTTCAATACAGATACCAACCCCTTCGACAGTCCCGCCAGCTTGGTCGACAAGGTCCATCAATCCTTCAACGGCACAGCCATTGGCAAGAAAATCATCGATGATAAGGATATGATCTCCGCCGTTGAGATATTTTTTGGAAACAATGACATGATTTGTTTTATTATGGGTGAAGGACTTGATTTCCGTGCTGTATACATCGGCATCCATGTTGCTGCCCGCTGATTTTTTAGCAAAGACCACTGGTACACCCATATGGATTGCTGTCAGACAAGCAATCCCAATGCCCGATGCCTCAATGGTGAGGATTTTTGTAACTGGACGGCTGGCAAAGAGTTTCTTGAAGATTTTCCCCAGTTCGCTGATAAAAGGAACATCGATCTGATGATTCAGGAAGCTGTCCACCTTGAGGACATCCCCACTCTTGATGATACCGTCAGCGAGAATCTTTTTTTGCAGTAAATTCAATTCAGCCATGACTTACCCCTTTCCAATCATAAAAACACGCTTATGTAAAGTAGCATTATATCATAAAGTCCCGCCCCGTGGGACACTCCCTTCCCAAAATACAGGTTCTTTTTTGCTTTTGACAAGTGTGAGTTTGTCATAGTAAACTAGGGAAAAGGATTGTTTGATAAAGGAGGCCCATGATGAAAGCACATAAAACATTTGCTTGGCTGAACGTTCTTTTCTTTTCCCTTACGATGATGACAGGCTTAAAGCGAAAATAAGGCAAAGGAACTCCGACGCAAAAGGCGGGGCAGACATCCATTCATTGCGGTTTGACGCTGCTTTTTCCTTTATTTTTTAGGGAGAAGATTCCCCGCACCGCACGATAGACTTTCGTCAACGACTGGAACAACAAAAGAGGCTGTGAGGAAATGAAGGGAATCCAGATACCGTCATTTTTCACAGCCTTTTTTTCTGCCGTCGCTTAGCCTTTGAGATAGCGGTCAAAATAAGCGGTAATCGTTTCAAGTACCTTGGGCTGGATCCAGTAGACGCCGCCATGAGGCGCATGGGGAACTAGATAGCGCTCACTGGGAATCTTCTTTTTCTGGAGGGCTTGAAAAAGGATATCTGTCTGACTGGGCGAAACTACCGTATCGGCCGTGCCATGCATGAGCATCAAAGGAGCCGAGGTCGAAGAAATGTATGTAATGGGATTAGCCTGCTGTGCGGCCTTTTGATCGGCAGAAATACCGCCATCCTTGCCGCCAAAAACACCGCTTCCATTGACCCACAGGGCTTCTGTAGCGCCACTGGAAGCATGAAGGGCCTGTACCTGTTTGGAATAATCAGCCCCAATCCGGGTCAAATCGGAAAGACCATACAGGTCAACAGCACAGGTGATATCACTTTTTTCATGAAGATAATCTCCCTTATCAAATTCCCTGCTGCCGCTGGTCGTTGCCATGAGAGCGGTTAAATAACCACCGGCACTGCCGCCAACGACGCCGACCCGCTGGGGATCAATGCCATACTGGTCTTGATGGGCCCTTAGAAAGCGCAGGGCCGCCTTGATATCTTCCAAAGGAGCAGGGAATTTGACCGTAGGTGCCACACGGTACTCAACCGCGGCCACGACATAGCCTTGTTCTGCCAAATGGTTCACGAGCTGTGGCATGTTGTTCTTATTGGCCGAGATGAAGCCGCCGCCTGGAATATAAAGAATGAGTGGCTTTTTATCCTTCGTCTCAGGAATGAATAAGTCCATTTTCATCGCTCTGCTAGGATATCCCCGCTGAGGGACCTGCTCATAGACCACGTCAGGAATGGAAGTGATCTTATTTCTCGTAAGCGTGACATCAAGGATCTTGCTGGGTATGGCCTCAGTTGGTTTTACTGCAGCAAACGCATTGCCACTAAAGGAAATAATTCCCAGCAAAAGGGCCAGAATCATTTTATCTTTCATTGGAAAAGCCTCCTTTGAATTTTTTTTCATTATAGCATCAAGTGAACCTTTTGAAATCATCCTAAGATTCCTCTTGCTTTTCCCTTTACAAACACCGCTTTCTTTGGTAAAATAGTGTTGTTATGCGGGCATAGTTCATTGGTAGAATGAAAGCTTCCCAAGCTTTAGAGGTGGGTTCGATTCCCATTGCCCGCTCCACTTCAAAAAATGTGTTGCCGCCAATAGGGCGGCTTTTTTTTTTTACCATTTTAAGAAAAAGAATGCATTTCCCGAACAATTCCCTCCTTTTTCCTTTCATCCACCGGACTTATACACAGGCTGTTTTCAAAAAGCTGTGTATAAGTCCTCTTTTTTCCACAAGGCCCAGCCTTTTTCCACCGTGATTCCTACTTTATCTATTTCAATTTGCCCACGGGGACAGGGTTTGAAAGTTTTCCACAAACTTCTGGGGATAACCGTTAAAAGCTGTGGATAACTGTGTATAAGTCCGGTCTTTTTCTTCTTGCCTGTGGAAAAAGCAGAAAAACCTGCTTTTTTATCCACAGACAGAGTAATAGGCATTTCCATAGGAAAATAGGGATGTTTCCTCACATAAAGGGGAAATTTTCCCATTTCCGAACATTAACGATTTATACACAGAAAAGAACCTTTTCTTTTCTCCTTTTCCTTTTCGTTTTCCTCATCTATTATGCGATACAAAATCATCATATAAAAATAGAATATCTTACCAAAATGTTGTTTCTGTCCATTTCACAAAAACGAGGCCCTGACTATCCCTTTTCACCTTCATGTAAATTATATACAAAACATATATTCGGGAACATGCTAAAACCATTGATTTTTTCATACTTTTCCCCAAAGTTATACACACCTGTGGATAACTTTCTGTGCATAAGCTTTTTTCTTGTGCACAAAGTCAGTATTCCCTTGATTTCGGTCTTTTTTATCTTTTTGTTTTACATAACTTAAAAAGTTATCCACATGTCCACAATGTTTTCCACAGGTTGGCAAAGTTCCTCCCCAAAGTTCACCCCGAATATGCTATAATATGGATTCGAGAAAATGATGATAAAGGTGGTTTACTTATGGAGAATGACGTCCTTTCTTCCTTATGGGAGACCCTTCTAAATGGGGATCAGTCCATTCCTAAGATGTCGGGATGCAAAAAATGGCTTTCTCAGGCCGTTCCGCGTTCCCTTACAGAAGATACGCTGCTCCTTGACGTAATGAATGATTTCACCAAAGAGTGGATCATAAATAATTATAAAGAGCCTATTGAGGCATTCCTTAAAAGTCAGTTCAATCGGCCCATGACCCTTGATGTAGAGATTCGTCCTGACCTGGCAAATAAAGAAGAGGATCTTTTTCCTGGACACGGGGCTGCAGCACCCAAAGCAAAGGAGCCCCTCATTCCCAAAAAGGGACCGCGTCAGGATTTTTCTTCCAACCTGTCTCCTAAATACGTCTTTGAAAACTTCGTCATCGGCAATTCCAATCGCTTTGCCCATGCCGCTTCAAAAGCCGTTGCCGAAGCGCCGGCCAAGGTCTATAACCCGCTTTTTCTTTACAGCGATTCAGGACTTGGCAAGACGCACCTCATGAATGCCATAGGCAACAAGATTCACCAGGACCATCCGGAAATGAAGATCCTTTATACATCCAGTGAGACTTTCACCAATGAACTGATCAATTCCATCCAGAACAATGCAACAGAAGCCTTTCGCAATAAATACCGCAACATCGATGTCCTGCTCATTGACGATATCCAGTTTTTGAGAAAAAAGGAATCGACGCAGGAAGAATTCTTCCATACCTTCGAAACACTCTACAAAGCAGAAAAACAGATCATCATTTCCAGTGACCGCAAACCATCGGAACTGGATACACTGGAAGAGCGCCTCAAAAGCCGATTTACGTGGGGACTTATTGCGGATATCCAGCCGCCGGACCTTGAAACGAGGATTGCCATCTTGAAGAACATGGCCCTCAAGGATCATATCAGCGTACCAGACAGCGTAACAAACCTAATTGCCAGCAATATTTCCACCAACATCCGGGAACTGGAAGGCGCCTATACCAAGGTTCGAGCCTATTCTCAATTTTCCAATGAACCCATTACGGAAGAACTTGCCATCGAAGCCCTCAAGGATCTCAATCTAACACCGGTTTCAAGGACTATTACCATTGAAGCCATCCAGCAGTACATTGCATCGTATTACAACATCACCTTGAATGACCTGCTTTCCAAGAAACGAACAGCTAATATCACCCTGCCCCGTCAGATTGGTATGTATCTGGCACGAACCCTGACGGACCTTTCCCTACCCCGTATTGGCGAATCCTTTGGCGGCCGTGACCACACAACAGTCCTTCACGCCTGTGACAAGATTCTTTCCAAGAGCAAGGAAAAGACCGAATTTGCCAAGGAAATCGAAAAGCATATCACTCATCTGAAAGGCTGATCTTTTTAATTTCCTTCAATTAATAATCATCCACAGAATTATGCACAGGTCGTGGATAACTTTGTGGAAAAACTGTGGATGAATCTGTTTATAACTTCTTTTCCCCAAAATCCTGTGGACTTGTGGATAGCCATCAACAACTTTCCCACACCTTTATCAACAGCGAAATAGACGGCCACATCAAGGATTTCAGGATTTTTGAACAAATTCACAGCCCCTACTACTAAGGCGGCTATCTTTTAATATTTTAGAGTTCTCACTTAAAGGAGGTTTTCTCATGCAGTTTTCCTGTGAAAGTGCCCAGCTTGCCAAAGCTGTCAATACCGTTAAAAAAGCAATTTCCTCAAGCCCCAACGCACCTATTTTTTCTGGTATCCATATGAGCCTTAACGGCAACACTTTGGAACTTGTTGCTATGGATGTCAACTTCAGCATGAAAAAGGTTTTGGAAGTCAATGGCAATGAAGACGGAGTCATCCTTGTTCCTGCACAATCCTTAGGGGATCTTTTGGCCAAGTTTTCTACGGACATTCTCACGTTGACCCAAAAAGAAGGCACCCAGGAACTGACGCTTACTAGTGAAACGGGTACTTATCATATTCCCCTGATTGGAAGTGACGATTATCCGTCTTTTCCTGAATTTGAAGGAGAACGGATCCTGACCTTGCCCGAAGATCTGCTGGGACAGCTCATCCGTCAAACCGTCTATGCTTGTTCTACTGATGAATCACGGCCTCTTTTTACGGGCGTCTTCATGGAGAAAAAAGGGCAGCACATCACTTGTGTCGGAACCAATACACATCGTCTGGCCATCAAGTCGGCTGATCCAGAAACGGCTGACGACAGCGAGTATTCCCTGCTCATTCCGGCCCGCGTCCTTAAGGAAATTGCCAATAACCTGACTGGGGAGCTGCCGGAAGATGTAGCCATCATCCAAAAAGACAGCAAGATCTTGGTCCGTATGGGAAGCCTCAGCCTTGTATCTAGTCTCATCGAAGGAACTTTTCCTGATTATTCAAGACCGATTCCTCCGTCTTTCAAGAATCGGTCGGTTCTCAATCGCCAGGATCTGGAACGGGCCATTCAGCGAGTTTCCCTTTTTGCACAAGGGGAATACAACATCATCCGTCTCAACATCGAAGCCGATCGGGTGATCCTTTCCAGTGCAGCCAGCGACCGCGGGCAAGGCATGGAAATCATGGAAGGCGTAACGACAGGAGAAGAACTGCCGCTCAATATTGCCTTTAACTCCAAGTATCTGATGGATTTCTGCAAGAACATTTCCTGTGATCAAGTGGTCCTTGAAACCAATTCCTCCCTTTCACCTGCCCGTATGATGCCCGTTGATGATCCTTCCTACACCTATATCATTACGCCTGTGCGCGTAATTTTCTAAGCAGCATGAGACTTTCGTCACTGCGTCTCCATCATTTTCGCAATTATGGGGACCTTACGATGAACCTATCCCATGACTTGACGGTCATCTATGGCCGCAATGCCCAAGGCAAGACCAATCTTTTGGAGGGGCTCTATTATGCGGCGATGGGGTTTTCGTTTCGCAGCCGTCATGATGAGGAATTGGTGAAATTTGGTGAGACTGATTGTGCGGCAGAAGTGACTTACTGTGACCGCTATGGGGAAAATCGGCTCCTTGTCAAACGGATCCAGGAAGGGAAAAGGACCCGCAAACAGGCCCAACGAAATGGTACTCCCATTTCTCCAAAGGAGCACTATGGTTCTTTGAATCTGGTTCTTTTCACGCCGGATGATCTGCAGCTTGTCAAGGGGGACCCTTCCCTGCGGCGACGTTTCCTCGATATGGAAATTGCCCAGACAAGCCGGTTTTACTATGAAGCCCTGCAAAATTACAATCGAGTCCTGCAGCAGCGAAATCGTTTCCTGCGCCATTGCCGCGACCAGGAAAAATTGGATGAAGGTCAGCTTTTTGTATGGGATGAAGCGCTCTCTCGAAGTGCCGCGGTCATCGTATTCGAACGGCTGAAAGCCATGGAAGAAATTGAACGGGCTGCAGGGCTTGTCTATGGAACCATTACTCAGGACCGTGAGAAGATGACCCTATCCTATCTGCAGAAACGGTCGGATGGGGAGGGGGTTCCTCCCAAGGGGCTTTCTCTTTCTGAGTGGCAGGCATTTTACCAAGAAGAACTGAAAAAGCGGCATCGTCTTGATTACGTGAGGGGATATACCAGTATGGGACCGCATCGGGATGATCTCGAAATCCTGCAGGAGGGCCGGCCCCTGCGTTCCTTTGGGTCCCAAGGTCAGCAGCGGACAGCGGCCCTGGCACTTAAACTTTCGGAACTGGAATTCATTTTTCACAGCAAGGAAGAGTATCCTATCCTGCTTCTTGACGATGTGCTCAGTGAGCTTGACGAAGGGCGCCGTCGCATGCTCCTTGATGGCATGGGCGGTAAGGTTCAGACCCTTCTCACGGTCAATGACCGCGCCTTGGCCCGTTCCAGTGGTGATGTGGTCTTTTACGAAGTTCGTTCCGGCTGGGTGGAGGAAGATGCTCATGAAGGACATTGATTGTTTGATTATGGCAGCGCTCAAGACGGATCTTGCCAAGGAAAAATATGTTCTTTACCGGCTTCGAAAAGACTGGGCGTTGATCGTTGGGGAGGCGGCAGCCCGTCATTCCCAGCCTTACCGCCTTCAGCACGCAACCCTGTTTATTCATACGGATAACCCTAGTTGGTCCCATAATTTCCTGACCATGCAGGGCAAGCTGCTTGCTGCGATTGGTAAGGCCCTGCCACGAAAAAATGGACGCCGTCTTGTTTCTGTGAAGGTCCTGAAGATGTTCCATGGAGTGTTGGAAGAAGCTCCAGAAGCAAAGGAAAATGAGCGGCCTTTCATGCCTCACCTTGACGCGGCGCGGCGCTGTCCCTGCTGCGGCGTACCTTTGATCGAAGGCGAAACCATCTGCAGCGCCTGTCGGCGCAAAAGAGCCGAAGCGACCCGTCAAAAGATCCATCAGGTTCTAAAAAAAACGCCTTGGATTTCCTACGAAGATTGTCGCCATGCTGTTGAGTGTGATAAAATGACATTTACTGACGTCAAATCCCTTTTGGGGGAATGGGCCATGGGAAAGGCCCTGGATCCCCAGGCCAAGTCCGTTGATAAGGCTTTTGCCGTCATGCTGACCCGCTCCCTTTCTCCGGAACAGCTGTCAGATGAACGAATCGACGCCATCATCGAAAAAGAAAGGAGCCGTCGGACCTATGTACCTGCATCTGGGAAACAACTACGTTATAAAAAATAGCGAAATCATCGGCATCTTTGATATTCGCAACAAGCGGACGAATCTTTATCGGCTGTTTTTGAAACCGCAGCTGGGTACGTCCAAGGTCCTTGATCTGACCGATGCCTATCCGCCGGCGAGCTGCATTGTTACGAGCGATAAGATCATCCTTTCCGGTATTTCGAGCAAGACGCTCATGAATCGTTAACAGAAACACAATTTGGGAGGTTTCCATGACTGAAAAAGACAATGAGAAAACGATAGAAGAGGAAATCGCCGTCCACGGTGAATATGGGGCAGAGCAGATCCAAGTCCTGGAGGGCCTCGAAGCCGTTCGCAAACGGCCAAGCATGTATATCGGCAGTATCAGTGCCCGTGGGCTCCATCATTTGGTTTATGAAGTCATCGATAACTCTATCGATGAGGCCCTGGCCGGTTACTGTGACCATATCCTTGTTGAAATCGGAGAAGATAACAGCATCACCGTTGTCGATAATGGGCGCGGGATTCCTGTTGAAATGCATAAGATCGGCAAACCGGCCATTGAAGTTGTTATGACCATCCTGCACGCTGGCGGTAAATTTGGCGATGGCGGTTATAAGGTCTCCGGCGGTCTTCATGGAGTTGGTGTTTCCTGTGTCAACGCTTTGAGCCGACGCATGGAAGTCGAGGTCAAAAAAGACGGCAAGATTTATGGCATTGAGTTCAGTAAGGGTAAGACCGTTCGTCCTCTTTATGTAAAAGGGGAATGTGATGCCAAGGATACGGGAACAAGCGTCCATTTCTGGCCTGATGACACGATCTTTACGGAAACGGTCTACAGCTATGAAACGCTGAAGCATCGTATCCGGGAGCTGGCCTTTCTCAATAAGGGCGTCAAGATTGAACTGAAGGATGATCGTTCCGGTGCCGATGAAATCTTCCACTACGAAGGCGGAATCATTTCTTTTGTTGAATATATCAACAAGGGCAAGGAAGCCATCTTCAATACGCCGATCTATGTAGAAGGGGAACGGCAGGACACCATCGTGGAAGTGGCCATGCAGTATACGGATGCCTACACAGAAAATATCTATACCTTCGTCAATAATATCAATACAGAAGAAGGTGGGACTCATCTGGCCGGTCTGAAACAGGCCTTGACGAGAAGCATCAACGATTATGCCCGCAAGAACGGTCTCTTAAAGGACAGCGAGGAAAACCTTTCCGGTGATGACGTCCGCGAAGGCCTGACCTGTGTCCTCAGCTTGAAAGTCCGGGAACCGCAGTTTGAAGGGCAGACAAAGACCAAGCTTGGCAACAGCGAAGTCCGCGGAATCGTTGACAATATGGTGAGCGATGCCCTCAATGAGTACTTTGAGGAAAATGCACCGACGGCGAAGAAAATTGTAGAAAAGGCCATTCTCTCAAGCCGTGCCCGAGCGGCTGCCCGCAAGGCCCGTGATCTGACACGGCGCAAGAGCGCGCTGGAAGTAAGCTCCCTGCCGGGGAAACTGGCGGACTGTTCCAGTAAGAATGCGGAAGAAACGGAAATCTACATCGTCGAAGGGGACTCCGCTGGCGGCAGCGCCAAACAGGGCCGTGACCGTGCCTTCCAGGCCATCCTGCCCCTGCGCGGCAAAATCCTCAACGTGGAGAAGGCCCGCCTGGACAAGATGCTGAACAACAATGAAATCCGCTCCATGATCACGGCCTTTGGCTGCGGGATTGGCGATGAATTCGATCTCAGTAAAATCCGTTACGGCAAGATCATCATCATGACCGATGCTGATGTCGATGGGGCCCACATCAGGACGCTGCTCTTGACGTTCTTCTACCGATACATGCAGCCCCTCATCCGAAATGGCAATGTTTTTATTGCCCAGCCGCCCCTTTATCTCATTCGTACGGGCAAGAACCACACGTATGCTTACAGTGACGATGAACTGCAAAAGAAACTTGACGAGGTGGGCCGTCAGAACAATCCTTATGTCCAGCGTTACAAAGGGCTTGGCGAAATGAACCCGGAACAGCTCTGGGAAACGACCATGGATCCTTCCAAGCGGACGGTACTGCAGGTCCATCTGGAGGATGCCGCTTCAGCGGATTCTGTCTTTTCCGTCTTGATGGGCGATAAAGTAGAACCGCGCCGCCAGTTCATTGAGGAAAATGCTGGTAAAGTAACGAATCTGGACTTCTAAGGAGGATTTCCATGGAGCTGCTGCTGCCGCAGGGAAAGCTGATCCTTTCGCGGGGAAAATTGCCCCTTGCCGGCCTTGTTGCAGGCGGTCGGGGTCCTGATCCCAATTGGCTTCTTGCTGCTATGAGAGACCTGCCCCTTTATGGAGCTGATAAAGGCGTCGAGTATTGTGTTCGGGCTGGGCTCTATCCCGTCCTTGCCTGTGGGGACAGGGACAGCGGTCACGCTGGAAGCTGGGAAAAAATCAAGGCGCATGGGACCAAGGTAATGACTTATTTGGTGAATAAGGATGCGACGGATCTTTCCCTACTCCTAAAGGAAATGCCCCCTGTAGGGACGCTGCTGGCAAGCGGCGTCTGGGGGGGACGGGCCGATCACCTTTATGCGAATTTCCTGACCCTTCTCCAGTATCAGAAAAGGACAAAGACCCCCGTCGTACTCCTTGATGAATGGGAGATGCTTGTTTTTTTGGAAAAGGGCGATCGTTTGAGTTTTGAGGCCCAAAAGCTCCCTAAGGCACTTAGTTTGCTGCCTTTCAGCCCCGTCTGTGAGGTTTCTATTGACGGTGTTCGCTGGCCCCTTGAACATGACGTGATCTCCAGCGAAAATCCTTATGCCGTGAGCAACAAGATGGCTGGCAGGAAAACACAAGCTTCGTGTCATGCTGGCATTGCAGGTTTTTATCTGACGTATAAGGAGTAGGAACCATGATTGAATTTTCTTGGGTCCATTTAGGATTCCTCATGCTCGCCGGCTTTGTCGGCTCCTTCATCGATGCCATTGTAGGCGGCGGCGGACTGATCACTCTGCCGGCCTGGATGGCGACTGGCCTTCCTATGGCGTATGCCCTAGGTTCCAACAAAATGGCTTCCGTTGTCGGGGCCATTACGAGCTTCACCACTTTTATGCGAAGCGGACGCGTGGATCGCAGGATGCTGCGCTATATGCCTCTTTCCGTCATTGGTTCTGTCCTTGGGGCTGTGATTGCCAGCTCCCTTCCGGAAATGCTCCTGCGCTATATTGTTATTGCTGCCCTCGTCATTGTAGCCCTCTACACCTTTTTCAAGAAGGAGTGGGGTGGCGCTGACCAGATAGCGTCCTTCTCCACGAAGGACCTTGCGGGAATTCTTTTCATGATTCTCTTTTTGGGCGCCTATGATGGATTTTTTGGACCGGGGACAGGAACCTTCCTGATTTTTGGTTTTCTTTATTTCGGCTACAATTTTGTGACAGCAGCCGGCAACGCCAAGGCCATGAATCTTGCGAGCAATTTAGGTGGGATTGCGGCTTTTCTCTTTCTAGGCAAGGTCTATTTCATCTATGCCATTCCCATGGCCCTTTGTGAGATCATTGGTGCCCATCTGGGGGCAAAGATTGCCATCAGCCGCGGTGTTGGTTTTATCAGGACCCTTTACCTTATCGTAACGGTCCTCCTCATTGGCAAACAGGTTTATGAGGTATTTTTGAGATAAGATGCCCTGTCAGTCAGTCCTGACAGGTATGGATAGATTGCAAGGACGGCCTTCCAAGGGGAAGGCCGCAAGAAAGGATGCGTGACAACGTGGACGATCAGCAAAATGAAGGTCAAACCATCACAGCTGGCAAAGTCATTCCGGTCTACGTCGAAGAGGAAATGCAGAAATCCTATATCGACTATGCCATGAGTGTCATTGTGCAGCGCGCCCTGCCCGATGTGCGGGACGGCCTGAAACCGGTACATCGGCGGATCCTATATGCCATGAATGAAGCCGGCATGCTTCCCAACAAGGCTTACAAGAAATCGGCCCGTATTGTCGGTGACGTCCTTGGTAAGTATCATCCCCATGGGGATTATTCTGTTTATGACGCCATCGTGCGACTTGCACAGGATTTTTCGACCCGCTACCTCATGGTGGATGGACATGGGAACTTTGGTTCCATCGATGGGGATCCTCCGGCTGCTATGCGTTATACAGAAGTCCGTATGGGCAAGATTGCCGTGGAGATGCTTCGCGACATTGAAAAGGATACGGTCGATTTCATCCCGAACTATGATGAATCTTTGAAGGAGCCGACAGTCCTGCCTTCGAAGGTTCCAGCCCTTTTGATCAATGGTTCTGCTGGTATTGCCGTTGGGATGGCAACGAACATTCCGCCCCACAACCTTGGGGAAGTCGTGGATGCCTTGGTCATGCTTATCGATCATCCAGATGCAACCATCGAAGATCTTATGGGCGCCATCAAGGGACCGGACTTTCCAACAGGAGCCCAAATCCTTGGTGTCAGCGGTATTCGTCAGGCCTATACGACGGGCCGCGGGGTTGTCAAGGTCCGTGCCAAGGCTCATGTAGAGCCTATGCCCAAAAACAAGAACCGTATCGTCGTGACCGAGATTCCTTATCAGGTCAATAAAGCCCGCCTCATTGAGAGTATTGCTCATTTGGTGCAGGATAAGACCTTGGAAGGCATTACGGACCTGCGCGATGAATCGGACCGGAAGGGTATGCGTATCGTGATTGAACTGCGCAGTGACATCATTCCGGAAATCATGCTCAATAAGCTCTATAAGCACACGCAGATGCAGGAATCCTTCGGAATCATCCAGCTGGCACTCGTCAAAGGTCATCCACGGATCTTGAATCTCAAGGAAATCCTCGTCTACTACTTGGAGCACCAAAAAGAAGTCATTACCCGCAAGACGCGGTATGAACTCAATAAAGCCAAGGAAAGGGCCCATATCCTGGCCGGACTCAAGATTGCCCTCGATCATCTTGATGAGGTTATTGCGACCATCCGCAGCAGTGCAACGGCCGAGATTGCCCGGGCTTCCTTGATTTCAAAGTTTGGCCTCAGCGAGAAACAGGCCCAGGCTATCCTGGATATGCGTCTCCAGCGCCTCACAGGTCTGGAACGCAAGAAAATCGAAGATGAATACACGGAAGTCATGGCGACCATTGCCTATCTCGAAAGTGTCCTTGCCGATGAGCATAAGATCATGGGGATTGCCAAGGATGATTTTCTTGATGTGAAGAAACGCTTCG
The DNA here is from genome assembly GCF_000425045.1 of Acidaminococcus intestini DSM 21505. Lineage (GTDB taxonomy): Bacteria > Bacillota > Negativicutes > Acidaminococcales > Acidaminococcaceae > Acidaminococcus > Acidaminococcus intestini. The sequence continues at coordinate 2,053 of NZ_AULA01000009.1, read as the reverse complement.
GTGATCCCCGCCGCACCTCCATTGTGCCCGATGCTGGTGAAATTGATGCGGAAGATCTTATTGCCGAGGAAGATATTGTCATCACCATCAGCCACCAGAGCTATATCAAGCGTCAGGCTCTGACGAATTTCCGCAATCAGAACCGCGGCGGCCGAGGCGTCAAGGCGGGCAGCGGAAAAATTGTGAAAGAAGACAACAAAGTAACTGGCGACTTTTCTGAACATCTCCTCTTGGCCTCGACCCATGACAACATCCTCTTCTTTACGAACCAAGGACGTGTCTATCGTCAGAAAGGCTATGAAATTCCAGAAGCGGGCCGTCAGGCCAAGGGCACCTTTATCCGGAACCTCCTGCCCCTTGTGGAAAATGAGAAAATCACCGCGATTATTGCCGTTAAGACGGGAATCAGTGAAGATGAGAACAAATTCCTCTTTATGGCAACCAATAAGGGTGTCATAAAGAAGACAAGCGTCAGTGAATTCAAGACGGCACGTCGGGCAGGCCTTATTGCCATTAACCTGGATGATGATGAAGACCTCATCGATGTCAAGCTCACAAGCGGTCATCATGATATCCTGCTTGCTACGCGCGACGGCTATGCCATCCGCTTCAACGAATCTGATGTCCGTCCTATGGGACGCACAGCCCATGGCGTCCGCGGCATCACCTTGCGGCATCACGACGTATTGGTTTCCATGGATTCTTGTGAAGGTGATTCAGGAGAAGTCCTGACTGTCACGGAAGGGGGGCTGGGCAAGCGAACCGATATTTCCGAGTACCGGCTTCAGACACGCGGCGGAAAGGGCATCATTAACCTGAAGGTGACCAATAAGACGGGTGACATCGTCGGATCGAAACTCGTGAACGACCATCACGATATTCTCCTCATTTCCGCAGCCGGTATCATCATCCGCATGAAAGCCTCCGACATTTCAAGCTACAGTCGCAATGCTCAAGGAGTCAAGATGATGGATCTTGAAAAAGGAGACAAGGTCGCAGCCCTTGCCATTGTGGATACGGTCAGCGATGAAGAAAAGGAAACGGAGAACGCAAAATAATCCACAATTTCTGTGGATGGATTGTGGATAAGTTCCTCATCGTAGGGGTAGGAACAGATACCTACCCCTATATATAGGGGGGACTCCCTAGGGTTATCCACAGATTTTGTGGATAAGTCTTCTATTTTTGTGGAAAACTTGTGTATATCTTTGTGCATAACATAGCGAGGTCGTGGAAAAATGGCAAATGCAAAAGCAGAGGCTTTTAAAAAATTCATTGAAAGTAAGGACAGCGGTGCTTTTGGTGTGGAAGAAATTCCCAAGGATGAGCTCCATACGGTTCTCTTCCATTCCCGGCTCAAAGCAGGGAACGTGGAATATCCATTCATTGTCACCGTGGATGACAGCGTTTTCGTAACGCTTCGAGTCCTCCTTGACCAGGCTGTTGTCAAAGGAGAAAAGCGGGCAGCTGTTTTGGAAGAAATGAATCGCCTCAACCATACGTATAAATCTTTTAAACACTATGTTGACCAAGGGGGCAGTATGGTCCTGGATGCCTGTCTCATCATGCCGGAAAAAATGGAGGGATCCCTGATCTACAACATGCTGACTATGATGATGGAGCATTTGGAACATGTTGGGGACGGCATCCGGAAAGCAGCCGGTATCAAAACGCCTGAAGGGCCGGGACTTTCCATTGTAAAATAAGAAAAAAAGAGATGTGAAGAACGATCTGATGTGTACCCCAAAAACTGGACGCATATAAATTAGTTAAATGGCATTAGTGGATGTTTCCCGATATATTTCGGGAGGCATCCATTTTGTTTTTTTCTGAATCCTTTCCTTGTTGAAATAATGAATGTATTCTTTCACTGCTTTAGCAAATACCTTGAACGAGGTGTATTCTTTTTCGCTTCCGTAATACATTTCATTTTTCATCCGACCAAAAAAGGTCTCCATAATACTGTTGTCATAGCAGTTGCCCTTACGCGACATTGACTGTATAATTCCATGCTTTTTCAATTCACTTCTGTAATATTCATGCTGATACTGCC
>NZ_AULA01000008.1 GCF_000425045.1 Acidaminococcus intestini DSM 21505 | reverse complement strand
CGATAAAGTTCTACACACATCAGCTTAAATTCAGTCGTATAACGCAAAATGTACCCTCCTTACTGGGTGTCCAGTAAAGAGGGTACATTTCACATCGGATGGATGTGGCTTTTTCTCTTTTAGACAAAGTTCAGAAAGGAACAATCTTATATGGAAACCCGTGTAGCCCTCATTGGCATCCTCATCGATGATCCCGATGCCGTGGAAAAAGTCAATCAGATCCTTCATCAATCAAGCCGCTGGATTGTCGGACGTATGGGCATTCCCTATCACGCCCGTAATATCAACATCATCAGTGTCGTCGTCGATGCTCCCCAAGACGAAATCAGCAGGATGAGCGGACTCATCGGGAAACTGTCCGGTGTGACCGCAAAGATTGCCTACGCAAAGCTCCCTAACCATGAAGCATAATTATGTGCCGCCCCTGATTCCCTTTATTGTCTTAGGGCTTTTATGGAAATTCGTCACTTCGGCCAAACTTTGGACGGCCTATATCCTGCCCCCGCCTGAACGGGTATGGGAGACCTTCCTCATCATGATTCAGAACGGACAGCTCGTGGAACACGCTGCACTCAGCCTGATGCGCGTGTTCATAGGATTTTCCTGTGCCTTCCTCCTTGCTGCCTTCCTTGTGACCCTCAGCCTTCTCCTTCCATTTTTCCGTAAAATGAACCATGGTCTCCTCGTCTTCATTCAGCATATTCCGCCGCTTAGCCTCATTCCTCTCTTGGTTCTCTGGTTTGGCATCGGCGAAACACCCAAATTTCTGATCATCATCTTAGCAACCTTTTTCCCGATTTATCTGAATATGGAAGATGGCCTACTAAGAGCGGACCCTAAGCTTTTGGAAGTAGGAAAGACCCTTGGATTTTCACAAAGAGAGACCTTATGGAAGATTCGTCTGCCCCTTGCCCTTCCGACCATTGTCACAGGGATGCGGATTGGTATGGGCTACAGCCTGAGATCCATCATCGGAGCAGAAATGATTGCGGCCGATCGCGGCCTCGGCTATTTCATCCTGGATGCCCAAACCATGAGTCGAAGCGATAAAGTGATTGTAGGGATTCTGGCGATTGGACTTATAGGTTTTTTCTTGGACGGCCTTTTCAGTCTCTTTTCCTACGTTCTTTTCCCTTATGAAAGGAGAAACTCTTGATGGACTCCCTTACCTTGGACCATATCAGAAAATGCTATGGTCCAAACACCATTCTTGACAATCTAACCTACTCCTTTCCGCTTAAGGAAGTCTCAGTGATCCTAGGAAAGAGCGGTTGCGGGAAAACCACCCTGCTGCGTCTCATCATGGGCCTTGAAAAAGCCGAAGGAAAGATCTTGAAGTCCCCCACCCTTCGTCTTGGCATGATGTTTCAGGAAGCAAGGCTCATGCCCTTTTTGACCCTCCGGGATAATATCGCCTTAGGAAAGAAGAACCTACCAGAAGAGAAACTGTCTCAGCTGATCAAACTGGTTCACCTACAGGAAGCAGCCTCCCGCTATCCTCATGAACTTTCAGGCGGCATGCAGCAGCGAGCAAGCCTAGCAAGGACACTAGCCCAGGACAATGATTTTATCCTCATGGATGAGCCCTTTGCCGCCTTGGACTATTTCACACGGGGACACATTCAAAAAGAACTTCTTGCCATGCGAAAAAAACGTCCCTTTGGTGTTCTCCTTGTTACCCATAATGTGGATGAGGCCCTGCGCTTAGGTGACAGGATCCTTATTCTCCAAGGCGGCAGGTTCATCTATGAAAAAGTGCTTTTTCAAGAGGCCGCTTCGCGGGACCTTCTTTCAGCACCTTATATCGCAATCAAGAGGCAGATTCTTGAAGCCCTTGAAATATAATTATTTGGGGAGCACTTTTCTGCTCCTGCTCCAAGAAAGGAAGGTCAATGACCAATGAACAAAAAGATCAAACAGATAGCAGTTTTTTTAGGCATGCTGGCTCTCGGGCTTACCCTAACCGCTTGCTCTACCAATAAGGATACCAAAAAAGCCACACCGAAAAAACCTGAAAAAGTCAGTATAACCTACGTCCAGGCGCCCCTCAATGTGCCATCTATCGTTGAAAAGGCCAATCAATCCTTTGAAAAAAAATTCAAGGAAAAAGACATCCCCGTGACCTATTCCACGATTACGAGCGGAGCTGACCAAACAGCTGCCCTTGCGTCTGGCGATATCCAGTTCCTCAACTGTGTTGGAGGCTCTTCCGTCCTTCTTTCTGCAGCCAATGGGGCTGATATCAAGATCATTAGCCTGTACTCCCAAGCCCCTAAAGCCTTCAAACTCTTTTCCAAAGATGCTGCCATCACCTCACCTCAGTCACTGAAAGGGAAAACCATCGCGGGTCCCAAAGGGACCATCCTCCATGAGCTCCTTGCAGCTTATCTCAAACAGGGCGGCCTTAGCATAGAAGACGTAAAATTCGTTTCCATGGGGCTTCCGCAAGCCCGTGCGGCCCTTGAAAACGGCAGTGCCGACTGTGCCCTTCTGGCCGGCCCCCTGGCTTATCAGGAAGAACAGAAAGGCATGCATGTTGTTACAACTGGTGACGGCCTTGTTTCAGGTCTTACAGTCACGGCAACGAGCGGGAAGTTCTATAAAGAACACAAAGAGTTGGTGGATCTCTTCCTATCCGTCCAAAAGGAGACCTTGACCTACATGAAAGATCATCAAAAAGAAGCCTTGGCAGCTGCCGTCAAAGCGACCGGACTTGATGAAAAAGCCGTTGACTCCATGTACGGTCTCTATGATTTCAGCATGGAAATTACGCCGGAAGCCATTGAGTCCCTGAAAAAGACGCAGGATTTTCTTGTCAGCTCCAAGCTTATGGATAAGAAAGTCGATGTTGATGACCTTTTTGTCAAATAACTGCACGTAATAAAGGCGGGTGCCCATAAGGACACCCGTCTTTTTTGTGCCATCAGGAAAGTTCTTCCACGACTTCAAGTGTTCCCAAATAGGCCCCTTCGCGGTCCCGTACAGCAAGATAGCGGACACGGGCTTTTTTCCCTTTTTTGACGGTTTCAAATCCAAGCGAATCTTTTTCCCCGCTGCGCAGCTTCTCTATGAGCCCTTTCACCATGGGGACAACTTTCGGCGGATGACAGTCATAGACAGAATGCCCTAGGGCGGTCAAGGGCCGAGGAAAAAGCGGTGTGGATTCCGAAAAAAAACGATTCGTATCGGCTGCATCAACAAAAGTCAGTTCAAAAGGCAAGGTCCTAAGGATACCCTCAAGCTGGGTTACTGTCAGTTCCCCACTGGGAAGGGAAATGGTCCCACACCGATCTTTCAGACCTTGATTCAGCGTGCTTTTAGTAAGGGACTCAGAATTCCATGTCGGCACATCGGTTAAATAAGCCCATCCAAATCGAGGAAAATCTCCTGCAATAAGAGGCCACTCATTTTGATCAACAAGTTTCTGTACCATAGGAACAAGGATTTCCGTTTCCTTGAAAATCATCTCCCGCATCCTGTTGAGGAGTCCAGAAAGTGCCTGATGCAGTGTTTCGTCATCACTTTTTTCGGCATGAGGATCCTCTTTTTTTAGCATCTTAATCAGCTCCTGGAGATTGTTACGAATCTCCCCATCCGCATTCCACATGACGCGGCTTGGTCCCGGCATGCCTTTGCGACTCAAGATGGGCAGAAGAACTTCGTCTTTTTTGTCGTAATGGGCTTTGACCGGAAGCAGCCCTTCGAGGACTGATAGAACATCTGCTGCTAAAAATGGACCATTCATCACGGCTGAAAGCCGATCAAGATGACTTTCAATGGCCTCATTTTCTTTCAAAAAGAGCTGTAGGGGATGACCTTCCGGAAACTGTTCCCCCATGGTTTCCATCTTGCCATGAAGAAGGCAGGAATGCAGATCGCAAAGATGTCCCATGTTCTCACTGAGTTTCCCTGCTTGAAGCAAGTCTTGTTCAGCTTCCATGATGTCTTCAGTTGAAACCGAGGCAAAATCCTTTTCAAATTCCCGACGAACCGAAGCAAGGTCTTCACCTTGGTGAAGACGGACCAAATAAGACTGAAGGGATTTTATTTTTTGAGAGTCCATAATAAACCTCCTACAATCACTATTTTTCTACTTTACTAGCAGTTTATCATGACTGTTATCTTATCTCTGTTGTTAAAACAACAAAAGAAAACGCCTCTTCCCTTAGGAAAAGGCGTTTTCAAGGTTAAAAGGACGGTTTCCATGGCCCCACCGTCCCTTCTACATCAGCGCGGCTCAATGAGCAGTTTGATTGCCGTGCGTTCTTCCCCATCGATAGTAATATCGATGAAGGCAGGAACACAGATGAGGTCCATCCCATGCGGTGCAACAAAACCACGGGCAATCGCTATCGCCTTCACGGCTTGGTTCAGGGCACCTGCACCAATGGCTTGGATTTCCGCCTTGCCATTTTCTCTCAATACACCTGCTAATGCTCCTGCTACAGAGTTTGGATTGGATTTTGTAGAAACCTTTAGTACATCCATTTTGAGACCCCCCATTGAGTATATTACTGTGTGAACAACATTCGATCACTACAATTTAAGTGTATTATAACACAAATTTTGAATTTGGCTAGTAAAGATTGTGCAAATGTTTGAATGGATAGCAAAAATTTTACTTAGAAGTCCCTAAAACGTGTACAAATTTATAAAATGATTAAGAAATAAACAAAATATTTATGTAAAATCATCCCTTGACTGGATAGAAACGGTGTTTCATGCCCGCTTCATAAGATCATAGAGATAGAGACTGCAAAGACTCTTTGCGTCGCAGATCTCCCCCGAAAGTACTCTTTCCTTGACCTCTTCAGGGGTCAGAATGACAACATTGAGGAACTCATCCTCGTCAGGATGCTGTTTTCCCGACGTGAGACCCGTTGCCGCATACAGATGAATCTGTTCATCCGTAAAACCCGGTGTCGTGAGGATGCTTGTTAATTTCTTGAAGTCCTTCGCCGTATACCCTGATTCCTCGGAAAGCTCCCGTTTGGCGCAGGATAAAGGAGCTTCGTCCCCTTCAATCTTTCCCGCCGGAATTTCATAAAGCACCTTTTTGACAGGATAACGGAACTGGCGAACAAAGATCATGCTGCCATCATCCAAAATCGGAAGAATGCCTACGGCACCTTGGTGGCGGATGAATTCCCGCTGGGATTCATGTCCATTAGGGAGTTGGACCCGATCCCGATAGACTTTCAGTAATCTCCCATTAAATATGAATTCGCTTTCAAGGGTACTTTCCCTTAATTTTTCATCGTCCATAGACAATTCTATTCAGCTCCTATCCACTATCATCGCATGCATCAATTTCCAAAATGCTGCTTTTCCTTTTCCGCCATAGCAAGCAATTCCTTGGCATTTTCCCGTGCAGATTCTGTCTGTTGGGTTCCACTCGTCATGCGCATGATTTCTTCAATACGGCCCGCCCGTGAAAGGATTGTCACTTCGCTGGCAGTCATTCCTTGATCACTGTTTTTGGCAATATACAGATGCTGATCGGCAAAGCAGGCAATCTGGGCCAAGTGGGTAATGCATAAGACCTGCCGCTGTTTGGCAATGAGAGCCATTTTTTCAGCCATCTTCTGGGCCGTGACACCGCCAACTCCCGTATCAATCTCATCAAAGATCATGGTTGGGACACCAAATTTGCGAAGCAGGACTGTTTTGGCGGCCAAAGCAAACCGTGAAAGCTCACCACCGGACGCAATTTTAATCAGCGGAGCCGGTTTCATGCCAGCATTGGCCGAAAAAAGGAAGGTGGCTTCATCTTGGCCATTTTTTCCGCAGTGATCCAATTTGGTGAAGCAGATGGACAGCGCGGCATGGGGCATCGCAAGATCATGGAGATGCGGCAGGATGTCCGCACAGAACCGTTCAGCCGCCGTTGTTCTCTTTTTTGTCAGTTCATCTGCTTTTTCCTGAAGAACCCCATCCAATTTTTTTTGAAGTTTTATGAGACGGTCAATCTCATCCTGCAGTGATTGGAGCTTTTCATAGTCTTTCCTTCCTCTATCTGCATAGGACAGGATTTCTTCCAAAGATCCCCCATATTTTTTCTTCAAATGATAGAGCAGGTCCAATCGGGTCTGGGCCTCTTCTAAGGTTTCCCGGTAATCTTCATCCCCGGAAAGGCGGTCCGAAAGGGTCTGTCTTACATCTTCAAGCGTCTCCCAGGACGAATCAAGTGTTTGGGCAAGATCCTCCACCGAAGGATCATAGACCGCTGCACTGGAAAGCGCGGTCTTCGCATCTGTCAAGGCGTCAAGGACGCCCTGAGTCCCTTCAACCCCGGAGAGGAGTTCGTGGGCACGGCTAAGGTCTCCCCTGACTTTATCCTGGTTGGAAAGTCGACGCACAGTTTCACGTAGCTCATCATCTTCGCCCAATTTAATCTGTGCGGCATCAATCTCTTTGAGCTCGTCTTCGAGGCGTGCCAGCTCCTCTTCCCGATGTTCATTCTTGCCTTCCCAATAAGACAAGGTTTCCCGCCCTTTTTGAGCGGCGTCAAAGGCCTCTTGATAGGCCTTCAGGGTTGGTGCCAGTTCTGGATCGTAGTGATGAAGGATAGCAAGGACAGCACCGGGTCGAAGCAGGGTCTGATTTTCGTGCTGCCCATGAATGTCCACAAGAAGGGCCCCCAAACGAGCGAGCGTCTTTACAGGAACTTGCGTATCATTGACAAAGGCCTGGCTTTTTCCCTGTGCGGAAACGCGGCGGCGTAAAAATAGGGTACCATCTTCTGCACTGAGCCCCAACTCAGACAAGAGGGCTTCCACGGAATGATTTCCTGTCACATCAAAAACAGCTTGGATCTGATAGGCATCGGCGCCCGTTCGAACCGCATCCGAAGGCGCACGTCCTCCAAGGACAATGCCTAATGCATCTATCAGGATGGATTTACCGGCACCGGTTTCTCCCGTAAAAACGTTGAATCCAGGGGCAAACCCAATCCGTACCTTATCAATCAGGGCAAATTGCTGCACTTCAAGGAATGTCAGCATCGCTGAGCCTCCTTAGCTCTTTTTCTGCATGATGCGGGTTTTGACAGTTTCCACATGGTCCCGCGAATCAATAATGAGCATGACCGTATCATCACCGCCCACGGTACCAAGGACCTCGCTCCAATTGAGATGGTCGATGGCATAGGCAACTGCCTGTGCCGTACCGGGAAGGGTATGGACCACAATAATGACTTCCGAAGAAACAACGGTCAGGATATAACTGCGAAGCATATCTTCCAAACGGTCCGTCGTAATGATTTGGTTATGTTCCGAAGGAAAACTATACTTATACCGTCCATCTTCATCGGGAACCTTAATCAAGACCATATCCTTGATATCCCTGGACACAGTGGCCTGCGTCACATTGAATCCCGCTTTTTTCAAGGCTTCTGCTAGATCGCTCTGGGTCTCGATGACTTGGGTCTTGATAATCTGTTTGATTGCTTCCTGTCTGGATAATTTCATGATTTCACTTCCTATACAATGGTCTGTCCTTCGTTGCGAAGGAGCCGATCCTGCCAAGTTTCGTAATAGCGCAGAGGACTTAAGCGGGCAAACTTCGCATCAAAGGGGCAGCGCTCAACAATCACTTTCTGGGTCTTTTCAAGGCTTGCAATCGTCATTCCATCGGCAGATACAAGGATTTCCTCAAAAGGTGGATAAGGTTCGATTTCAATCGTATCCTTCATGGGAATGACGAGCGGACGCGCATGAAGGGCATGAGGACAAATGGGGGTAATGAGCATGACGGATAGACTGGGATGGACGACAGGTCCTCCTGCAGAAAGGGAATACGCCGTCGACCCTGTCGCCGAAGCAATGATGATACCATCAGAAGGAAAATTCGCTGAAGGCTGACCGGCAATGCGCATACGAAGACGGGTCAGTCGGGAACGATCGGCACTTTCAAGGACCATATCATTAAGGGCATGACCTTTTTTGATAATCTTGCCAGCTTCCCAAATGGAAAGCTGGAGCATGCTGCGTTTTTCGATGGTGTACGCCCCATCAGCCAATTTTTTGAGCACCTTTTCCAGATCAGGGAAACAGGCTTCCGTCAGGAATCCAACCTTACCCATATTGACCCCAATGAGCGGCACTTGCAGGGGTGTCACATAACGGGCGGCCCGTAAAATGGTTCCATCCCCGCCCAGTGTCATAGCAAAATCAAGGCGGCTGAGACTTGCCGGATCTTCTTGGTCGTACCCTGGCACGCCGAACTCCTCTGCAATTTCCAAAGGAAAAGCAACCTTGATTTTGGCATGTTCTGCCGCCTTGACTACAGCCGGCAGGGCATTTCGAACGTTTTCTTTATTGAGGTTCGGGAAAATGCCAACCATCCATTCTCTCACGTCAATCCCCCCTCTTATAGAAGAAAAAGATGGGATTCAGTCACCACTTTTTGGGGATCTGAATCAGAGACAGCATCGCTGCCCTCTTTTCCTAGATATAATAGATATTCAATATTGCCTTCCGGTCCCTTGATGGGAGAATAGGAAAGGCCTTTGGGAACAAAACCGATTTCCCGGGCAAAACCGAGTACCTTTTGAATCACTTCCAAATGAACTTTTTGATCCCTCACAACGCCTTTCTTCCCCACATGTTCTCGACCAGCTTCAAACTGAGGTTTGATGAGGGCAATGAGAAACGCGTCGTTTTTCATGATCTTATAGGCTGCCGGAAGCACCTTATCTAAAGAGATGAAGGCCACGTCAATACTGACGGCATCGACTTGTTCTCCCAAGGAATCCGCTTCCAGGAAGCGGACATTGGTGCGCTCCATATTGACAACGCGCGAATCGTTTCTAAGTTTCCAGGCCAGCTGTCCATAACCGACATCGATAGCAAAGACCTTTTTGGCCCCGTGCTGCAATGCACAGTCCGTAAAGCCCCCTGTCGAGGCTCCCAGATCGGCCATGGTTTTTCCTTCCAAGGAAATAGGAAAGACTTCAAGAGCCTTGTTGAGCTTATATCCCCCACGGCTGACAAAAGGCAACTTCTTTCCTAAAAGGGTAATTTTGGCATCCGGCTTGACCATGGTTCCCGGTTTGTCGATTTTTTGATCATCGACAAGGACTTCCCCTGCCATAATAACCGCTTGGGCTTTACTTCTTGATTCAAATAAGCCCTGTTCCACAAGGAAAAGATCGAGCCGTTCTTTTTTCATTGTTCAAGAGCCTCCCTTTCGATTTCTTGATAGGCGGTTAAGATTCGTTCCACAAGGTTGTCCTCATCTAGCCGGACATCCCGCAGAAGAAACTCTCGTTTCCCATGGGAAACAAATTCGTCAGGAATCCCGAGAGTAAGGACGCGGCAATCCCCTAAGCGATTTTCTTGATTCAGATAGGAAATGATGCCTTCACCATAACCGCCGCAGAGCGCATTTTCTTCGAGCGTCACAATAAGCTTGACCTTTCTGGAGGCTTCCAGGAGCGCCTCTTGATCCAGCGGTTTGATAAAGCGTCCATTGACGACCCCCACAGAGAGCCCCTTGGCACGCAGGCGTTTGGCTGTCAGCTTCGCAGCTTCGACCATGGTTCCCACAGCCCAGAGATCGATCTGGGACCCTTCCTGAAGGCGTTCACTCCGGCCAATGGGGAGCGTATGAAGGGATTCAGTCACGGGCACGCCGACACCGCTGCCGCGGGGATAACGAATAGCACAGGGACCTTCATACTCAGTCGCGGTATAGAGCATATGGCGGAGCTCATTTTCATCTTTCGGTGCCATGATAACAAAATGAGGCATGAGCCTGAGATAGGAGCAGTCAAAATTCCCATGGTGCGTGGCCCCATCATCCCCTACAATACCGGCGCGATCCAGACAGAGCGTAAAAGGAAGCTCCTGGATGGCAACATCATGAAGAAGCTGATCAAAAGCACGCTGCGCAAAAGTCGAATATATGGCAACCACGGGATGGTATCCATTTGCCGCAAGGCCTGCCCCCATCGTAACAGCATGCTGTTCAGCGATGCCTACATCAAAGTAGCGGTCAGGATGAACTCTTTGAAAAGCGTCAAGTCCCGTCCCTTCCGGCATGGCCGCCGTGATTGCGACAAGGTTGCGGTTTTTATCGGCCAGCTGGATGAGCGTCTTGCTAAAAACACTGGTATAAGTTGGCGGGGCGTCTTTTTTCGTGATTTTTTCCCCTGTTGCCACAACAAAAGGTCCTGTACCATGGAATTTGTTTGGGCTTTTTTCGGCAGGGGCATAGCCCTTTCCCTTTTTTGTAAGGACATGGATGAGCACTGGTTCAGTCAGATTCTTGGCTTTTTGCAAAGTCTCTACAAGAGAAGGGATATCATGTCCGTTCACAGGTCCCAAATATTTAAAACCCAGGTCCTCAAAAAACATCCCTGGCACAAAGAAGTACTTCAGGGAATCCTTGAGTCGACCAACGGTCTTGGCTACGTGGGTACCAATGGAAGGAATGGCTTTAAGCACGCCTTCTACATCGGCCTTGACTCGGGAGTAGGCCGGGTCTGTGCGCAGTTCCGTCAAGTAGGAGGACAAGGCTCCCACGTTGCGGGAAATGGACATTTCATTGTCATTTAATATGACAATGAGTTTTTTCTTGAGGTCCCCCGCATGATTAAGCCCTTCCATGGCTTCCCCGCCCGTTAGGGCCCCATCCCCGATGACAGCAATGACATTGTAATCATCACCAGATAGATCACGGGCACAGGCCATGCCAAGGGCTGCTGAAATAGAGGTGCTGGCATGCCCCGTTCCAAACGCATCACAAGGATTTTCGCTGCGTTTTGGAAAACCGCAGAGGCCGCCATAGGTGCGCAGGGAAGGGAAATCCCGGAGACGCCCCGTCAGGATCTTGTGTATATAGGACTGATGGCCTACATCCCAGACAATTTTGTCACGGGGAACAGAAAAGACACGGTGCAGGGCAATGGTCAGTTCAACAACACCCAGGTTAGGCGCCAGATGTCCACCGTTTTTTGAAACAACGTCAATAATGAGGCTGCGGATTTCAGCACATAGCTGAGGAAGCATGGAAGGATCGATTTTTTTTAAATCTTCCGGCGAATGGATTTCTGAAATGAGTGACATGAAACGCCTCCTTTCGCAGGCACGAAAGTTCTATAAGAATCTATTTATTGCGATTGTACAGATGCCGTGCAATCGCAAGGAGCGGTTCCGCCCTTTCGCCAAAAGGTTCCAGGGTAAGTTCTGCTTTCTTTAGGGTATCAAGGGCCATGGCTTTGGCTCCTTCCAAGGTAAAAAGACTGACGTAAGTGGATTTGTGCATCTTTTCATCCATTCCAGCCATTTTCCCCATGATTTTGCTGTCCCCTTCCACGTCGAGGATATCATCCGTAATTTGGAAGGCAAGTCCGAAAAAGGTGGCAAATTTCGTAAGGGCATTGACTTCATCCTTGCTGCCGCCGCCCAAAAGGGCCCCGCTGCGGATAGCCGCAATAAAGAGCGCTCCCGTTTTGGCTTCATGGAGCTGTTTCATCTCAGCAGGCTCGAGGTGCTTTTCCTCAGCATTAATATCAAGAGCCTGCCCGCCGACCATGCCTTCCGGACCGGCACAGCGTGCGATGAGGTGGATGATTTCCACCATAAGCGCCGGATCGACACCCTTTTGCTCTGTCATAACCTCAAAAGCCTGGGTCAAAAGACCATCACCAGCAAGAACAGCCATGGCCTGACCAAAAACCTTGTGGTTTGTAAGGCGCCCCCGCCGGTAATCATCATTGTCCATTTCCGGGAGGTCGTCATGAATCAGGGAATAGGTGTGAATCATTTCAAGGGCGGACGCAAGGGGCAGAAAATCAGTGCCTTTTCCACCGACAGCATCGGCAGCCGCCATGAGAAGAATCGGACGGAGCCGCTTTCCGCCGGCAAGGGCACTGTAAGCCATGGCTTCATCGACGCGGCTGATGGCGCCCACGCCAATCCGGATTTTAAGGAACCCATCAACAAGTTCGGACCGTTCCTTTAAATAGGTTGAAAGATCCATCATGCATCCTCCTCTGGGAAGAGTTCCAGTTTTACGTCTCCTGAAGTCGTTTCTGTCACTTTCTGCACTTCCTGTTCGACTTTCTTGAGTGCTGCCCCGCATTGAGCAGAAAGGGTCATGCCTTCCTTGTAGAGCTTCACCGTATCTTCAAGGGGAAGATTGCCGCTTTCAAGCGCTTCTACAATCTCCTCCAGCCGTTTCATATTGTCTTCAAACGTTGCCTTTTTGGCAGCCATATCAGGATTCCTCCTTTTTACTCACAATACTCCTCAGGACCCCATCCTTGAAATAGGTCTTAATGGTGTCCCCTTCCTTAAGGGTTCCCATAGAGGACAGGATCTTGCCCCCTGGCCCTTCCGTCATAGTATAGCCTCGTTCTAAAACTTTTTGTGGATCAAGGAGCTGGAACTTAACGCTCACTTCCTTGAGGCGCTGCTGCGTTTCAGACAGGGTATAACGGAAGTGAAGGTCAAGATCCTTCGTAAGACGGGTCAAATGGTCTTGATGCCTTGCAACAAAAACCTCGGGATGGCGGAAGAACCAATGGTCCCGCAGTTTCATAAGGCGCATGGTCTCCCGTTCCAAGCGGCGGCTGAAACTTGTGGAAAGGGACTGCCCCAACTGATCAAGCCGCTGGGACTGTCCTTCTGTAAGCCGCTCGGGATAGCGAAAGACTGGTCGCTGCAAAACGCCGTCAAGGCACTGGCGTTCCATCGCCAAGCGGTCCGCAACTGCCTTTTTGAGACGCAGGTTCAATTTTTCGTAGGACGCAATGTCCTTACTGCGGTCAGGCACGGCAAATTCAGCCGCCTGGGACGGCGTTGCAGCCCTTTTATCGGCCGCAAAATCAGAGAGAGTAAAATCGATTTCATGACCAACGGCAGAAATGATGGGAATCCTTGAAGCCGCAATGGCCCGGACCACCTTTTCATCATTAAAGGCCCAGAGGTCTTCCATGGACCCACCGCCGCGGCCGACAATCAGGACGTCACAAAGATTGTGCCGATTCATGAAATGGATGCCTGCTGCAATTTCGGGCGGTGCTTCCTTGCCCTGGACCTTGACAGGATAGAGTCGGATCTTAACCGAAGAATCACGCCGACCGGCAACTTTGATGATATCGCGGATGGCCGCACCATCGGCACTTGTCACAACGCCGACGATGCGTGGTGAAACCGGGATGGGTTGCTTCCTGGTTTCGTCGAAAAGGCCTTCTGCAGACAGCTTCTGCTTCAGGGCTTCATAAGCCGCCATAAGGTCTCCTGTCCCTACAGGCATAAGCATATCAACATAAAATTGATAGACCCCATCCCGCTCATAGACATCAATACGGCCGATACCCACAACCTGGTCCCCATCGCGGGGAAGCTTCTTAAGGCGTTGAGCGGCCCCTTTGAACATAACGCACTTGATGAGCCCTTTACTATCCTTGAGATTAAAATAGCAGTGACCCGACGCATACCGCCTGAAATTGGAAACTTCGCCTTGGATCTGGAGATTGGCGAAGGTAGGATCCTTATGTATCAGTTCCTTTAAGGAGAGATTAACTTCAGAAACAGTAAACACCTTACCGAAGATCATGGGCGTTCCCTCTTTCCTTGAGGACTCCAAGCCATGCATTGCCGATTGCACCATCAGTGCTGCAGATAGGGTCAGCCGTAAGAAGAGCAATGCCCTTTCCCGACAGATGAGTCCTCAGTTCTTTTCGAATATAGAGATTGGCGCTGACGCCGCCAACAAAAAGCACTTCCGTAAGTTTGTGCACTGCACAAAGATGACTGATTGTATGATAAAGACCTTTGGCAATGGCATGAAGCGTACCCAAGGCAATTTCGCTACCCTTTTCCCCTTTTTCAATCGCTCGCAGGGCAGCTGTGGCAGGACCCGAAAGGCTCATGCATCCTTCTTCGAACCAGACTTTGAGAGGATAAGGACGGACTGCTTCCTGTGCCAATTTTTCCAGTTGGGGACCACATGGGAAAGGAAGGCCCAAAGCGACTCCCACGCGATCAATCATTTGTCCGGCATGAAGATCGATGCTGGTCCCGCAAGGCGTAAGGATGATCTCACCGTTTGCGCTCCTTTCAGCAAGGAGAAGGTCCGTCGTTCCTCCGGAAACATGAACCAAAAGACAGCGCGCCGGCGGCCGGCGGCGAAGTCCCCAGAGACCAGCAAACATATGGTTATGTTGATGAGTAGCCGCAATAAGAGGCACGTCCATGAAGTGACTTAAACTGCGTGCCATGCCCCAGCCCACCAAAAAGGCAGGCATATAGGATTCCTTGAGTGGTCTTGGCCGCTCGGAAGCGACAATGGCAGAAAGCCGTCCCTGTGTGAGATCGATGCGTTCCAAAAGATCTGGCAGGGCCCGCATATGCTGAAAAACCATTTCTGATTGGGACAGCCCACGGCGGCCCTCTTTTACACGAAGAAGGCGCCGCTCATCAAAAAGCAGCGCACCCGTTCCATCCATAAGGGCTGCACTTGTCGTATAGCAGCTCGTATCAATGCCAAGGACAAGGTCAGTCTTTTCCATGATTTCTCACTAGTGTCCCCAAGAGGCCATTGATGAAATGGGGAGAGTCATCTCCGCCATAGATTTTGGCAATCTCCACCGCCTCACTGATGGCAATGGCAGGAGCAATCTTTTGAGGACTGAAATACATTTCAAAAGCAGCCATGCGGAGCAAATTTCGGTCAACTCCGGCCATGCGCTTGACTTTCCATTCATCTGAAAGGGTATCAAGGACACTGTCAATGGCCTCAAGATGCTCGCGAGTCCCCGTAACCAAGGCTGCCGCATAGTTTTCATCATCTTTGGGAAGTGCTGGCGTATCCTCATCTTCAAGCAGGGCTTTCACGGTATCAAGGGGAGATACATCCGTCGTGAAATCAAGGGAAAACAAGCTCTTCATTGCAAGTGTACGTGCTTCTCTTCTACTCATAATATCCTCATTTCCATCTAGTTAGATTTCCGCGTCAAAGGGCGCGGTACCATTCAATCATCTACGGTAAGGCGGCAGCAAATTATCAAGAAGATCGACAAAGTCCTCTCCTTCGTCCATCCGGTTGCCGATATAAAAGCCAAGACCTATGCAGATCAACAGGAATACGGCCCTAAAGAACCCTAGCAAAATGAAGAGGATTCCCACAAATAGACCTACCCCAGCACCAATGACACGCCACCGGCTGGTTTCCATGATATTTCTAAAGATTTCTTGCCACATGGTTCAGGCCCCCTACTCTTTTGCCTTGATGTGTTTGAAATAAAGTTCCACATCGCTGACTTCCACACCGATGACGGTCAAGATATTTTTCTTCACCGTGCGGCGAACTTCTTCCGTCGTATCCGGAATATTGATGCCCGGTTCAATGGAAGCGTTGATGCGGACTTCAATCTGCTGGCCATTCATCTTGACCTTGGCCTTGGCACCATGGACACCATAAACGTCATTTGTGAAACTGGCAATATAATCTTCCATGGCGCGCTGACTCACGTGGATCTGGCCTTCGTGCTCCGTATCAATAGTCAAACTGCTGCTGGATCCACGACTCCAGCCCGCAACAAGAAGACGGAGGCTCATCATAAAGAGGACAGCCCCGCCCACCGTGTATTCCCAACGGCCTGGAATCCGGCTGGCAAAGGCAACAAACTCATCAAGCGGCACCAGATTCAAACTGACAATCATAATGAGGACAGCGGCTACGCCTAAGCTGCAGGTATAAAGCGTCAAAATGATGCGGTCAATGATACTCATGCGTTTACTCCCGAAGCCTCTTGGCTTACTGTTTCTTCATTTTGTTCCTTGGCAGAGGAATCCGCACCCTTACCCTCAGGGTCCTTCATTTCCTGCTTCAAGGAGGCTTCTTCCCTTGCTGCTTCCTTATAGCGTTCTTCCAGGGTATCTATATCACCTTTTCCTGAGAGGCCTTCCATTTTGTCCTTTCTGACGCCTTCCACATGGATATCCACGGCCGTCACTTCATAGCCTGCCATATTTTCCACTGCGTCCTTGACTTTTTCCTGAAGTTTGATGGCCACATCGGGAATATTATAACCATAAGTGATGATGACATGGACCTCAACACGGACCGTTCGGCCTTCTGTAAACACCTTGATGCCTTTGGAAAAGTTCTGTTTTCCCAGCATTTCATTGATTCCGCCGCGGATCCCGCCACTCATGCCGTACACACCGGGTACTTCGGAAGCCGCAAGTCCTGCGACAATGGACAGGACCTCATCATCGACATGGATGGAACCCATGTCGTCCGTCTCAGGGGAAACTTTTGTTCCATCCTGCAGCATTTCAAGTTCCTTGTTATCGCTCATCAATTTCACCTCAGATGAAAGAATATACGTGAAACCATGTTGGTATCAAATGATTATAACACAGGCGGCTTATCTTTCCAATGACCTAGAGGGGGATTTTACGCCATGAAAAGGTGTTCGCTGCTTTCTCCTTTCAAGCTGAAATCAGCCCTTTTGCCCATAAAAAAAAAGCACGGACCACCTGGAGCTGATCCGTACTTTTTATGTTAAATTTAGCGAATCCCGGCACAGAAGTTGATGAACCAGGTAATGATGATGGCATTCGTAATGTTGCTAAGGAACCCACCAATAACTGGTACAACAAAGAAGGCCAGTTTGGAATATCTGTACTTGTCGCAGACAGTCTTCATGGTCGTCATGGATACAGGCACAGCCCCTGTACCAAATCCCGTATGGCCAACAGCGATGATGGCGGCATCGTAGTTCTTACCGCAAGCATAGAAGTCGACAACATAGCAGTAGATAAGGATCATGACCACCTGGGCAAGGAGCATGACAACCATCGGGCCAGCAAGACCAGCAAGTTGCCACAGCTTCATGGAGATGATGGACAAGGAAACGAATAGTCCCAGGGAGAATTCACCGACCGTATCGATGCCTTCATACAAAGATTCCGGTGTATCTTTCTTGCTGTCCAGATACAGACGAACAAGGATACCAGCCAGCATGGTGCAGACATGGATTGGGAAGCTGATCTTCAGGGATTTCAAGATTGCCATGAAGACAGCGCCTAAGCCCAAGCAGAAACACATCAGGAACATGGCTTTTACGATATCACCCTTGAACATCGGGGTCCCAACTTCTTTCCCCGTTTCCTGTGCTTTTTCAGCCTGTCCGTCAAGAGCAGGATCTTCCAGATGATGACGTCTAATGATCCAACGGCCAAAAGGACCGCCAATCATGCAGCCTGCAATCAAACCGAAAGTTGCGGAAGCAATTGCAACTTCCATTGCAGCAGAAGCACCTTGAGCAACGGCCAGAGGGGCAAATGCGGCTGCGTTGCCATGACCGCCCGTCATCGGCGTGGAACCCGTCATCAGGGCAATCAAGGGATCAACACCCATGGCGACACCAATCCCCACGGAAAGGACATTCTGCAAAATGGCAAGGACGGCAGCAGAAATCGTAAAGATGATGACAAGTTTCCCACCCTTTTTCAAAAGGGAAAGACTGGCTGCGGCGCCGCTTGCAGCAAAGAAAATACAGTAAAAGAGGCTGTTTGCGACTTTGTAGTCGAAACTCAGCTCTGCCACCCCGGTTTCATAAAGCACCAGGGAAATCAGGGAAATAATTGTGCCGCCGACGACAGCACCCGGCAGGCAGTACTTTCTTAAGAATGGAAATTTTTGACGGCACCAGTTACCGAGCCAAATGGCAATGACGGCAAGGGCCAACGATTGGAACATGTCAAGCTTAATTGCTAGACCACCCATGAATAAAACCCCCTCAAATTATTGTGGAAACGGATTCCAGCATTCCATCTCCTTTCCTACAGAACCTATTATAACAATTAGACTTTTTGAGTACAAGCAAAATTCAGAGTATTTTATATATAATCAGATAATCATACATTTATTAAATTCATCATTAAGAAAATAATTTACATTGTATAGGCAACTAGGAATTTTTGAAAAAGGGGTATATTGTCACAACGGATGATTGAAGGCCGGTAAATACCTTTGAACCAGCAAACTGTCTTTTTCCCCCCAAAAAAATCAGAAAAACGCCCATGGCTGCCATGGGCGTTTCCTCACACGTAATCTGAGCTTTCTTATTTCGTCTGTCCCTTAACGGGCGTATTCTTAGCAATGAGATCAATAAAAATGAGGTCTTCATCTTTATCGTTTCTGAGGGCGTGGCTTTCACCGGGACCAGCAATTGTGACGGAACGAGGACCGACAACCGTTTCCTTTCCCGCTCCATCCGTGAATACGCCTTCACCAGATAGGATAATGTAGGTATCATCATTATCCACATGTTTGTGCATGCCAATGGAAGCGCCCTTTTTCAGCGTCATCCGGCCAATCTCCTTGATGGCCTGATCCTGTGTCGCAGCTTCCCGACGGAAAGCAAAACGACCGAACAAAATGCCCGTTCCTTTACCTGCGCCCGCTTTTTCTACATTCTTCTCAAACTGTGCGGAAACAGGGAAGTATTGGGTGGTTCCCTCTTTAGCCATCTTAGAAAGATCGGCACTGTCATTTTTAGCAATGATATCAAGGAAAACCAAATCCTCCTTGCCAAGGTTGGCTAGCCCATGAGTCTGACCAGGACGGGCAATGGTCATATCGCCGGCACCGACCACCCAGGCATGGCCATTGCCATCCGTAAAAATGCCTTTGCCTGAAATGATGAGATATGCGTCTTCATTATCCTTGTGCGTGTGACTGCCAATATAGGATCCAGGTTTCAGCGTCATCCAGCCGATTTCCTTGATGGCGTCCGTTTTCAGGGCCTGTTCCCTGCGGAAAGCAAAATCACCATGGAGCACGCCTTGTCCGCCGCCAGCTCCATTGACGTCCTTCACAAAAAGGTTGTCTTCCACATAGCACTGGCCATGTTTTTCCGGTACCAGCTGGGACGGTGCTGGTTTTGCATAAACCGTACCAGCCGTCATGAGCGCTGCAGCGAGACAAAAAGCCATCCAGTTTCGTTTCATAGTCACTCCTCCTATCTTCTAGAAACGCTTTACTAAAACCATTGTAGTCCTCTATTTTTCAGAATTCAAGAAACTTTCTCATTTTTCGTTAAATCAAATAAGCATCCCTTACAATAGCTTCATCTTAACTTACCTCGATTGATTCAAACGGATCAACAGGAAATCAAGAATTTTTGAAGTTGCTGTAAGGCAGACAACTCCATAGAATCCCGCCCAGATTTCGCGAAACACAAAAATGGATGAAACGAGAACGAGGGCATTTAGATAGAAAAAGATGCGTCCCATGCTGAGTTGCGGGAAGTATTTATGAATGATAAACGCAAGGATATCCGCCCCTCCCGTCGTGCACTCTGCCTTAAAAAGAAAAGTTATGCCAATGCCTGAAATGGCGCCGCCCAAAAGAGCCCCCAAAAAACGCGGTCCAGCATAGACAGGAAAATAGACAGCGGCAACCTTGTCCATGAAGAAAGAGCAAAGAAGGACCGTTGCCGTTGTCTTTAGGACAAATCGGGGCCCCAGCGTTTTCCACGCCGCGGCAAGAAGAGGGACATTGACGAAAAAACTCATGGCTCCCACAGGAAGGCCAAAAAGATAGTTCAGCATGAGCGCAACACCTGTGGCGCCACCCGGTGCGATATGGACGGGCTTTACAAGGGAAACCATGCTGACCGCATAGATGAAGGCCCCAATGAGGACCGAAACAAACTGCCTGTTGCGTGTTTGCATGAAAATACGCCCCTTTCCTGCAGCAAATATAGACCCGCAAATAACCGGCACTATGGGAGTACCGGTTATTTGCGTTAGCATGAAATTGTATGGAAGGTAATTGCTAAGAGCCACGTAAGAAGGCCCTTAGACTCAGGAGGTAAACAAGAGAATCTTATTTATCTGGGTAGGCAGTCAAAGCCATCCCAAACAGGAATGCCCGTAAAGGTCTTGGCTTCTTCTTTTCCGGATAGGACCCGGATGGCCCCGGAAGCAAGGGCTTCCATTTCAAATTCCCCGGCCATGACCGTAACGGGAGCGACAAAGGAAATCATTTCCTTTAGGCGCTGAACAACATAGGTATCATAGGAAATGCCGCCTGTAAGGATGATGCCGTCAACATTTCCGTGAAGAACGGCTGCCATGGCGCCCACTTCCTTACCAATCTGATAAATCATGGCGTCATAAATCAGCGCTGCGTACGCATCTCCTGCATCGGTCCGCTCTTTGACTTCCCGGGCATCGCTTGTGCCCAAGTGATCGGCAAGGCCGCCGTTTTTGGTGACTTTTTCCAGCATCTCTTTTTCACTGTACTTGCCGGAATAACACATTTCAACGACATCCCGAACAGGAAGGGAGCCGCACCGAGTCGGTGCCATAGGTCCGTCTCCGCGGGCAAT
The DNA here is from genome assembly GCF_000425045.1 of Acidaminococcus intestini DSM 21505. Lineage (GTDB taxonomy): Bacteria > Bacillota > Negativicutes > Acidaminococcales > Acidaminococcaceae > Acidaminococcus > Acidaminococcus intestini. The sequence continues at coordinate 75,214 of NZ_AULA01000008.1, read as the reverse complement.
GTCATTGGAATCGACCATCCTTCCTTTTTCATGGGCCGTAATGGAAATCCCGCCGCCAATATGGCAGATGATGAGATTTAGATCAGAATAGTTTTTTCCGACCTTTTGGGCATAACGCAGGCCAATTTCCTTTTGGTTCAAGGCATGGATAGCACTCTTGCGGTAATCACCCTTGAGGCCGGTTACCCTTGCAAGGTCCTTGAATTCATCCACTTCGGGAGGGTTCACGATAAAGGCCTTGGCATGATATTTTTCAGCAAGGGCACTTGCAATCGGGGCACCCAAAATGGCGGGATGGACGACGGACGGTCTATTCGTTACATAATCAAGGAGCGTTTCATTGATGGTAAAGACGCCGCTTTCCGTCGTTCCGCAGCCCCCACCCCGACTGGAAAAAGCATCCACATCGGTCAGGGTCTCCCCGCTTTTTTTCACACTTTCAAGAATCATATCCCGGCGGTAATCCAGTTGGTCGCGCACTTCTTTAAAGGCCTTGAGTTCCGATACATCATGCTGGATATTTTCAGAATAGATTTTCTCTTTTCCTTTGAACATGGCCACTTTTGTAGACGTAGAACCAGGATTGATGACAAAGATTTTATAGTCTTTCACAATAGCATTTCCTCATTTTCCAGAGATTATTTCATAAGGAGCGGGTACAGGATGCCAAGCCAGATGACCATGAGCGCACCGCCAATACGCGTCGAAATGGATGCAAAGGCAAGGAGGTTCATGCGGTTTGCTGCCGTAAGGACGGCAATATCTCCGCTGCCGCCAATGTTGCAGCAGCAAAGGCCGGCCGTAACTCCGCATTCATAAGGATAAAGACCCGTGAGGCGACCAAAGAACATAGCGCCTACAAATGCCCCCATGACACCGATAAAGATGACGGCAAAGACCGGAACGGTAAAATATTCCGTAAGGGCCGTAAATTTAAGGGAGTTCACACCGATACCGGCAATGAGCATGGGTAGCAAGGCCTTTAAGGCAAAGTTCATGGCATAGACAGCGTCATCCATGATTTCATCTTCTACAATGCCCGTGCACTTAACAATAATGGCAATGATGATGGACCAAGCAAGGCCCGCAATCATGCCCGTCCCTGGCAGCTTCCCTAGGATAAAGCCCATGAGATAGACCACCAGACAGATGAAGATACCTCCGCCAAGACGGGAATAATCAAGCGTCGTGGCCTGGCGTTTTTCGCCTTCCGTAATCATATGTTCCTGACCGATGAGGATGTTGCCATTTCCATTGAGGCCAGAAATCTTGGACGTAATGCCGCCGCCCAGAGCTGCCAAGACGACAGCAAGGACGTTGGCAATAGAAGCGTAACAGAGGAATTGACCAGCAAGGCTCGTCATATCCTTGCCGCTCAGTTCCGAATAAAGAAGGGGCAAGGTCGTCATGGCACCGGCACTGCCGCCGGACATGCAGGGAGCACCGATATAAAAGAGCCCTTCAGCGGCCCCAAAGCCAATCAGCTTTCCGCCAATGTAGCAGGAAACAAGAGCCACGACCTGGCTGCCAATGATGGCTGGTAAATAACGGGCCGTTGCCTTTAAGAGGATCTTGCGATCCATGACAAGGACGGACCCGATGAGGAGGGCGGCAATATACATATCTTGGAAGCCGCCGCGCATGACGGTACGAATGCCGTTTTCAAGCGGTTTCGGAATGAGGCCCACATAGTTCAGCCAAGAAGCACCGATAAGTGGCAGGAGGCAGGCCCCGCCTAAGTAGTTGTTGACGATAGGAATGGTGTTGCCAAGCCAGAAGAAAAGTCCTCCCATGGCCATCAGGAACGCCACCGTCAGCACATAGCTGGAAACAACGAAATTTCCCGACGCGTTGGAATAGATCTTTGCAAGCGGCATGAAATTGCCATAGACAGCGATGAGAACCACAGCAAACAAGATGAAAAACGGTTTTGGCCCCATGCCACAGACTTTAAATTTCAATTTTGAAGCATCCATTATTATTCTCCCTTTTCAATTTGCCTTTCTTGTAATAAAACCCGTTTCTAAGTGCCCCTCATCTGAAACAAGATTGGTTATGGATGAATCTTGATTTATCTTTTTTTACTAGTCATAGCTGCCATAACAATGGCCAAATATTTATCTGTGACCGTGGCCGCCCGCGATACGAGGATAACCGGTACAAGCCCGCCTACAACGACGCCGCCCGTTTTACACCCCCCCAGAACCGTCATGCTCTTGGCCGCAAGGTTTCCTGCTACGATATCAGGGACAAGTAGGATATCGGCATCGCCTGCCACAGGGGATTCATACCCTTTGATGGCGCAGGCTTCCTTGTCCATAGCAAGGTCCAGGGAAATCGGTCCTTCCACAATAGCCCCCTTGATTCCTTCTTTCTTGATTTCCGCTGCTTCAACGGTCTGTTCGAGTTTTGAATTGACGCCTTCCATAGCAGAAAGGACAGCAATCTTGGGATTCTTTTCCCCTAGTGCTTTATAGGCACGAACGGCGTTTTCAAGGGCCATTTGCTTCTGTTCCTTCGTGGGATAGGTCAAAAGCCCCACGTCGGTCAAGGTAAAGAGCTTGTGATAGTAAGGACTTTCCATAAAAGCCAGGATATTCATGACTTTTGAAATGGAAATCCCATCCTCTTTGTTGACCAGGACCTTCATCAAGGTCTTCGTATCAAGGTGCCCCTTCATGATGGCATCGACTTTTCCTTCCCGTGCAAGGGCGCAGGCTTTGCGCGCGCATTCGGAAGGATCCGTTATGTCGATGATTTCCGCCCCGGAAAGGTCAGCCCCTTCTTTTTTCAAGATGGCTTCAATGCCCTCTTTTTCACCGATGAGGACGGGAGAGATGAGCTTTTCCTTATACGCCTTGATTACCGCTTCCAAGGTGTGCTCATCTTGGGCACAGACCACAGCCACTTTCTTCTTGACGGGATCTTGAAGCAAACGATCGATGAGTTCAGCAAAATTCTTAATCATAAGCAGTCTTCTTTCTTATAAGGTTCTGGGATCCGTAACGACACCAGTGAGCGCCGTCGCCGCTGCAACAGCCGGACTGGAAAGATATCCCAAGGTCTTCTTGGTTCCCTGGCGGCCAATGAAGTTCCTGTTTGCCGTCAAAAGGATCCTTTCATCGTCATACATGAGCCCATAGGGCATGCCGCAACAAAGACCGCAGCAGGGATGGGAAATGACGCAGCCCGCTTCAATAAAGTCCTTGATATAGCCTTTTTCAATGGCTTCTTTAAAGACCGTATTCGTTGCCGGCACGACAATGACACGAACATGGTTGGCAACTTTTTTGCCGCGCAGAATATCTGCAGCAGCCTTCAGATCTTCCAAACTGCCATTGGTGCAGGAACCAATGTAGACCTCATCCATGGGCGTGCCGAGGACCTCAGAGATAGGATACACATTGTCAACGCCTTGAGGGCAGCTCAGCTGTGGTTCCAGTGTCGAAACATCATAGGTCAGGACCTTTTCATACTGGGCCTCGTCATCGATGCGAATCCAGTCAATCTCCGAAAGAGGAATGCCATAATAGGCGGCCGTCTTTTCATCGGCTTCAAAAAGACCGCATTTGGCGCCTGCTTCAAGGGCCATGTTGGCAACGGTAAAGCGCGCGTCAAGAGACATTTCCCGTGCTGCCGGTCCCGTAAATTCAAGGGATTTGTACTGCGCGCCGGAAGCCGTAATATCCCCAAGGATGCGGAGGATGATATCTTTAGAAAAGACCCCCTTAGGGAAGTGTCCGTTGAGGACAACCTTGATGGCGCTGGGCACCTTGAACCAAAGTTCACCCGTTGTAAGGGCCGCAGCCATTTCCGCCGTGCCGATGCCGGAGCAAAAGCACCCGGCGCCCCCGTACGTTGTTGTATGGGAATCCGTTGCGGATTGTACTTCACCAGGTTTGGCGTAGAATTTTTCGTGCATCAGGGAGTGGCAGATACCTTCCCCAATGTGGAGTTTCTTGATGCCATATTCTTCGGCAAGCTTAAGACCAGCATCGTAATGAGCCGAGTCATTTTTGGCGACAGCCGTAGGCATGCAATGGTCAAAGACAATGCAGACCTTATCGGGGTCATCAATTTCTTTCGTGCCCATTTCATGGAGCGTATCAAGGAGATACGGTGTATAGATGTCGTGGATCATGAGAAAATCCGGATGGGTCACAACAATATCGCCCGGTTTGACTTCTTCCACACCGGCATTTTTGCGGAGGATCTTTTCCGCCAAAGTAAAGCCTTTGCGGCGCAGGGAAGCGTCACTCATGACAGGAAGTTCAGGCGCTTTGTAGCCTGCTTTGATCTTTGCCTTCGTATCTTCCACGAGACCGCCGTGTTCGACGATTTCGAGAAGATTCTGAGGAATGGCGCCAACAGGGAAGGATTTGCCATTTGCCGAAACCGTCTTGTTTTCAAGATCGACGGTCACAATGTCACCGCCTTTCACAACCTCTTGAATCCCGTCGCACTGCAGAAGAATGATGCCGTTATTGAAGGCGTTGCGGAAGAAGATACGGGCAAAGCTCTTTGCGATGATGCAGCGCACCCCATTGTGAGAAAGAACGGTCGCAGCCTGTTCCCGGGAAGATCCGCAGCCAAAGTTCTTGCCCGCAACGAGGATGTCCCCCGGTTTGACGGCCGTACCGAATTCCGGCTTCAAGAGCTCAAAAGCATAGCGTTTCATTTCTTCAATGGTAGGAATCGTACCGCGCTTGCCAGGAATGATGGTATCCGTATCGATGTCATCCCCAAAAGTCCAAATCTTGCCGTTAAATTTTGTATCCATGCTGCTTCTCCCCTTCCTAGACCGCGGCGGCTGCCATGATGGTCTCTACCGAGGCGGTATAGACGGAGGCATCATCACAACCCATGGCACCGGCAAAAGTATAGAGGCCTGTCGTGAGGAGGATTTCCTTATGGCCGACCACACCTGCTCCTTGGCTGACAATGTCACGGTCACTGCTTGCTTCGATCTGTGCGCCAAAATCAATGAATTTTGTAATGAGTCCTTCCTCCAGGGCCTTAAGATACGTTCTTGCCGTTACGGGACAGATGGAAAGACGGACCCCTTTGCGAAGGTTTTTTCCTTCCATTAAGGCAGCCGCCGTGCGAAGGGCTTCTAAGGTCCCGCCATTCATACCGCCAAGCTGGACGGCGTGGATCTTTTGACCGGAAAGGATATCCGCCCGATCAACCCCAGCTGCCGTCTGGCTCAAAAGATCGGCGCAGGGAAGTCGTAGCATGGGCCCTACTTGAGAAAGATCAAGGGTCATATCACTCTCCCCTTCCTCTATCGCAAAGGCCGTGAACGCCCCCGTATCTGTTGCCATTTCACAGAGAACTTCCCGTTCATAAGCCGTAAGGTCAGGACAGATGAATTCAACGGCTTTACCTTTGATATCGCCTGCAGCATCAAGAAAATGGAGGGCTACATCAATGATGCCGACACCGCGGCGCAGCTTCCCAATGACGCGGACAGTAACCGTTTCCGGAACGACGGTCTGGTACTCCCCTGTTTCCAGGACGCGGGCCATCTCCGTATGGCTGAGACCGAGCCCTAGGGCTCCAATGGAACCAAAGATGGAACTATGACGCGTACCCGTAATGATGATGTCTGTGGGCGCGACCATGTTTTCTTCGAGCATCCACTTCTGGGCAATCCCTTTGGCTTGATAGAAGGGAATCTTCTCTTTCCGGGCATACTGGAGGATTTCCTGGAAGATCTTGGATTCTTCCGGAAGGCCAGCCGGCAAGTTATGGTCGTAGACGACCAAGGCCTTATCGGGATTCTTTACATGGGAGGCAAGTTCTGTGATTTCATGACCAAAACCGTTCGTAATGAGGACATAGCGAGGTACTACGGAAACGACCTCACCTGTTTTGGCGCCTAAGAGTTCTTCAATTCGCTTCATCAAATCGTCTCCTTTGCCCCATCGGGGAAAGCACGATTGCGCTTTCCCTAGGAGCACTTGATTTGTTGTTTATTCAGCCAGTTTCTTGTAATAGGCGTAGCGTTCCATAGCTTCCTTCTGGCACTTTTCATAAAGGGCTTCGGCCGCTTCGGGGAAGGAACGCTTTAGGGAAGCATAACGGGTCTCCCCTTGCAGGAAGGCATCAAAATCACCTTTCGGTTCCTTGGAATCAAGGATGAAAGGATTCTTTCCTTCCTCTTTGAGAACGGGATTGTAGCGATAGAGCTGCCAGTAGCCAACTTCAACGGCTTTCTTGATTTCATCCTGAACCTTGTTCATGCCGCAGCGCAGGCCGTGGTTAATGCAGGGTGAGTAGCAGATGACAATACTCGGACCATTGAAGGCTTCAGCTTCACGGATGGCATTGAGGGTCTGCTGCATATTGGCACCCATAGCAACCTGGGCCACATAAGTATTGCCATAGCTCATGACCATAGCGCCAAGGTCTTTTTTCTTCGTCGGTTTGCCCGCAGCCGCAAACTGCGCAACTGCACCGGTCGGCGTTGCTTTGGAAGCCTGGCCGCCCGTGTTGGAATAGACTTCCGTATCAAAGACGAGGATGTTGACATCCGCACCGGAAGCAATGACATGATCCAGTCCGCCGTAGCCGATATCATAGGCCCAGCCGTCGCCGCCAAAGATCCAGACGGATTTCTTTGTGAGCTGGTCCTTGTTTTTGAGGACGCTCGCAACGATTTCAGAAACCGCCGTGCCCTTGTAGGCCGTGAGAGCTTTCTCCATGGCTTCACCCATAGCACGGGCATTATCCTTATTGTCCTTATTTTGGAGCCAGGTCTTAGCGGCTTCCTTCAAGGCTTCATCATCGGCCGTTTCCGCAAGGGCCTTGATTTCTTCTTCCACATACTTACGGCGTGCATCATCAGCAAGCTTGATACCAAGGCCGTATTCTGCATTGTTTTCAAAAAGGGAACCGCCTACGGCCGGGCCATGACCCTTCTTATTGGGCGTATAAGGCATGCTTGGGAAGCACGTTGCCCAAACCTGGGAACAGCCCGTTGCCGTAGCAATGAACATGCGGTCACCAAAGAGCTGGGTCACGAGTTTGGCATAAGGCGTTTCGCCGCAGCCCGGGCAGGCACCGTTGAACTCAAGCAGGGGCTGGTTGAACTGGGAATTCTTGACGGATGTGACACCGAAAGGATTTCTTACTTCCGGCAAAGCTGCCGTATAATCCCAGACCGCTTTCTGAGCTCCTTCCTTATCAAGGGTGGACATTTCCATAGCGCCTACAGGGCAGACATTGGCGCAGCTGCCGCAGCCCGTGCAGTCAAGGGTCGATACAGCAATATGGAAACGATAGGGTTCCACATCTTTGCCCTTAGCCGGAATATCCTTCATCCCTTCTGGAGCGCCCTTGACTTCCTCTTCCGTAAGGAGCATGGGGCGCAGGATGGCATGCGGACATACATAGGAGCACATATTGCACTGGATGCATTTTTGCGGATTCCAGCTCGATACACGGACCGAAGTTCCTCGCTTTTCGTGGCGGCTCGTTCCCTGAGGGAACATGCCGTTGGAATAGGGCACGAAATCGGAAACAGGGATGTCATCACCGGAAGCGGAGTTGACCTTTTTGAGGATTTTGTCGACATAATGGGATCCACTCATCTTTTTCGGTGCTTCCGTCGCATCAAGGGCAAGCCAAGCATCCGGCACAGGTACTTCGACGACTTCCTTGACACCGGCATCAACAGCGGCGTTGTTCATGTTGACAATCTTCTCGCCTTTTCTGCCATAGGACTTGAAGATGGCTTCCTTCATGTACTTCACAGCGTCATCGATGGGGATGATACCCGTAATCTTAAAGAAGGCAGCCTGCAGAACTGTGTTCGTTCTCGATCCAAGACCAAGCTGGAAGGCAATATCAACAGCATTGATGGTGTAGAGGTGGATATGCTTTTTAGCAAGATCATGCTTCATCTTGTTGGGAAGACGGTCGGCAATTTCCTCGGACGACCATTCACAGTTCAGCAGCAGGCTGGCCCCATCCTTGAGGTCCTTGACCACATCGAAAGTGTTGACATAGGCTTGGTTATGGACACCGACAAAATCGGCTTTCTTGACATAGTACTGGCTGCGGATCGGGGCTTTGCCAAAGCGCAGGTGGGACCGGGTCAAGCCGCCGGATTTTTTCCCGTCATATTCGAAATAAGCCTGGACGTTGAGGTCCGTGTGGTCACCGATGATCTTAATTGTATTCTTGTTGGCGCCAACCGTTCCGTCGGAGCCAATGCCCCAGAACTTGCAGCTCACCGTTCCTTCAGGCACAATATCGATTTCATCCCCATAAGGGAGAGAATGATGGGTCACATCATCAACGATACCGATGGTGTAATGGTTCTTCGGAACTTTCGTTTCCATGTTGCTATACATGGCAGCCACCATGGTAGGCGTCGTATCCTTGCCGGCTAAACCGAAGCGGCAGGCAACAACTTTGAATGTGAGGTCCGTATCATTGAGGGCCGTAACGAATTCTTCGTAAAGCGGTTCACCGACAGCACCGGCTTCCTTGTCGCGGTCGAGGACCGTGAGGACCTTGACCGTTTTAGGAAGAGCCTTGATGAGATGTTTTACTGAGAAAGGACGGAATAGGTGAACTTCCAAATAGCCTACTTTCTTCCCCTGTTTGCGGAGATAATCAACCGTTTCCTGAGCCGTCCCGGCAATGGAGCCCATCCCGGCAATAACATATTCCGCATCGGGATCGCCATAGTAATTAAAGAGATGATAATCACGGCCCGTCAGTTTATTGATCTGGGCCATGCAGGATTCAACAATATCAGGTAGAGCTTCATAATAAGGGTTGACCGATTCACGCTGCTGGAAATAGGTATCGTCGTTTTCACCCGTCGTAATAAGGGTCGGATGATCCGGATTGAGGGACCCGGAGCGGAATTTTTCCAGTTCATTGTAATCAACAAGTTTCTTCAGTTCATCATAATCGAGGCAGTCAACCTTCTGGATTTCATGAGACGTTCGGAACCCATCAAAGAAATGAAGGAAAGGAATATGACCCTTGATAGCAGCAAGGTGAGCAGTAGCCCCAAGATCCATAGCTTCCTGAACCGTGGAAGAAGCAAGCATGGCAAAACCGGTTTGACGGCAGGCCATGACATCGGAGTGCTCGGCAAAGATAGAAATGACATTGGTCGCAACATTACGGCTGGCAACATGGACAACGGCAGGCTGCAGTTCGCCAGCAATACGGAACATGGTCGGAATCATCAGCATAAGCCCCTGGGAAGCCGTATAGCTTGTCGACAGGACACCGGCGTTAACTGCACCATTTACAACGGAAATCGCGCCGCATTCAGACTGCATCTCGACAAGCTTGACAGGCTGACCGAAAATGTTCTTCTTGCCATGGGCAGCCCAAGAGTCGACATGTTCAGCCATCGGGGAAGACGGCGTAATCGGATAGATAGCGGCAACTTCCGTAAATGCGTAGGACGCATAAGCCGCAGCTTCGTTACCATCCATTGTTTTTTTCATCATTATAAGAACCCTCTCTTCTTGACTTAATTGCCTTTCCGCTTGCCTAAGGCGAAAAGAGCCTTTTCTGATTTGTCGCTAGTTTAACGTATTAGTAAATCGTTTTACTTGAACTCATTTTAATAAGTGAACAGGCCTTTGTCAATATGCAAAAATCAGAAAATTCCCCGAAAATGAGGGTCATATAATGTAATAAAATGACTTTTGAAAATTTTGGATGGGCGCCTATCTTGATTTCCGTGCCATTATTTCAATAAATCAGCTTGTCATTCTCTATCTTCCGATGTAATAATAAGGTTAACGTTTTACCTACGCTTGCATATAGATTGGAGGTCTCCCTATGGATTTGCTTTCCCAAATTCGCTCTGAATGTGCCAACCTTTCTGTCAATAAGGATTATCTTGGCCGTTATCCCTTGGCAGAAACAAAGAGTCTCTTTGTCCCCACGCGTTACGGCAGCCTTTTGGTTCACCTTTATCGTCCTCATACGAAAAAGGATCTCCTACCCACTATTGTGAATTTTCATGGAGGCGCCTTTATCAAAGGGTATCGAGGACAGGATATTGAGTTTTCACACATGATGGCCTATCGGAGCGGTTCTTTATATCTTGATGTCGACTATAAGACCGCGCCGGAACACCCTTTCCCTTATACGTTTGAAGAAGGGCTTGATCTCTTATCCTATGTAGAGAGTCACGCCGAAGACCTTGGCGGTTCCAAGGATAATCTCGTGCTTATGGGCCAAAGTGCTGGCGCAAATCTCATTACGGGCATGACGCTCACCTTTCTTGAAGAAGGTCGCAAGCTCCCTACAGGACTTATTTGCTGCTATCCTCCTTGTGACTTAACCGGTAAATTAGCTGATAAAAAAGGCGGGATCAAGGATCCCCGCATGATTGAAGTGGCAAGTTTTGGAATCGCTTGTTACCTCCCTCATGGTGGCACGGAAAATCCCTTGATCTCCCCTCTTTTTGCATCAAAAGACCAGCTCAAAGGCTTTCCTCCTGTGCTTATCATTACGGCAGAACATGACATTCTTTGTGATGAAGCCTTGACCTTTGCCCGTCATTTAGCAGAAGCAGGCACCGCAGTAACGGCTAAAACAATCTTGGGTGCCCGCCATGGTTTTCTGCCAAGACGGACGGAAGGTCATGAGGAAGGGGAAGCCTTGATCTTGTCCTATCTGAGGTTCCTTCAGAACGGTCAGTATACAAATCCTTTTCCAAGCGTTTGTTGAGGGGCATAAAAAGTCAAGAAGAAGGCCCTTTTATTACCTTGACTTTTTTAGATCCCTTCAGTATGCTGAAAGCAGCTGTTTACTAAACTGATTCCATCTAGCTCCAGGCAGGATGATTATTGAAAGCAGGGATTTTCGTGTCCACCATCAAAGATGTTGCAAAAAGAGCGGGCGTCTCACCGACGACGGTATCCATTATTTTGAACGGAAAAGCTGAAGACCGGAAGATTTCCCAGGCGACACTTGAAAAAGTTATGAATGCCGTCAGGGACCTTGACTATCAGCCGAACCTCAGTGCTCGGCGGCTACGCTCCAATGAAATAAAAAAGCCGAGTCTTGCTTTTTTTTGGCCCAGTGACCACAGAACTAACATTATGGCCACTTTCATCAACTACATCCAGGAAGAGCTGATTGCTCATCAATATGACTGTGAGCTTGTCATCCAGACCTATCAAAATGACCACTTGGATGAAAAGGCCTCCATTTTTGCAAAGAACAGTTACAATGCCATGATCATTGGTGCGTCCTCGCTCCATGATGTGGAATTCCTTGAAAATACCCCCTCCCAATCCCCGGTCATTCTCATCAACAGAACGTCCGCCCTGCACTCCACCATCAGTGTTGATGACAAGGCCGTCGGCCGTGAGGCAGCCCGTCTTCTTTATGACAAAGGCTATAGAGAGGCCGCACTTCTTGCGGGGAAAACGCCTTACGTCGCAACAGGAGTCCGTACCAAAGCCTTCCTCACTTCCTGCAAGGAACTTGGCATCGAAATAGCCTCGGAAGCCCTCATCTACTGTGATAATTCCATTGAAGGCGGCGTGAAAGGAGCAGCAAAATACCTGCGTCTTGGAAAGCGCCCTCCTGTCATCTACTCCGAAGCGGATGAACTTGCTAGAGGCGCCCTTTATGAACTCCATCGCAGCGGCGTAGCTGTTCCCGAGGATACGGAAATCCTTACAACATCCCTTATGAGTCCTGAAACAACCCTTTACACTATTCCCTCCCTCAGCGTCATCGAGATTTCCCAGCAGGAAGTGAGTAGGGAAATCGTAGCCATGCTCATGAAGCTTCTGTCAGGCGAGGAAGCAGGTCCCCTGCATAAGATCCTGCAGCCCAAAGTCGTCTTACGTGAAAGTTTTTCCCTGTAATCAGCAAAGAGTAGTGAAGCCCAAGTTTCACTACTCTTTTTATCTATTAAGTTGACGGCGTTTTCAGGAGTTTTAAATATACGGAAAATTATTTCTTGACAAGCCATTCAAAGTGGGTTATGATTCAGTTATCTCTAGTATAACGTTAAACCTAACGACAAATCGATGATTTCGGACTGCCTATCCGAATTTCTGATGAATTTGATCAAAGGATGTGTTCCCTATGTTCTTTTCACATAAAGAAGTGCCTTACTACGCAGGCAATCCTCATCCCTTGCAGTTCAATAGCGTCGAATTCAGGGATGGACAGCAATCCTTATTTGCAACCCGTATGACAACAGACGAAATGATTCCCCTCTTGGAGGAAATGGACGAAGTTGGCTTTGCGACCATGGAAATGTGGGGCGGCGCCACCTTTGACGTCTGTATCCGTTACCTTCAAGAAGATCCTTGGGAGCGACTCCGCATCTTTAAGCAGCATGTCAAGAAGACGCCGCTCAAAATGGTGCTCCGTGCCCAAAACCTTGTAGGCTACCAGGCCTACCCCGATGATGTTGTCGAAGAATTTGTGGCCCGTGCCGCCGATAACGGCATCGATATTTTCCTTACCTTTGATGCCCTAGGCGACCTCAGGAACTGTGAAACGGCTTTTGATGCCATCAAAAAGGCCGGGAAGATCATTGAAGGGTCCCTGCAGTACAACATCAGTCCTTTCAATACGATTGAAAGCTATGTCCAAAATGCCAAGGACCAGGTTTCCATGGGTGCGTCTGCCATTCACGTAGAAGATATGGCCGGGCTCATGACGCCAAAGGCAGCTTACGACCTCATTCGAGCCCTTAAGAAAGAATTGACCGTGCCCATTCATCTCCATGCCCACTGCGTGGGCGGTCTTGCGGATATGGCCTACTGGGAAGCCATCCAAGCTGGCGTGGACGGTCTTGATGTATGTGTCTCTTCCATGGCCTTCAGCTCGGCTCATCCTCCCATTGAAAGCTATATTGCTGCCCTACGGGGAACGCCGCGTGACCCCAAGATTGGTTTAGGACAGTTTGATGCCATCAACAAGAAGTTCCTTGCCGTCAGACAAAACCATGCCGACATGGCAACGAAACTCGTTGGCGTCGACGTAGGATGCCTGAACCATCAGATTCCGGGCGGGATGCTTTCGAACCTCGAAAGTCAGCTCAAAACGATGAATATGTCCGACAGGCTTCCCAAAGTCCTCAAAGAAGTGATCCAAGTCCGGGCCGATATGGGCTATCCGCCCCTTGCAACGCCGTCGAGTCAGATCTGCGGCGCCCAGGCAACGGTCAACGTTCTCACAGGAAAGCGCTACGGCATGATTTCCAAGGAAATGACCAATTACTGCCGCGGCCTATATGGTATGCCGCCAGGAAAGATCGATGCGGAACTTTCTAAATTAGCACTAAAAGGAAAGGAACCGGACTTTTCTAGACCGGGCAGCCGAATTGCACCGGGCCTTGAAAAAGCAAGGACGGCTGCAGGAGAGCTTGCACGCACAAGAGAAGATGTGCTTACCTATGCCCTCTTCCCCGAAATTGCCGTGCCTTTTCTTAAAAAAAAATATAAAGGATAAGGTGACCTACTGTGAAACAAACGGATGAAGAAAAACTGAAGCGATCCCGTGCTTTTCTCCAGAAACTGAAGGAAGCCCGCGGCGGCAAGATCATGGATTCCCATCGAACCATGGGCAATGATCCCTCCCTTGTAAAAATGTTCCTCGAGCAGTATGTAAACTGCAACAAAAAAGATGTTCAGATCCCGCGGAAATATCGCGAACTCATCGTTATGGCCATTGGAATGGCAACGGGAACGGAAACAACCATGAAGGTTCATTCCCGCTTGGCCCTTGAAAATGGGGCCACCTTGGATGAGATTTTTGAAGTCATCCGCATTATCTTCTTTACCTGCGGCGTCACAAAGCTCCTGCCCATCCTGGAAACCCTGGATATGTTCGAGCCCATTGACGAAAACTGATGTATTCCCACTCCTTTTTATATCAGCAAAAAAGACATGATGCTCCCCCTCTTTCGCATCATGTCTTTTTGCTTTCATCAGAAAAGCACGTTTTTATTGGTGTTCATCCAACGTTTCCTATATAATAGTAAAAAATCCAGAAAGGTGGTGCCCCCTATGCAGCACGAATGCCGAATTACCGACCTTGAGACCAAGATCTTTCCCGAATCCCAAAAAGCCTATCTTGCAAATTCTAATTCCGATCCCTGTCCCTATTTCAAAAAGGGGGGATCCGTTTCTTTTGAAACGAACGACGACACAGGATGTTTTTCATCATCTTATGAATGGGCGCTTTTGCGGAGAAGCGTGGGATACCATCGGCCGCTATGTCCATACACCCCTTCAGTGCGGATCCATCATGCATGGCTGGACAAGTGATGACCGTACGATGATTGCCTGCTGCAATTATGGAACGCGTCCCGTCATTTTTTTTATTGAACGAATTGATATTCTCGAAACAGAAGAATAACGGGAATGGTTGCAAAAACAAGATTTCTCCAATACGGCGGATGAGGGCTATACTGGATTAATTATTCCCATAGATGCAGAAAAGACCCAGCAGAACCGCTTCTAGGTGGCCCTGTCAGGTCTTTTTTTAGTGCTCGAAGGTCAGCGCATAGGTAATGATATGATCCTTATAGGATACAGAGATCTGTCCATCCAGGAGGGCGACCATCTCCTTTGCCATGGATAAGCCAATCCCGTAGCCAGGAATGGTGCTGTCATGGGAACTGTCACCGCGATAAAACCGCTCAAAATAATGAGAATAGTCCTCTCCTTCCCCTTTGGCATAAGCATTGGAAATAGCAATGACAAAACCTTGTTTGCCCCTTCGGGTCAGCGACGCTGCAATGGTTCCTTTGGCGTCACAGTATTTGACCGCATTATCCATGAGGATATTGATCAGCTCCACAAGGGAACGCTGGTCCGTCATAACAGGAAGGGTATCCGGTGCGGTTAGGGATAGGGTCTTATCATCCGCTTTGACAAGAGGCCTGAACTGCTCCACCGTATCCTTGAAAAGAGGCGTCAAATCCAGCTCCTCTTTCTGCAGGTCTTCCTTACGTTTTTCGCCCATCTTCGAAAGGGTGATGAGGCTCGAGATGAGGCGGGAAAGGCGCTTGACCTGCGTCAGGATATTGGCCGTCCACTCACTCTTTCCCTGAATGAGTTCCAAGGCTTCCGTATTGGCAGAAATGATGGCAATCGGGGTCTTGAGTTCATGGCCAGCATTGGTAATGAAACGCTTCTGGTTTTCCATATTATCGACGAAGGGCCGGATGATAAGGTTGCAAAGCCCGGTCAGGACAAGGACATAAACCAGAATGCAGCCAATACCAAAGCGCAGGGAATACCGGACAAAGCTTTCCACAGCTGCCACGTCCTTTGTAGAATCCATAATGACAATACGGTATTGATGATTGTCAAGGGGCGTCACCATATAGCTGTAACTTGCCCGGTTCTTGCGAAAGATTCCCCGATCCCTCTGTGATTCGATGACGCTCCGGACAACTTGGACCGCCTCACTTTCACTAAAGGAAGCAATGCGGGAAAGGTTGACATCTTCTACATTGCCGAGGCGGTCGAGAACAATACTAAAATAACGGATCTGATAGATCGATTCCGGGGAATCATTGTACCAGTCCGGATCCTCAATCCAGGAAGAGGGCCGTTCTCCTTCCCGCCGCGGCAGCTGCCCTCCATTTTCGGAGATACTTGTGAGGAGCGAAAAAACGGAGTGCTGCATACGCATATAGGAAATGGTATTGATGAGCCCCAACGCGCCAACCACAATGATGATAACGGCAAGAGTGCCTACGAGAATGAATTTGCGCCGCAGACGCTGGATTTCAGCCATTTGCGGCCTCCTGGGAAACAAGGCGGAAACTGCCATTTTCCTCACCTTCTATGGTGCAATGGCTGCCGATGGCCCGAAGTTTCTCCCGTAGATAAGAAATATATATCCAGACCACGCCAGGACCTTTTTCTTCCTCATCCTGCCAGACATGGGAAAGGAGCAGCTCCGTTGAAAGAGTTTTTCCTTCATTGAGCATGAGTAGTTTCATCAGGGCCGTTTCCTTAGCCGATAAGCGAACACTGCTGGTACATGAAAGTTCCCCTTCACCGACCTTAAGGGTAAGCGTACCCGTTGTGAGATCTTCCCTGTCCTTCTGACGGCGCCGCGTCATGGAACGGATGCGGGCAAGCAGTTCCCCCATGGCAAAGGGTTTCGTCAAGTAATCATCAGCGCCAGCATCTAGTCCCATGATACGGTCATCGACTTCTGATTTTGCCGTAAGAAAGATTGCCGGCGTTTCATTGCCGCTTTGCCGGATTTCGGAAAGAGCCGTTACGCCATCTTTAATGGGCATCATAATATCAAAGATGAGACAGTCATAGGGCTTTTGCGCAGCCGCTTCGACAGCTTCCGCCCCATTTTGCACAGTATCCACCGTATAGCCTGAATGGGTAAGGACAGCAGAAATGGCCATGCTCATGGCTTTTTCATCTTCAGCAAGCAAGATATTCATCCCTTAAGACTCCTTTTTATGATTTTTGCGGATGAGGTGGGAAATGGTCTGCATGGAAAGATCACAGGCCGCAAGCTCATCAGCACAGCGTTTCAATTCTTCGATGATAAGGGCAGGATCTTCAATATCCTGTTTGTATTTCACTTCATGTTCCAAACTTGCCCAGGAATCCATGGCAATGGTCCGCAGCTGCAGCTCCGCAAAAAAACGGCCTGGATTCTTTCCATCGATGTCTTCAAAAGGGGCCGTCACTTCAATAATGATGTGGTAACTGCGGTATCCATTCGGTTTTACGTGACTGATATAGTCTTTTTCCTTGATGATCCGGCAGAAAGTAAAGCTGCGGATGGCCTCAAGGTTGGTATAGATATCATCGATAAAACGACAGACAATCCGAATACCAATGGCATCATTTAGTTCCCGCAGAGCGGAGCGAGCCGATACGGGAAGCCCCTTTCTCACACACTTTTCGTTCATGCTGTCAATGCTTTTGACACGGTAAATCAAATGCTCATAGGCTGGCTCCCCTGTTCTTTCCTTGCAGACACGGCTATAGTCTTCAATTTTTCCAACAAGATAGGTCATGACGCGCTGCAGGGTCGGCTGCCAATCGGCATAGGATGGATTTTGTTGTGTCATAGTGGCATGGACCTCCTTTTACGGTTCTTTCTTTATTGTATCATAGCAGGTAGTCCCAAAAAGGAAATAATCTGAAACAAAATGAGCACAGTAAAGAAAAGGGATAAGGGAAACCTGTTCCCTTACCCCCTTTCCCCCGATTGATCCCCTATCAATGAAAAAGACACAGGATCACGTTGAGCACAATACTAACAACAATACAGCTGACAACAGGAAAATAGAAACTGCCATGCTTTCCCGTAATCGAAATGTCCCCCGGCAAATGCCCCAATGGGAGGAAATGGGGGCCAAACTCCACAAAAAGACCTATCACGACAAATAGGATGCCAATGGTAACCAGCAATCGACCCATGGATGCGCCCTCCCCCTTTTTAATTTACGCCCGGAAAGGCAGATACATACTGAATGGTAATATCAGGGAAACTATTGACGAATTGGACCGTAAAGTCCTCACCATATTCAACAAACTGCCACTCTCCAATTTCATCCGGGAAATAGTCAACCACTTTCACTTTAAGGTCAGGGAAAGCATTGACGACCTTGACCTTGATATCGGCATTATATTCAACAATGCGTACCTTCCCACTGAGACGAATCTTTCCAAAATACCCATCCCTGGATACACCAGAAGTCCATCCGGTAAGCGGCAGGGCAAAGACGAACAGTAACAGGCAAAAAGCAGACAGTATGCGTTTTTTCATCGGCCTTCCCTCCTTTCTCTTATTATAACAGAAATATGCCCTAAAAAAAGAGGATAAGGGAGAGTTATTCTACCCATAAAAAAAACTGTGAAGAAAGACGACACGCATTCTTCACAGCCAGTTGTACACTTATTTAGGATAATTATTGGACGTACTGTCCTTAAGAACGACGTCATGGGCTCCACCTTCGACAAGGCTGGTTGCAGAAACAAGGGTCAATTTTGCTTTTTTCTGCAGCTCAGGAATCGTAAGCGCCCCACAGTTGCACATGGTAGAGGAAATCTTGGCAAGAGTGACACCGACGTTTTCTTTTAGCGGCCCTGCATAAGGAACATAAGAGTCTACGCCTTCAACAAAGGAGAGTTTCTTATCTCCGCCCAGGTCATACCGCTGCCAATTGCGGGCACGGGCAGAACCCTCACCCCAATATTCCTTCATATACGTGCCGTTGATATTGACACGCTTGGTAGGGGATTCATCAAAGCGGGCAAAATAGCGTCCCAGCATAATGAAATCAGCCCCCATGGCAAGGGCGAGGGTCATGTGATAGTCATAGACAATCCCGCCGTCCGAGCAGATTGGCACATAGATTCCTGTTTCTTCAAAGTATTCATCACGGGCTTTGGCTACTTCGATGACAGCCGTTGCCTGACCGCGGCCAATCCCCTTTTGTTCACGGGTAATGCAGATGGAGCCGCCGCCAATACCAATCTTGATGAAATCGGCACCCGCTTCAGCCAGGAAGCGGAACCCTTCCTTATCAACAACGTTGCCGGCACCAACCTTCACCTTGTCGCCATACTTGTCACGGATCCACTTGAGGGTCCGTGCCTGCCATTCACTGAATCCTTCGGAAGAATCGATGCAAAGGACATCAGCACCAGCTTCGACAAGGGCTGGAACACGCTGTTCATAATCCCGGGTGTTGATCCCGGCACCAACCATATGGCGCTTCTGACCATCAAGAAGCTCCAACGGATACTGTTTGTGGGTCTGGTAATCTTTCCGGAAGACCATATAAAGCAGATTTCCGTCTTTATCAATAATGGGAAGGGTGTTGAGTTTGTTATCCCAAATGACATCATTGGCTTCTTTAAGCGTTATGTCCGCATCGCCAACCACCATTTCAGAAACTGGCGTCATAAAGTCCTTGACAAGATCCGTCATATGCATGCGGCTGACACGATAGTCACGACTTGTTACGATACCTTCGAGGTGACCATGACCGGAACCATCGCTTGTAACTGCGACGGTAGAGTGTCCCGTTTTTTCCTTTAAGGCAAGAACATCGGCCAGGGTGCTGTCTGGGCGAAGATTGGAATCACTTACGACAAATCCCGCTTTATAGCTTTTTACGCGAGCAACCATCGCGGCTTCGCTTTCCACAGATTGAGATCCATAGATGAAGGACAGGCCCCCTTCACGGGAAAGGGCCACCGCCATCCCATCATCGGATACGGACTGCATAATAGCAGAAACAAGGGGAATGTTCAGGCTAAGGGCCGGCTTTTCACCCTTTTTAAACTTTACCAGAGGGGTCTTGAGACTTACGTTCGCAGGAATACATTCGCTGGAAGAGTACCCAGGGACCAACAGATATTCACTAAAAGTATGCGCAGGTTCATCATAAATGAATGCCATTCTCATTCCTCCTTGAAGATATTTTCCCTATTTTATCACTACACTGTCACAAATGCAACAGTTATTTTACAAATTCCCCGTTTCCCGTCTTAAAAGGCGAGATATGGGAAGGAACGGCCCGAAGGCCGTTCCTATGATCAATCAGCGGTTCAGCGCTCTCCAGGCAATATCTTTACGATATTGGGCCCCTTCGAAATGAATGCGTTCTACAGCACCGTAAGCGCGTTCCTTTGCTTTTGCGATTGTTTCATCGACAGCCGTCACTCCGAGAACCCGGCCGCCATTTGTGACAATCTGCCCGTCCACTTCCTTGGTTCCTGCATGGAAGACCACGACATCTTCGAGCTTGGACGCTTCCTCAAGACCCGTAATGGCGATGCCCTTGGGATAGGAACCAGGATAACCGCCGCTTGCCATGACAACACAGACAGCAGCACCAGATTTCCATTTCACCATATCAGGACGAAGGGTTCCTGTTGCGCAGGCATACATCACTTCTGCGAGGTCCCCGTCGAATAAAGGCAGGACGGCCTGGGTTTCCGGATCGCCAAAGCGGCAGTTGAATTCAACGACCTTGATGGAATCCCCACTGATCATGAGACCTGCATACAGACAGCCAGAATAAGGCCGTCCTTCCTTTTCCAAAGCATCAATGACAGGACGAATAATCGTATCCAGAGTCTTTTGCTTAAGGGCCTCTGTCATCACGGGTGCTGGGGCATAAGCGCCCATGCCACCCGTATTGGGCCCCTTATCCCCATCAAAGACCCTCTTATGGTCTTGGGCTGGAATCATAGGAACAATGGTCTTGCCATCGGTAAAGCACAAAAGGGAACATTCCTCCCCTTCCATAAATTCCTCGATGACAACGCGACTCCCGGCACTTCCAAAACGATGCTCTTGCCCCATCATTTCTTCCAGCGCTTCCAGCGCTTCTTTTTTCGTCATCGCGACAACGACACCTTTACCGGCAGCAAGTCCATCGGCCTTGATGACAATCGGGGCCCCTTTTTCGCGAACGTAAGCCTTCGCTTCATCCAAGGAATCGCATACCTTGAAAAATGCCGTAGGCACGTGGTACTTTTCCATCAGTTCCTTGGAAAAGATCTTGGATCCTTCAATCTCTGCCGCCTTGGCCTTAGGCCCAAAGGCCTTGAGCCCATGAGCTTCAAAGACATCGACGAGACCCGCTACAAGGGGTGCTTCCGGCCCCACTACGGTCAGGTCGATGGCATGCGTTTCGGCCCACTGGGCCAGACCTTCAAGATTGGTCACATCCATGGGAACGCATTCTGCCAATCCCATCATCCCCGGACCGCCAGGAATCGCATAGAGCTTCTTCACCTTAGGACTTTGGGCGAGTTTCCAAACAATTGTATGTTCGCGGCCGCCACCGCCGATGACGAGTACATTCATACCAATAGGCCTCCTTTATGACAGCAGTTTCTCGAAATAGGCGCTGATGGCCGTATCATAATGCGCCGTATGGGCAAAAGCCTCATGGGCCAGCATCCGGCGCGTCTTAAGGTCCACGTCACCTTTTTCGTCAAGCATCTTCATGAGACTGGCATAGCGATCCGGATTCGTGATGACCACCACATCGTGGAAATTCTTTGCCGAAGCCCGAACCATGCAGGGACCGCCAATGTCGATATTTTCGATGGCTTCCGCTTCTGTCACGTTCGGTTTAGCAATCGTCGCTTCAAAAGGATACAGGTTGCAGACCACCAAATCAATCGGTTTAATGCCGTTCTTTTTCATATCTTCCATGTGTTTGGGATTGCTGCGCACCGCAAGGATTCCGCCATGAATCTTTGGATTCAGCGTCTTGACGCGGCCGTCCATCATCTCCGGCGTGCCCGTCACATCACTGACATAGGTCACAGGAATACCGGCATCCTCGATGGCTTTCATGGTTCCGCCCGTAGAAATGATTTCGATGCCTTTATCATGAAGGAAGCGGGCTAATTCTACAATGCCACGCTTATCAGACACACTGAGGAGGGCTCTTTTGATTGCCATAGCGATCACCTTATTCCTTTCTGATCTTGACTCTCCGCCCTTTAACGCTCAGGCGGTCTTCACACCATAGTTTCACAGCTTCCGGAAGGATTGTATGTTCTTCTACTAGGATCCTCGCGGCAAGGGTATCGTGTGTATCCTCATCGTAGACGGGAACCGCCCTCTGGAGAATAATTGGACCGGAATCCATGCCGGCATCGACAAAATGAACGGTACAGCCAGCAATCTTGACTCCATACTGGAGGGCCTGCCCCTGTGCGTCAAGACCTTTGAAACTCGGCAGGAGGGCCGGATGGATATTGATGATGGCGTGAGGCCACTTGGTCACAAATTCACCGCTTAAGATGCGCATAAACCCAGCAAGGACAACAAGCTCGACCCCCGCATTCCGCAAGGCGGCATCAAGGGCCGCTTCATAGGAAGCCTTATCCTTAAACTCCTGACGGAGAATGGTCTTTCCCGTGATTCCCGCTTTGGCCGCCCGTTCAAGGGCAAAGGCTTCCGGACTGTCGCTGATAACAAGGCAAATCTCAATGGGAAGGGATTCTGCCGCAATCTTATCAATGATGGCCTGCAAGTTGCTTCCTCGACCGCTAACAAGGACACCGATCTTTCTTTTATTCACCAAAAACGCCGCCTTTCATGACCGTCTTCTTTGTTCCAGGTACAACATGACCAAGTTCATAGAAGGTTTCCCCATTTTCCTTCAAATGGGCACGGACGGCATCTGCTTCATCGGCCCCGACAACAAGGACCATGCCGACACCCATATTAAAGGTGCGGTACATTTCCTTCCAAGGCACGTTGCCCCATTCCTGGAGTTTCTTGAAGACCGCCGGCATTTCCCACGCATCGGCATGAACTTCGGCATCACAGTCAGCCGGAAGAATACGAGGAATGTTTTCATAGAATCCGCCGCCCGTGATATGCACCATGCCGTGGAGATCGAACTTCTTGATGAGCGGCAGGCACGTACGGGGATACAGACGGGTCGGTGTAAGAAGTTCTTCACCGAGAGTCTTGCCAAATTCAGGGATATACGTATCAACCTTCATGCCCATCACGTCAAAGCAAAGCTTACGAACAAGGGAATAACCATTTGAATGGATGCCCGTGGAAGGAAGGCCCAAGAGCACATCACCGGCCTTTACCTTATCACCAGTAATCATCTTGTCCCGTTCGACCACACCGACGGAAAAACCGGCAATGTCATATTCATCTTTGGCATAAAAGCCGGCCATTTCAGCGGTTTCACCGCCAATAAGGGCACAGCCCGATTCTTTGCAGGCGCCGGCCACACCGCGAACGATGTCAGCAATCTTTTGGGAATCCACCTTAGCCGTTGCAATGTAATCGAGAAAAAAGAGCGGTTCCGCTCCCTGGACAAGGATATCATTGACACACATGGCGACTGCATCCTGGCCGATGGTGTCATGACGGTCCATGAGGAAGGCAATCTTGAGCTTGGTACCCACGCCATCAGTGCCGGATACAAGAACAGGATTCTTGTAGGAACCCAGGGCAAAAAGACCTCCAAAACCACCTAGGTCACCAATGACCTCCGGACGATAGGTCGCGCGGACACTATCTTTCATCAGTTCAACGGCTTTGTTGCCGGCATCAATGTTTACCCCGGCATCAGCATAGGTAATGCTCTTTTTCTCATCACTCACGATTGGTACCTCCTTAGCAGCCCATTTCAAATTGATACTTGGAACCTTGTTTCATCTCTTCATCTGCCCCATCAGGATACTTGGCATTGAAGCAGGCATAGCACATATCATCCGGATCAAGGACGGACAGGGATGACCGTAAGCCTTCCATGGAAATATAATGCAGGCTATCAGCTTTAATGTATTCACAGATCTCTTTTTCCGTCTTGGTCGCAGCAATCAGTTCCTTGCGTTCTGACGTATCAATGCCATAATAGCAGGAATTCATGACCGGTGGAGAACTGATACAGACATGGACCTGCTTAGCCCCAGCATCACGCAGGAGCTGGACAATTTTGCCGCTTGTCGTCCCGCGGACAATCGAATCATCAACCATGACGACAGACTTGCCCGCCACCAAACTGCGGTTGGCATTGAGCTTCAGCCGAACTGCGTTGAGGCGCTGTTTCTGCGTCGGCTGGATAAAAGTCCTTCCAATATATTTATTCTTTGTCAATCCTTCGAGGAAAGGTATTCCCTTTTCAAGGCCATAGCCAATGGCGGCCGGCGTCCCTGAATCAGGAACGGAAATAACGATATCCGCCTTGATATCCTTAGTTTCACGGGCAAGGATACGTCCCATATTGACACGGGCCAAATAAATGCTTTCTCCATCCATGATGGAATCAGGACGGGCAAAATAGACAAACTCAAAGATGCAATGGGCGCGGTGTTCTGGTTGATGCTGGGCATACATGAGGCTTGTCGGCTCTTTATCAGCATCATCGATAACAATCATCTCGCCTGGTTTTATGTCACGGACATAATGAGCACCCACCAAATCAAGGGCACAGGTTTCACTGGCAACAACCCAGCCATGATCAAGACGTCCCAAACAAAGAGGCCGAAAACCATAAGGATCACGGAACGCAATCAGTTTATCATTACTCATGATGAGGATGGCAAAAGCACCCTTGATTGCATTGGCAGCCTCCGCTACGCGCTCTTCCAAGGTCTTTTTGCGGGAACGGGCAATCAGGGACAGAACGACCTCGCTATCAACCGTAGTCTGGAATACGTGTCCTTCCTTGGCAAGCTCCTGCCGCAGGCTAGCTGCATTTGTCAAGTTACCATTATGGGACAGGCAGAGATTTCCCCCATCATAGAACACTTTCAAAGGCTGGACATTGTAAGTCATACTGCTGCCCGTCGTGGAATAACGGACATGACCAATGCCAATATATCCGTCAAGACCCTCGAGTCCTGATTTGAACACATCGGAAACAAGGCCCATATTCTTTTTCACATGGACGTTCTGTCCGTCGCTGACAATAATTCCCGCACTTTCCTGACCGCGGTGCTGCAGTGCAAAAAGCCCCCAGTACGTATTAAGTGCTACATCGTCTTTGTGGGAATAGATACCGAATACACCGCATTCTTCATGCAGCTTATCCGCTTCGTAGAAAAGGTCCCGCATAGTTCCTCCTTAAATGACAATCAATTAGTTAGAAGCACGGGCAGCTGCCAGCTTCTCCCCTTTGGCTCTGACTTCTTCTTTCATCTTGGCACGATAAGTGGCAAGCTTCCGAACCAGTTCCGGATACTTAAGGGAAAGGATTTCTACAGCAAAAATAGCCGCGTTCTTGGCCCCGTCGATAGCCATGGCTGCCACAGGAATTCCGCTTGGCATCTGGACCGTACTCAAAAGGGCATCCATTCCATTAAGAGCCGTTGCATTAATTGGCACCCCAATGACCGGAAGCGTAGTATACGCAGCTACGACACCACCCAAGTGAGCCGCCGCTCCTGCAGCGGAGATAATGACATCAACACCGCGGTCCCGAGCCCCTTCGGCAAAGGCCTTGACGAGTTCCGGCGTACGATGGGCGCTAGCAACCGTGACCTCAAGGTCAATGCCAAATTCCTGAAAGACTTTTTCAGCGCTCTCCAGTTTAGGCCAATCAGAATTGCTTCCCATGATCATTGCAACTTTCATCTTAAGCACCTCCGAATAAAAAAGACCCAGAGCCTACCATGAATCGATTACCATGAAACTTCTCTAGGGTCAGTTGAACAAATGCATAAATGCTGATTACATTCTATCAATCTGCAGCCTTGCTGTCAATTCTAATTCGAACTTTTATTTCATATATTACAAAATTGTTCATGCATAAGTGAGGCTTTCCTCGTCCCTAACAAGGGTGCTTCCTGCTCTGCCATAAGGCCACAAGAGATAGAAAAAGAGCTGCCCGCAGGCAGCTCATACATACACGAGTCAAGCAAAGCGTTTTTCCCATCCTGATTTTTGGTAATAGAGATAAAGCAGGAAACTGCACATCATCCACCCCAAGGGGTAGCCAAAAGCCATGAGATGCGGCTCATTTTGGATATGGGAGACAATGAAAAGATAGATTTGTCTAAAAAAGACAAAGGAAAAGAGCATGATGACCATTGGCGCCCGGGCATCGCCAATGCCCCGCAGAACGCCAGCGTAGACCTGGTTCAGGCAGGCAAAGAGAGCGAACCAACAGTTCGTTCGGATGAAAAGGGTGCCATAATAAACAACGTCTGGATCTGTATTGAAAATCCGAACGATCTCCGGGGCAAAGCAGAGTGCCGGCAGAGCCAGGATCAGCGTCCCGATTTCCGCCATTTTCAAGGCGACCTTATGACCCTCCTTGATGCGGGAAAGATTCCGGGCCCCGGCGTTTTGACCAGTAAAGGTCGTAACAGCTAAGGCAATGGTCATCATAGGCATGAGGATAAAAGCATCAATTCGGAAATAGACACCCCACCCCGTGGTGCTCGCCGCCCCAAAAAAATTGATATAGGCCTGGACAAAAACATTGGAAAAACTGGTGAGAGCCTGTTGAAATCCTGCCGGCATACCGACATCGATGATCTGCTTAAAAACAAAGGCGTGGATCTTCATGTTCCTGAAACGGATCTGATAAACATCATGGGAGCGATAGAGAACAAATAGGATAAGGAATGCCGAAACATATTGGCTCATGACGGTTGCAAGCGCTGCGCCGGCCACACTCATCTTGAGGGAAACCACAAAATAAAGATCCAGTACGACATTAAGTAGACTCGTAAAGATAAGGAAATAGAGCGGCCTTTTAGAATCCCCGACGGCCCGTAAGACGGCAGAGCCCATGTTATAAAGCATGGTACTTGTGGATCCCGTCAAAAGGATCCGGAGATACACCGTCGCAAGAGGCGTAATGGAGGGCGCCGTCCGCATGAATCGAACCATATAGGGAGCTCCCACATAACCAATTGCATCAAAAATAAGGGAAAGGATAAAGGTCCCCAGCAAGGATGTATGGATGGCTTTTTTTAGCATGTCCGGGTCATGGGCGCCAAAGTATTGGGAAATGATGACACTGGCCCCCGTACTGATTCCCATAAAAAGGCCAATCAGCGTATTGACGGCAGGCATCATGCTGGTAACCGCGCCCAAGGCGTCGGCTCCCACAAAATTTCCCACAACAAGACTATCAACGGTGCTGTACAGCTGCTGAAAAAGATTACCCAGCAAAAGCGGCAGTGAAAAAAGGAAAAGGCTTTTCCAGATACTCCCCTTCGTCATATCCATAGTGGTTGAGGAATGGGCCATAGCTTCAGCTCCTTTGCATGAAGAAAAGGAAGCGCCGCCACGGGCCCTTCCCTTTCCAGATGATTCAGTTCAATGACAAGAAAAAATGTCTTCGCTTCCTTATTTCAGGAGACTGCGGTCCTCAAAATAATTGATCCGCATAGACCGGCGAACCTCAGCGAGGGTCTCTCCAGCCTTTTGGGAAGCTTGTTTGCTTCCTGCTTCAAGGATGTCATACACGTCGTCCGGGTGTTCTTCCCACGATCTGCGGCGGGTACGGATCGGTTCAAGGAAGGTCTCCATGACCTTATTGAGGAACTTCTTGATTTTCACATCCCCTAAGCCGCCTTGGCGGTAGTGATCCTTCAGTTCATCAAGGTTATTATATTCCGGCAGGAACTGCGCAAAATGTTCTGGTTTCGAAAACGCGTCAAGATAAGTAAAGACCGTATTGCCTTCCACGTGCCCCGGATCGGAAACCTGGAGGTGAGTGGGATCCGTGTACATGGACATGATTTTCTTTTTCACGGTTTCAGCATCGTCGGAAAGATAGATACAGTTGCCCAAGGATTTGCTCATCTTGGCTTTGCCATCAATCCCTGGCAGCCGATAACAAGCTTTATTAGGCGGCAGATAAATATCCGGTTCCGTCAAGGTTTCCCCGTAAACGGAATTGAACTTGCGCACAATTTCCCGACATTGTTCGAGCATAGGTTCCTGATCTTCCCCAACGGGAACATGGGTGGCATGGAAAGCCGTAATATCAGCAGCTTGGCTTACAGGGTAGCAGAAAAAGCCAAGGGGCACGCTGTTTTCAAAGTTCTTCTGCTGAATTTCCGCTTTAACGGTCGGGTTGCGCTGTACTCGTGAAACAGTAACAAGATCCATATAATAAGCAGTCAATTCATAAAGGGCCGGGACCATGGACTGGATAAAAATGGTGGCCTTTTCAGGGTCAATCCCTACAGCCAGATAATCGAGGGCAACTTGCAGTACATTTTGACGAACTTTTTCGGGATTTTCTGCATTATCCGTGAGTGCCTGGGAATCGGCAATCATAAAATAGATTTCATCGAAATCACCGGAATTCTGCAGTCTTACGCGATTTTGCAAGGACCCAACATAATGACCGACATGAAGATGACCCGTAGGACGATCCCCTGTTAAAATAATTTTTTTCATAAACCGATGCTCCTTCTTAGGATATTCCTTCGTTTTGACCGGTCATTCCCTAAAAAAGGAGACCGGAACGGTTCTTTCTTTGTATAACTATACTATGATTCTGTTTATTTTTCAAATAGCTGGCAAATCTTTTGAGATAATGACCAAAAGGATCATTTTGTCCCCGAAATCATCCCTTTTAACGTCAAAAACTTCCCTTTTATCCAATCCCCCTTTTATATCCGTTCTATTTAGGGCATAATAAAGGACATGAACCCATTACACGCCAATCCATAACGAAGGAGACACGACACATGATCTATTACCAACAACACGAAGATTGGGAAAACAGAGGCCTTGCTGCCACCATGAGACGGTCCATGAATGAAGCCGAATGTCATCTTTGGTTTGACTTCATGCGACCCTACCCTCTCCGGTTCGGCCGCAAGAAATGTATCTTTGGCTTCATTGCCGACTTTTACTGCGCCAAGGCAAAGCTGCTCATTGTCATAGACGGCAATCCCAACAATCCGACAACCCCCATAGATGATACAGCCGAAGGCAAGAAAAAGCTTTGGCGATATGGCTATGAGATCCTTCATCTGACCAGAGACGATATTATGCATCATTTTGAGGATGTTTGCCTAGAAATTGAAGAACGGATTGAAGAGGCAACGGGCGTTCTCTCCTAACAGCCCTCCTGATTTCAAATAAAGGCCTGCCCGAACTCCAACGCTTGTGGCAGGCCTTTTCAAATAGAAGATTCATTCAGGCGCTACTCATCAACGGCCAGTTGATCAACTCTCCCTTTTCAGCACGGGAGATAGAAAACTCACTATGTTAGAATTAGCGAATTAAAGATTACAATGTTTGTTTTAATTATCTTGTTTAGATAGCATTTGTAATGTGCATCCTTTTTTATGATTTTGTTGAAAACTATTGTACTTGCAACATGAAACGAGTATACTAGAAGAATCTTATTTTCATTTGTTTCAGTCATGAAAGAAAGGGAGTTTGCACATGAATCCGCTTGTTACCTTTGTAAAGAAAGTGCCCCTCATTGAACAGATTGCCATTGGACTCGTCATTGGCATCATGCTCGCCGTCTTTGTACCCTCTGCGGTCCCCTTCGTCAGTATCTTCGGCGATTTATTTGTCAGTGCCCTTAAAGGCGTGGCTCCAGTCCTTGTCTTTATTCTCGTTATGAACGCCATGACGCAGCGCAAGAGTGATGGTGATACCAACATGAAACCCATCGTCACACTTTATGTCCTAGGCACTTTCGCTGCCTCTCTTGTTGGCGTAACGCTGTCCTTTCTCTTTCCTGTCACTCTACAGCTATCGATTGGAAACAGTGAAATCAATCCGCCCAGCGGGATTGCCCAAGTCCTTCATACGCTGATCATGAACGTCGTGGATAACCCTGTTAACGCCCTCCTGCGGGCCAACTACATTGGGATCCTCGCCTGGGCCGTCATCATTGGCCTTGCCATGCATAGCGTCGCTAAAGAAGAAACGAAAAAAGTCTTTGATGACCTCTCGAAGGGCATCACCATTGTCGTCAGCTGGGTCATCCGTTTTGCCCCGCTCGGCATCATGGGTCTTGTGACGCAGTCCATTTCTGCAAGCGGACTTTCCGCCCTTCTTTCTTATTTAAAGCTGCTCGGGGTCCTCATTGCCTCGTATGCCTTGGTAGCCCTTGTCATGAACCCAATCATCGTCTTTGCCAAAATCCACCGCAATCCCTATCCCCTTGTCTTTGCCACGATTCGTGAATCAGGCATCTATGCCTTCTTTACCAGAAGTTCAGCTGCGAATATCCCCGTCAATCTGTCCCTTTGCAAACGCTTGGGACTTAATCCGGATACCTATACCATTTCCATTCCGCTTGGCGCTACAATCAATATGGCAGGTGCTTCGATTACAATTTCTGTCCTTGCCTTGGCAGCGGCCAACACCTTAGGAATCCAAGTCGATCTTTTGACAGCCCTCCTCTTATGCCTCATTTCCACCGTCGGTGCCTGTGGGGCTTCCGGTGTAGCTGGCGGTTCTCTGCTTCTGATTCCTGTCGCCTGTGCTTCCTTTGGCATCTCCAACGACCTTGCCATGCAGGTTGTTGGCGTTGGATTCATCATCTCCGTTTTGGAAGATGCTTGTGAAACAGCCCTTAACAGCAGCAGTGATGTCCTATTTACGGCAACGGCTGAGTTTGCGGAACGGGCCAAGCGCGGTGAATTAAAGGCCGGGGACCTTGTTCCCAGCAAAGATTGATTGTACAGCACATGAATGGGACTGCGCCAAAACGGCGGCAGTCCCTTTTAATAAGGAGTGATTACATTGGTTCTGCCCAAGTCCCCTGCCCGTCCACCCATCTTAAATGCTTTCAGGGAGGCCTTGACAGCTACACTTCCCATTGCGGCCGGATTTCTTTTTATCGGAGCAGCCTATGGATTTTATATGCAGCGTATGGGGTTTTCCTTTTGGTATCCCATGCTGATGGCCATGATCATCTTTGGCGGCTCCTTGGAGTTTGTTACAGTGACCATGCTCCTTTCTCCCTTTGCCCCGCTCCAAGCTTTTCTCATGGCTCTCATGATCCAGGCGCGGCACCTCTTTTATGGCATTGCCATGCTGGACCGCTATAAAGGAATGGGTTGGAAAAAACCGTTTCTGATCTACGGCATGTGTGATGAAACCTTCGCCCTGATCTTTGCCAAAAAGCCCCATCCCGACGTTGACCCAGGCTGGTTCATGCTTTTTGTTACGCTGCTTGACTACACGTACTGGTTTACAAGCGCAGCCCTTGGCGGCATTTTTGGTTCCCTCGTTCCCTTTGACACAAAAGGTATTGACTTTGTCATGACAAGCATGTTCATTGTCATTTTTGTTGAACAGGTTCGCCAGCAAAAAACGCCGCTCACCGCATCCATCGGACTTTGCTCTGCCGTAATCTGCAGGCTTCTATTTGGTCCCGACCACTTCCTGATTCCCACCATGATCGTGATTCTCATTCTCGTAACGGGCCTGCGCAAACGAATTACCCAAAAAGGAGGCTTTCCTTCATGACCTTTTTTGAAGAAGCCATTACGATTGGCGTCTGTGCCGCGGCAACCATCCTGACCCGCTTTCTTCCTTTCTTTGTCTTTTCATCTAGGCGCCCCACACCGCCTTTCATGACTTATCTGGGAAAGGCCCTGCCACCCGCCATTTTTGCCATGCTTTGCGTCTACTGCCTGCGCCATATCACCTTTCTTGTTTCGCCCTACGGACTGCCAGAATTATGTGCGTCAGCCGTCACCGTTTTCCTGCAGCTCAAAAAGCGCAGCATGATGCTTTCCATGGTCGTTGGAACGGTTTGTTACATGGTGCTGATTAGGCTCTGACAATCTGCTCGCTGCACGGATTTTGCTCACATCAATGAAATCGTAATAGTCCCGCGATTTAGAAAGGATGAACGAAGGCAAAGAACGTTTTCCTACTTGTTAGAGACAGCAAAAAAGGGCTCCATCACCCGAGCCCTTTTCTTCCCCACATCCGGATATCCAAATTATAGATTCGGCCGTCCAGGCAATTCATTATTTTTTTGATAGACGACCCACTCACCAATATTGGTTCCATGGTCCGCCATGCGCTCGATATATTTGATGATGAGCACGTAATCCACATAGGCACCCGTACTTAACCGGTCTTCCTGGTTCTCGATTTTATTGGAAAGATCATAAAGCAATTGGTTGAAGTGGGCATCGACAACATCATCCTTATCCTTGATCAGTTCCGCGGTCTTGGAATCCCCACTTAGGTAACAGTCAAAGGCCGTCGTGACAAGACCCTCCATATCTTCATAGAGATGATCGACCCCTTTCGGCAGTGGAAGGGGATTTTTCATTCCCGCAATACGCAGCACATAGCTGCTGATATCGGAACAATGATCTGCAATCCGTTCCATATCCCCTAGGATCTTGAAGGTTCCGACAAGACCCCGCCAATCACCGGCAACGGGTGACTGCAGGACCTGGATATTGAGGTCTTTGTGCATGATATCACGGATCATGTTATCAAAGGCCTCATCACCATCACGGATTTCCCGTGCCATATCGACATCCATGCTGAGCATGGCTTGCCCCGTCCTTTTGACTGTATCCTTGAGCGCGCAAATGAGCTTTTCCACATCTTTGTGCATTTCTTCAAGGGAGTCTACATAGGCATCCCGCATGTTTATTCCTCCTTTTGGCATCAACCGAACCGGCCCGTAATGTAAGATTCCGTACGAGGTTCGTCAGGATTGGTAAAGAGTTTTTCGGTTCGGTCCATTTCCACCAATTCACCCAAGTAGAAGAACGCTGTTCGGTCGGAAATCCGTTTGGCCTGCTGCATATTATGGGTCACGATGACAATCGTATATTGTCGCTTAAGTTCCAAGGCAAGATCCTCGATTTTCTGGGTAGAAATCGGATCTAGGGCACTTGTTGGTTCATCCATAAGGATCACGGAAGGCTGCGCGGCAAGTGTCCTTGCAATGCACAGGCGCTGCTGCTGCCCGCCGGAAAGGCCCAAGGCACTCGTGTTGAGTCGATCCTTGAGTTCATCCCAAATGGCAGCTTGCTTTAAACTTGTCTCCACGAGGCCGTCTAGGACGGACTGACTCGTAATGCCCTGGACGCGCGGCCCATAAGCAACATTATCATATATACTCTTAGGAAACGGCGAAGGCTGCTGAAAGACCATCCCCACCCGATAACGCAGGAGCAAGGAATCGATTTCCGTAAAGATATCAAGCCCTTCAAACTTGATGGATCCTTCAACGCGGCAGCCCTCAACAAAATCATTCATGCGGTTAAGTGTCTTAAGAAGCGTGGATTTCCCGCATCCGCTCGGTCCAATAAGAGCAGTGATCTCATTTTTGCGGACCTGCATGGAAATATCCTTCAAAGCTTGATTCTTTCCATAGAAAAGATTCACGTGCTGAATATCAAATGTCAGGTCCTCCGATCTTGCATCTAGTTTTTCCATGGATCAAATTCCTCCCATTTTCTTTTCCATGCGCCAGCTGATATAGCGAGCCAGCGCATTGAAAATAACAACGACCAACATCAGGATGGCACTCGTGACCCCTGCGATTTGCGCCGCATTGGGATCAAGCGCTTCCGTCCGTAGTGCCCAAATATGAAGGGCCAAGGTTTCACCCGGCCTAAACGGGTTCAGCGGACAGGATTGGCTTAAAATATCCCAGTTTGACCAGTCGATGTCCGTGCTCATTCCCGCCGTAAACATCAGGGCGGCCGCTTCCCCAAAGCCACGGCCAGCAGCGAGGATAAGACCGGTCATGATACGCGGAAAACATGCGGGCAGCTCGACGTGGATCAGTGTCTGCATCCGGGATGCTCCAAGGCCCAGGCTGCCCAATTTATAAAACGGCGGCAGTCCTTCAAGGGCGTCCTCCGTAACTGAGGCAAGCATGGGCAAGGTCATGATGGAAACAGACAGGGCCCCGGCCATCAGGTTCCATTGGGAACCGGTCATGACGATAAAGACCAGATAACCAAATAGGCCAACAACAATCGATGGAAGGGACGCGAGGGTTTCAATCGCCATCCGGACCCATTTGGTCAATTTACCATGACCGGCGAATTCTGCAAGAAAGATTCCTGCAGGAATCCCCCATAAGGCGCTGAAAAACAGGGCCAGGACCACAAGATAGAGGGTATTGAAAAAGATGCTGGAAAGGGAATCGAGAATATCTGGATTTACCGACAAGAAACCCTGCCCGATAACAAAAGCAACAAAGATAGTGAGCAGCAAGGCCGCGCCAAAAGCCCCCGCATAAAAAAAGCCGGTCATGATGGACGATATCATTCTTTTTCGCTTGATTCGGTTCAGCCCCGTTTCCTTAGAGGACTCATCATGGCGGGGGAGCGAAAGAATTTCTTCAATCATTGGTCAGCCCCCTTTAAGCGCTTTTTACCCACGTGATGGATAATAAAGATCAGGATGAATGAGATGACAAAGAGCAGCAACGCCAGCGTCCAAAGTGCGGCATTATATTCGCCGCCTTCCATGGCACTTCCCATATCAGAAGCAATGACCGTTGTCATGGCCGTTGCCGGCAGAAATAGGGAGGTTGGGAAAACCTTCATTTGACCTACAACCATAGCCACGGCAAGGGCTTCGCCCAAAGCACGGGCAAGACCTAGGACAATCCCTGTAAAGATTCCCGTCCGGGCAGAAGGAAGAACAACGGTACGGATTGTCTCCCAACGTGTCGCACCAAGGCCATAGGCTGCATCACGCAGGCTCTTGGGGACAGCCATCATGGCATCGGAGGCCATCATAGTAATCACGGGAAAAATCATAGTTGCCAGCACCAAAGAAGCAGAAAGGACGGAAAAGCCAAAAGGCATCGTGAAAAATTTCCGTAAAAAAGGAATCAGCACGGTAAGACCAATCCAGCCATAGATGACAGAGGGAATCCCCGTAAAAAGTTCAATAAAAGGTTGGACATGGCGCCGTGACGAAGGGGATGCAATTTCCGTCATATAAATGGCCGCCGCAAGACTGACTGGAAGGGCAAATAAAAGGGCCAGGAGGCAGATGACAAGGGAGCCCGAGATAAACATGGCAGCCCCCACCTGCCCTCCGCCGGACGCTGTATCAGAAGGGGCCCACTGCCCACTGAAAAGAAATTCCTGTAACGAATGTCCAAAGACCAGAAACGTCTCACTGCCGCGCATAAAAAGGAACAGGCCTATACAAAACGGAAGTAAAGCCGCTGTAAACCCGCATAGCTTTACTCCCGTCGTTGCAAGGAGTTCCCTGTGATGGATGGCTGCTGCATGCTGCAGCATCGCTTTTTCCTTCATAGAAAAATCTTCCTTTCTCAAAGCTGGAAAGATGGACTTAATCGTGGTCTGGATCCTTCAGCTCTATCTTGCTGCTGACACCGTAACCCAGTTCTTCAATCCGTTTGCCGTAATCAGCAGAACCAATGAATTCGAGGAAAGCTTTGACCGCCGGTTTCGGGTCTTTTGCCGTGTAGATATGTTCAAACCCAAAGACGTTATACTTACCGCTGTAGGTGTTTTCCAAGGTCGGGGCAACGCCGTCAATAGCTATGGCGGCGACCGTATCATTCTTTACAAGATAAGGCAGGGCCACATATCCAATGGCACCTTTATTCTGGGCAACACTCTGGAGCAGGAGTCCGGAGTTATCCGTCTCAAGGGACTTATTGGAAACTTCTTCCACTCCGCCCAATGCATACTTCGTAAAGAGGGCACGCGTACCGGAAGTCTTCGGACGGGTAATCAGGACAATCGGTTCGTCCGGACCGCCGACTTCTTTCCAATTCTTGATTTTCGTCGTAAAGATCTCTTTTAGCTGCTGGCTGGTCAGGTTCTTTACAGTGGCAGCTACATCCTTATTGACAATGGTCGCAACGGTCATAACGCAGATCTTGTGGTCAAGGAGATTTTCTGCTTTATCCTTAGGCAGTTTGGATGCAGCCGGAACATCGGAGTTTCCCATATCGACAGAGCCTTCGGAGACCTGTTTGAGACCGGTGCCGCTTCCCCCAGCATTAAGACTGATGGATACATCTTTATGGTTCTTCTTGAAGGCTTCTGCTGCATCCTTGACAAGCGGCAGGAGAGCCGATGAACCAGAACCCGTAATGTTTCCGGAAAGAGCCTTTTCGCCACCCGTCGTTGCTGCCTTCTTACCTCCGCAGCCAGCGAGCCCAACCACCATCATAGCTGTCAAACTCATCAGCAATCCTTTTCTTAACGCGCTTTTTACTTTCATCAATGATCCATCCTTTCTTACACCAATCTTTTTTATGAGCTGTATTGGTTTTGCTTTATGAATAGCCTACCCCACCTCTGTAAAGATTGACCTTTTCTTCCTGTAAAAATTTCGTAAAAACAAGCACGCCCGAAAGTACGTCCTCATCATGGGACAGCCTTACCCCATTTAGCAAAGGGCAATTGATTTGAGAACATGGCCAAAACTGCGGGTCTTATGGTAACTTTGTTACAGATTCACACCATAAATATGAACCCTTGGTGTCACTAGTTGAAATCCATCCGAACCATGATATGATGAACCCGTAACCTAAAAAGGAGGTCATATTATGCAGCGATTTACACTTCCAAGAGATATCTATCATGGCTATGGCTCCATGGAAATCCTTAAAAATTTAACAGGAAAACGTGCCATAATCTGCACCGGCGGAGGTTCCAGCCGTCGGAACGGTTCTCTCGGTAAAGCCGAGGCCTACCTCAAAGAGGCAGGCATGGAAGTAAAGATCTACGAAGGTATCGAATCCGATCCTTCAGTAGAAACTGTTCTTAAAGGCGCCAAGGTCATGCAGGAATTTGGTCCTGATTGGATCATCGCCATTGGCGGCGGCTCCCCCATTGATGCCGCAAAAGCCATGTGGATCAAATATGAGTACCCATCCATCACCTTTGATGAAATGCGCAAGGTCTTTGGACTCCCCAAATTAAGGCGCAAAGCCCATTTTATCGCGATTTCGTCCACATCAGGCACGGCCACGGAAGTGACCAGTTTTTCCATCATCACCGATTATAAAAGCGGAATCAAGTACCCGATTGCAGACTTTGAGATTACACCGGACATGGCCATCATCGATCCTGAATTAACCCATGGCATGCCCCCAAAACTCGTGGCACATACTGGTATGGATGCCTTTACTCACGCCGTGGAAGCCTATGTGTCAACGGCTCATTGTGAATTTACGGACGCCCTTGCCATCCATGCCATAGAAATGATTCAAAAATATCTGATTCCCTCTTACCAAGGCAACATGGAAGCAAGGGATAAGATGCATGATGCGCAGTGCCTTGCTGGGATGGCCTTTTCCAATGCCCTCCTGGGGATTGTCCACTCCATGGCCCATAAAACAGGAGCAGCCTTTGCTGATTATGGGGCCCACCTAATCCATGGGGCAGCCAATGCGATGTATCTGCCAAAGGTTATCCAGTTTAACGCGAAAGAAGAAGCGACCAAAAAACGCTACGCCATCATTTGCGACTACATGAAGCTGGGAGGAACGACAGACGAGGAAAAAGTCCATCTCCTCATTGACTGGATTCGTAATACGCAGAAAGAGCTGAGGATTCCCCGTGCCATCCGTTTCTATGGAAAGGATGCCCTTCCGACAGAGCAAGGGTTCATTCCGGAAGCCGTCTTTGAAGAAAGACTGCCCCAAATTGCCAAAGACGCCCTTTTAGATGCCTGCACCTCGTCCAATCCCCGTAAACCGACGGAAAGTGAGATGAAAAAGCTGCTCCAAGCCTGCTACTACGATAGGGATATTGATTTTTGAAGCCAACGGCGCCCCTTTCAGATGCATCAAAAGCTCCAGTCCTCCTTTAAAGAGGGCTGGAGCTTTTCTTACGCGCAATGAAATGGTTGAAATAAAAAGATCGATCTGGCAGGGTGGGTAAGGCACTCAATCATGGATCTTCAGTTGGTGAAGGGCCTGGACAAATTGGGGATCAAAGTGATTCACAATGTCGCTGCGGCCCCGGTCAAGGGCTGCAATGGCGCTACGGTCTTCTGCTGAAAGGGTAAAATCAAAGACATCTATATTTTGCTTCATCCGTTCCAGATGGGTCGACTTTGGAATGACGATGACGCCACGGTCAAGATTCCAGCGCAAAGCCACCTGGGCGGCGGACTTGCCATACTTTTTCCCGATTTCTGTTAGGACCGGATGGGTGAAAAGACCATGTTTTCCTTCTGCAAAAGGCCCCCAAGCTTCCGGTTTCACGCCATAGTGTTTCATAAGTGCCAAGGCATTTTCCTGCTGAAAGAAAGGATGCAGCTCGACTTGGTTAACTGCTGGCATGACGCGAACAGTCTCACAAAAATCAGCAAGGATATGAGGATAGAAATTACAGACCCCAATAGCTCGAACAAGTCCCTTGTCATGCGCCTCTTCCATGGCCCGATAGGCACCATAATAGTCCCCCATGGGCTGATGGATCAAGTAAAGATCCAGATAATCAAGATTCAGCTTATCAAGGGAAACCTTCAGGGCTTCCTTAGCCTTTTCATAAGAAGCATCTTGAACCCATAGTTTCGTCGTAATAAAGAGCTCATTCCGAGGAATCCCGCTTTCCTTGATTGCCTCTCCAACAGCTTTTTCGTTGAAATACGCGGCAGCCGTATCAATGAGCCGGTACCCAGTTTCAAGGGCCATAAGGACACTTTCCCTGCAAATTTTTTCGTCGGGAACCTGAAAAACACCAAATCCCAGTTGGGGCATCTTGATTCCCTGATTAAGGGTCACTTCCTGCATAAGGATTCCACCTTTCTTATTTTCTATCATATAATTTTTCAAATTGATTGCTGAATATGCCAATCTTTCTTATACTATAGCGAGAAATCCGTTTCTTGTACATTAGTAATATAGTATAATAGTATTTATAAAATAAATAGTGGAGGTGCGTATGATTGAATTTGAGCATCTTTTCCAATTCGTTGCCTTTGGAATGTACGGCACACTTTCAAAAACAGCAGAAATCCTGCACGTCTCACAGCCGACACTGACAAGGAACATGAAACTTTTGGAAAAGGAATTTGGTGTCATTCTATTTGCGCGGTCAAAAAATCACATTGCCCTCAATGAAAATGGGCTGCTTGCCATAAAGGAAGCAAGAAAGATTCTCTCCGAAATAGAAGTCATGACGGATAAAGTCCGTCAGCTCGACCGCTCAAGGCATACCTTGTCACTGGGAAGCTGTGCCCCCTATCCTGTCATGGACTTTGTACGGCTAGCAACGGAACTCTATCCATCGCAGTCACTGACAACGGAACTGCGCAGCACCGAGCCCCTTCTTCAAGGGCTGCGGGATGGGCGATACAATGTCATTATCCTGCCTTTTAAGCCGACTGACAGCGCACTCATCGCTCTCCCCTTCGGCAAGGAATCACTGTACTTCAACCTTCCCAAAGGGCATCCCCAGGAAAAAAGCTCCTCCCTTTCTTTTTCCGATTTGGACGGGACTGCCATGATTGTTTATTCCCACATCGGGTTCTGGAAGGATCTCATCAAGGAAACAATGCCCCATTCCCGTTTCCTGCTCCAAGAACAGAGAGATGACTTTTTCGAGCTGGAGAAAGCTTCCTCCCTGCCTTCCTTCATTACGGACCGTGTCCTTAGTGAAGAACCTCTCAAAAATCGGACGGCTGTCCCGATTGTGGACCAATCGGCCCAGATTGAGTACTCTCTTGTCATGACAAAAAAGATGGGCCAACGCTATCCCCTCTTTACTAAATGGCTAAAACAAAAATAAAAACAAAAAATCGGGTCCTCCTTTGGGAAGACCCGTTTTTGTTTAGACGGAAAGGGAAGACAGGACGGAGGCCTTTGTCACAATGCCGCGGAAGACATCATGCTCATCCACTACAGCAAGAGGATACTGCGTCTTTGCCGCCAGAGGGACAATGGAAGAAACTGGAGCATCAAGATTGCGTACAAAAGGAACCTCCCGAATGATGGCTTCTTCAAAAGTCTTCTTCCCATCCCGCACGGAAAGGGCTCCTTCCAAGGTGATGATTCCGTCAAAGTGCATATAATCACTCACCACATAGGCACTTGAAACGCCGCTCGCACGCATACTGTTTAGGGCCACATTGGCGCCGTCGGTCTTTTTTATGACCGAACCGGGAACGGTCATGATGTGCTTAACCGTGAGCACCTTGGTTGTATCAACACTGTCAATAAAGCGGCGGACATAGTCATTGGCCGGTGCGCTCAGCATTTTTTCCGGTGTATCAAGCTGGATCATGCGTCCGTCCCGCAAAATGCCCACGCGGCTTCCCAACTTAAATGCTTCATTGATGTCATGAGTAATGAAGATGATGGTCTTTCCCGTCTGCTCCTGGATGCGCAGCAGCTCAAACTGGAGATCATTTTTCACAAGGGGATCAAGGGCGGAAAAGGCTTCATCCATGAGCAGGATATCCGGGTCGCTTGCCAAGGCCCTGGCGATACCAACGCGCTGCCGCATCCCGCCGGACAAACTATCAAGACTCTCCCGTTCGTGCCCTTCAAGACCCACCATGCGAATCATTTCAAGAGCCTTGGCCTCCCGTTCCTCCTTCTTGACGCCGCGGATTTCAAGACCATAGCCCACATTGCCCATGACATCCCGATGAGCGAGAAGACCGCCGTTTTGGAAGACCATGGAAATTTTTGTCCGCCGCAGCTTCTGAAGTTTTACTTCATCGTACGCAGTGATATCTTCTCCGTCAATGAGGACTTCTCCCCGGCTGGGCCGATGCAGCATATTGAGGCAGCGCACAAGGGTCGATTTGCCGCTGCCAGACAGCCCTATAAGTACAAAGATTTCTCCTTTTCCCACCCGAAAGGACACGTCCGTCACAGCCGCCGTCATCCCGGTTGCTTCAAGGACATCCTGTCTTGTAGCCCCAAGTTCCAATAGCTTATAGGCCATTTTCTTTTCACCGCGAAAATCCAGAGGGGCAAAGATTTTGTAGAGGTGCCGGACCTCGAGAATGGGCGTTTGTGTCATTGGGATTCCTCCTTCCGAATCACGCTTTGGGTCAGACGGTCAAGCAGGATCGCAATGATGACAATACTGAGTCCCGCCGACAGACCACGACCTGATTCCATACGGTTGATGGCGATGAGGACTTCCATACCAAGGCCGTTGGCACCGATCATGGAACTTGTAACGACCATAGCAACCGCCATCATCATGGTCTGATTGATACCCGTCATGATCGTAGGCAGGGCCTGAGGGATCTGCACCTTGACGAGGGTCTGGAAGCGTGAGGCCCCAAATGAACGAGACGCTTCGACTACTTCTGGATCGACTTGCTTGATTCCATGACTGGTCAGCCGAATGACAGGAACAACTGCATATACAACGGTTGCAAGGACGGCAGGCACCTTTCCTGGCCCCAGGAGCATGACTGCGGGAATCATATAAACAAAGGTCGGCATGGTCTGCATGGCATCAAGAAAAGGCCGAATCAAAGGATCGGCCCGTTTGATGGAGGCAAGGAGGACGCCAATGGGAAGACCAATCAAAAGGGAAAAGAACACAGCCGCAAGGACAATGGAAAGGGTTTCACACATCATCTGCCAGTAACCCAAAAGACCGATAAAAAAGAGCAGCCCGCCAAAAAAAGCGCCTTTGCGGTAACTATTCATCAATCTGCCGCCGCCATAGGCCACGGCAAGAATCAAGATCCACCAAGGAATTGCGTCAAGTCCGCTGTTAAGGGCCCCAACAAAGATACCAATGAGACGCTTGAAGGAGACGAAGAATTCTCCATAATGAATGTTGATA
The DNA here is from genome assembly GCF_000425045.1 of Acidaminococcus intestini DSM 21505. Taxonomy (GTDB): domain Bacteria; phylum Bacillota; class Negativicutes; order Acidaminococcales; family Acidaminococcaceae; genus Acidaminococcus; species Acidaminococcus intestini. Next base: position 34,016 of record NZ_AULA01000008.1, on the reverse strand, counting down.
TAACGGACAAAAGCATCGACGGGCTCAGCCACATTGATGCGAAGGTTCGGAAACGTTGTGAGATAATTGATCATAAGGGCTCCTTTCCCAGTTAAAGTGCTTCCCTCAGTTTGGCTGCGTCTTCTGGCGTCAGCCAAGCATCAACAAGTTCCCCATGTTTTTTGAGGAACCAGCGGGCCGTTTCCTCATAGGAAGCCTTTGTATCCGCCATATGAGCCAAGGCTTCTGCCGTAAGGGTACTTGACGTATGGTAGCGGCTAAGGAACTTTGAAAACTCCGGCTCCCGTTTGGGGAAACGAGAATTGGCCGCAATCACAACCTTCACGGCAGGGGCTTCCGTAAGGCCCTCTTCAAAGGCGGCCTTCTCATAAGGGGCGTCTTCCAGCAATACAAGGTCAAGTTTACCGGAAAGCCAAGTAGGTTCCCATTGATACCCAACAACAGGAAGCCCTTTCTCGTAGGCAGTCAAAAAAGCCGTAGAAAGCGTAGCTTCGCTGCCAGGCCGAAAATAGATATAGTTCTGATTAAGCCCATAGACTTCATACTTCTTATAGAGGATGGCATCGATATTCCATCCTGGGATGGCACCATATAAGCGTCCTTTCGCGAGATCTTCCTCATCCTTAAAGAGCGCCGCATAGCGGCTCAGATCCTTGACGGATTTCAGGTCCGGCGCCATAGGGGCAATACCGCGTTCGGCATCACCTTCAATGACGTAGCGCGGGACATAAAACCCTTGGCGGTTATCATCATAGTTGACGCCCAGATCCACGATCCCGCCGGCGGCCTTATCAGCTTCATAAGTGGGAACGTTATCCGTCCACAGCTCCATATTGACATCTGCATCGCCGCGTACAAGGGCGGCCTGCGTGATGGGCGTGGAGCCATAAAGGATTTCCGTCTTGAGTCCATAGACCTTTTCAGCAACGAGCTGAGCCACAGCGTTATGGAACCGGACACTATCCCATCCAGGATCTGCAAAGACAACAGGCCGCTTTTCGTCAGGGGAACACCCTGATAGAATTCCCAGCAAAACAAGAAAAGCAGTAAGGATCATCAACTTGAATGCTTTCATGAAACCATCCTTTCTTCAGTATATTTATTCAAAATATTTGTTCATAATATTAATTTAACATGTTGCTAAATACTCCGTCAAATATTTTACAATTTGTTCATAAAATGATACATATTTGTGTAAGTATAATTTATCTTGTATATCCGTTCAAACACGTCCGATTTTATTCCCATTATCATTATTATCTGTACACAAATCATCCTTTTCAGTAAAAAGAAAGCCTCTCCTATCAAAGTTGATAGGAGAGGTTCATAAATTGCTTCTTTTTAATTAGAGGCGTCAAGAAAAATTCCGTCCATCATGACAGCCAAAGGATCTTGAATCGTGACAAAAGGTTTATCCTTGAAAAGGACCAAATCGGCATCCTTTCCTTTTTCTAGGCTCCCAACCCGCTGATCAACGCCCATGACGCGGGCCGCATTGATGGTGACCGCTGCAAGAGCTTTTTCATAGGCCATGCCCTTGCTGATGGCAAGGCCAACGCAAACAGGCAAATACTGCAGGGGAATCACGGGAGCATCCGTAATGATGCAGATATCACGGCCTTCTGCTAACGCCGCTACACTGTCAAATCCCTTCCCGTGAAGCTCCACCTTGCCGCGGCTTCCCAGGCTGGGCCCTACAAGAAGAGGGATCTCCGGACGTTTGCGCAAAAATTCCAAGATATCCGTCCCGCTTGTCACATGGTCCAAGGTAAACCGTAAATGAAATTCATCACAAATGCGGATAGCCGTCACAATATCAAGGGCCTCATGGCAATGAATCTTAAGCGGTTTTTCGCCACGCATGACAGGCACCATGGGTTCCAGTTTCCGGTCATAATCACGGACAGGCGTTTCCGCATAAACTTTGGCAGTAAGGAGAAATTCCCGAAGTGTTGCCGCAATCCCCATACGAGTTGTTTCATATCCCTTTTTAGGATTTTCCCCCAGGGCGCATTTCATGGCAAAATAAGGATCAAGGACCATCTCGTCAATGATCTTGCCCCGCGTCTTGATGGCAGCATACTGACCGCCGATCACATTAAGCGAACCAGGGCCGCTTGCGCAGCACGTAATCCCGGCATTTCGCGCCTCCTCAAAGGTCCGGTCAAGAGGATTGATGGCATCAATGGCACGCATCTCTGGTGAAAGAATCATCTTCTTCTCATTATGATCAGCGTAAAATTCACCCAGCGAATCTGCTTTGAGTCCAAGATGTGTGTGGGCATCAATGAATCCAGGCGTCACATAGGCCCCGCCAGCATCCCGAACGGATTCACCTTCTGCCGAAAGGCTCTCCCCCACTTCGGCAATTTTTCCGTCAAGGACCCTAATATCATAGAACCCCTCTGTCACATGGGGACTGAGTACATGAGCATTTTTGATCAGCATTGCTGTTCCTCCTTCATTGAGTTTTCTTTCAGTATAGCACAAAAATCACAGATACATGGAAACCCCTGGCCCGATAGGCAGATCAAGCAGCAGCCAAAGAACCAGCATGACCGTCATGGTTGATAGGAGAACCAGGGAATATGGAATCGTAAGAGAGAAAATGGTTCCAATCCCCAGTTCCCGTTGCATCGTCTCGCCGGGACGCAAAGGAATCTTCCCTTCGGCTTGATATTCCGTGAGGAGTCCTATAATGATGGGCAGGGCGGAATGAAGGGGCGAACAAATATTGGTGCACGAATCCCCAATGCGAAAGGCCAGCTGGGCATAGGCAGGATGGACATTGAGGAGGGTGAACATGGGCACAATCATGGGGGCAATAAGGAGCCATTTAGATGATCCACTGGTCATGAAAGGATTGATAATGGCTGTCACAACAACAATCATTAGGCACAAAGGAATAAGCCCCACATCGGCCCCTTTGAAGATTTCAGCTCCAACAATGGCGACAACCTTGAATATATTGGACTTATTCATCATATCGATAAAAAGGGAAGCAATCAAGGTTGTTGTCAAAAGAGGAATGGCTTGCTGCAGCCCGGCTGATACCAGACGGGGAATATCTCGCATCTCCTTGATTGTTCCTGTTGCTGCCGCATAAGGAATTCCCGTTGCCACAAAAGCAAAGCCTATAATGACGATGATGCCCTCAAAGAGTGGGGATTTTGGAAGAAATCCCCCTTTGGCATTACGCAGGAGTGCTCCCTCTGGAATCGTGAGAAGTCCCATAATGAAAAGGAAGAAAAGGAAGCCATAAAAAGCCCAGCGCAGTCCTTTTTCCTGATCTTCCGTAAGGCGATGTTTTGCGATGAGGCTCTCATCAAGGGTCCCATCCCCATCGCCCACCATACGGCAAACGACTTTTTCGGTAAAAATGGTCATGGTCACGGAAAGAACAAAAGTGGCTGCCGCCATGAAAAAATAGTTGACCGCGGGATTAATGGGTACAGAAAGTCCCATTTCCTTGACAATGCTTTCTGTTATCCCCGCGAGCAGTGCATCCGTCCCGGCAAGAAAGAGGTTGGCTGTAAAACCGCCGCTGGCGCTCGCATAGCCAAGGATGACCCTAATAAGAGGATTGCGTCCCAAGGCGGCAAAGATGACACCGCCCATGGTAAAGGAAAAAATCGTCCCCGCGTCACTCATCAGATTGGCATTGATTCCCACAAAGACGACAGCAAAAGTAATGAGACTGCGTGGTGCCTTGAGCAGATATTTTTTCATGAAGGTCTCAAAAAAGCCCGTTTTTTCAATGAAGGCACTGGCAGCCATCATGACAAGGACCAATTTAAGCGGTGGATAAGAAACAAAGATTTCCGGGAATTTTATGATGATGTAGCGCAGGTTATCTCCAGAAAGAAGATTAACAACAGCAACTGTCACAAGCTTTTCCGGTTCACCGGGAATCTTTGATGCACTCATATAGGAGATACTGACACCCATACGGGCAAGAAGCCAGGAAATGAATAAAGTAGCAAGGAGCATACCGCCAAAGAGCATAAAAGGATGGGGTAATTTGTTGCCCCAATACTCGATGGTATCAATAAATCGATTGAGGAAGGTTTTCTTTGTTTTCATGAGGATTATTCTCCGTTTAGAAAAAGGAAGCCTCAACCAGAAGCCTCTCCAAAAGGATATTCATCGCGATGAATTTCTACTGATTCTACAAATCCCCCAGCAGCTGATTAGCTGCCAGGGGATTTTCCATCTTAGTCTGATGCCTTCTTAAGGGGGGACAAAATCAAGGAAGCCGGAACGTTACTGAATATGCATAGGAATGCCCGGTCCAATGGGAAGACCAAAGGTGAGCCAAACAATGAGCATGGCCGTCATGGTCAGAAGAATAACCATGGCATAGGGAATAGTCAAGGAAAAAATCGTACCAATCCCAATCTTGCGATGTTCCGTTTCACCTGGACGCAGAGGGATTTTCCCGTCTTCCTGGTATTGTGTCAGCATGCCAATGATTACGGGCAGAAGTTCCTGCAGAGGGGAACAGATATTCGTAGCCGAGTCACCAATGCGATACGCAAGCTGGGCATAAGCAGGATGCACATTCAGCATGGTGAACATAGGAACAATCATGGGCGCGATGATGAGCCACTTGGAGGAACCGCTTGTCATGAACGGGTTGATGATGGTGGTCACGACAATGATCATCAAACAAAGCGGCAAAAGACCGATATTGGCTCCACGCAGAGCTTCTGCACCAGCTACAGCAACCATTTTAAAGATATTGGATTTATTCATCATATCGATGAAGACCGCTGCCATCATGGTCGTCGTCAAAAGGGGAATCGCTTCCCGCAGACCGGCGGAAACAAGGCGGGGAATATCCTTCCACTTCTTGATTTCCCCTGTTGCCACACCATAAGGCAGGCCTGTGGAAACAAAGAAGAAAGCAATAAGTGTGATGATGCCAGCAAAGAACGGTGATTTCGGCAGGAAACCACCCTTCGCATTGCGCAGGATGGCCCAGGAAGGAACGGTAAGGGCTGCCATAACGGCAAGGAAGAAGAGAAATCCATAAAAAGCCCAACGCAGTCCCTTTTCCTGATCCGCCGTTAGTTTATGCTCCTCAAGCAAAGCCATATTGACCTTTCCATCCCCATCACCGACCATACGGCAGACAACCTTTTCCGTAAAAAGGGTAAGCGTCACAGAAAGGAAGAAGGTCGCTGAAGCCATAAAGAAGTAGTTCATGGCTGGATTGATATCGACTGCAACGCCCATCTCCTTGACAACACCTTCCGTTATGCCAGCAAGCAGAGCATCCGTCCCAGCAAGGAAGAGATTTGCCGTAAAGCCGCCGCTCGAACTTGCCCAACCAAGAATAACACCAATCAGGGGATTTCGGCCCAAAGCAGCAAAAATAATTCCACCCATGGTCAAGGCAAAAAGGGTCCCGGCATCACTCATCAAATTGGAGTTGACGCCGACAAAGACAACAGCAAAAGTCACGAGGCCCCGAGGCGCGCGGAGCAGATACTTTTTCATAAAAGTCCCAAAGAAACCGGTCTTTTCGATAAAGGCCGTTGCCGCCATCATCACAAGAACAAGTTTCATAGGTGGATACCCAATAAAAATATCAGGATACTTCGTAATCAGGTAACGCAGGTTTTCTCCGGATAGCAGATTGGTAACGGCAATGGTCACTTCCTTTTCCGGTTCCCCTGGGGTTCGTGAAGCTGCCATATAGGTTATGCTGCAGCCAGCCTGGGATAAGATCCAGGACCCAATAAGGGTAATGACGACGAGCATCCCAAAAAGGATAAAAGGATGGGGCAATTTATTTCCCCAATACTCAATGGTGTCGATGAATCGATTCATCCACGATTTCTTTCTTACAGATGGTTGCATGCGATTTGTTGCCTCCTTTTGTTTAATTGGGTTCCGTTCCTGCTAAAAGCGCCTGCCGGATTTTTAAGCCGTCTATCCAAGCCGCGGCTGGTTTGACCGTTGCGTCCCCTTCGATAGAAAAAACGGCGCTTTGAGAAAAATGATTGCATCTTTATTATACCCAAAGTCAGGATAGAATGCTAGTTATTTTCTGAAAATATAAAATTTTGCAAAAATAACGGCGATTCATCCATGTGATGTGGTCAAATTCGATATTGTCTTTATGGATTCATTACATTTCTAAACAATATGATTCGATATTTGGCGTATAATGGCCCATTGATTCAAACTGCCAGTTAACTTATCCACACCAAAAGGTCTTATTCGAGGTTTCTCCTCTTTTACCTTGCAGGATGAAGCGCTGTCGAATACAATGAAAGAAAAACGTTTCTCCCCATGCAGAAAGGAAGGCTTCCATGGAACATTCCCAGAATAACGTGCTGCACTTTACCTTGGGCCATTTTGGTACAGACTGGGCCCAAGGCGGGATTCCAGCCCTTCTCCCCTATTTTATCGCGGCCTGCCATCTTTCCTATCAGGAAGCAGCGGGCATCATCTTTGCAAATATTGTCCTCGCCTCTGTAACGCAGCCTCTCATCGGCTACTATTCGGACCGTGCATCCCTTCCTTATTTGGTCCCCCTTGGTGTCTTTCTCTGTGGGTTCAGTCTTTCAGCCATGGCCTTTACCCAGAATTATTGGTTCATCCTCTTTTTAGCCATGCTGAGCGGATTGGGCAGCAGCCTTTTCCATCCCGAAGCAGCTCGTCTTGTAAACGGCATTTCAGGCGCCCAAAAAGGCAAGGCGATGGGGATTTTTTCTGTCGGGGGCAATGCAGGCTTTGCCGTCGGTCCCGTGGCAGCAGGGTTCAGCGCCTATCAGTTTGGCATCAAGGGGCTCATCATTTACGCCGTAGTCAATTTTCTTACGGCTCTCTATCTGATGAAGAAACTTCCTGCAATCAAAAAAAGACTCAAAGGGACAGAAAAAAGGGAATGCCATTCAAACGAACCTCAGCCGAAAAATGATTGGAACGCCTTCGGGAAACTTAGTTTCGTTATTTTTGCACGCTCAATTGGCTTTACCATCCTTAACTCCTTTATCCCAATTTACTGGATCAGCGTTCTTGGCACATCAGCAAGCAGCGGCAGTCTTGCCCTTTCCCTGCTTTTTTCCATGGGGGTTGTCATGACTTTTTTGGGCGGTATCCTGGCAGACAAAGTGGGACACATCAAGGTCATGCGGATATCCTTCCTCGTCATGGTCCCCGCCCTCTTCTTTCTCACAAACAGTACCAGCCAAACGACAGCAACCCTGCTCTTGGTGCCGACGGCTCTTTCCCTTTTTGCGCCTTACAGTCCCATGGTCATCTTGGGACAGACCTACCTTGCCCGCAACATTGGTTTTGCTTCCGGCGTGACCTTGGGTCTCAGTGCCAGTGTAGGCGGCCTGATTTCTCCCCTGGTCGGATGGGCTGCCGACCGTTGGGGTGTTGGTCCTAGCCTGCAGATTCTCTGGATCGTCGCCGCCATTGGCTGCTTCTTCGCCTTCCTCGTTCCCGTCCCGCCTTCCATGATAAAGAAAAAAGCATGAAAAATTCCCGACTGGTATCATTTCCAGTCGGGAATTTTTCTTTTTATCTAGTTATAAGATCATATTTTGAATGATTTCGCCGTCCTCATCCTGCTGATACTGGACCTTGAACGAATAGCCTTCAGAATTTCCGCTTTTTGTATAAAATCCGCGGATCTCAAAAAATTCCTCATTGGAAACAGCATAAGCTTCCGTAAGGTCCCCCAAGTAAACAGTCAAAGATTGGGCTGATCCATCAAACGTCTTAAGGACAGAGGCAAACCAATGGGCAAATCAATCCACATTCCGGTAGATGATGTTTTCTTTTTGAAAGTCCTGGTCTCGATACGTCATCAAAAAGTCTCGCTCACCGGTGCAGGTGAATAGGTCGATCAGGAAGCCCTACAATTAAATCAGAGCCTTTACTGCAGCAAGGACACCATCAAAATTAATGGCATGGGTGACTTCTGGAACGTATTCCACATAGGTGACCTTATCATTTTTATCAATGACAACAACACCACGGGCTTCAAGACGCAGTCCTTCCATGAGGAAGCCATAGTTCGTCCCAAAGGAGGCATCACGATGGTCAGAAAGGGTAACTACATTCTTGACCCCAGCAGCCCCGCACCAACGAGCCTGAGCAAAGGGCAGATCCATGGAAACCGTGAGGACCACGACATCGGAAGAAAGACCAGTTACGTCCTTATTGAACCAACGGGTCTGGGCATCACAGACACCCGTATCAAGGGACGGTACAACAGAAATAACCTTGATTTTGCCTTCATAGTCCTTCAAGGTCTTTTCAGCAAGGCTATTATCAAGCAACTTGAAATCAGGCGCCTTTTCTCCCACTTTCACTTCGGGACCAACAAGGGTTACAGGGCCTCCAGCAAAAGTAACTGCACCAGAACGTTTTTCCATAATTCATTCCTCCTATATCATAGCAAAATGGATGATCCATATGATTCATTCATACGACACGTATACTATAGCACTTTAATAATGATTAGTAAATAGTTATTTTAACTATTTACAGAAAAATTACAGCAAGAAAAACGTCCCTATGGAACACTCCATAGGGACGTTTCAGGCACCTCACGGTGCGTATGCGATTTTTTAAGGATAAAAGGAGCCTACCTGCGGCACAACTCCCGATTCATCTTACATCATGCCAGGCATGCCACCCATGGCAGGAGCCGCCGGAGCCGGATTTTCAGCCGGTTTATCCGCAACAACGGCTTCCGTGGTAAGAATCATGGCAGCAATGGAAGCTGCATTCTGCAGGGCACTGCGTGTAACCTTGCAAGGATCTACAATACCGCTCTTGATCATATCAACATATTCTTCCGTCTGGGCATTGAAGCCAATTCCCTTCTTAGCCTTCTTGACAGCTTCAACGATAACGGCACCTTCAAGACCGGCGTTGTTGGCGATTTGACGGACAGGAGCTTCGATAGCGCGTCTAACGATATCAATACCTGTCTTCTCATCCCCTTCGGTTTCCTTTTCCAGTTCATCGAGGGCCGGCTGTACTTGCAGAAGAGCCGTACCGCCACCGGCAACGATTCCTTCGGCCACAGCAGCGCGAGTAGCGTTCAGAGCGTCTTCGATACGGAGTTTCTTATCTTTCAGTTCCGTTTCCGTAGCGGCACCAACTTTGATAACGGCAACACCGCCAGAGAGTTTAGCCAAACGTTCCTGAAGTTTTTCCTTGTCGAACTGGGAAGTCGTTTCAGGAATCTGGGCACGGATGGAAGCAACACGGTCAGCAATGGCCTGTTTGTCACCAGCACCATCAACGATGGTAGTAAGGTCCTTGGTTACACGGACCTGGCTGCAGGAACCAAGATCAGCAACTGTAGCGCTGTCGAGCTTACGGCCAACTTCTTCACTGATAACCGTCGCACCCGTCAGGGTTGCAATATCCTGAAGCATAGCCTTGCGACGATCACCAAAGCCAGGAGCCTTGACGGCAACAGCCTTAAAGGTGCCACGGAGTCTGTTCACAACGAGTGTAGCCAGGGCTTCACCTTCGATATCTTCAGCAATGATCAAGAGTTCACGGCCCTGTTGTACCACTTTTTCAAGAACAGGCATGATGTCTTGGATCATAGTGATTTTACGGTCCGTAATGAAGACGTACGGATTGGAAAGAACGGCTTCCATCTTGTCCGGATCCGTAACCATATACGGGGAAATATAGCCGCGGTCGAACTGCATCCCTTCAACGGTTTCAAGGGAGGTTTCCATGGTCTTGGATTCTTCAACGGTGATGACGCCATCGTTGCCGACTTTTTCCATAGCATCAGCAATCAGGCCACCGATTTCCGTGTCACCAGCAGAAATGGAAGCAACCTGTGCTTTTTCTTCCTTGGTGCTGACCGTCTTGGCATTTTCCTGGAGCTTCTTGACGAGGCAGTCCGTTGCTTTCTTGATGCCTCTCTTGAGGACCATGGGGTTAGCACCGGCAACCACGTTCTTCATGCCTTCATGAACGATGGACTGAGCAAGAAGGGTAGCCGTCGTGGTCCCGTCACCAGCAATATCGTTGGTCTTGGTTGCCACTTCACGAACAAGAGCAGCCCCCATGTTTTCAAACGGATCTTCCAGTTCAATGTCCTTAGCAATGGTTACACCATCATTGGTGATGGTCGGGGAACCGAATTTCTTTTCAAGGACAACGTTGCGGCCCTTGGGCCCCAAGGTAACTTTTACAGCATCAGCCAGTTTATTGACGCCGCGTTCCAGACCACGACGTGCTTCTTCATCAAATTGAATGAGTTTAGCCATTTTTATCTACTCCTTAGTTCCAAATGATATAAGGTGATTGGTTCTCCACAAAAAAGGGAGCGATTCACTTATCCTCAACGACGGCCAAGATATCACTGTCACGGAGGATGATATAATCCTTGCCGTCCAGTTCGACTTCGCTGCCGGAGTATTTAGCAAAGACAACAGTTTCGCCAACCTTGACTTCAGAAGCAATGCGGGTGCCATTATCAAGGAGACGGCCCGTACCTACAGCTACGACTTTACCGGTCTGGGGTTTGTCCTTATGAGCCGTATCGGGCAGATAAATCCCGCTTTCCGTTTTTTCTTCCTGCACAACCGGTTCTACGACGACATGATCTTCCAAAGGTCTTAACATGTTTGTAATCCCCTTTCACTATGGATAAATTTTAACTTTTTGATTTATTAGCACTCATTACATTGGAGTGCTAACCACAGCTATAATAATAGCATCTTTCAAAAAAAATGCAAGGGGTTTTACTAAAAAAGTCAAACTTTTTGTCTTTTAGGTTGGAAAGACATATAGGAATGCTATGGAGCTTTGATGCTTTGATGCTTATAGTGCGTTGAAGGGAAAGATGATAACGAGCGGCGCCTAATCGTCTCCCTGTCGGTCGTGGGCGCCAAATTACATTCGCCCTCAAACATGTTCTTCTGCTTTTCGCTCCGTTCCATAGCAGCCTCAGAACCCGGGCAAATCCGCCTCGCAAGCCGCTGTTATGAACTGACCTTTTTCAAGACGGTTTCCAAAAATCTTTTCCCTCATACTTGACCCAAAGGTAATACCTGGCAGCATATGGCAAGAGCTAGGGTTTCACAGTCTCCGGCTTTTGCCTTTTCTGTTATACGTGGATTGGTTACCAACAGGCTAATGGGTTCGCCGAGAGCCCCACTATCTCATATCACGGATCTTAAGGTACAACCTATAAGCGGCTCGTAAGGAAACGTCTGCTTCGCGTCTTCATCCACCACCGAAAGACCATGTTTCCTCTTTTTAATGTGGCAACATGCGGCTTTTGTCCCCCCTTGGCAAAGGCGGATTGATTTCGGAGAAATCAAGTTCTAACGCGTAACACGATAGCAGGTCGTACCGAATATAAAGTAACCGTTGTCGGGTATCATCATAGCAACACTTTTATAGCTGGTTTATCTACCTGCCGCCTTTGGCAGCAGCATCATAGCGCTGCAGCATCACAGCAAAAGCCAGAGTGCATGGATTCATCCATGCACTCTGGCTTTTCTTTCCTCATTTCTTTTCCATTTCTTCTTTGAGCCGAGCCATGATTCTGCCATAGTTTTCCTTTTTATGGGGAAAAAGGCAATGAGAGCAGTCCTTGGTGCCTGTCTCCGTATAAGTATAGGCTCCGCCGCAGGCCTTAACTAGATACAAAGGACAGAAACAAAAGAGACAGTTAAAGTCCTTCCCGTCACTTTCCTTATGACAGGGGAAGAACTCACATTCCTTATGGGAAAAGTACTTATAGTGATTCGTCATTTTTCTTCCCAGCTTTCCGCCAGTTTGCCAAACTCTTCTATGGTAAGGGACTCCCCTCTGCGCGTCGGCTCAATCCCAGCACGGGCCATCCAGGCCTCCGCTGTATCACCAGGACGCACCATTGACTTTAGACAAGTGCGGAGCATCTTCCGGCGCTGGGAAAAAGCCGCCCGCACGACCTTAACATATAAAGACGCATCCACATTGACAATGGGACTCTCCCTTTTTTCACATACGACGACCATGGAATCAACCTTTGGGGCCGGCATGAAATCGTGAGCCGGAACGGGAATTGCCAGCTGGGGCTCCGAATAATACTGCAGCGCCAAGGAAAGGGGCCCATAAGCCTTTGTTCCAGGACGAGCAGCCATCCGCTCAGCCACTTCTTTTTGCACCATAACGACAATACGCTTTAAGGGAAGGTTTGCTTCAAGCAGGGAAAAGATGATGGGCGTCGTAATGTAATAAGGCAGGTTCGCCGCCACTGTAAAAGGCTTTCCCCCCGTAATGTCTTTGAGGTCAACCTTAAGGATATCCCCATGGATGATTTCTACATTGTCATACCCTTCAAGCGTCTTGCGAAGGATTGGAAGAAGAGACTCATCGATTTCAACACTCTTGACATTGGCTCCGGTTTCCGCAAGGGCCTGGGTCAATGTGCCGATTCCAGGCCCGACTTCAAGGACCAGGTCCCCAGGACCAATCTTTGCTTTTTCTGCAATGCCCCTTACAACAGACTCATTGATGAGGAAGTTCTGTCCAAAGCGTTTTTTTGTATGAAGGCCAAAGGTATCAAGAATATACCGCGTTACTTCACGGCTTGCAATCACAGGATGAAGCATACTGAAGTCCTTTCTCACGCATGACGTGTTTCGATGATCTGAAGTGCTTTATTGAATTCGTCGCGGGTCACGCCATAATGATTGAGACGCTCCACCATTTTCTTCACATTGCCGTAGCCAATACCCAGTTCGGCTCCAAGGGCATCCCGTTTTTCCGCCGCAGACTGGGATCCGCTCATACCGTTATGGTAAAGGTCCATGGCCGTAAATTCTTCCTGCGGCGTCATCGTGGTGTGACGCACCTTGGAAAGTGCCTTGAGGATTGCCTCCGGCTGAGCCTGCTCAATGCCCACATCATGGTGGGCCAGAGCTTCACACTTTGGCACAAAGGCCTGTCCCGCCTCAGGAAAGCGCTCCGTCAAATAACGGCGGATTCGCTCCCCTGCCCCATCAGGGTCGGTGAGGATGATGATGCCCCGCTTCTTATAGGCTGCTTCAATCTTTTTAAGGGTATACGGCGACAAGGTAAAGCCGCCTGTTTCGATTGTATCGGCATCAAGGGCCTTCTTGATCGCCACTGTATCCATTTTTCCTTCTACGACAAGGACTTCCTTAAGCAATCTTGTCACGCTCCCTATTCTTGGACCTCTCGTTCCGGATTTTTACTCTAACAGATTGCAGGAAGAATGTCAAAAGAAAGTTCTCCCCACAAATAAGGAAAGAGGCCATTGCCAATTGGCAACAGCCCCTTTTCTACTCAAGGAAATACACGGTTACGTCGCGCCTGCCCCAACTGATTGCGTCAGAGTAGTTTTCCATGTACAGGTCAATCCGGCTGCCATTGATAGCACCGCCGCAATCACCTGCCACGGCAAAACCATAACCAGGGATATACATCCGCGTTCCATATGGAATCACATCAGGATCCACAGCTACGATTCCATGATAAGGCACAACGCCTGTCGAAGTCAGACCGGTTCCACTGCCCTCGGCAAGGGTATACGCGGAAGCCTCAAAGGTTCTCGCGCTGCGGTACCGAACAAAGCCACGGCTTGTTTCCACCATCAGATTTTTGCCTGTGCCTACTTCTACGACTTGCGGAACAGGTTGGGAAACAACATCACGCGCCAGTTCACGTCTTACTTCTTGATTTCCAATCTTCACCGTGCGGTAGGTGACCACAGCTTCCCCATTGCGGCCTTCCGATACAACAGACTGTCTGCCGCGGGGCAGGTTGTCATTGTTGCGGAATTCCACTTCAAAAGGAATGCTTTCTTTGGCCGTCTTCACCTCAGTTGTGGGGGAAACGACATGGATGGTCATGTCTTTTTTTGCCGGGGACTCCAAGGACGGATACACCTTATATCCTTTGTAGTCCACACCCACAGCATCCAGCACTTCTTTTACCGTTTTGCGTCCGATGGTATACTCGGTCGTTCTTCCATTATGCCACACCTTGATTGGAATGGCACGGATGACTTCGATCGTCGATCCATCTTCAAAGTTTCCATGACCAACTACATCATAACCGTCGGCTTTTTGAAGAACAACACCGGCTTCTTCCAAAGCACCTTTAACCGTAAGGGCTCTGGTTGAAAGGGCAATCGTCTGCCCGTCAACTTGAATCTTCACCTGTTTTGGAGCGGCAGCAAAGCCGAGAAAATTCAAGCTGAAGACAAGCATGAGCATGACAACAACCCACTTTTCAGGACGCTTCCAAGTATTTGTTATTCGCAAATTCTCGCCTCCTTAAAGCTTTTGTATTCTACCATGGAGACGAAAAACCTGTCAAAACAAAATTAGGACCAGCTCCTAAAAATGAACATTTTCATAGCTTGATTTTGTGACGGTTTTGAAAAATTTACAGCAAAGTCATCGCGATTTTTAGTAACTTTTTAATTTTGGGAAGAGATTTTGCGAATTTTTTGTGGCAATTTCCATCATCGAAAGGACTGGAATTCCTTTGACCTCCGCTGCCATTTCAGCAACAAGCTTCACATAAAGCGGGTTATTGCGTTTCCCGCGGTAAGGAACAGGGGCCATATAAGGCGAATCTGTTTCAAAAACAATGCGGTCAAGAGGCATCTTGCGAAGGATTTCCCTGACCCCATGATCATTCTTAAAGGTACTTGTCCCGCCAAAGCCAAAGTACCAGCCGGCCTTAATAAAGGTTTCAGCCATGGCCCAGTCTCCGCTGAAACAATGAAGAACCCCTCGCACGCCCTGCCCTTCCGTCAGAAGGAGCCTTGTCATATCCTCATGGGCCTCCCGGTCATGGATGATGACGGGCAGCTTAAGTTCACGGGCCATGGCAAGTTGGCGGATAAGGAAAGTCTGCTGCCGCTCATGGGGTGAATCTTCATCGTTATAATAGTCAAGACCGATCTCACCAATGGCGACCACCTTGTCATCTTGGGCAAGCTGGTAAATTTCCTCAAGGTCCCCTTCGCTCACATGGCCCAAATCTTCTGGATGAAGTCCGACGGCGGCATACACATAATCATAGCGGTGGGCCATAGCAAGCGATGCCTTCGAGCTTCTCACGTCACAACCGGGATTGATGAATCCCAACATGTGCGATCCAATCTCCTGGAGCAGCGCTTCTCGGTCCGCGTCAAAGTCCTCCGTGTCAAGGTGGGCATGCGTATCAAAATAAGGAAGTCGTTCCATTATTTGACCTTGCTGCCCGACGCAATTCCCGGCACTTCGGCAAGGACGAGGTTTCCCTTGCCGTCACTTGCAGCAAGGAGCATGCCGCGAGATTCGATGCCTTTGAGCTTGGCTGGTTTGAGATTAGCCACAACGATGACATTCTTGCCAATAAGCTCCTTGGCTTCATAGTACTGGGCAATCCCGGAGACAATGATCCGTTCACGGCCTGCCATATCAACGGTAATCTTCATGAGCTTATCTGTGTTGGGGACCCGTTCGGCCGTTTTGATTACAGCAACACGGAGGTCAACCTTCTGGAAATCATCGATGGCGATTTCTTCGGGCGTAACCACACCGACGTTCTTCTTTTCCGCTTTTTTTGCTTTCGGGGCTTCCTTCGGAGGTGTCTTTTCCGACTCCACTTCAATGCGCGGGAAAATGGGCTGCCCCTTCATGACTTTCGTGCCATCAGAGAAACCGCCATACTTCACTTCATTAAGATCGAAGTTTTCCGGCACGGCAAGACCGAGCTGTTCGAAAATCTTCGGTGCCGTAAAAGGCATCATAGGTGAAATCAGGATGGCAATATTGCGAACAGCATCAGCAAGGTTGTACATCACGGCTTCAAGGCGATCCTTCTGCGCAGGATCCTTAGCAAGGATCCACGGCGTCGTTACATCAATGTATTTATTGGCAGCGCCAATATAGGACCAGACAGCCTTCAGCGCGTCATTGATCTGGTATTCATCCATAGCTTTACGGTAACTGCCAAGCGTTTCCTCGGCAAGGGCCGCAAAAGCCTTGTCATCGGCATGATCTGATGCCGTCTTATGAACAATACCTTGATGATATTTTTCAATCATGGAAACCGTACGATACTGGAGGTTGCCCAAGTCGTTGGCAAGGTCCGTATTCCAACGGCGGATGAGGCCTTCGCGGGAATAATTCCCATCGTTGCCCAAGGCAATTTCGCTGAGGAGGAAGTAACGGACGGCATCAGGACCAAATTCCTTGATTGGTTCCACAGGATCGACGACATTGCCCTTGGATTTACTCATCTTGTCACCATTAACGACAAGCCAGCCGTGACCATAAACCTTCTTCGGCAGTTCATACCCCATGGAAAGGAGCATAGCCGGCCAAATGATCGTATGGAAACGGACGATTTCCTTTCCTACAAGGTGCAGGTCAACCGGCCAGAAACGGTTAAATTCCTCTTCATTGCGCAGGAACCCAATCCCCGTGAAATAGCACAAAAGGGCATCGAACCAGACATAAGTAATCTGTTTCTTATCAAAAGGAACCGGAATGCCCCAGTCGAACGTGGAACGGGAAATACACAGATCCTCCAACCCTTGTTTAAGAAAAGCGATCATTTCGTTGCGGCGGGAAACGGGCTGGATGAAATCAGGATGATTTTCAATATGTTTGAGAATTTGGTCAGCATATTTGGACATACGGAAGAAATAGTCCTCTTCTTCCATCGTTTCCACAGGACGGCCACAGTCCGGGCAAACGCCGCCTGCTTCCTCAATCTGACGGTCCGTCCAGAAGGATTCGCAAGGAACGCAGTATTTCCCGACATATTTCTTTTTATAGATATCGCCCTTATCATAGACGCGCTGCAGGATTTCCTGAACGACCCGTTCGTGTTCCGCACTGGAAGAGCGTACAAAATCCGTGTAGCTGATACCCAGCATTTCCCAAAGTTTCTTGAAGTTTGCCACAATGCCATCTACGTACTGGAGCGGCGTCATCCCATTTTCTTCCGCTTTGCGCTGGATCTTGAGGCCATGTTCATCACTGCCCGTCACGAATCGGACATCAAACCCATTGGCCCTTTTATACCGAGCAATCGTATCAGCAATGGTCGAGCAGTACGCATGACCAATATGCAGATTGGCACTCGGATAGTAAATCGGTGTCGTAATGAAAAAAGCTGGTTTACTCATCTTCTACCCCTTCTTTGACTAGTCTATTATAAAGCTCCCGTTTAGGCAGCTTATAAACTTTGGCAATTTGCTGGAGCGCTTCTTTTTTTCCCACGCCGTCAGCCATCAGGCGACGCACGGCATCAAGGGGATCCCCTGTTGGGGCTTCTTCCACCTTGGTTCCGCCAGCAATCACGAGGACAAACTCACCGCGTGGCGCCTGTTCCAAAAGGTGCGCCCGGCACGTGGAAACCGTGCCGCGAAAAAACTCTTCATGAAGCTTTGTCAGTTCCCTCGCCATGGTCATGGTCCGGTCTCCCCATGCGTCTTCAATATCAGAAAGCACCTCTATGATTCGGTGCGGTGCCTCATACAGGATGATAGTTGCTGGAATGTCTTTCCATTCTGCTAGCTTCTCCCGCCGGTTTTTCCGACTTTTAGGAAGAAACCCGCCAAAAAAGAAAGGCGTGCTCGATAGACCTGAAGCTACAAGGGCTGTCAGTGCCGCATTGGCTCCCGGAACAGGCACAACAGGAATGCCTTCTGCAATACACGTCTGGGCAATGTGTTCACCCGGATCGGAAATACCAGGGAAGCCGGCATCGGAAACAAGGGCGATGTTTTTGCCTTCTTTTAGATGCTCCAGAAGAACAGGCCCCATTTTTTCTTTGTTATGCTCATGATAGCTCAGAAGCGTCCCATGGATATCAAAATGATTCAAAAGCTGCCGCGTATGACGTGTATCTTCCGCGGCGATAAGATTGGCTTCCCGCAGCATCCGCAGGGCACGGGGCGTCATATCTTCCAAATTCCCAATGGGTGTTGCGCATAGATATAAGGTTCCAACCGATTCAGCCATGGACCCACTCCTTTCCTTCATAATAAGCAAGGGCATCCTCACTCAGGCTGCCGTCATGCCGGTACATGATAAGGGGCGGCAGGACCGTAAGCCCTCCCCGGCCCCCTTTTTGAAACTCCGCCAAAAAAATCCACGCCCCCCGATCAATATACGAATGGACCCACTGTAGCCGCTTGATTTCTAGATGATAGCGATCAGCTAGGCGTAGGGCATCGGTAAACCGGTCAGGAAGCTGGACCATGGCAAGGCGCCCCCGTGTCTTTAACGCAAAAGCAGCGGCTTTGATGAAATCTTCTAACGTAACGCCCACTTCATGGCAGGCCTCGGTCATGAGCTGACGCCGCCTTCCGCCAATGCGGTAAGGGGGATTCATATAGACAAGATCCATTGTGTCCGGCTTAAGATACTCACGATAAGCCAGGATATCCCCCACAAACGGCATAACCTGCTGCTCAAGGCCGTTTTCCCTTACGCTGCGCTTCAGGAGCTCAATGACATGGGGATTTTTATCCACGGCAAGAACGGACTGGGCTCCCCTGTTTGCAGCCAGAAGGGAAATAGCGCCGGTTCCACAGCCAAGCTCAAGGACGCAGGCTTTTTTCACCATATGGGGAAACGCGGCCAAAAAGACCGCGTCCGTTGTAAAGGAAAATTCTTTTTCATCCTGCCAAATCCGGAGATTTCCACTGGGCAGGCTGTCAAGGCGTTCCGTTTCATTCATCACTTTTGGCGGCTTCGACGATTTCGTCCCAGCTTGCCGTAATCCGGTTGCCTGGGGACAGTTCAACCACAACCGTCTGATCGCGGCGGGAAACATGCATGACCATGCCCTCCCCAGTAGGCGTGACAACCTTCATGCCCGGTTTAGGAATAAGGTGACTTGCTTCCTTCTTTTTCCCCTTGTTCTTGCAGCAGCGGCCGCAGTACATTTCACTTTCGTACTTAAGGCAGCACAAGAGCCGTCCGCAAATTCCTGAAATCTTCGTCGGATTAAGGGACAGGTTCTGCTCCTTTGCCATCTTGATGGAGACAGGTTCAAAGTCTCCCAAAAAAGTTGCACAGCACAAGGGCCGTCCGCAGCATCCAATGCCGCCTAGCATCTTTGCTTCATCGCGCACACCAATTTGGCGCAGCTCGATGCGCGTCCGGAAAACAGCGGCCAAATCCTTGACAAGATTGCGGAAATCAATGCGCCCATCGGCTGTAAAGTAGAAGATGATCCGCCCGCCGTCAAAGGTATACTCTACATTGACAAGACGCATTTCCAGTTTGCGGGCAGCAATCTTCTTTTCACAGATGGTGAACGCTTCCTTTTCCTTACGATGGTTTTCCTCCACCTTGCGGGCATCCCGCTCATCCGCCTTGCGGATCACGCTCTTTAAGGGAGATACGATGCTCTTTTCATCGACTTCCTGGGGCCCCATGACCACTTCCCCATATTCAACACCCCGGGCCGTCTCTACAATGGCATGGTCGCCTTTTTGCAGATCAAAGCTGCCTGGAGCAAAATAATAGATTTTCCCGGCTCTTTTGAACCGGATTCCAACAATCGTAACCACGGTCGTTACTCCTTTAGAAAAGTATGGATCTCAAGAAAGAGGGCCTCAAGGATCATCCGTGTATTGACGCCCTTATTGAGCCCAAGGTAAAAACGCTCCGTTTCAAGGAGGGATTTCTTGAGAGCAGATAAAGTAAATGAAGCAAAAATCGAAGCGATTCGCTCGCGTTCATCTTCATTATAAAGAAGAAGGCCGCTGCCTTCTTGGATCATCATAGCATCGCGCAAGATGAGGAGCAGCATTTCCAAAAAGGTCTGTGTCTGGTCCACATCCATATCGCCCAGCCATTCAAGACGGGCAAGGCTTGCCATGAGATAAGGATCTTCTATGCCTTCCATAATGAATAAGGCCCGCTCCCGCCACATCAGCGCTTCTGCCTCGGCAAGATGGAGGGCTTTTCCCGGCGAGCCATCAGATAGACGCGCCAAGGTTTCGCCTTGCGGAACAGAAAGCTCCTCCATGACACGTACCGCTTTCTCCCTGTGAAGGGGCTCAAAGCGGATGGCCATGAGACGGCTGCGGATGGTCGGCAGGATGCGCGAAATTTCGGATGCAACGAGGATAAAGAGCCAGTACGTCGGCGGCTCTTCAAGGAGCTTCAACAAGGAATTGGACGCTTCTTCCCGCATGCGGTCCGCACCATCAATGAGACAGACCTTATAAGGGGAAAGGACGGGGGAAAAGACTTCCTTTTTTTCTACTTCCTTGATTTGTTCAATTAGGATATCATGCCGGGCGCCCTGCCCTTCTACATAGATAAAGTCGGGGTGACTTTCCCCGCAAAAGGCGCGGCAGCTGCGGCACTTGCAGTCATCATGGGTGGGATCATCAAGGCAAAGAAAACTCCGGGCAAATTCATAGGCAAGTTTCTTCTTACCAATGCCATCAGGCCCATAAAAAAGGAGGGCCGGTGTTTTACGCTCTCCTTGGAGCATGTTTCCCAAAAATATTTTATTGGCTTCATGACCCAAAATGGTATCCCACATGATGATGTTCCTTCCATTGTATTACACAACAAGTAGACTATACCCCATTTAGAGAAATTTTTCCACTTTTTTTATGAGGGCATCCGTCACACTGTCTGGAGTTCCTTCCCCATCGATGAGGATCATGCGCTCTGGATAGCGGTCAAGAAGGGTCAAATACCCCTGACGGATCTTTTCCTGGAAAAGAAGGCCTTGGGCCTCAAACTTATCCGTAACGCCCCGGGCTTCCCGCCGGGAAAGGAGGACGCGGGGATTGCCGTCAATAAGAAAGGTCACATCAGGGCTGAGCCCTTTAGACCCGAAAAGGGACAGTCTTTCCAGTTCATCAAGGTCCATACCGCCCAAGATGCCTTGGTAAATGAGGGTGGAATCACTGAAACGGTCGCAGATGACCACTTTTCCTGCTTCAAGAGCGGGCCGAATGACCTTATCCACATGGTCGGCCCGGGCTGCCACATGAAGGAGGCTTTCCACCCGTTTACTCATGGTGATCTCTGGGGAAAGGGCAAGGCTGCGCAGCGTTTCCGCAAGGCCCGTCCCGCCCGGTTCCCGGGTGAGGACAACCTCCCGTCCCTTCGTTTCAAGATATGCCTTAAGGCGTTTTGCCTGCGTCGTCTTACCGCTGCCGTCAGGGCCTTCCAACGTAATAAAGAGTCCTTTTTTCATTTTATGACCTCGATTTCTCTAAGGGAGGGATCCTGGGGCCCGCTGACAAGAAGCTTCTTTTCCTGCATAAGACGGGCGTAGGCAATAAGCTCTTCCGTAATGACTTCTCCCGGCATGATGAGAGGGATCCCAGGGGGATAAAAGCTGATGGATTCAGTGGTCACACGGCCTGCAGATTCGTCAAAAGGCACCCTCTCATGGGGCGCAAAAAACGCGTCCCGCGGCAGGAGTCGCCGTTCCGGAATCTTTGAGAGAACAGCCGCTGGCGCTACGTTCCGTACCGGTTTCCGGCTTTTTTCCAGCGTTTCCCGGATAAGAACGGCCTTTTGGGCAAATTCTGCATGGTCATCAGCATAGGTAACAAGAAAGAGCACGTGATCTTCATCGACAAGCTCAACGGCAATTTTTTCGCGGCGCAGAATTTCCGCCGCTTCCGGTCCCGTAAGCCCCAGGGCGCTGGTCATAATCGTGACCTTCCCCGGATCCATGGCCGCAACGCCGCCCTTTCCGATCAGTTCATCTGTAAGGACCGGAAGACCGTCAATCTTTTTAAGTTCTTCGCGGAGAAGCGCAGCCGCGCGAAGGGAGGCTTTCGCCATGGCTGTGCCTTTTTGGGCAAGCTGAAAACGCGCCGCATCAAGGGATCCCATAAGAAGATAGTTCGGGCTTGTTGTCGTCACAAGGCTCATGGCCCGTTCCATAGCGTCCTTATCGATGCGGTCATAGGAAACCTGAAGAAGTGAGCACTGCGTCATGGCACCCACAATCTTATGGGTACTTTGCGCTGCTGCATCAGCGCCGCACTGCATGGCGCTTTTGGGAAGCAGGGACGAAAATCCAAGATGGGGACCGTGGGCTTCATCAACAAGGAGCAGTACCCCTTTTTCATGACAGATCCTGGCAATTTTTTCCGTATCGGCAGCAAGGCCAAAATAATTTGGGGTCGTAAGAAAGACGGCCTTGATATCAGGCTTCTTGTTAAGAGCCGCATCCACCTGCTCCGGTGTAATCTGAAGCGTCATGCGCCACGACTCATCATAACAAGGAGCCAGGGAAATCGGTTCTAAGCCGCCAAGAATGAGACCGCCCAAAACAGACTTATGGCTGTTTCTGGGAACCAGGATCTTGTCCCCAGGACGCAGCGCGCCAAGGAGCATGCCATGGATGACGCCCGTCGTGCCATTGACACCAAAAAAGCAGCGGTCTGCCCCATAAAGCGTCGCTGCCAGCGTTTCAGCGTCCTTGATGGCTCCTTCAGGATGGTGGATATCGTCCAGTTCCTCCATAAGTGATACGTCAGATAAAAGGGCATTTTCACCCAATAGGTCCTTGAGATCCTCATCAGCACCGCGTCCGCCCTTATGGCCCGGTGTATGAAGGGGGTATACATGATCTTCCCGATAAGCCTTCATAGCCTCGAGGAGTGGTTTTGTGAGCATAGGGATTCCTCCTTGCATAACACTTAATTTTATCATAATTATGGGGGAAAAGGAACATGATGGGAGGCATAAAGGTAGGCTAAGGCGGAAGGCATATGTGACGGGGCTTTCCTTGGCTAAGGCTACCGGTGGCAGCTGGCTAAAAAAGTGGAAGGCAACTGTAACGCCGGACCCAAACCGCCCCCTGCGGGGGAACGGGTCCGAACTTGATTCGCCCAGGGACATGTTTCTCGGACTTTCGCTCCGCTTCAAAATCGTCCTTCGAAACTCCGGGCGAATCTACCTCACTGCCGTTCGTAAGGAAACGTCGCTACGCTCCTCATCCACCACCGAAAGGGCACGCTTGCCTCATTTCAATGAGGCAACATGCGGCTTTCGGTCCCCCGCCCTGGCGGGGCGGATCGATTTCAGAGAAATCGAGTTTAGAGGCAAAATACCAAGACGGGCAGTGGTGAGAATAAGGAATGCGCTGCTGAATATCATCATAGCAATAATCCCACAGATTGAATTTTGAGCTAGGCCCGATTGAGAAATACGCAAACAACAGCTCATTTACCAAGAGCATACAGTACCTCCCACGCTCAAAAAGCCCTGAACCGAATTCGTGTAATTCGTGTCTACGTTCGGTTCAGGGCTCACGTTACGGTCTTTTGCCTTGGAGACGGCGAATGCCGTTCCGCTTTCGATGGGCCAAAACCGCTAATCACAAGACGCTGCCAACGCAATTCGGTTCACGGACCGTGTGACCAAAAAATCAATTCGGCGCCCACGACCGATAGGGAGACGGTTTGGCGCCGTGCCGTGCGGTCTTTTAGCATCACAATATCACAGCACCACAGCATCTTTCCCAAACAAAAAACTGCGGCGCCTTTGGCACCGCAGTTTTCCTTATCTTCTTACTTCCCCGTCCGGCCGCGCTGAGTCAGGGGTGTACCTTCTTTGCACATGGGACACTCTTCCGGTTTATAGGTTTCTACATCAAGACGCAGGAGCGGTTCCGTGCGGACACCAAAGTCCACTTTGCCGCCGCTGCGGTCTACGAGGAGGCCGACACCAACGGGAACGCCGCCTTCGCCCTTGACGACATCGAGCACTTCCCGGACACTGCCGCCCGTCGTTACAATATCTTCCACCACAAGGACACGGGTTCCCGGTTTGATGGCAAAGCCCCGCTTGAAGGTCATCTTGCCATTGACTCGTTCCGTAAAGAAGAATCTCGTTCCAAGGTTCTTTGCCACTTCATAGGCCAGGAGAATGCCGCCCGTCATCGGACCGACAACAAGTTCCACATTGTCGTTGATGAACCGGCTGGCAATTTCCTTGCAGAGCTGTTCCGTATATTCCGGGCGCTGCAGGACATTGAATTTTTCCACATAGATGGGACTATGAAGTCCGCTCGTGAGGAGAAAATGGCCATGCATGACAGCATTGGTTTCTTCGAGCATACTCAGGACACTTTTGTTATTCATGAAGGGCACCTTCCATTTCTTTCAAGATCCGATTGACCGCGTCAATCTTGTTTTCCGCTTTCGTAATGGGCCGACCGACTACAAGATGGGTTGACCCATTTTTCATGGCCATACTTGGCGTCGCAATGCGGCTCTGGTCATTGGCTGCCGCCCAAGTCGGACGGATACCGGGCGTCACGATGAGAAAATCGCTGCCACAGGCCTTGCGGATGGCTTCAGCTTCCCGCGGGGAAGCAACGACCCCACTAAGGCCGCTTTCCTTAGCAAGCGCCGCCAGGGCAAGGACTTCCTCGCCAATGGGCTTTGCATAACCAAGAGGCGCCCACTGCGCTTCATCCATACTCGTAAGGATTGTCACAGCAATGAGTTTTGGTGCCGCGACGCAGAGTTTTTCCGCTGCTTCCCGGATGGCGTTCATGCCTTCTGCCATCATTTTGGGTCCACCAACGGCGTGGACATTCATGATATCCACCCCAAGACGCGTCAACACAGCAAGACTGTGCGCCACTGTATTGGGAATATCCTGGAGCTTGAGGTCAAGGAAGACCTTCTTGCCCTGTTCCTTCAGATAGGAAACAATGGCCGGGCCTTCACTGTAAAAAAGCTCCATCCCTACTTTATAAAATGTAACCGCATCACCCAGTTCCTCAACAAGGGCCCTCGCCTCTTGTCCCGTAGGAAAATCAAGGGCCACAATCAGACGGTCTTGTACCTTCGTCATTTCCTTCTTCTCCTTACTGATTGGGCAGGGCCTTGCCAACAAGGTCCCGAATATTTTTGAGGTTATGGTCGATAAGATAGGCCGCGATCCCCTGCGAAATGGTTTCTGCAAGCCGTGGATTGTCAAAATTAGCAGTCCCTACGGCAATGGCAGACGCTCCGGCAAGGAAAAATTCAATGGCATCAGCGGCACAGGTAATCCCGCCCATCCCAATGAGGGGCACCTTAACAGCCTGAGCAACTTGATAGACCATGCGCACAGCAACCGGACGGACCGCTGGACCGGAAAGGCCGCCCATGATATTGCCCAGGACCGGCTTTTGGGTCTGGATATCAATCTTCATACCCACCAGCGTATTGATCAAGGAAATCATATCGGTCCCTGCCGCTTCCACGGCTCTGGCAATTTCCGTGATATCCGTCACATTCGGTGAAAGTTTTGTAATGATGGGCTTATGGGTTCGCTTCTTGGCTGCTTCCACGACTTGCGCGGCAGCACTGCAGCTCGTGCCAAAAGCAAGGCCCCCTTGGGCAACATTGGGGCAGGAAATATTGAGTTCCAGCGCATCAACGCCATCCACGTCAAGCATGGCAGCAAGTTCGCCATATTCGGCAGCGCTGTCCCCATCAATGTTCACGATGACCTTTGTGTCATATGCCTTCAGCTGAGGCAGGGTCTCTTTTAGGAAAACGTCCACACCGGGGTTTTCAAGACCTACACAGTTAAGGATACCCGAAGGGGTCTCAACAATGCGCTGTCCCTTGTTGCCGGCCCGGGGATGAAGGGTCGTGCCCTTTACCGTAATGGCGCCCACATTATTTAGGTCAAGAAAATCCGTAAATTCAAGGCCAAACCCAAAGGTCCCCGACGCTGTGGTGATAGGGGTCTTAAGATGAAGGTCACAAAGCTCAGTTTCAAGAAGGGTCCTATTGTTTACCATTCCGACACCTCCCGTGACCAAAAGACAGGGCCATCTTTACAGACCTTGACCCGTTTGCCGATACCGCTGCATGTGCAGGAAAGGCACGCGCCAAGGCCGCAGCCCATGTACTTTTCAAGGGAAATCTGACAGGGAATGCCCCGCGGTTCCACGACTTTCGTCACAGCCCGCATCATCGGCGAAGGTCCGCAGACATAGACACAGTCATATCCGCCCTCATCAAGAAGCTGCCCCAAGGGCGCCGTGATAAGGCCCTTCGTCCCCCGGGAACCATCTTCCGTGGTCTCAAATTGGTGAACCGTCTTATCCCGAAACAGGTCCGTCCAAAAAAGCTCCTCTGCCGTGCGGGCGCCAATGAGGACATCCACGTCCGCTTGGGGATAGTCTTCCGCAAGGAAACGAAGGGGCGCAAGACCAACACCGCCGCCAACAAGAAGAACCTTATGGTGGCTCCGGTCAAAACCGCGTCCCAAAGGACCCATGACACTGATAGAATCCCCTTTTCTCAGCTGGTCAAGCAGCTGCGTCGCCTCCCCCACAATCCGGTAGATGAGAAGGAAGGTACCTTTGTCACGATTGACGCCGGATACCCCAAAAGGACGGCGCAAAAGAGGCACACTCAAATCGTTGCTCTTTACAGTCACAAACTGACCGGGTTCAGCCGAGGCCGCTACCTGCGGTGACCAAATTTCCATGATTCGGATGTCGTGGGACAGGCTGCGCTGCCCCACCACTCTTCCATCTTCCAAGAATTTCGTCATGGCTTACTCCGTTTTAAGGTCCTGCAGGGCAACGACACTGACAATGCGGCGGCGGCGCATAGCCCCCAGGGCATGCTGGAGGGCGCGGGCCGTATCAAGGCTCGTCAGGCAAGGAATGGCGTGTTCCACCGTACTGCGGCGGATCCGGAACCCGTCACTGCGCGTGCTTTCCCCATGGTTCATGGTATTGATGACCATGCAGATCTTGCCTTCCTTGATATCATCCAGGAGGTTCGGACTGTCCTCGCCAATCTTGGCTGCCGTTTCCACGGTCATGCCCTTGCTGCGGAGGAAGTTTGCCGTGCCTTCCGTTGCCGCAATCGTATAGCCCAAATCTTCAAAGCCTTCGGCAATTTCCGTCACTTCGTCTTTATCCTTATCAGCGACCGTAATGAGGATAGTTCCCTTATCCGGCACATTGGTCCCAGCAGCAACGCAGGCCTTATAAAGGGCGCGTGGGAACTGGTTATCAATGCACATGACTTCGCCCGTGGACTTCATTTCCGGTCCCAAGGTGATATCCACATCGGTCATCTTGTTGAAGGAAAAGACCGGTGCCTTGACAGCGTAATAATCCGGGAAGAGTTTCAGGCCCGATTCAAAGCCCTGTTCCTTGAGGCTCTTACCTACCGCACACTTGGTAGCAACATCCACCATGGAAATCCCCGTGACCTTCGACAGGAACGGGACGGTCCGGCTGGAGCGCGGGTTCACTTCGATGATATAGAGCTTTTCATCGCGGACGATGTACTGGATATTGAGCAGACCTTTGACGTGGAGCGTCAGGGCCAGCTTATTGGTGTATTCAATGATTGCTTCGATGATGTGTTCGCTCAGCGTGCGCGGCGGGTAAACGGCGATGGAGTCACCGGAGTGTACACCAGCCCGTTCAATGTGTTCCATGATGCCCGGGATGACGACATCGACGCCGTCACTGATGGCATCGACTTCGACTTCCGTCCCCATGAGGTAATGGTCAACAAGGACAGGATGTTCCTTCGAGGCCTTGACGGCATTTGCCATATAGTAGCGCAGCTGATCATCGTTATAGACGATTTCCATCGCACGGCCGCCAAGAACGTAGCTCGGACGGACCATGACAGGATAGCCGTCATCGTGGGCGGCTTTCACAGCGCCTTCCACATCAAAGACGGTGTGTCCTTTCGGACGGGGAATGCCTACTTCCGTCAGGACTTCATCAAAGCGTTCACGGTCTTCAGCGCGGTCAATATCATCGACGCTCGTACCAAGGATCTTCACGCCGCAGCTATGAAGGGGCCCGGCAAGGTTGATGGCCGTCTGGCCGCCAAACTGGACAATGACGCCTTCAGGCTGTTCCCGGTCGATGACGTTCAGCACGTCTTCCAAGGTCAGCGGTTCAAAATACAGACGGTCTGCCGTATCAAAGTCCGTGGAAACCGTTTCCGGGTTGTTGTTGATGATGATTGTTTCGTATCCTTCTTCTTTGAGGGCCCAGACAGAGTGTACCGAGCAGTAGTCGAATTCAACGCCCTGACCGATGCGGATTGGACCGGACCCGAGAACGACAACTTTCTTCTTATTGCTGGGCCGCACTTCGTCTTCGACACCGTAGGTCGAATAGTAGTACGGCGTTTCCGCGTCAAATTCGGCTGCGCATGTATCCACCATCTTGTAGACCGGTACAATTCCCATTTCCTTGCGCAGGGCGCGGATTTCAAGAGCCGACTTGCCTGTAAGAAGGCCAATTTCCTCATCGCAGAAACCGCGTTTCTTGGCTTCCTTCATGAGCTCTTTCGTAAGCGGACCTTCCTTGATGGCCTTTTCGATTTCTACGATATGACGGATCTTCCGCAGGAAGAATTCATCAATCTTAGTAATTTCGTGAGCCTCGTCGACGGTCATGCCACGGCGGAAGGCTTCAGCGATGGCAAAGAAGCGTTCATCATTGACAAGATGAACCTTGGCAAAAACTTCTTCGTCACTGAGGGCATGGAATTCCGGCATATCGAGGTGAATCAGGCCGATTTCAAGGGAGCGAATGGCTTTGAGGAGCCCTGCTTCGATGTTGCGTTCAATGGCCATGACTTCGCCCGTTGCCTTCATCTGCGTGCCCAGGGTGTGGTCTGCCTTGACAAATTTGTCAAAAGGCCAGCGAGGAATCTTCAGTACGCAGTAGTCCAAGGTCGGTTCAAAGCAAGCCGTGGTCTTTTTCGTAACGGCATTTTCGATTTCATCAAGGGTATAGCCGGCAGCAATCTTTGATGCCACCTTGGCAATGGGATATCCCGTTGCTTTGGAAGCAAGAGCGGACGAACGGCTGACGCGGGGATTGACTTCAATGACGATATATTCCTCGCTGTCAGGGTTCAGGGCATACTGCACGTTGCAGCCGCCTTCAACGCCGAGTTCGCGGACAATATCAATAGCGGCCGTACGCAGCATCTGGACTTCACGGTCCGTCAGGGTCTGGCACGGCGCCACGACGATGGAGTCGCCCGTATGGACGCCCACAGGATCAAGGTTTTCCATATTGCAGACCGTAATGCAGTTGTCGGCATGGTCGCGGATGACTTCAAATTCAATTTCCTTCCAGCCGGCAACGGAGCGTTCAATGAGGACCTGACCAATGAGGCTGTACTGGAGCCCCTTCGTGCAGATATCGTCGAGTTCAGCATCGTTGTGGGCAATGCCGCCGCCCGTACCGCCCAATGTATAGGCCGGACGCACAATGAGCGGATAGCCGATGCGGTCGGCAAATTCCTTTGCCGCGGCAACGCTTTCCACAATCGTGCTCTGAGGAATGGGCTGATGGAGTTTTTCCATCGTTTCTTTGAAGAGTTCGCGGTCCTCAGCCTTCATGATGCTCGGGATCTGGGTCCCAATGAGCTTCACATTGTATTTTTTGAGGATGCCCGTCTTATCAAGTTCGATGGCAAGGTTAAGGCCAATCTGGCCGCCTAAGGTAGCAAGCAAGGAATCCGGCCGTTCCTTTTGGATGACGCTTTCAAGAAATTCCACATTGAGCGGTTCGACATAGACGCGGTCAGCAATATGCACATCGGTCATGATGGTCGCCGGGTTGGAGTTTACAAGGACAACTTCCAGTCCTTCTTCTTTAAGGGCCCGGCAGGCCTGGGTTCCTGCATAGTCAAATTCGGCAGCCTGACCAATGATGATTGGACCGGAGCCAATGACCATGACTTTATTGACATCGTTTCTTTTTGGCATAATCAGTGTCCCCCCATCATGGTAATAAAGCGGTCAAAGAGATATCCGTTTCCGCTCGGTCCCGGGGAAGCTTCCGGATGGAACTGGACCGTAAAGGTCGGATGATCAAGATACTGGATTCCTTCAATGGTGCCATCGTTGAGGGAACGGTTGATGACCTTCACATGAAGCCCCTTCAGGGAATCTTCGTCAACCATAAAGCCGTGGTTCTGGGACGTAATCATGATGCAGTTATCCACATAGTCCCGCACCGGCTGGTTGATGCCGCGGTGGCCAAAGAGCATTTTCTTTGTCTTGGCCCCGCACGCAAGGGCCATGACCTGATGCCCCAGGCAAATTCCAAAGATAGGTTTCTTGCCAATCATCTTCTTGATGTTGTCGATTTCAACCGTAAGGTCCGCCGGGTCGCCGGGGCCATTTGAAAGGAAGATCCCATCAGGATCGATGGCAAGGACTTCTTCAGCCGGTGTTTCCGCCGGGAAGACCGTCAGATAGCAGCCCTTTTCCACAAGGCTCTTGAGGATATTGCGCTTAATACCATAGTCCATGACAGCAACGCTGAATTTGCTCTTTTCCTTGTCCCCCATGTGGTAGACTTTCTTTGTCGTCACCTGAGCCACCTGATCATGCCGTTCCGGCGTGGCAAGGAGCTTTTGGACGTCTTCATCAGGCATATCATAAGGAACGATGACGCCTTGAAGCGTACCGTAAGCCCGGATGCGGCGCGTAATGGCCCGCGTGTCCACATCAGCAAGGACCGGAATATGGTTCTTTTCAAGGAAGGAAAGGACCGTTCCTTCGTCGCGCCAAGAACTCGGTTCATCGCAGAGTTCATCAACGATAAGCCCTTCATAGCAGCAGCCATCCCCCTGATCAAAAATGGGATTGCAGCCATAGTTGCCGATGAGCGGATAGGTAAAGACTACAATCTGTCCGCAGAAAGAAGGGTCCGTCAGGGTTTCCTGATAGCCGCTCATGCCTGTTGTGAAGACGACTTCACCAACAGCCGGATGGTCCCCATAAAGGGTTCCTTCATAGACACCACCATCTTTTAGTACCAACTTACCTTTTACTTTTTGCATACGACACCGTCTTTCATCACAAATACACCATCGACCATGGTGGCGGCAGCCTGCCCTTTGCAGTGTTTTCCATTAAAAGGCGTGACCTTGCCGCGGGTATAGAACTTGCTGCTGTCGACGACCCAATCCTTATCAAGATCCAGGATGGTGATATTGGCGGAACTGCCTTCGCGGAGGGTGCCCCCGTCAAGGTGGAAAAGTTCAGCCGGTCGGCAGCTCATTTTATCGACAATCTCATTAATGGTAAATAGACCCGTATGATAGAGTTCCGTCAGAATGACCCCGACACTCGTTTCAAGACCGCAGAATCCGTTCGGGGCATTGCGGAATTCCACATCCTTTTCTTCCGGTGCATGCGGTGCGTGATCCGTTACGATGGCATCAATGGTCCCATCCTTGAGGGCGTCCCGCAGGGCTTCCACATGGTCCCGGCTGCGAAGGGGCGGCGAAACGCGGGTTGCCGTACTAAAGGAAGCACAGGCTTCATCAGTGAGCGTCAAATGATGAACCGTCACTTCGCACGTAATGGGCACACCTCTTTTCTTTGCTTGGCGAACGATATCCACCGCCCCTTTACTTGCAATATGAGCGATGTGGACATGGGTTCCTGTATACTCGGCAATGATGGCATCGCGGGCAACTGCCATATCTTCTGCAATGGAAGGAATGCCCGGCACACCCAGCCTTGCCGATACGGCGCCTTCGTGCATATAGCCCGAATGATTCATGTGTTCCTCAATGGCATGGACAATGAGCGCCTTATCAAAGGAATTCACATAACGGGCCGCCTTGAGCATCATCAGGGGATCCTCTACAAAGTGCCCATCATCGGAAAACGCCATTGCGCCCCGCATGGCCATATCTCCCATTTCAGAAAGTTCCTTGCCCTTTTCGCCCTTCGTAATAGCCCCAATGACTTCCACATGGACATAACCTTCTTCTGCCGCTCTCTTTTTGATTCCGCTCACGACAATCGAGGTATCGATGACAGGGTTCGTGTTCGGCATGCAGGCGATGCGCGTAATGCCACCGTGAGCCGCTGCCATCGTCCCGGAAACGATATCTTCCTTTGCTTCAAGTCCCGGTTCGCGAAGATGGGTATGCAGGTCGATGAAGCCCGGAGCAACCACCTTTCCTGAAGCATCATACGTTTCGTCAGCGGCTTCTTCGATGGAATCAGCCACACGTTTAATGATCCCGTCCTCCACGAGGATATCCTTCACAGCATCCAGATGCTGGCTGGGATCGACAAGGTGTCCCTTTTTAATCAGCGTTTTCAACTTGTTTCCCCCCTGTCAGTGTCAAGAATAAGAGCGCCATCCGAACCGCCACCCCATTGGTAACCTGTTCACGGATCACAGCCTGGTCGCTGTAGCCCACTTCATAGGAAATTTCAAGACCGCGGTTCATGGGACCGGGATGCATGATCATCACATCCGGTTTGGCCAGTTTCATGCGTTCCTCGTTGACCCCAAAGATACGGGCATATTCGCGAGGTGTCGGGAAAAGACCGCTCTGCTGCCGTTCAAGCTGGATACGGAGGATGTCGACAACATCCGCGCCTTCAATGGCCTCTTCCACTCGTTTATGGACCGTGACGCCCAGTTTTTCCATTTCGTAAGGCATGAGCGTGACCGGCCCCGCCACATGGACATCGGCACCAAGCTTCGTCCAAGCAGCAATATTGCTGCGTGCCACACGGCTGTAGAGGATATCTCCGATGATGGCCATCTTGAGGCCCTTGAAGGATTTCTTCTTTTCAAGGATTGTGAACATATCCAGGAGACCCTGGGTGGGGTGGGCATGACAGCCATCTCCGGCATTGATGACAACCGGTTTTACGATATCGGCAATGTACTTGGCCGCACCTTCGATGGGGTGCCGCATAACAATGGCATCGCAGGCCATGGACTGCATGGTGAGCACCGTATCCTTGAGGCACTCCCCTTTCTTGACGCTCGAAGTGCCCGTACTGATATTGATGACATCGGCCCCCAAATATTTACCGGCAAGTTCAAACGAAGAACGCGTGCGCGTGCTGTTTTCATAAAACAGGTTAACAATGGATTTTCCCCTGAGGGAAGGCACCTTCTTGATATCCCGTTTCAGGATTTTCTTCATTTCTGCTGCTGTCTTCATGATGAGGTCGTATTCCTCGACCGAAAGGGATGACAGATCCAAGATATCCCTTCCGGACAGGCTGACCGCTGCCTTTGCCATGTGATAGCCTCCTTACTTGTCATGGTCAATCTGGGAAACAATTCATTGCAACAAAAATAAGCCCCCTTGTCCCCATAAGACAAGAAGGCTTCTCTTTAAAGGCACGCACCCTAAAGTACGCCGCCCACTGCAGCTCATTTCTTCTGTAGCAAAAGTCCCTTTCTTAGTCTCACAGGACTAGATTAAAAGGCCTATATTCATTTTTAGTCATTGTAGCACGGGGAGGGGAAAATGTAAAGGGCGCACTGTTTTTACTCGGAGCAAAAATCGCTCCGATTCTCCACCCCAGCGTGCCCCCATTGCTTAATTTCTCATTTTAAGGATGCAATGGAGGCATGACGATTCGTACGATGATTCGTTGCTGGTTTGGGGATACCTTACGCCTGGGCGCTTCCCCTCCTAACCTCGTGTCGTCACCTCCAGCGCCCAGCTCATCAGGCAAGAAGCTTTTTTCAGCCTATGGACCTTTACGCAGCCATCTGCGTTGTCGCCCACGACCTCGATCGCCTCGACGTACACAAATCGTACGCCGTCGTCGATGAGGCCGGGTGCTCCTAGCATCTGACTACGTCTAGGCCATATTTGAAAAAAGCAAATGGAGATAAAAATTAATTAAGGGGAAAGATTGAAAGGCACGGCGCCAAACAGTCTTTTTCCTTACGGTCTTTTCAAATCCCGATTATCCTTCATTTTATCCCATTTATCTCTCAAAAACGGACATTCATCCTACTATATAGATTTCATCGGACTTTTCGGGCATAATGACCCATATAACAGGATTTATCCTACTGCATTAAAAGGAGATGCCCTATGAAAACGTACTACCAAAATCACAAGGATAAAGAGAACCTCGCCTATGCCCGTGAAATGCGCCGCCATATGACCCCGGAGGAATCCAAGCTTTGGTTTGGTTTCCTAAAACGATACCCGATACGCTTTGTAAGACAAAAGCGTATCGCAGGATATATAGCGGATT
>NZ_AULA01000007.1 GCF_000425045.1 Acidaminococcus intestini DSM 21505 | reverse complement strand
GGGTTTAATTATGCACTCGGATCAGGGATGGCAGTATCAGCATGAATATTACAGAAGTGAATTGAAAAAGCATGGAATTATACAGTCAATGTCGCGTAAGGGCAACTGCTATGACAACAGTATTATGGAGACCTTTTTTGGTCGGATGAAAAATGAAATGTATTACGGAAGCGAAAAAGAATACACCTCGTTCAAGGTATTTGCTAAAGCAGTGAAAGAATACATTCATTATTTCAACAAGGAAAGGATTCAGAAAAAAACAAAATGGATGCCTCCCGAAATATATCGGGAAACATCCACTAATGCCATTTAACTAATTTATATGCGTCCAGTTTTTGGGGTACACATCATCGAGGCGGTCTCTTCTTTAGCCTCTATTTCATCGTGGCCGCCCTCTACCTAGTTACGCGCTACATCCCCACCATTGAGTGGCGGGGCCCCATCGACCTTATCGCGGTCTGGGCCTATGTCCTTGGCATCATCCCCGCCTTCCTGCTTCTTTTCACGGAGCTCGGCTTTATTGGTAACGGCCCGGACGCCAAGAAAAATGCCAAATGCCATATCTTCATCCTGCTGCTCTTTGTCTTTTTCACCCATGTTGCCATGGTCTTTGGCATGGTCGATCCCCGTCTTGGCGGCTATGAAGTTTCTGCTCCCATGCATCAAGACATGCAGATGAATCCCGGTTTCCAGCATGGCGCCATGATGGACGGCGCGCGGCAGGGCGGCCCCCAACAGGGCCCCATGAACGGCTCTTACGGCTGCGGGCAAAATCCCTGACGGGTCAGCATAAAACCCCTTCCGGTCTAAGCGGAAGGGGTTTATTTAATATTTGACAAATTTTATCAAAAAAACTCATTATTCTTGAAATTTTACAAATAAATCAGTGAAGAAAACAATCATGGGAATGGCAATGATTGTTTTTTCAAGAAAAATGATAGCAAGATCCATGATGGTTATGGGCAACTTGGAATTTAGCATAATGGAACCGACTTCTGTCATATAAATGATTTGGACTAAAGAAAGGATACAGATGACAAACCGTGTCTTCATGGAAGTGATTCCTGCACAGATCATGGCAGGAATGAACATATCAACAAAACCGACAACAGCCCCGGGAGCTGCGGCTGCATATTCTTTCAGACCACAGAGTTTGAAATACCACTGAAACGGCAGGGCAATCCATTGGAAGAGTGGAGTATAGGATGACAGACAGCAGGCCAGTGTTCCGATGCACATGGTAACTGGTACCAGTGTGAAAATGATATTGAGGAATAGCTGTATTCCATTTGAAACCAGCTGGAAGAAGGTGGGCCCTTTTTCAGCTCTTTTTATAGCCTGATGAAGTGCCCAGCGGGAGCGGCTGATTCCCACCGGATGAACTTCCTGGACTTTACGGCCGACAGGAGGATAGTACTCGTCCTTCCATTTCCCTTCAAGAGGCCAGATACGGCTCATGATCATAGCGGACAGGGTTCCAACCAAACTGAGAATAAAGTATAGTTGGATAAAGTATTGGTCAACGCCCATAATAGCCGCAATGACAAGGCAGAAGGGGAGGGAAGTCGCGGAAAAACAACTGGCAATCAAGATGGCTTCACGGTCTGTATAGTATCCAGATTCATATTGCTTTGTTGTGAGGACAACCCCTACGTTGCAGTTACCAACCCAAGAGGCTAGAAGATCGATGGCGGCTCGCCCTGGCAAGTGGAAAAGCGGCTTCAATATATTTCTCAGCAAGGTTCCAGTAAAATCCATGATTCCATATTCTGTAAGCAGAGGAATCAAAAAAGAGGCTGCTAAGAACCAGGCAATGAGAATCCCCATAAGCTGGATGATGGATCCGCCTGTTTCTTCAGAAATAAGCCAATCAGGACCGGTTTGGGTGGCCACGAGAATCGTGATGACAGCGCCTATCGTCCGAATAAAAAGATAAGGATGGGAAACGTAAAAAAGCTCATTCCATAGACTATTCGTGCGTGACCAATTAGGTCTCCAGATAGTGCAAATCCATGAAAAAATTGCAGAGATTCCTACGCAGATCATGAGAATTGCATTGGAAAAAGGATGAATCCATTGAGCGATGGCATTGGAAATGAGCCCAAGTGGAATGTTCATATTCCCATCAACCCAAACGGGAAACAGGAAGAGAAACAGCCCCATAAAGGATGGAACAAAAAATCGCAAGAAGGAAGATTTACGTAAATGGGAAGAATCTTTCTGAACAGAATCCACGATTATGCCACCTCTCTTTTATTCATCACGGTGATGAGCTGATAAGAACGCTGTTCTTAGCTAAGGTCGGGCAAAACAACCTTTTTGAGGCTTGCTTCCTTTGAAAGGGCTTCTGCTGTTGCTTTAAGTTCCTTTTCGAGGAAAGCATATCCCTTATATTGGAGTCGGCTGGTCGGACCGGAAAGACTGATTCCTGCGGCTAGATTTTCTCCGAGGAAGATAGGAGCAGCAATGCAGGAAAGCCCATAGTCATATTCCTCATGATCATGAGCAATGCCGTCACGGCGAATCTTCTCACTTTCCTGAAGGAGAGCTTCCTTTGTAGTTCGTGTATTGATTGTTCGTTTAATGGGGTGGTGAACTTTAAAATAGTGCTCCAATTCTTTATTTGTCTGATAGGCAAGGAAGATTTTTCCAACTGAGCAACAGTAAAGTGGTGTAACGGGAGGCAGGGAAGCCACTAGGGAGCGCTGCTCTGCAAGTTCCGTGTGGATAAAAAGTACATAATCCTGAAACATGATTCCAAGATTGACTGTTTCCTCACAAGTCTTTGATAATTTTTGGAGGTAAGGTTTGGCAACCAACATAAATTCATCATTATGTTTGGCTCCAGCGCCCAGCTCGATCATTTTACTTCCTAGAATGTAGCCGTCTTCTTTGGGACTGACAGCTTTTAATTCTTCCAGAGTCTTCATGATTCTAAATGTATTTGCTTTTGGAATGCCCGTTAAGCGTGCCAATTCGGAAACGCCGAGCGGCTTGTCACTTTTTAGGAGTTCCTCCATGATTGTGAAGGCTCGGCCAAGAATGGTGATGAAAGAGGGTTCTTTGGGTTCAGATGTATTCATAGTAGACTCCATTTCTTATGATGAACCGATTCTTTTCTCTTTTCGAAAAAAGGAAAGGGAACTTGACAAGGATAATTGAACATGCTATTTTAAAAAAGAGAAACGCGTTTCATAATTTGATTCTAGTACAGTCATCTTTATTTGTCAAGCTGAATCCCCTTCCTAACAAGACGAGTAAGAAAGCAGGTGGAACATGGATACGGTATCGCTGAAAAATTTATTGAAGTTTGTGGTTGGTACACTGCTCGGTCTTTTCTTAGTTGTTATTCCGTTAAACTTTGGTAAAAATGTGGATACGTTCACTTTTTACTACTTGAAGAAGTTTGTTTCCTGGATGGGGCATCCGCTCGAGATTCTTATGACCACCATCATCGTACTAAGCGCCTTCATCGCTTGGATTGATGTGCTAGCCAAACCAAAGTGGATTGAGGATCATCCTATGTGCAGAAGCCTCTTTTCCTGCACAAAGTTTGAGGCTTTTGTAAGATTGCTGGGTGCTGTTTTTGCCGTGTGTTCGTGTTTTACGCTTGGCCCTGAATTTATGACATCCATCGATACCGGAGGAACGATGCTGCCGCTCGCAACGCAACTTTCCATCCTCATTCCACCTATGATTCTGTTTCAGACCTTCATCCTGGAATTTGGTCTTATGGAATTTTTGGGAACCATCATCGGTTTTATCATGAAACCCCTTTTCAAAGTTACGGAAATGGCCTCTGTTTCCATCATCAGTGCTTGGTTGGGACCTGTTTCAGCCGGTGCAATGGCAGCTAAGCAGTTTTTTGACGAGGGATATTTTACTGTGAAAGAAGCGGCTACGGTAGCAGCTTGCTTTGCTGTTTCCAGTATTGGGTGGTGTTCCCTCGTAGCAAACGTCTTAGGTGTAATGGATTATTTTTCCTACTTCTATCTGACCATCGTTGTGGTTGGCATTATCTTGGCGATTGCTACGGTTCGGATTCCTCCTTTGAGCCTGTATCCAGAAAGTTATAAACCAGGCGTCGAAAGAAAGGAATATCGGGCCATTGATGGATCTCGCCTGACAAGAGCTACGGTGCTGGCCTGTGAACGTGCAGAAACTGCGGGCATAAAAAACTTTACTGATAAAATTTCATCCATGGTCAGCTATGTTGTATCTCTTCAACCAATCGTCATGTGCTATGGGATGGTGGCTCTGATTTTATGCACTTATACGCCTATCCTGACTTATCTATCGTATCCGATTGGTTGGTTTATGGATCTGACAGGCGTTCCCGAAGCCTATACAGCGGCTCCAGCTATCATTTCCGGTTTTGCTGATAACTATCTTCCCATTATCCTGGGGAAAGCTGTTGCGTCACCTCAAACAAAGTTTATTGTCGGTACCATGAGTATCCTCGAATTGATCTACATGAGTGAAATCGGGGCCCTGCTTATTTCCACCAAACTTGTCAAGAACATGGGGCATGTCGCGCTGATCTTTATTGAACGAACCGTGATTGCACTCCCCTTTGTTGTCTTGATAAGTACAATAATTTTCTGAATAATATGAAAGAAGGGAAAAGAATGAGCAAAATAAGTGTGGATTATACGCGCTGCAAAGGCTGTTTCCTGTGTGTCAGCGTCTGTCCGAAGCAAGCGCTCACACCATCCACGGAACTGGGTGAGAAAGGCTATGAAATTGTTCATTTAGACGAAGAAAAATGTATTGGCTGCGGTTCCTGTTATAGGATGTGCCCCGATTATTGCATCGAAATCACGAATTAAAGAGGGGGAAGGAAATATGTCGAAAGTATTGATGAAAGGAAATGAAGCGTTTGCCGAATCCTGTTTGCGGGCTGGCTGCCGTTTCTTTAGCGGTTATCCAATTACCCCACAAACTGAAATCCTGGAATATTTATCTTGGCGTATGGAAGAAGTCGGTGGTCAGTTTATTCAAACCGAATCAGAAATTGCTGGAATCAATATGGTCTTTGGTGCAGCATCAGGGGGGGCTCGCGCCTTGACGACCTCTTCGGGTCCTGGTTTCTCACTGAAACAGGAAGGTATCTCTTATCTATGCAGTGGTGATATTCCCGCTGTCATTGCCGATGTGATGAGGATTGGCTCAGGATTGGGGGATATTTTCCAAGGGCAGGGGGATTACTGGCAGCTTACCCGTGGCGGTGGGCATGGAGATTACCATACCATTGTCCTTGCTCCATCGAGCGTACAAGAAAATGCTGACCTTGCTTATATCTCCTTTGATCTTGCTGAAAAATACCGCCATCCTGTTCTCGTGGCATCAGATGCGGCGATTGGACAGATGGTGGAACCAGTTGAACTCCCAGCTATGAAAGAACATGATATCAATCAGTATGATTGGGTCATCAGACCTCGCAGAAAGGGAGAAAAACAGCGGATTGTCTGGAATCGTTATTGGGATATCGGAGCAGAAGAATATGTAGATTATCTGTGCAGTAAATATGCCGAGATGGAAAAACATGAGCAGCGTTGGGAATCGGTCATGACAGACGATGCAGAGATTGTCCTTGTTGCTTATGGCATCAGTTCCCGTGTCGCTAAAGCAGCCGTTTATCAAGGCCGTGAGGAAGGTCTTCGCCTTGGTCTCATTCGACCCATCACGCTGTGGCCTTTCCCTAAAAAGGCATTTGAAGCACTGGGACCCCAAGTCAAAGCGTTCCTTGATATCGAAATGAGCATCTTGGGACAGATGAAGGACGATGTGATCCTTGCCTGCGGAAATAGCCGACCTGTGGAATATTATGGGGAGTTTTCGAATGTACCAGAAGAAAAGAAAATTCTTTCCAAAGTACGGGATATGCTGAAAAGATTGTAAGGAGGGATTTTCATGGAATGCAAAATTCCTAATGGAATCGATATGACGCAGCAGGCGAGCTGGTGCCCTGGATGTGGACATGGAATCATCGTACGGCTTTTGGCTGAAGCGGCGGAAGCACTGGGGATCGAAGACCGTATGCTTACCGTTGAGGACGTAGCCTGCGGTGAATTTGCTCAATTCGCACTGAAATATAATACCATCATGAGTGCTCATGGCCGACCCATCATTGCGGCGGCTGGATTGAAACGAGTTCGTCCCGATGCCATTGTTGTAGCTCATCCTGGTGACGGATCGGCCTATAGTATCGGGATTGAAAGCACCCTTCATTGCGCTCTTCGCAATGAAAACATCCTAGCCCTCGTGGTAAATAACAGTGTATTTGGAATGACAGGTGGGCAGATGTCGCCGACTTCCATTGTCAACATGAAGACAACTTCTTCTCCTCATGGCAGAACGGTAAAAAAAGATGGGAACCCTATTGATATCACAAAAATCCTTGGCGGACTTGATATCGCTTATATGGCTCGGGGCGCCTTGGATACGCCGGCTGATATCATGAAGACCGGAAAGATGATTAAGAAAGCTCTGCAAAAACAAATGAATGGAGAAGGGTTCTGCCTTGTCGAAGTGCTCAGCCCTTGTCCTACGAACTGGCATATGACACCTGTTGCCGCTATGGACTTCATCAAATCGAAACAGAGCGCAACGTATCCGACGGGTGAGTTCATCGATAAAGGAGGTGCAGTCTGATGGTAGAAATCATTTGCTCTGGATTTGGTGGTCAGGGCGTTCTCGTTGCAGGTATGATCCTTGCCGATGCCGGCATGGAAGAGGGAAAACATGTGACCTGGTATCCTTCCTATGGTTCAGAAATGCGTGGCGGTACAGCAAACTGCAACATCAAGATGGATGATAAAGAAATCCCCAGTCCCTACTGCCATGACATTGACATCTTATACACGCTGAACGACGCGGCCATTGATAAATTTGAAAGTCAGATCAAACCAGGCGGTATCCTTTTGGTCAACAGTAGTCTTGTGCGACCGGAACGGAAGTTCCGTCATGACGTGACTGTCATCAAAGTTCCCGCTAGTGATATTGCCAATGAATTGGACAATCCGAAGGGAACCAATATCGTTATGCTGGGTGCTTTGTCCTATGCATCACACCATTTTGATGTAGCGTATATGAGGGGGGCCGTCGATCATTTCTTTGCAAAGAAAGGGAAAAATAATCCTAAAAATGGGGTATGCTTTGACCGAGGCGTTGAAGCTGCTAAAAAACAAATGGAATGACCCGTAGAGGAGTGCCATATACCCAGCCCGGGCAGAGGGACTCCTCATCTTAAGGATGAATGGAGCTTACGCGTATGGAACCGAAAACTTTGCCACTATCAGGAATCAAGGTCGTAGAACTTGCAACTGTTGTAGCCGCTCCCACTTGTGCACGCATGCTTTGTGCCTATGGGGCTGAAGTTATTAAGGTGGAGGCCTTGCAGGGAGACGTGATGCGTTCGGGGGGCGTTCATGAATTTGTGCCTTACGAAGATGATTTGAATCCTCTTTTTACCATCCACAACAGCAATAAAAAATTTCTTTCCCTTGACCTGAAAAAAGAAAAGGGGAAGACCATCCTTCTGGATCTGCTTAGCCATGCAGATGTATTCATCACAAATATTCGAGAACAATCGCTCCGACGTAATGGATTGGATTATGAAACCTTGAAGGACATGTTTCCGGCCCTTATCTATGCCCATTTTTCAGGCTATGGTCCCAAAGGCCCGGCTGCCCAAAACCCAGGGTTTGACATCACGGCTTTTTGGCTTCGTGCCGGCGCTGTTGCTGATTGGCAGACCAAAGATTCATTTCCTTTTGTCCCCACGTATGCTTTCGGGGATATGGCAACAAGTTCTGTCTTTCTTTCAGGAATCTTGATGGCTCTATATGCAAAAGAAAAGACGGGAAAGGGAACAAAAGTCATGACATCCCTTTTTGCTAATGGAATCTGGTGCAACGCTATCGGTGTTGTCCAGACCCAATTTGAAAGAAAACACCTGAACCCAGATCCACTTCGCCCGTGTGACCCCTTTAGTCAGACCTATCGTTGTAAGGATGGCCGCTGGATTGGAATCTACTGCAATGAATATATAAAAGACAAAGAAAAATTTGCAAAACTTCTGGGACTGGAGGATATCATCGATGACCCGCGCTACAAGGATGTGGAGACCTTGCAGCGCACCGGTTCCATTGTAGAGATAACGGAACGCTGCAACCGGATTTTCTTGACGCGTACCAGTAAGCAGTGGCGTGAATATCTAAGTGAGCACAGCATTTCCTGTGAAATCATGATGGAATCGCAGGAAGTCAGCCAAGATAGGCAGGCGATAGAAAATCGCTATATGGTTCCTGTGGAGTTCCCGGATAAGGGACATACAACGGTCATGATGCCAACCCCGCCGTTGGCGTTTAGCCGATATGCATGCCGCACTTACAAACCGACTCGCGGAATTGGGGATAATACAGAGGAAATCCTGAAAGAGATGGGATATTCGAAAGAAGAAATCAAGGCATTGACCGAGGCGAACGTGGTCCGTTAGCGTGGCCTTGCCCTCGTCAGTACAAACGGAAAAAGTCTCCCGCAGCTATGTGATGGCTGCGGGATTTTTGTGTATTTAAGCGGTTAAGAGGACCCATCAGGAAGAGTTATGGCTAAACGACTAGGCATGGATGATGTGCGGAAGAAATGGGGCTGGACGCTCATAGTTTTCTTTAGTTTGGTCAACGGGGATAAGAACGAAATAGCTTAGTCTGTCACCCTCACGATAAATGGATTGCCGTGCGCAATCATCTTCCTTCCCTTCGTGATAAGAAATGTAAGCCTGACAACCCCCTTTGAGGTTTTTCCGTCAGGGTACATGTCTCAAGGCGGCGAATGCCGCTCCGCCTTACCAAGGCGGGGGACCCTCAAGTGGGTCATTTTATGACCTCCTTGATGGTGGTGGATGAGGCGCCCCGTTTTTGGGGGCAACGTCTCCACACGAACGGGAGTGAGGAATATTCGCCCAGGTTTCGAAGGACGCTTTTGGAGCGAAGCGGAAGTCCGAGAAACATGTTTTCGGGCGAATCAATTCGGCCCCCTCCCGTAGGGCGGTTTGGGGCCGGCCGCACAGTCTTTCCCCTGCTTATTTTTTATCTCAATCCTGTCCCAGGAATCCAAAGCTACAGCAAAATTTTCTCCGATATGATATAATAAACTGTCAAACTGTCATTTAATCCTACGTGAGGAGGGTTCCATAGGATGCGTATCTTCATCTCGGCCGGTGAAGCTTCCGGCGACCTGCATGCCGCGGCCCTGACGAGGGAAATTCTTTCCCTTGCACCTGATGCCGAAGTGTTTGGCATGGGCGGCGACGCGCTCCGGTCTGCTGGCGGAGAGGTTATTTTTGATTATAAAGACAACAGCGTCATGGGCTTTGTTGAGGTCCTCCGGAAACTACCAGACCTGTTTCGGCTCCGGGATGCTTTTCGCCAGGTTATGGTGGAACGGAAACCGGATATTTTTGTGAC
The DNA here is from genome assembly GCF_000425045.1 of Acidaminococcus intestini DSM 21505. Classification (GTDB taxonomy): domain Bacteria; phylum Bacillota; class Negativicutes; order Acidaminococcales; family Acidaminococcaceae; genus Acidaminococcus; species Acidaminococcus intestini. Next base: position 87,723 of record NZ_AULA01000007.1, on the reverse strand, counting down.
TGTCGATTATCCAGATTTTAATATGCGTGTGGCCAAGGTCGCAAAGCAGTTAGGTATTCCCGTTTTTTCCTTCATTCCGCCTTCGGCGTGGGCCTGGCGGCGGGGGCGGGCCAAGATGGTAGCCCGTCTGGCAGCCCGTGTGGCCTGCATCTATCCTTTTGCTTATGAGGTCTATAAGGAAGCCGGCGCGCCTGTTGAATTTGTGGGCAATCCTCTTGTTGATATCGTAAAACCTACGATGAGCCAATTAGAAGCCCAAAAGGCGGTCGGTAAAAGGCCAGGCCATCCGCTCATCCTGTTGCTCCCAGGAAGCCGTCAGGGTGAACTTCGAGGCGTCCTTCCCGTGATGCTTGAAGCATTGCCGCTTATCAAAAAGGACCAGCCTGATGCGGATTTCATTCTCCAAAAGGCGCCCAATGTGGATCGTCGGGAGCTCGAAGCAGCCCTTGATACGTCCAAGATTCCCGTCCGCATTGTCGAAGGGCATCCCTATGACACTATGGGTGCCTGCGACGCGGCCCTTGCTACGAGCGGGACCGTCGTCCTGGAAGCGGCCCTCATGGATCTTCCCAGCGTCATCTGTTACAAGGCAAGTCCCATCAGCATGGCCATTGCTAAAGCCCTCGTCAAAGTGAAATATGCAGGCCTGCCCAATCTGTTAGCAGGCCGGGAAATCCTGCCCGAACTCATTCAGGAAAAGATGACGCCGGAAAATATGGCCCGTCATGTCCTGCGCTTTTTGGATCCTGCCGAAGGGGCCAAGGTCCATCAGGATCTTCGGGAGGCCATTTATAAGCTCGGAGCTCCGGGCGCCGTCAAGCGGACGGCTGCCCTTATACTTGAAACTGCCAAGGAGAAGAAATGAACCTATATCTTAGAATCCTCAAATTCATTCGTCCCTATTTGGGACGCCTCATTGCAGCCGGTTTCTGTACGGTCATGACGGCCGCTGCCAACCTTTATGTGCCGTGGATTGTCCGCGATGTCATTGATAAGGTCTTCCAGAACAAGGATAGTGATCTCCTTAATTTGATTTCCCTTGGAATCGTAGTCATTTTCTTTGCCCGCGGCATTTTCTACTATGGCCAGAGCTATCTCATGAACTATGTCGGCGAGAGCATTGTCATCGATGTACGAGGAATTGTCTACCGCAAGCTCATGACTCTGTCGACTCATTTTTTTGACACGAATAAGCTGGGTACCATCATGAGCTATGTCACAAACGACGTGGCAGCCCTCCAAGGTGCCATGGTGGCCAATTCCATTGAAATCATCACGGAAACGAGTGTCCTTATCGGGAGCGTCGGCGCCATGGTCTACCTTGACTGGAAGCTGACCCTTTTTACGTTCTGTACTTTCCCAGTGGTTCTTTTCTTCATGGATTTCTTTGGCAAGAAGATTCGCAAGAGCGGCCACCGTATCCAGCAGGCAACGGCGGATATTACGTCGATCCTGCAGGAAACCTTGGCTGCTACGCGTGTTGTGAAGAGTTTTGTCCGTGAACCCTATGAAATTGCCCGCTTCGATCAGCAGAACAAGGCCAATTTCTACGCCAATATGAAAAGTGCCAAGCTCATGGGAACCCTGTCTCCTGTCATTGAGTTCATTGCGGCCCTTGGGGTCACGGCCATCATTTGGTTTGGCGGCCGTTCCGTCATCGGCGGTGACATTACGGCGGGGTCCCTTGTGGCTTTCCTCGTCTATGCCATCAATATTTCCAATCCGATCAAGCGGATTGCCCGCGTATTGGGAAGCATCCAAAAGGCGCTTGCCGCGGCTGAACGTGTCTTTTACATCATGGACCTGACGGATACGATTCCGCAGAAGCCTGATGCCATCACGCTGCCCAGTGTTGAGGGAAATGTGGAATTCCGTCATGTATCCTTTGCCTACAATAAAGGGGAGACCATTCTTCACGATGTGAGTTTTTCTGCAAAGCCCGGTCAAGCCATTGCCCTTGTGGGGCCTTCCGGTGCCGGTAAGTCAACGGTGGCAAGCCTTTTGCCTCGTTTTTATGACGTGACGGAAGGGGCCATCTTTGTTGACGGCCACGATGTTCGGGATGTGACGCTTGCCAGCTTGCGCGAACAGGTCGGCATTGTGCCTCAGGAAACCAACCTCTTTAACGACACGGTCTATAACAACATCCTTTATGGACGGCTGGATGCAACGCGGGATGAAGTCATTGCAGCGGCTAAAGCCGCAAATGCCGATGAGTTCATCCAGCAGCTGCCTAAGGGCTATGATACACAGCTTGGTGACCGGGGCGTCAATATTTCCGGCGGCCAGCGCCAGCGCATTTCCATTGCCCGGGCCATCCTCAAGAACCCCCGTATCCTGATCCTTGACGAAGCAACAAGTGCCCTTGACACGGAAAGTGAACGCATCGTCCAGGAGGCCTTGGACCGCCTGATGGTGGGCCGCACGAGTTTTGTTATTGCTCACCGGCTGTCGACGATCCAAAACGCTGCCAAAATCATTGTCCTTGATAAGGGCTCCATCGTAGAAGAAGGTACCCATCAGCAGCTCATGGCAAAACATGGTCTTTATGCCCATCTGCACGATATCCAGTTCAAGGAGAACCAGACGGCATCCGGCACTTTTGGGGATGACGCAAGTGAAGACGCCTAAAAGGTACGGGAGATAGGCTTCCCGATAAAGTGAAACGAGGGTGACTCATGTATTATCTGTATAACTTCCTGGCAGTGATGCTGCTGATCTTTTTTGTACTGCCTTATTTCATCTGGCGCTATTTCCGGGAAAAAGGATTTCCCCGCCGCTTCCGCCAGAGCATGGGCTTTATTCGTGACGATGAAATCGCAGCCGTTGCACACCAGAATTGTATCTGGATCCACGGGGCCAGCGTAGGTGAAATTGTGGCCACAAGCCCCCTTGTGAAGGAAATCCGCAAGGCTATGCCTGATGCCAAGATCCTGGTTTCTGCCGTGACGACGGGGGGCTATAACATGGCCCACCAAATCATTCCCGAAGCGGACGCCATCATCTATTTCCCGCTTGATATGCCGTTTGTATCCGAATCCTTTGTCAAGCGCATCATGCCGCGTATCTTCATGCCTGTGGAAACGGAGCTGTGGCCGAATTTCCTGCGTGCCATCAAGCGCCGCCGCATTCCCGTCATGATGGTAAACGGCCGTATTTCCGATAAATCCGTCAAAAGTTACCGGTACCTTTACGGCATCCTTGATGATATGATGGGAAGCGTGACCCGTTTCTGCATGCAAAGTTCCATTGATGCCGAATACATTGAGCATCTGGGCGCGGAAAAGCGCCGCATCTATATAACGGGCAATACGAAATTTGATCAGACCTATGCAGAAGTGACGCCCGAAGACCTCAAGACCTACAAGGAAGAACTCGGTCTTTACGATGATTATCCAGTCATCGTCGCGGGGAGCACCCATCCGACGGAAGAAGAAAAGCTTTTTGAAGCCTTTACAGAAGTCCAAAAGGAATTTCCTAGGGCACGGCTCCTCATTGCCCCGAGAAAGCCGGGACGGACCCATGAAATCACGCGTCTTGCCGAACGTTTCGGTCTCACGGTAGGCCTGCGCTCCGTCCTTCGCGACGAAAAAGGGCAGCGGCCGCGTTACCCTGTCATCCTCATTGATACGATCGGGGAATTGGGCCGCATCTATGCCGTGGGTGATGTCGTTTTTGTCGGCGGCAGCCTTATCAACCATGGCGGGCACAATGTCCTTGAACCGGCGGCTCATGCCAAACCCATCATTGTGGGTCCGAGCATGTCAAACTTCAAGGATTCCTTCTCTCTTTTGAGCAAGGTGGGAGCCTGTGTCCAAATTCGGGATACAAAGGAACTGACGGCTATGTTCCTTACAATCCTGCGTGATGACGCACTCCGTAAAAAGATGGGCGACGCGTCCATCCAGGTTATCCGCGAAAACCGCGGAGCCGCGGTCCGCACCATTGGCTATCTTAAGGAACTCCTGCGGCTTACAGCCACAGAGAGCATGGTCAACACCCACTATAAGATCAGCACGCGCAACATCAACGATGAAGTATCGCCCCGCATGCGCCCTGGGGATGCAGTGACACAATATTTGATCCAGCTTTCCCATGGTGAGGACAACAATGTGGTGGACTGGTTGGTCCTTTCCTTGCTCCGCGTCCTATCCGTACTTTATGAAGTGGGGGTTCGCCTCAAACTGAGCTGCTACAATCACCATCTCCTGCCGACGACAAAGCTGGACTGCTGCGTCATCAGCATTGGCAATATTACGGTTGGCGGTACCGGAAAGACCCCAACCGCCCAGAAAGTGGCTCTTATGATTCGCGACATGGGGTACCGTGTCGTCATTTTGAACCGCGGCTATCGGTCCCACTGGCAGGAAAAGATCGGTGTTGTTTCCGACGGCAAAAAGATCTACATGACTGCCTATGAAGCCGGTGACGAAGCGTTCCTCATGGCAAAACAGCTGCCTGGGATTCCCGTTGTCATTGGGAAGGAACGCGCCATTACAGGTCAGTATGCTGTCGACAAATTCAAGGCTGAAGTCATTATCCTCGATGATGGCTACCAGCATTGGCAGCTCCACCGGGACCTGGATGTGGTCCTTGTGGATACGCTCAATATGTTTGGCAATGGCAGCATCCTCCCCAGAGGCACCCTGCGTGAACCGCTGAAGAACCTCAGCCGCGCCGACCTCTTCCTGCTCACCAAATGCGACCAGAGTTCACCCATTTCCCGGGCCACGCTCTGCGACCAATTGCATCGCTACAAACCCAATGCGCCCATTGTGGAGAGTATCCACAAACCCTGTGCGTTCATTGAGATTGCCGATTGGTATAAAAATGATGGCTCCAAGGCACTTCCCCTTGAGGCACTCAAGGGACAGGAAGTCATGGTCTTTTCGGCCATTGGCAACCCGTCAAGCTTTGAACAGACCATGGCTGGTGAGGGGCTTCAGATTGCAGAAGCCATCCGTTACCCGGACCATCATGATTATGGCATGGTGGAAATGCAGTACATCATGGAACGGGCCATCAGCAAACGGGTCACGGCACTTGTCACAACAGGCAAGGACGCCGTTAAGATCCCGACAGAATTCATCTACCTCCATCGTGAGGTCCCCCTCTATGTCCTAGACATGGAAATCCAGATCACCAGTGGGGAAGAGGCGTTTGTGAAAACGATTACCACTGCCATCGAAAAGGAGAACAAAAGACAATGAAAGTTTTATGTGTGATTCCGGCGCGTTATGCTTCTACCCGTCTGCCGGGGAAACCTCTTGCAAATCTGGCCGGTAAGCCCATGATTCAGCGTGTCTACGAACGGGCAGCCCAAGCCAAGATTCCTGATGAGATCATTGTTGCTACCGATGATGAACGCATCAAGGAAACCGTGGAAGGCTTTGGCGGCAAGGCCATGATGACGGCGGCTACGCACCCGTCCGGTACGGACCGTCTTGCTGAGGTCGCCTTGAGCTATGATAAGGTCGATGTCATCATCAATGTCCAAGGGGATGAACCGATGATTCCGCCAGAACTGATTGATTCCCTCTGTGAAGCTTTCGAAAATAACGACCAGCTCCAGATGGCGACGGCAAAGACCCTTATGGATGCGTCAGAATATGACGATCCCAACGCGGTCAAAGTGGTTACGGACCAAAGTGGTTATGCCATCTATTTCTCTCGCAGCTTGATTCCGTATCCCCGTCACAAGACACCGGAGTTCAAAGTATATAAGCATATTGGTATCTATGCATACCGTCGTGACTTTCTATTGAAGTTTGCGGCACTGCTTCCCACGCCTCTTGAACAGATTGAAGGTCTGGAACAGCTACGTGCCCTGGAAACGGGAGCCAAGATCAAGGTTCTCACGACGGATTTCAAAGGCATTGGCATTGATACGCAGGAAGATCTGGATCGGGCCAACAAGGTCTTTGAACTGGAAGAAGAAAAGAAACGTCAGGAAGAAGCGGCACGAGCTGCCGAGGAAGGAAAGTAACATGAAGACCGTAGCGATTGGTAATTACAAAGTCGGTGCCGGCCATCCGCTCCTTGTCATGGCTGGTCCCTGCGTCCTGGAAGGCTATGAACGGAGTCTCATGATCGGAAGACGGGCCAAGGCCATCTGTGAAAAGGTGGGCCTGCCCTATGTTTTCAAAGCTTCCTTCGATAAAGCAAATCGTTCGAGCCTTACGGCTTTCCGCGGCCCGGGTCTGGAAGAAGGGCTTGAAATCTTGAAGCAGATCAAAAAGGACCTGGGCGTCCCTGTTGTATCTGATGTCCATGAAACCTATCAAGTGGAAAAAGCAGCGGAAGTCCTCGATATCATCCAGATCCCGGCTTTTCTCTGCCGCCAGACGGACCTGCTCGTGGCAGCTGCCCATACAGGCCGCGTGGTGAACGTCAAGAAGGGCCAGTTCCTGGCTCCGTGGGACATGAAAAATGTCATCAATAAGCTCGTCGGGTCTGGAACCGAAAAGATCATGCTGACTGAGCGCGGGGCCAGTTTTGGCTACAACACGCTGGTAACGGACATGCGGAGCCTTCCCATCATGCGTGACTTCGGCTATCCGGTCATCATGGATGTGACGCACAGCGTACAGATTCCTGGCGGCAAGGGCACAAGTTCCGGCGGCCAGAGCCAGTATGCGCCCCATATGGCCCGCGCGGCTGCAGCAGTCGGTGTCGATGGGCTTTTTATGGAAGTCCATGACAATCCGGCAGAAGCCCTTTCCGACGGGCCCAACATGATTGCCCTTGACAAGATGGAACAGGTCCTTTTGGACGCTAAAGCCATTGATGCCATTGGGCGTAGGGAGTGATACCATGTTTGAACGCGCAAAAGAAGCTCTCCAGATCGAGGCGGATTCCATATTGGAACTGATTCCCCGTGTCGATGAACATTTTGGAGCGGCTCTGGAAATGATCCTTCACTGCCCCGGCCGCATCATCGTAACGGGGATGGGAAAAAGCGGCATCATTGGCCGCAAGATTGCAGCAACCCTTGCCAGCACGGGGACACCGTCCTTTTTCCTGCATCCTGCCGAAGCCATTCACGGCGATCTTGGCATGGTGACACAAGGTGACGTGATCCTTGCCATTTCAAATAGTGGGGAAACGGGCGAGGTGCTTCATATCCTGCCCAGTATCCGCCGCATTGGGGCCCGCATCATTGCCATGGTGGGCAAACCGGAGTCGACCCTTGCCAAGAACGCGGATATTGTCCTTGATGTCGGGGTCAAGAAGGAAGCCTGTCCTTTGGGCCTTGCGCCTACGAGCAGTACGACGGCAACCCTCGCTTTTGGCGATGCCCTTGCCATGGAGCTGCTGTCGGCCCGCCATTTTACGGAAAATCAGTTTGCCATCTACCATCCCGGCGGAAGCCTGGGCAGGAAGCTGCTCCTTACGGTTGGGGATATCATGCACAAAGGGGATGAAAATCCGCTGGTGCCGTCTGACATGACGGTAAAGGATGCGCTTTTTGTCATTACCGATAAAGGTCTTGGCGCTGTATCCGTTGTCGATGGACAGGGCCGGCTGAAGGGACTTCTCACGGACGGCGATATCCGCCGCGGCTTTGCAAAGAGCCTTGATTCCCTCAATAAACCGGTTTCTGAACTCATGACAAAGTCGCCGAAAACCATTACAGCAAGAAAACTGGCTGCAGAAGCCCTTCATCTCATGGAATCGAATAAACCCCATCCGATCACGGTCCTGCCCGTTGTGGATGAAGAAAAGAAAGTCGTCGGCCTGCTCCATATGACCGATCTTGTGCATCAGGGAGTGGTATAAATGATGAAAGACGAAGAGTTTGCCAAGATCCGTCTCCTTGCCCTCGATGTGGACGGTGTCATGACCGATGGATCCATCATCATTGGTCAGGAAGATGAACTCAGCAAACATTTCAATGTACGCGATGGCCTGGGCATCAGCCTTGCCATGAGAAATGGTATCCAAGTGGCCCTGATAACGGGGCGTCACAGCGAGATTGTACTGCATCGCGCCATGGAACTTGGCGTCAGCAATGTCTATGAAAATGTAATCTATAAAGGAAAGACCCTCGTTGAAGCGGCCCAGCGTCTGGGTATCCCGATGGAAGCCGTGGCTTTCATGGGGGATGACCTCAATGACCTGCCGGCCTTTAGCCGCGCGGCCTATTCCTTTGCCCCCAAGGACGCGGCGCCTGAGGTAGCAGCCCGTGCCGATTATGTCTGCGAAAAAAAAGGGGGAGAAGGCGCTGTCCGTGAAGTCTGCGAGAAGATCCTCAAGGCCAAGGGGCTTTGGGATGGCATCGTGGAAGGGTATCTGGTAAAAGGGTATGGTGACAGACAGTAATGCTTTATGCGATTCTCAAAGGGATGAGCACCTTCGTTTCCTGGCTTCCTTATAAATTTGTGGTCCGCCTGGGACGAAATTGTGGTAAACTATACTATCATATTGCCAAAAAGCAACGCGTCCGTGCGGAAAAGACCATCATGGAGCGAATGGGCATGGAGGAAAAAGAGGCCAAGGAAACCATTTACCGCCTTTTCCTCAATCTAGGCATGACCTTTATGGAAATGCTCTACATGCCTGCCCTCAATAAGGACAACATCCGCGGCCTTGTGACCTTTGATCGGCCCGATGTCCTTTGGGAAGCCCTCAGTAAGAAAAAAGGGGTTGTCATGCTCGCCTGCCACATGGATAACTGGGAATGGCTCGGAGCGGCCTTGGCTCTTAATGGATTTCCCCTCAGTGCTGTGGAAAAACCTCAGCCCAATCCGGTCTACAGTGATTTCATGAATGAGCTGCGCCGCGGTGTCGGGCAGGAAATCTTTGCCCGTGGGACCAATGAGATCCTCGGCTGTGCCCGGGCGATGAAAAAAGGGCGGATGCTGGGCCTGATTGCCGACCAGGACGGGGGCTATAACGGCATCTTTGTGCCGTTTTTTGGGAAGATGGCTTCGACACCGGAAGGTCCGGCGTATTTTGCCCGCAAGTTCAAGGCTCCTATCATTCCCATCTTCATCATCCGCAAGAAAAATGGCTGCGGCCACCGCGTGTTTGTGAAGGATCCCATTTATTACGAAGATACGGGAGACCGCAAAAAGGATGATTACAACGTGACGCTCAAGATGACCCAAGAAGTGGAAGCCATTATCCGCGAATATCCGGACAACTGGATCTGGTTCCAGCACCGGTGGAATACACCTTATGAAGGATAAGAAAGGAAAGCGATTCATGCGCTCTGATAAACGGACAATCATGATGGTCATTGGGGCCGTGCTGCTCATGGGCGGCGTCATTGCTTGGCTTCTGTCAAGCAAACCCACGGCAGGAACGGTCAAGAAGGCCAAGGAAACAGATCCTCATCAGGTCATTGGATCCACTATCGAAGAAAACAAGGATGGCCGTAAGGTGTGGTCCCTGACGGTGGAATCCATGGTCTACGATAGGAAGGCGCAGATTGATCATATGAAGGGCATCAAAGGGACCTTCTATGATGAAGATGGTTCAACCATGACCGTCACAGCTGATGAAGGGGACGTGGATGTAAAAACAAAGAGCGTCATCCTTACAAAGAACCCCAAAGGCACGACCAGTACCAATGGGACCGTGACGGCCGATAAGATTACCTGGAACAACGAAAAGCAGATTGTCATTGCCGAAGGCCATGCGCGGCTGACCAAGGATGACGTTGTTGCCACGGGAGGCAAGGCAACCTTCAATGTGCCTATGGAGCACGCCACGCTGGAACAGGATGCACATGTACAGAAGGGAGATTTTTAAATGAAAATGAAAGCACTTTTCCTCACTTGTCTCATGACAGGCCTTCTGTCCATGGGCGCTGTGGCTTTTGCCGCTTCAAGCGTCAGCGGTGACAAGGTGGAGTATGATTTTAAGAGCGGCCAGGCTGTGGCCGAAGGTAACGTGGAAATCCGCCACGATAAAGGACGCGCCACGGCTAGAAAAGCAGAATACAACACCAAGACCGGGGAAGGCAGCCTTGAAGGGTCCGTCGTTGCCGATCAAGAAGACGCCCATCTGACGAGTGCGTCCCTCATCATCAAGAATAAGGGCGATTATCTTTCCGCCATTGGCAATGCCGTCCTTAAAAAGGCGGACAAGACCCTGCGCGCGGAGCAGGTCAACTACGACTCGGCGGCCAAATACGCTGAAACTGTCGGCAGCTGGGCCCAGCTCACCATGGATGATGGGTCAAGCCTTGACGCGGCATCGCTTACGTATAACATGGAAACAAACAAGGCTTTTGCTGACGGGAATGTACGCCTGATCAGCCCGCCTCGGGATCTTACGGCCCGCGCTGATTCGGCTGAATATGACCTCAACGAATCCGATGGGACCATCCATCTGAACGGCCACGCGACAGCGACACAGGAAGGCAATACGGTCAGCGGCGATACGCTTACGATCCGCGGTGCCGGCGGCAAGATTGCCCAAGGCGATGGTGATGTGCGCATGGTCATTATTCCGCGCAAGAAGGAAGAGGCTCCCCGTGAGGAAGTCCCGACCTTCCAGATTGCAGGGCGCGAAGGTGTGCCCGATTCGGTCTATAAATTTTACAACTGGCCCGGTGAGCCTGTAACCATCGGTTCTGTTGATACGGAGCTTGCTTAAAGGAGAAAGAACCTGTGAAAATTCGTGCAAATGATCTGGTAAAGGAATATGGGGGACGCATCGTTGTTGACCATGTCAGCCTCGAAGTGGCCCAGGGGAGCATTGTTGGCCTGCTCGGTAAAAATGGCGCCGGCAAGACAACAACCTTTTATATGATCGTCGGTCTGGAACATCCAGATCGGGGCACGGTCCATTTGGATGAGCTTGAGGTGACGCACCTGCCCATGTATAAACGGGCGCTCGCGGGGATTGGATATTTGCCGCAGGAAGCGTCCATCTTTCGAAAATTGACGGTGGAAGAAAATCTCCTTGCCATCCTTGAGGACGTGGAGCCGGATGGAAAGAAACGCCAAGAAAAAATGGAGGCCCTTATTGAAGAGTTCCATATTGGGCATATCCGTAAGAGTCTGGGAACGGCCCTTTCCGGCGGTGAGCGCCGTCGTGTGGAGATTGCCCGTGCCCTTGCAACGGAACCGGCCTTCATCCTTCTTGATGAACCTTTTGCAGGCATTGACCCCATTGCCGTGGCCGATATCCAGGTCCTTGTCAAACATCTGGCCAAACGCGGCATTGGCGTCCTCATTACGGATCATAACGTGCGGGAAACGCTCAGCATCGTTGACAAGGCCTACATCCTGAACGAAGGCAAGATCATGGTCGAAGGCCCCAGTGAGAAGGTCGCTGCCGACCCGATTGCCCGGAAGTACTACCTTGGAAAAGACTTTAAGATGTGAGGCGTACCATGAGGATACTTGATAAATATATTTTAAAACAGATGCTGCAGCCCTTTGCTTTCGGGGTAGCTGCCTTTTCAACCATCTTTGTGGCAAGCTCCTTTCTTTTCCGCGTAACCCAGTACATTACGCAGTATGGGGCGTCCTATTCATCGCTTTTTCGTCTGTTCCTGTGCCTCATGCCGGAAGTCATCAACTACACTTTCCCCATGAGTATGCTGCTCGCCTCGCTTTTAACCATGGGACAGCTGTCTGGAAACAGCGAAATTACGGCTATGCGCAGTGGGGGAATGAGCTTCCGCCGTATTGCCATGCCAATCCTTGCCGCTGGATTCGTCGTCAGCCTTTTTTCCGTGGTCTGGGCTGAAAAAGTTGTGCCGCCGGCGAAAGCCGAGTATGAACGCATCATCCAGCAGGAAATCAAAAACAACACGAAACCCCGTACCCAGGACCATATCCTGTTGAAAAATATTTCCAAGGGCCAGCTGACGCGTCTTACTTATGCTCGGACCTTTGATGAAAAAGCTGGCGTCATGAAGGACATCACCATCGAGGATTGGGATAAGGGCCGCGTCGTCCGCATCCAGCGCACGCCTGAAGCCAAATGGCAGAATGGGACGTGGATCATGGAAAAGGGAACCATCACGGAAATCACAAACGAGGAAGGGCTCACGCGGACCATGACCTTTGATAAGCAGGTCCTTCCCATTACGGAAACGCCAAAGACCATCACCCTTGATCAGAAAGACCCTGATGAAATGACCATCGGTGAATTGAAGATGTACATTGGTATCTTGGAGCGGCAGTACCAGCCAACGAGCAAATACGTCATGGAAATCTACAGCCGCTTTACCGTGCCCCTTGCCAGCTTCTTCTTTGCTCTCATCGGCGTGCCGCTTGGTGTTCAGAGTCAGCGGGCAGGAACCAGTATGGGCCTTGGCTTTTCTGTGGTCATCATCTTTATTTACTACTCCATCATGACTTTTATGACCGGTCTTGGTCAGGGCGGCGTGATTCCGCCTTTTATCGCGGCGGCCGTGCCAAACTTCCTGTGCGGATGTGCGGGAGCCTACCTGATTTGGCAGAAGGATCACTAACTGTAACGTAATGCAGGAACCCTTCCGATTTCTTGCAGCCGCGTGCCTCCATGGCTTCCTTGCTTTTAAGGAAGCCATGGAGGCTTTTTTGATTTGCACAAGGATTCCTTTCTCATGGGGACTTCTTACGCCTCGGCGCTCCCTTTTTGAAGGACTGTTTGGATGCTCCCTTTGGGTCCGCCGTGTTGCGGAAAAGTCTGTAGATGATGTTTTTCTTCAAACGCTTATTATTCTTAAAAGGGACTTTTTTATCAATGACCCCTTTCCCGTGCTGAAAGGCGGTTTTCACACGATAATCGGGAAACATGTTTTTTCCGATTTACGGTATAATAAGAGCAGGCCTACAACGCTGCAGCAAGATCTGGATCCAGCACTAGAAATCGACAAAAAGGAGTATGCATCATGCAACAGAAACCAAACGGTTCCGACAGCGATTTTTCCTTTGCTATCAAGCGTCATATCGGCGTTCTTTCGACGACGCCCCGAGGGTGGACAAAAGAACTCAATCTTGTTTCCTATAATGGCGGCCGCAGCAAGCTTGATATCCGCCTGTGGAGTGAGGACCACCAGAAGATGGGCAAAGGAATCACCCTGGTACGGGAAGAAGCCGATATCCTTTACGCCCTTTTGACGAATATGCGGGATAAAGAAGTCCCAATGCGGGGGCAGCGGTAAGAAATCCTAAACGATAGTTTCATAGAGAAAAAGGAGCTTCAGTCCCTTGATCCGGAAAAGGGCTGAAGTTCCTTTTTGTGTTTAGAAATGGCGGTTTGGCCTTTTTCCCTGACGGCGCGAAGGCCTTTGACAGGATAACCATACTGCTTCAGGATGATCCAAAGGCTTCTTTAATGCAGGGCCTTTTCAACTAAGAAAATCCAGCAGCATGCTTTAGGTCTTGTTTCATCATCCTGACGAGTCTGGATGAATGGCTGACAATCAGCCAATTCCCATTGCTCAAACCCCTTTTTTTCGCTACAATAAAGGTGTAACAAAGAGTCTGAAAAGACGTCAAAGGAGGTTCATATTGTGAAGGTTTCTGTTGTTATGCCTGTAACAGATGCACATAAAATGGCCCTTAAAAAGGCCGCTCCAAGCGCTGAATTTACGTTTGGAAAGGACGAGACTGCGCTCAAGGAGGCAGATGTCATCATTGGAAATATTGCGCCCCAGAAGGTCAAGACCTTGACCAAGCTGCGGTTTCTGCAGCTGAATTCAGCAGGAGCCAATACCTACTGCGAGCCTGGAATCCTGCCAGACGGTGTGGCTCTTACCAATGCTACAGGGGCCTATGGGATTGCCATCAGTGAACATATCCTGGCAACGGTCCTTTTTCTCATGAAGCGCCTTCCGACTTATTATGATCAGGGTAAGGCGCATCGCTGGGAAGACGCCGGTCCGGTGAATACGCTTTGCGGATCTACGGTCGCTGTCATTGGTTTTGGCGATATTGGCCGCCATTTCGGCCGCATTGCAAAAGCCATGGGAGCTCACGTCATTGGTGTCAGACGGCGCTCGTCCGACCTTGTCCCAGAAGCGGATGAAATGGGAACTTTTGCTTTGCTGGGGGATATCCTTTCCCGGGCTGATGTGGTCGTCTCCTGTCTTCCTGACACGCCGGCTACGCAGGGATTGTATACGGAAACCCGTTTCCTTGAAATGAAGGAAGGGGCTCTTTTTGTCAACATCGGCCGCGGCAATGCCGTCGACCAGGACGCGCTTAAGAAAGCCCTCCAAAGCGGACATCTTTCCGGCGCTGCTATTGATGTGGCAACGCCTGAACCGCTTCCTGAATCAGATCCCTTGTGGGAAGCACCGAACCTTCTTGTGACGCCGCACGTAAGCGGCGGATACCATGCCCAATCGACGTGGGACGCAATCATTGCCATAAGCTGCCGCAACCTTGCGCATTTCATCAAGGGGGAACCCCTCGAAAATGTTGTCGACAGGGAGACGGGTTATCGCAAATAGATGCCATTTTTTGGGATTTTCCTGCAAAATTGCGGACCAATCCATGATATAATATTTTATTCACTATGATGAGTTGAGAGGAGGCAGTACCATGTTTTATATGATTATCATGGGAATCCTTTCCCTGTGTGTAGCCATCTTTGCTGTTCAAAATGCCGTGAGCGTGGAAGTTTCCTTCCTCTTCTGGCATTTTTCCATGAGTCTTGCCTTGATTATCATTGGCTCCCTTCTCATTGGCCTTGTCCTGTCAGGTCTCATTGCCCTTAAAGTAAAGGCCGGTCACTTCATGAAGGAACGCCGCCTCAAAGGGCAGATCAAGGCCCTTGAAGAGGAAAATGCCGAGAATCGGCGCAAGATGGGGACGGTTCCCCATTTTAAAGCAAGACCTAAGGCCTCTGACGCGCCCCAAACGGATGATGATCCCATCATCAAACCATTTGACCCAGGAAAGTAGGAATTTCGTTCATGATCTGCAGTAAAATCAGTCACAAGGCAGGGCCCCTTGACCCTGACCTTTTGGAAACGGGAAAGGCCTTGGGCCTTTCTCCTGTTCTTATGGGGATCCTCAAGCGAAGGAACCTGACGGACCCTGAAGCCATCCGGACCTTTCTTGACGGCAGCCCCGAACCTTTTCATGACCCCTATGGACTGCTCCATATGGAGCGGGCCGTCACGAGGATCTGTGAAGCCCTCAGCAAGGAGGAGAAGATAACGATCTACGGGGACTATGACGTAGACGGGACTTCTGCCAGCTCCTTGCTCTTTCTCTTTTTAACAAAAAATTTGGGCGCCAAGGCTGCCGTTTATATTCCTCGACGCGATACAGAAGGGTACGGACTCAACCTAGAGGCCCTTGAAAAGATCTACGCTGGTGGATCGACCCTTGTTATTACTGTCGACACGGGAATCAGCGGAGCGGATGTGATCAAGAAGGCCCCCACCGGTCTTGACGTCATCATAACGGACCACCACCTGGCTCCGCAGGAGCTTCCGCCGGCCTACACGGTCGTAAATCCCAATCAGCCTGGTGATTCATACCCAGAAAAGGGCATCTGCGGCTGTGGGGTGGCTTTTAAGCTCTGTCAGGCCCTGTGGCAGCATTTTCATCCCGAAAGTGCGCTTTGGACAGATTTGATCGAACTTGCTGCCGTGGCAACGGTAGCGGATGTGGTGCCCCTTGTAGGGGAAAACCGGGAGATTGTTCGCAGGGGACTCAAGAAAATCGCCAATACGTCTCTTGTGGGACTGCGCGCCTTGATCCAGTCGGCGACGCGGGAAGGTTCCCCCATTACGAGTGACACCATTGGGTTTGGCATTGGACCTCGCATCAATGCCGCTGGACGCCTGGATGACGCCATGCTTGCCGTAAAGCTGCTGATAACAAGTGACAGCGAGGAAGCCAAGACCCTTTCCCGTGAACTCAATGACCTCAACGCCAAGCGCCAGGAAATCAGTCAGCGCATCTTTGAAGAGGCAGAGGCCATGCTGACCGCGTCGGGCAAGGTCCCGACCTGGGGCATTGTCCTTGCCAAAGAAGGCTGGCATCCTGGTGTCATTGGTATTGTGGCGTCCCGACTGACCGAAAAATACCATGAACCGACAATCCTGATGTCCATCAAGGACGGCATTGCCAAGGGGTCATGCCGCAGTATTCCTCCGGTCCATCTTTATCATGCCCTGGAAGCCTGCCGCCTCGCCCTGATCCAGTTTGGCGGCCATGCCCAGGCAGCGGGCCTGACCATGGAAGCAGATAAGGTGGACGAATTGCGGCATCTTTTTACAGAGACCGTGAAAACGGCCCTCCATGGCGAAATTTATGAACCGGAAGTGGAACCGGATTATTT
This sequence comes from Acidaminococcus intestini DSM 21505, assembly GCF_000425045.1. GTDB lineage: Bacteria > Bacillota > Negativicutes > Acidaminococcales > Acidaminococcaceae > Acidaminococcus > Acidaminococcus intestini. The sequence goes on along the minus strand of NZ_AULA01000007.1, from coordinate 71,475 downwards.
CATTCCCGAAGGGGAGGCTGTGACGGAAAAAATTGTCCACGAACTTGAACGGCTCCAACCCTTTGGCCAGAACAATCCGGCTCCGATCTTGGGATTTGAAAGGGCCGTCATCACGGGCGTGCGCACTATGGGAAAGGACGGCAGTCATTTGCGGCTGGACCTTTCAAGCGGCGGCTATGGCTATAAGGGACTTTTGTGGCAGGAAGGCCCGCGGAGCCATTACTTCTACGAGGGAGAAGAGGCAGCCGTGGCCTTTGTGCCCCGCCTCAACACCTTCCGCGGCGTAACCACGGTGGACCTCGAGGTCAAGGCTGTCGATACGGCACAGACCATCGTTGATTGGCGTCACAGCAACCTGAGCAAGGAAGCTATTTTAAATACTATTTTACAAAAAGAAGAAAAAACAGTACTATATAAGCAGGAAAGTGAAACAGAACTGTCCTTTCCTCCCGGGGTCGATGTCCTTCCTTACGGGGCGCCCCTTCCCAGCGGGGTCAAAACGGTTATTTTCTATGATGCCGGTGCCTTTGCCCTTATGGATGAGGCTCATTTTCCCCTGAAAGGAGCGGGTGTGCTCCATCTCTTGTATCATCGCGACGAGATGGTGGCTGCCCGGCAGGCACTTCTTGCTTCCTATCCGGATGTGATGGGCTTACGCCACTGCTATGCCCATATTCGGAGCGTCCTTAACTCGCGTCCTTATGCCACGAAACAGGACCTTTTGGGATCGACACGGGAAGGGTACCGCATTACGGAACGTGTCTTGAAGCTCTTTTTTGATCTGCACTTTTTTCTGGAAAAGGATGGCACCATTGTGCCGCGGCAGGTACAGCCTATTGACATGGCGGAAAACCCTGCCTATCAGGAATTTTGTGCTGAGCGGGACCGTAAGGAAAAACGCCTGACCGCCGCTTGGCAGATGAAGGCCGCGGCAATTGCAGCCTTATGGAATAATTAGAGGGGGTGAGAAGATGGAACAGTTAGATGCAACACCAATCAGTGCAGAGGAATTTTATGTGAGAATCGGGAAATATCTGACCCCTCGCCAAGTGGAGTTCGTCCGGGAGGCCTATAATTTTGCGGCGGAGCAGCATGCCAGCCAGAAACGGGCCAGCGGTGAACCCTACATCATCCATCCGCTGGGGGTAGCAAGCATCCTGGCCCAGCTTCATATGGATGATACAACCCTTGCTGCCGCCTTCCTCCATGATGTGGTGGAAGATACGGATGTGACCCTCGACCAGCTGACCGATATTTTTGGCCTTGAAGTGGCAGGACTCGTCGATGGCGTCACCAAACTCGGCAAGATTGAATATATTTCCCGCGAGGAGCAGCAAGTCGAGAACTATCGGAAGATGTTCCTTGCCATGGCAAAGGATATCCGCGTGGTCCTGATCAAGCTTGCGGACCGTCTGCATAATATGCGGACCATGAAATACATGCCGCCCAATAAACAAAAACGGATTTCCAGCGAGACCCTTGAAATCTATGCGCCCTTGGCGCATCGCCTAGGAATCTATGCCATCAAATGGGAACTGGAAGATCTGTCTTTCCGCTACATGGAGCCGCAGCATTACTATGAGCTTGTGGAGCAGGTCAAGGTCAAACGGCACGAACGGGAAGCCATGGTCCAGGAAGCCATGGACGAATTGAGCCATCTGTGCAGTGATAGTGGGATCAAATGTGAAATCCAGGGCCGTCCCAAGAGCTTTTACAGCATCTACAAGAAGATGCAGAAAGACAACAAAAGCATCAATGAAATCTATGACCTTTTGGCAGTCCGTGTCCTGGTTGACAGCGTAAAGGACTGCTACGGCGTCCTGGGGATTGTCCACGGAAAGTGGCGCCCGATTCCGGGTCGTTTCAAGGATTATATTGCGGTCCCCAAATCAAATGGCTATCAGTCCCTTCATACGACCGTCGTTTCCTCGAGCGGGCAGCCGCTTGAAATCCAGATCCGCACCTTTGAAATGCACCGCATTTCCGAATATGGTGTTGCCGCCCATTGGCGTTATAAGGAGTCCGGCGGGTCCAATATGCCGAGCTCATCGGACAAGTCGGCCGATGAAAAGATGGCCTGGCTGCGGCAGCTCCTTGATTGGCACCGTGACATGCGCGATCCCCACGAATTTGTTGATACGGTCAAGATGGACGTTTTTTCTGATGAAGTCTTTGTCTTTACGCCCCAAGGTGACGTCATTGACCTGCCTTTTGGCAGCGTTCCCATTGATTTTGCCTATCGCATCCATACGGGCGTAGGCAATCGCTGCGTCGGTGCCAAGATCAATGGTAAGATCGTTCCTCTCGACTATAAGCTCAAAAACGGCGATATCGTGGAAATCATCACGTCCAAGACGAGTCCTGGACCGAGCCGCGACTGGATCAACATCGTTGGGTCAAGTCAGACCAAAAATAAGATCCGTCAGTTTTTCAAGAAGGAACGGCGGGAAGAAAATATTGTCAATGGACGGGATATGCTTGAACATGAATGCCGGCGCCTGGGCTATGATACGGCAAAGCTCCTGACGAGCGAAAACCTCAAGGAAGTGGCCACACGTTCCCACTTTGACGGCAGTGAGGAAAATCTGCTGGCTGCCATCGGCTATGGCGGCGTCCTTGTGAGCACGGTCATGGTAAAGCTCATTGAGCTTTACAAAAATGCCCAGAAAAAGAATCAGACCAAGAATCTGTCCCAGCTTCTTAAGGAACTTAAACCGCGGGTATCCAAACCCCATAAAGGAAGTCATGGCATCCTCGTCAAGGGTGAAGATGATATCATGGTGAAGCTTGCCCGCTGCTGCAACCCCATTCCAGGCGACCCTATCGTAGGCTATGTTACCCGCGGCCATGGGGTATCTGTCCATCGCGTCGACTGCCCCAATGTCCTTGCCAATAAAGAGGAATCGGACCGTATGATTGAAGTGTCGTGGAACATCGACACGGATGAAGCCTACAAGGTTGTCCTGCGCATGAGCTGTATCGATCAGACGGGTGTCATGGCCAACATCATGACTGTAGCCAGTGAGACAAAGGTCAATATCAATTCCCTCAATGCCCATACGAATCCAGATAAAACGGCTTATGTGGACCTGGGACTTGACATTACAAGCCTTGAACAGCTAAACTACATCATTGGCCGTATGCGCCGCATCAAAGGCGTCTATAAAGTCGAACGCAAGACCAGTGGTCTGTAAAGGAGCATTATGAGAGCAGTCGTCCAGCGCGTATCAAGCGCCAGTGTCAGTGTCAATCAAGAATCCATCGGCCAGATCCAAAAGGGTTTTCTTGTCCTTTTGGGCGTTGAAAGAGGGGACACGGATAAAGACCTTCACTACATTGTGGAGAAGGTTGCCGGTCTCCGTGTCTTTGATGATGAAGAAGGCCGCATGAACCGTTCCCTTGTGGATACCCAAGGCGAGCTCCTTGTCGTCAGCCAGTTCACCCTCTTGGGGGACGCGCGCCATGGCAAACGGCCTTCCTTTACCCAGTCGGCCCCGCCTGATGAGGCGAAACGGCTTTATGAAAGGGCAGTGGTCCTTTTTCGGGAAAAGGGCATCAAGACCGAAACGGGACAGTTCCAGGCTCATATGGAAGTGTCCCTGATCAATGACGGCCCGGTGACGATCCTCATCGACAGCCGCAAAACATTTTAGGAGAAACCCATCTATGAAACTCTATCGCATCGTTGTAGGCCCCATTCAGGAAAACTGTTACCTCATCAAAAATGAGGAGACAGGGGAGGGCATCATCATCGATCCCGGTGATGAAGCGCTCAAGATTATGGAGGCTGTTAAAAAAGCCGGAATCAAAAAAATTACGGCCATCTTTATCACCCACGGTCATGGTGACCATATTTCAGCTTTGGACGAAGTCAAGAAGCTGACCGGGGCCAAGGTCTATATGAGCCGAGAAGACGCGCCTATGCTTCGCGTTTGGAACAGCAGCCTGTCGTATTCGACAGACCGGGATAAGACTTTTGATCCGCCGGACGTCTATTTTGAAGACGGCATGACTGTTACAGAAGCCGGTCTGACCTTTACCATTGCCGCAACCCCGGGCCATACGCTCGGCGGTGTGTGCATCATTGGCGACGGCGTTGTGTTTGTCGGGGATACGATTTTTCTTGAATCCATCGGCCGTACAGATCTTCCCGGCGGTTCCTATGATGATATCCTCACTTCCATCAAGACAAAACTCTTGACCCTTCCCGATGACTATCGGCTGTTTCCCGGTCATGGACCGGATACGACCGTGGGCTGGGAAAGACGGAGAAATCCGTTTCTGCAGTAAGAGGCGGCCCCTATGATGACACAAAAACCCCGGGGAATGCTTGTAAAGTCGGCTTTTGCACTTCTTGCTTTTACGGCTTTTTGCCTTGTCGCCGATTTTCTGCTTCCCGTCCTGATTTCCATTGCTTTTTCTTATTTGCTTTATCCCATTGTCCGGACGCTTGAAAAGATTACGTGGGGACGGGACCGCCGCATGCCGAGTGCGGTGGCCGTCCTCCTGTCATTTGTCATCTTTCTTCTGTTTATGAGCGCTGCCCTCCAGATTCTCATGGTCCCTTTGGTGACACAGGTCAATACCCTCACCAAGGCCCTGCCGGGTTTTGCTGCCCAGGTGTCAGCGACCATGAACTGGTTTTTTGGCCCGGAGGCCCGTGCCGCGCTTCCTGCCAATGTGCAGGCCCTCATCAATGAAGCCCTGACGACGGCGGGCCGTAACGTCATGGCCCTTTTCCAGGACCTCATTTCATCGACTTTTCGCGTGGCCCGTTCCATGGCGAGTATGGTCCTTGTTCCTTTCTTGACTTTTTATTTCCTGAAGGATTGGCGGACCCTAAAGGCCATGGCTGTCAAAGTCTTTCCCTATGACCGGCAGGCACTTGCCGAAAAGGTTCTCGAAGACATTGGCAGCATGCTCTGCACCTATGTGGACAATATGCTGAAGCTTTGTCTTGTGGCTGCAGGCTGCCTGACCGTTGGCAATTATGTCCTTGGCGTGCAGTATACCTTGGTCCTTGGTCTTCTTGCCATGCTGACAGAGCTCATTCCCCTTGTTGGTTCTGTTGTGGGGACCCTTGTCGCTGTTTTTGTCGCTCTCTTGCAGCGGCCCGCCTTGGCGCTCCAGGTCCTCATTTTTTACCTTGTCTACTATCAGGTCGACTCTCAGGTCATCATGCCCACCCTTGTGGGAAAAGCCATTACCCTGCATCCGGTCCTCATTATCCTATCCGTCATCATCGGAGGGAAACTGGCCGGTGTCATTGGCTTGATCTTTGCTGTGCCAGTACTGGCCATCATCAAGATCCTTTATGGCTATTTCTGGCACTGGGGTGAGCCTCTTCCCAAAGAGGAGGAAAAGGCAATTTAGGCCGCTTTATATTGAAATCATCCAGTATCTTGTGGTAAACTAAAGTGGTTTACATGAAGTTTTTTATTGAAGGAAACGGAGGGGATTATTATGTTAACAACGGCACCCCGTGGTACCAAGGACATCCTGCCCGGCGCGGTCAATGGCTGGCGGTATGTCGAATCCGTCTTGCGCGACGTTTGCCGCGAATTCAACTATCAGGAAATCCGCACGCCAATCTTCGAGCATACGGAACTCTTCCAAAGAGGCATCGGTGACGGTACGGACGTTGTTGATAAGGAAATGTATACGTTCAACGACCGCAGTGGCAGAAGCATTACGCTTCGTCCCGAAAATACGGCTGCTGTCGTACGTTCCTTCGTCGAAAATAAACTCTATGCTGAACCTATGCCGCTGAAGGTCTTCTATATCGGACCCATGTTCCGGTACGACCGTCCCCAGGCTGGCCGCATGAGACAGTTCCATCAGTTTGGCGTCGAAGCGATGGGCTCCCCGTCCCCGGTGGTGGATGCGGAAACCATCCTGCTTGCTATTACGGTCCTCAAACGGCTTGGCCTCAAGGACCTTAAACTCAAGATCAATTCCGTCGGCTGCCCGAAATGCCGCCCGCAGCACCGCACCCTCCTGCAGGACTATTTCCGTCCGCATCTGAAGGAACTGTGCGAGGATTGCCAGAGCCGCTTTGACCGCAGCCCCCTGCGTATCCTTGACTGCAAGGTCGACCATGATAAACCCTTCATGGCTGGGGCTCCAAAAATCACGGATTCCCTGTGCGAAGAGTGTCATGATCATTTTGAAATGGTCAAGAAACTTCTTGATGAAGCAGGCGTGGACTACGAAGTCGACAGCACCCTCGTCCGTGGCCTTGACTACTATACGAAGACGGCTTACGAAGTCCAGTATTCCCCGCTTGGGGCGCAGAGCGCCGTTGGCGGCGGCGGCCGTTACGATGGCCTTGTTGAGGAACTGGGCGGACCTTCCACACCGGGCGTTGGCTTTGCTATGGGCCTTGAACGCATCATCCTGGCTCTCGAAAAGCAGGGACTCCTCAAGTCCGAAAAAGAAGCCATCGATGTCTTTGCTGTTGTGCCTGATGAAGGCGGCACGGCAGACGCGTTCAAAGCCGTCATGACCCTGCGTGAAGCCGGTTATTCCTGCGACATGAACCAGATTGGACGCAGCATGAAAGCCCAGATGAAACAGGCTGACCGCACGGGTGCCCGCTTTGCCCTCATCTTCGGGGAAGAAGAACGCAGCCGCGGTGCCGTGACGGTCCGTAACATGGCTGACAGCAGCCAGGAAGAAATCAAACGATCCGAGATTGTATCCTATATGAAAAAGGCAGAGGTGTAAAACAACATGAGTTTTGAACGCAGTCACCACTGTGGTGAGCTTAGAAAACAAGACGCCGGCAAGGAAGTTACCTTGTGCGGTTGGGTCAGCAAACGGCGTGACCATGGTGGAATTATCTTCATTGATCTACGTGACCGGTCCGGTCTGGTCCAGGTCGTTATTGACCCGGCCCATGATGACAAGGATTTCCATAAGGCGGAAACGGTCCGCAGTGAATTTGTCCTGCAAGTCAAAGGTATGGTCCGCAACCGTACGGAAGAAACGGTAAACCCGAACCTTCCGACCGGTGAAGTGGAAGTCGTAGTCGAAGGCCTCAATATCCTGAACCCGGCCAAGACGCCTCCTTTCTATATCCAGGACGGTGTGGACGTCGATGAAAATGTAAGACTGCGCTATCGTTATCTTGACCTGCGCAGACCAGAAATGCAGCGCAACCTCATCCTCCGTCATAAAGTGACGAAGCTCGTCCGTGACTTCATGGATAACCAGGGCTTCCTTGAAATCGAAACGCCGATGCTCTGCAAGAGCACTCCGGAAGGCGCCCGTGACTATCTTGTCCCGAGCCGTGTCAACCCTGGCAAGTTCTATGCCCTGCCGCAGTCTCCGCAGCTGTTTAAGCAGATTCTCATGGTAGCCGGCATGGAAAAATACTTCCAGATTGCCCGCTGCTTCCGTGATGAAGACCTGCGCGCCGACCGTCAGCCTGAATTTACCCAGCTTGATATGGAAATGTCCTTCATCGACGAAGACGACATTATGACGCTGACAGAAAACCTCATTGCCTATGTCTTTAAAAATGCTCTTGGAAAGGAACTGCAGGTTCCTTTCGGCCGCATGACCTGGGATGATGCCATGGATCAGTACGGTTCGGATAAGCCGGACCTGCGCTTTGGCATGAAGCTTGTCAACATGAACCAAGCCCTTGAAGGGACCCAGTTCAAGGTCTTTAAGGACATCATCGAAAAAGGCGGTCTTGTCAAAGCCATCAACGTCAAGGGCTACAGCGCCATCCCGCGCCGTGAACTCGACGGCCTTGTAGACTTTGTCGGTATCTATGGTGCCAAGGGCCTTGCTTGGATTATTGTCAACGAAGACGGTTCCATCAAGAGCCCGATTGCCAAATTCTTCAGCGAAGAAGAAATGAAGCGCATCCTGGAAACGGGCAAAGCTGAAAAAGGCGACGTCCTGCTCTTTGTGGCTGATAAGAATCCCCTTGTCGTGGCAGCCGCGTTGGGGGCCCTTCGTCTTGAAATGGGCAAACGCCTGAACCTCATCGATCCCGATAAGCTTGCCTTTACGTGGGTTGTGAAATTCCCTATGTTCGAATACAGCGAAGAAGAACACCGTTATGTCGCTATGCACCATCCGTTTACGTCTCCCTGCGATGAAGATGTGGATAAGCTTCTCACCGATCCAGGTCATGTCTATGCCAAAGCCTATGACATGGTCCTTAACGGCGTAGAAATTGGCGGCGGTTCCATTCGTATCCATGACCGCACTGTTCAGAACAAGGTCTTTGAAGCCATTGGGCTTACAGATGAACAGGCTCAGGAAAAATTTGGCTTCCTCCTGAATGCCTTCGAATTTGGCGCGCCTCCTCATGGCGGCCTTGCCTTTGGCCTTGACCGTCTCATCATGCTCATGGCGAAACGTCCGTCCATCCGTGATGTCATTGCTTTCCCGAAGACGCAGAGTGCTGTGGACGTCATGAGCCAAGCTCCGAACATCGTCGACGAAAAACAGATGCGCGAACTGCATATCAGGAGCACGGTCGTAAAGAAGGAAAAAGAAGAATAACCCCATTGACTGCGAGCTGAGGAGAAATCCTTGGCTCGTTTTTGTATGACGGGGAAGTCTCAAAGGTAAGGGTAAAAAGTCGGAAAGTTGAGCTGCGAAGGTGCGAGCCAGCAAGCGGGCACGTAAGGCGAAAAGTCAAGAGGGCAGCAAAATAAGCCCCATGCGGGAAGCCGTCATGCATTTTCTTGTTCCTTCTGTTTTTGCGCAGCGGGGAATCGTTCATTTTGCCAATCAGTCCGCTTTTTGAACTGGCTGATTCTCCCTCAAACCTTGCACCCATCCCCATTTCTTGCTATAATACAGGTAAAGAGCAACCCTCCGATGTACGAAAAAGTCCTATAGGTTTTGAGCCAACACTCTTTATAAGGGAGCCCGAAAACTCCGGCCGCTCATGGTATGCCCCCCTGAGGGGACATCAGCAGTGACAGGGAGGGCACCCACCTGCTCATGCAGGTTCAAAACAAGGGACGGAAACGGCATTGTAGGGCTCTTTCTTTTTTATATCAATTCATTCACGTTCGAAGGAGTCCGAAGCGTTATGCCTCTTGTTCTCATCAGTTTAGCCGTCATTATCCTGGACCGCGTGACGAAAATCCTGGTTCAATCCCATCTGGCAGAGGGAGAGAGCATTCCCGTCGTGCCAGGGGTCATGAGCCTGACTTATATTCTTAACCCCGGTGCTGCTTTTGGAATGCTGGAGCACCAGCGGCTGTTTTTCATCTTGATGACGGTTGCCGTCATTGCCGTCCTGATTTATTTCTGGCGCAGGATCAAAGAAGAAGCGATTGTCGTCCAATTGGGTGCAGCCTTTTTCCTGGGCGGGGCCGTGGGAAACCTCATCGACCGCATCGAAACGGGCTTTGTCATTGACTTTTTTGACTTTTATTTTTGGCCCATCTTCAATGTGGCCGATATCTTTATTTGTGTAGGAGTGGGGCTGATTGTATGGAATATTGTCATGGACGAATGCCGGAAGACGGAACCACAAAAGTAACTGAGCCCGCTGCAGAAAAGGATCAAGGGCTTCGCGCGGACTGCTATCTTGCTGACGTCCTGGATCTTTCGCGTTCAAGCCTGCAGCACGATATGGAAAAAGGACTTGTCACCAAAGAAGGGAAGCCGGTCAAGGCAAGTTATAAGGTCAAGTTGGGGGATGTCTTTACGGTTGTCATTCCGCCTGCTGTGAGCCTTGAGGCAGAACCTGAGCCCATTCCTTTAGCTATCCTCTACGAAGATGAGGATGTGATTGTCGTCAATAAGCCGCGGGGCATGGTTGTCCATCCCGCGGCGGGAAACTATACAGGGACCCTTGTAAACGCCCTTTTATATCACTGCAAGGATTTATCAGGAATCAACGGCGTTGTCCGGCCCGGCATTGTGCATCGCCTCGATAAGGATACTAGCGGCGTCATGGTCTGTGCAAAAAACGATAGGGCTCATCTGTCGCTTTCCCAACAGATCAAGGACAAGGAAGCCAAACGTACATACATTGCTGTTGTGCGGGGCAATATCAAGGACGACCGGGGCCATATTGAGACCCTCATCGACCGAGACCCCAAGGACCGCATGCGTATGGCTGTTGTGCCTTCCGGCGGCCGCCTTGCCGTGACCGATTATGAGGTCCTTGAACGTTACGGCCGCTTTACGGTCGTGCGCTGCCGCCTCCAGACTGGAAGGACGCATCAAATCCGCGTCCATATGACTTATCTGGGACATCCCCTGGTGGGAGATCCCAAATATCAACCGCAAAAGACCTGTTTTTCCATTGACGGACAGGCCCTTCATTCTGAGACATTGACGTTCCGTCATCCCCGGACGGGAAAGATCATGTCCTTTACGGCACCCCTTCCCGGCGATATGGAAACGATCCTGACGCGTCTGCGCCATGGCCAATTTCATTAAGGAGAATCCATCATGAGCATTTCAGTGAAAAAGAAAACGATAATGGATGAAGATGCAATGCGCCGCGCCCTTGTGCGGATTTCCCACGAAATTGTGGAACGCAACAAAGGTGTGGAGCACGTAGCCCTTGTAGGCATTACGACCCGCGGTGTACCGCTTGCCAGACGCGTTGCAAAGACCATTGAGGAAATCGAGGGCGTCAAGGTTCCTGTTGGCTCCCTGGATATTACGATGTACCGGGATGACCTGTCTACCTTGGGGTATAATCCTGTCATGGGAGAAACAGATATCCATTTTGACCTTAACGGTCGGACCGTTGTTCTCATTGACGATGTTCTTTTTACTGGCCGGACCATTCGCTGCGCTCTTGATGCACTCATCGATATGGGGCGCCCTAAAGCCATCCAACTGGCGGTTATGGTCGATCGGGGACATAAGGAACTGCCAATCAGGGCGGACTATGTTGGAAAGAATGTCCCGACGAGCACCCATGAAACGGTGAACGTCACAATCAAGGAAATCGACGGTACAGATGAAGTCGCTTTGGCAGATGTCAAATCAAATTAAGAAGGATGGACCTACGTGCGATTAAAGTCATTTGAAGCCCATGGCTTCAAGTCCTTTGCCGATAAGGTCAATGTCAATTTCGAAAATGGGATCACGGCCATTGTTGGGCCAAATGGCAGCGGCAAGAGCAATATTTCCGATGCCATCCGCTGGGTCATGGGTGAACAGAGCATCAAGTACCTGCGCGGGACCAAGATGGAAGATGTCATCTTTGCCGGCAGCAGTGCCCGCCGGCCCTTGGGCATGGCCGATGTGACCCTTGTTTTTGACAATCGTGATCATGATCTTCCGGTGGACTTTGATGAAGTCAGTATCCGCCGCCGCGTATACCGCAGCGGTGAAAGTGAATATGCCATCAACGGCAAGAACTGTCGGTTAAAGGATATTGTAAATCTCCTTGCCGATACGGGGTTGGGGCGCGGGTCGCTTTCCATCATCGGCCAGAACAAGATTGATGAGATCCTAAACAGCCGTCCCGAAGACCGGCGTACCATTTTTGAGGAAACGGCAGGCATTGCCAAATATCGTCTCCGTAAAAAAGAGGCCCTGCGAAAGCTCGATGATACGGCAGGAAACCTCCTGCGGATCCACGATATCCAGACGGAAATTTCCAGCCAGCTGAAGCCCCTTGAAAAGGCAGCGGAAAAGGTTCGTACCTATAAGGAACTGGATGCTCGCTATGAATTGGTGCGTGTAACGCAGCTTGTGCGCAGGCTGGACCACCTGGAAAAGGAAAAGGGCGATATTGAAGCGCGTCTTGAAGGGTGGGGGAAAGAGGAAAGACGCCTTGACGAAGAGGCGGCTAAGCTCCAATCTGAAATCGATGCCAAAAATAAGGAGCTCCAGGCTCATGAGGCTTCTTTTGGCGCCTATCAGGTAGGTGTGCGCAAAAAACAGGAAGCGCGCAGCCAGTGCGTCAGTGAAGCGAGCGTTTATCGTGAGCGGATGCGTCAAGGAAAGATCCAAATCGAGCAGATGCAGGGCGTCGTGGCGCGTCTTGAAAAGGACATCGAAGCAAATCAGGAAAACCTGGCCCTCCTCACGGGCACCTATGATGAGGAAGAGGCAAAGTATCAGGCAGTGAAGGCGTCCCTTTCCCGTACGGAAAAGGAAAAGGATGAACTGACGCGCCTTGTGGCAGCAAGTGAAAAGCGTAGGGAAGATGCCCAAAACGAAAATTTTGAACGTATGCGGGAACTTGTAACGCTGCGCAATGACCTTAACGCCGCCCATCAGGAAGAAGAACAGCTCCATCGCCGCCTGGCCCAGATGAAGGAAAAAATGGACCTTGCTGAAGATGAGGTAAAAAGTGCGGCAGAACGCCTGGCAAACGGCAGTACAGCCCTTACAGACGCAAAAAACCAGCAGGAGCGTGTCAAGGAAAAGGGCACGGCTGCCAAAGCCCGTCTTGATGAGCTTGCGGCTCGTTTGGAAGAAGCCAAAAAGGCCGTGGCCGCTAAGGAAAGGCAGCTGAGTGAAAAGAAAGCCCGCATCCAGGTCATCCAAAATATGGAACGGGACCATGATGGCTTCAGCCGCGGGGTCAAGACCATCCTTCAGTCAAAAGCAGGCTGGCGCAGCGGAATCTGCGGCGTTGTGGGCGAGCTGCTCCATGTCGAAGGCCGCTATGTAACGGCCATTGAAACGGCGCTTGGCGGGGCTCTGCAGAACATCATTACCCGTGATGCCCAAACGGCCAAGGAGGCCATCCGTCACCTTAAGAGCCAAAAAGGAGGGCGGGCGACTTTTCTGCCCCTTGATACCATCCGGCCCCGCAGCCTTTCCCCTAAGGAAAAAGAAGCCCTCAAGGCACCTGGTATCATCGGCCTTGCCTCAAGTCTCGTTTCGGTCGATGCGGACCTTATGCCGGCCGTGGATTTTCTTCTGGGACAGGTTCTTGTGGCTGAAACCCTGGATCAGGCCCTAGATGCGGCTAAACGGGCCGATATGCGCGTTCGCGTCGTAACCCTTGAAGGGGACGTCATCTATTCCGGTGGGTCCCTTGCAGGCGGTGAAAAAGAAAATCGCAGGAGTTTCCTTTCCCGCCATCAGGAAATTGAAACGCACCAAAAGGAACGGGCCCAATTGGAAAAAGAGTTGGCAGGACTTAACCAAGCCCTCCAGGAAGTCCTTCATCAGGAACAGGATGCAGTCATTGACCGCAATCAGTGTGCCGATACCTACCAGAAACTGGCTGTTTCCATGGCAACCCTGTCCGCCCAAGTGGAACAGGCCCAAAAGGAATTGGGTGAAAAGAATGAAAGTCTTCTCCTTCTTTCCGATGAAAAAACGGAGGCAGCGAAGGCCTATCTTGCCATAACTGAAAAAATCAAGAGCCTTGAACCCCAGGTAAAGACCCTTGAGGAGGCAGATTCACAGAAGCGGGAAGAAGCCCGCAGCCAGGAAGAAACCCTCCAAAAGGACAAGCTTCGCCTTGAGACGTTGAACCAAAAATATCAGGATGTCATCGTTTCCTATAACACCCTCAAAACGCAGATCACGTCCCTTGAAAGCCGCATGGCAGAAATCGACGAGCGCAGTGCCAAAGCCGAAAAGGATCGCCTGAACGAAGTGGCTGAAATCGAAAAGACCGAAGCCATGCTGAAAAAATCAGAAGGGACCATTGCGTCCCTTGAGGAAAAAATCAAGGCCTTTGACAAGAGTCTTGAAGGGACGGATGAAAAGACCCAGGCCTTTATAAAGACGCGAAAGGGCTATGAAGAGGGCCGTGACATCCTTCTTGAAAATGCCCGCAAGCTTCAGGAACGCCTGGAAGGCCTCAAGGAAAAGCGTCATCAAGTCGAGATGGACAGCGTAAGAAAAACCTCTGAAATGGAAAGCACGGCAGGAATCTTAGCTGATAATTTCAAGCTGTCCGTGGAGGAAGCCCGGGAAAAAGCCCTGACTGATATCGGGGAAGGAGCCCTCAAGAAAGAAGAAATTCTCCTTGCTCAAAAGATTGAGGACCTGGGGCCTGTGAACCTTGCGGCTGAAGAGGATTACCAAGCGGCAAAGGAACGGTATGAATTCCTCACCAAACAGTACGATGATATGGTGACTGCGAAAAAGCAGCTTGAACTTGTCATCAGTGGAATCAATTCAGATATGACCAAACGATTCCGAGAAGCCTTTGACAAAATCAACGAGTATTTTGGCAAGTGCTATGAGAAGCTCTTCGGCGGTGGGAAGGCACGTCTTGTCATCCAAAATGAAGAAAACCTTCTCGAAACGGGCATCGACATTGAAGCCCAGCCGCCAGGGAAAAAGATGCGGAACCTATCCCTTTTTTCTGGCGGGGAGCGGGCCCTTACCGTCATTGCCTTGCTTTTTGCTCTTCTTTCCTATCATCCGGCGCCTTTTGTCATCCTTGATGAAATCGACGCGCCTCTTGACGAAACCAATATCGATCGTTTTGCTGAGTTCCTTCGGGACTATGGAAAACGGACCCAATTTATCATCATCACCCATCGTAAAGGCACGATGGAAGCTGCGGACACGCTGCACGGCGTCACCATGAGTGAATCCGGCGTCTCCCGTGTCCTATCCGTTAAACTATCGGAGGTGGCCGCTTCATGAGTTTTGTTGAAGAGTTACGTCAGGGCCTTGAAAAGACCCGCAAGAATTTTACAGAGCGCATGGAAGACCTGGTCGGGATCAGTGTTGATCTGGACGAGGACTTCATGGATGAGCTCGAAATGATCCTCGTTGCAGGCGACGTAGGCATCAAGACGACGGAAAAGATCATGCAGGCCCTGAGAAAAGCGGCAGCAACGCGGGAAATCAAGTCGCCCGCTGAAGCCCTGCCTTTTATCAAACAGTACATCGCTGACATGCTCACCGTCAAAGGTCCGCGCATGAATTTCAAGGGCCATCCCACCATCGTCCTTGTTGTAGGAGTAAATGGCGTGGGAAAGACAACGACCATTGGAAAGCTTGCCAACTATTATCGCCTCATGGGCTATAAAGTCATGTGTGCGGCTGCTGACACGTTCCGTGCCGGTGCAGTGGAGCAGCTTAAGATTTGGGGCGAAAAGGCGCAGGTCCCTGTCATCAGCCATGGGGACATCGGGGCAGACCCGGCTGCCGTCGTCTATGATGGGGTAAAAGCAGCCATGGCCCGCCATATAGATGTCCTTTTTGTCGATACGGCAGGCCGTCTCCATAACAAGACGAACCTCATGAAAGAACTTGACAAGATGTACCGCGTCATCCGCAAGGAAGTGCCCGATGGACCCCATGAAACGCTCCTTGTCCTAGATGCAACGACTGGGCAGAACGCCATCACCCAGGCCAAGATTTTCTTGGAGACCGCTCATGTTACGGGGGTTGTCCTGACAAAACTCGACGGTACGGCCAAAGGCGGTGTCGTTGTTGCCATCAAGGAAGAACTGGGCCTTGACGTCAAATGGATTGGTATCGGAGAAGGTATGATGGACTTCCGGCCCTTTGATCCGAAAGTCTTTGTGGATGCACTTTTTGATCGGTGATGAGGACCGTGAGCCGAGCCAGCACAAGAAACCGGATTTGATGCAGGATGTGAGCCCATTGCTTTAGACAAGTACTTGTTAAAGCAATGGGCTCTTGACCTTATTATCCAATGGAAGGCTTCGCTTTAGGGAATAACGGACGCTTGTCTATTTTCGCTTCTTCCTTTCTTTCTGCTTGCTTGATGTAGGTAAGCGGCAAAACTGGAAACGGCAAGCTGGACTTCCTGCTGCATCGAAGCGGCCGCGTTCACTCTGATTGCGGCAAGTGGCTTCAGTCTCTTTTCTGATGCCCCAAAAATGCAATCTTGACAAACCAAACTGTAGTAGATAAAATTACAGTAATCAAAGAAATCATTCTCCATCGGTCCTTATGGATCTCTTGTCATAAAGGAGTGTTTAATATGGCATTTAAAATGATTACTGGTGAAACTTTTGAAAACGAAGTGGTAAAGAGCAAGAAACCTGTAGTCGTAGGATTTTCTGCTCCTTGGTGCAAATACTGTGCAAAATTGAAACCCGCTCTGGGTGAGCTTGCCATGGAAATCGATGATAAAGTCGATTTTGCAGGTGTCAACATCGATGATGACGAAGCCCTGGCCCGTCAGTTCCACATTGAAGTCATTCCGAGCCTGATGCTCGTCAGCAAGGGGACCTATAGTGAACTCCTCGTCAACCCGCCGACGAAAGAAGCTGTCGCTGACTGGCTGAAGGAAAAAGGAGTTCTCTAAGGTATTTCCGTTCTGGTTAAAAAAGCGGCCCAAGCGGCTGCCTGAGGGGATGGAGTGTCCATTTCCTTTTTGTATAAAAGGAGTCATGTGAGTGAAAAGTGATTTCATTGTGGCTGTTCATGCCTTGGTTTATCTGACCCATTTGGGCACTTTGGTCTCCAGTGATGAACTGGCACGCAATATCTGTACGAATCCCGTCAGGGTCCGTAAGATCATGGGAAAATTAAAGAAATTGGGCCTTGTTGAAACCAAGGAAGGTCATGTCGGCGGTTATGCTGCTGTATCGGGCACTGAAAAGGCGACGCTTCTTACCATTGCGGATGGTCTCGGCATTTCCTTTGTCGATACCAAATGGCGGAGCGGGACGGAAGATATGGACTGCTTCATATCAAGCGGGATGTCCCTTGTCTTTGACCGGCTTTATGAAGAGATGAACCGCGCCTGTCGGGAAGAATTGAAGCACATCACCCTCGAATCCATTGCCCAAGAAGTTGTTGAACGTCAGCGAGCCCGTATGGAAAAATGCCATGGCGAGCGCTGTCATGATTGCCCTGCGTGGGATCGATATGAACGAAACCGTTCCAGATCCTGATCCAAGGCAATCGAATTGAATCCGTCAAAACGCCCCTATGAACGATATGGAATCGTTTGTGGGGGCTTTTGCTTTTTGGAAAAAGCTGGCAGATCCCAAGAGATTCAAAAGGAAAAATCCATGCTCAGGAATTTTGCCCTTTTGTTTCAACCACGTTGGTTAAAGAGTTCACCCTCTTTTCACTCCCTCATGGTATAATAAGGCCATCAAATGTAATGAGGTGAATCAAAGTGAAAAAATTCTTAGCATCTGCCGCACTTCTTCTCTGTGTTTTCAGTACTGGCCTTCCCACGGTTCATGCCGAGCAGCCTCTTGATACGGTTGCCGTGACGGGAACGGCCCGCAAAATGGTGGCACCCGATATGGCAACGGTCACGTTTTCCTATGAAACTACGGGAGATACGGTTGAAGCCGTCCGCGCCAGCGGCGCTCAAATGTCAACAAAGGTCCTAGCCAAACTTACGGCCCTGGGGATTTCCAGTGCTGATAGGGCAACGACGCGCTACACCGTTGCACCGACTTATACCTATGAAAAAAATGGACGCCAGAAACTGACGGGCTATCGCCTCTATTCCTCTTGGTCTGCCAAGGTCAAGAATCTTAATGACTTGGGAACCGTTGTTGACGGTGTGCTTTCAACTGGTGTGAACCGGGTGGAATCCCTTTCCTATGGTCTCCAGAATGAGTCCGTCTATCGCCGTCAGCTCATGACGGAAGCGGTCACAAATGCCCGCCAGAGTGCCCAGACCATTGCCAATGCGGGTGGACGGGGACTTGGCGTCCTGCGTCAGGCCAGTGTCAGTGAATCGAACTTTACCCTCGGCGCTTCTCCCCGTCTTCTCATGATGGCAAAAACTGCAAGCGACAGCACCGCACCGGAAACGAACATTGCGCCCCAACCTTATGAAGTGAGCGTTACGGTCAATACGGTCTTTGCCATGACCTTGGAGTAACCCATGTCTGATGCCAGGCTTACATCTTTGGGAGAAGGGAAGGGACCTATCGTCCTCCAAGGCGCCATGGAAATGGAAGTGGCTCCTTTCATCAAGCGCCTCAAAGGGGCTGAACTTGAAGTGTATGGGGATTTTTTCTTTTGGCGAGGAACCTTTGGCACGCGTCCCCTGATCATTTCGCAGACCGGCATCGGCACGGCCGCGGCTGGTGCAGCAACGGCTCTTGCCTGCGCTCTTTATCAGCCCTCCCTTATCGTGAACCAAGGTACGGCCGGCGGTTACGGCGACCTTGCTGTAGGTGACGTGGTGCTGGCAAGTGCCCTTTATAATGCCAACGCCCGCTATCTGGGGCGTGATGGCCTGCGTTTCATGGAGCTTGGCAGCCTTGAACACGAGTCCGTGGCTGCCATGGACTTCCCCGATGTGCCGCCGCTTCTTGAGACGGATGAAAGGCTCCGATATATACTGGAGGCTTTTCTCAAAAAAAGCGGCGCTTCCTACCGCACGGGCATCATCGCCTCAAGTGATCAATGGAACGAGGCGTCTGAACAGATCAGGCGCATACGGGAAAAAACGGGGGCCCTCTGCGAGGAAATGGAAGCCGCTGCAGTTTGGATGACTGCTAAACGTTTCCGTGTTCCCTGCGCGTTTGTCCGCATCATCTCCAATAATAACGAACGGGGCCTATCCTTTGACCCCTCCGTTTGTGAGGCGTTATATCGCTTATTGAAGAATTTTCTCATGTAATCAATGGTTACCTAATCGACAGCCTTTTCCCTTCGAATCGGGAGAGGCTGTTTTTATTATGTGGGCTGGGCGGCCCCTATGAGGTAAAATGCATCCTACAGGCCTATTTCGACCTTGAAAGAGGCACGGTTCCAACTACGATGAGAAATGGAGCCAGGATGTGGGACTGCGCTGGAGTTTCTGTCCCCTTCGCCTATATTTGCTGTGGCTAGGAAATCATCCTTTTAGGAACTAAAAATCGCAATTTATGTAACAATTGTTACATAAATTAAAAAAAGTCATCTTGTTTACAAAGAAATCTTATTTTCAATAGGGAAAAATAATCATTATCTGATAAAATAATGCTAAATATAGGAATGAATGGGAAGAATAGAAAGATAGATCAAATAATTTATAACGAATCAAACTTGCCATGTCTTCTTATGGAATCGTTCTTTGGGATGTCCGGAAGAGGAGCAGGCATTTTTTCTGGTTTTTTGGTAAAAAAGGCTTTTTCCTGTAGAAACAGATATGAGTTGGAAAGGTGGTGCGCAAAACCCCATTTTCATTCGGTCCCCTTTTTCCTTGGGGGACATGGGCACAGTATGACAACAGATGGCATGACGCCCTATGGCATTGATTTGAGGACATATTTTTTCTCACTTTGGCAGAAACATTCAAGGAGGAATGATGATGTATTTATCCCATAAGAAAAAAGTACTTTTATCGGCGGCTGTCCTCTTCGCGTTAGCGTCGGGAGAAGCTTTTGCAAGTTCCTATCATGGCGGAACATCGGACGTGACTTCGTCCAATGAAACACTGGACGAACTTTATGCAACAAATAAGGCTAAGGTCACCGTGACAGGGAGCGGTACGATTACTTTTACCCCATCAGGAACCGCCGATGGTGAGGGAGCCATCGACGCCAGCGGAGGATCTGTCGTGACGATTGGGTCAAGCTCTTTACCTTATGACAGGTTGACGGCAAATGGGGAAATCCTTGCCGAGGACAAGAGTACGGTGAATCTTTATGCAAAAGAAATCACCATCAATAAGGGGGACGATTATGCAGCGGTAACAGCAGCCAACGGAGCGACCATTACCATAGGGACTGCAAATACAACTTCCCTTACGACAACGGGAGAAGTGCTGTCAACGGATGGAGATAACGGTGCGGCGTCTTCCGTTACCCTAACTGCAGGCGATGTGACCTTGAACTATAGCCCAAATCCTTCTGCTGATTCGGGAAGCGGGGGAGATGAGGATCACACGCTCTATGCGGACGGTGGCAGCAGCCTTGCTGTAAATGCATCGGGTACGGTTACCATAAAAGGCCCGATTGGAGCTGTTGATTCCGGCAGCAGCATCACTGTCGATGGTTCCACGATTTCCCTGACCCATAATACAGTTGGAGAAGATGGCGTCACTTATAATTATGACCTCGAAACGCGGGGGATTCATGTGGAAGAGGGAGCTTCCGTTCGAATCGGCAGCGATAGTACAACGTCCCTTGCAATCGATGTGGAAAATAGCAGCGATGATTCGTCCATTGTTGTTAGTGGGGGTGCCTCCAAGCTGGAGCTTTATGGAAAGACCATTTCCGTCACGGCAGAAGACGGTATTCATAATGGTAAATTAACAGGAGAAACCTTTGATACTGAATATGAAGGCGGCAGCTTAGTGATTGGTTCGGCAGTACGGATTCCTTAATCGTAAACGGCCCAATCCAGACTGTAGGCAGTGACGCTAGCACGAAGCTTTTGGGATCTTCCATCGCTGTACAATCTCGCATCGGTACCTATAGGGGTGGGGCCTTGACGATTGGTTCTAAAAGCACAGAATCTGTCTATGTGGATACTCTTTTTGATTCTGTCAATACAAAGACAACGATACTCGGCAATGACATCACGATTGGCAATAGAAGCTACTATTTAGACGGAATGTTGTACAGTAGTCCATCTATTGATATATACGATGGAAGTATTGTCACGATTGGTGACGATACTACAGCAACTGTTACCATTGGGGGTGATGTTGGGGCTGATATTGATGTGCAGGATGCTGACCTCACCCTAAAGGGAAATGAGATTGTCATTGGACTAAATGATGATCAGCATTTTGCGATTTATCACGATTATGGCGGAACCGTTACCATTGGCGATGAGAATACCGAATCAGTCGTCATAAATACTGCGCTGCTTATGCAGACAACACGAAACCACCAAAAAAGCAACTTGACGACTGTCACGGGAGATACGGTGACGTTCAGTGGAATTGTGAGCACATATGGGATAGGATCTTCCCTCGTAGTAGATGGAACAACAATTTTGTTGACGAGAGATACGCCTATTCTAGAAGTGTCTCCGTATCCAATTTCAGCACTCTATGGAAGTGCCATTGCCCTAGGAAGCAGCAGGACCGAGTCCCTTACCCTTGCTGGTACGGTTGCTTCTGTTTCATTAGTGGATGGGACCGATACAGAAGTATCCCTTGATGGCTCGGCGATTACCTTGCAGAACGGCGCTGTTGCTACGGGAAATGGGGCTGCACTTACGATTGGCAGCGCCGGGGTGACAAAGACCCTTACAGGTGACCTTACGGCCACGGATAAAGGCGTTGTTACGGCGACGCTCTCCGGAACTTATACGGGAGATGCTGTGGCTAGTGATGCTGGTACGCTAAGCCTTAGGGCAGGAGCTGCTGAGGGCAACCTGACTTCCACAGGTTCCGGCAGCACCCTTACGGCAACGGTTTCAGGTGCTGCCGTGGGAGATGCTTCGGCTGCGGAAAGCGGCAATTTGACCTTAACTACAGGCTCCCTTACGGGTGACCTTACGACTTCCGATAGCGGTACTCTTGCGGCAACTGTCAGCCATACCTTTACAGGTAAGACGACAGACGATGCCGATACGATGACACTTACCCTTAGCAGCGGTGCTACGTGGAACCTGACAGATTCTTCTACCGTCAGTACCCTGAACGCGGAGGGGGGGCTATTAGCCTCATGGACGGCACGCTGGGTGAGACGCTGACGGCAGGTTCCTTTGCTGGTGACGGCGCAACGCTCTATCTTGACGCTGATGGGTCGACCAATACGGGCAACGACCATCTCTATGTCACGGGAAGCCATACGGGAACGACGGCCCTGCATCTTCGCAGCACGTCCAATACCTGGGAAGGGGCTCTGGGCACCGTATTGGCCAGCGTAGGGGATGAAGAAGGCGCCTTTGTGAGCGACGCAGAGACGGAAGCGGCTCTCCACTACTACGACCTGAAGCTGGACAGTAAGACAGATAACGTAACCGATGGCTACAGCACCGATTGGTACCTCAAAGGCTTTACGAAGGCTCCGACAAATGACGAAGGGCACCACACGACGGTGGTCCGGAACCTTGGCGGCATTACGGGAGGCAACTACCTTCTTTGGAGAAGCGACATGGATACGCTCTTCCGCCGCATGGGCGAAGCGGATGGGTCCCTTACGGACAATACGGATAACGGGATCTGGGCTCGGGGCAAGGGCAAGAAATTCAGCCGCGAGAGCGATTTTCTTGTTGACTCCAAGTATAATGAGTACGAAGTGGGCTACGACTGGCTCCATAAGAAGACGGACACGAAGGAGCACGTCATCGGTGTGGGCTTTGCCTACCTTGATGGCGATGCAACCTACGTGTCGGGGAAAGGGGACCTCAAGGGCTATACCCTAGGCCTTTACGATACGCAAGTCTGGAAAAACGGGCAGTACCTTGACCTCAGCCTCAAAGGGTCACGGTATGAAAATGAATTTGGTTATACCGGTCTTGGCCGATTCATTGACGGTCAGTCGAACAGTACGGGCTTTTCCTTCGGGGCCGAATATGGCTACAAGAAAAAGGACGAAAAGGGCTGGTTTGTGGAGCCGCAGGCCCAGGTTGTCCTGGGACACTTCCGGAATGATGCCTTCACCGATTCGAACGGGGTGCACGTGGAAGGCGAAAGCCTGAACACCGCCCTGGGACGGATTGGAGCCCGGGCTGGGTATGAAAGTCCGCGTTTTGCGGTCTATGCAAAAGCCAACTGGTACCATGACTTTGGCGGCAACCATGTGACGGTCATGTCCGTGGATACGGACCGGCTGCGCGTCCATGAAGATTATGGCGATACCTGGTTCTCCTATGGATTGGGCGGCGCCTATAAGATCAATGACGGTCTGCAGGCCTATTTCGACCTTGAACGGGGCGATGGTTCCAGCTACGATGAGAACTGGAGCTGGGATGTGGGACTGCGCTGGAGCTTTTGATCAAGAAATCACCCTGCCTCTTTGGCAGGGTGATTTTTTTTGCGTTTTGAGCATGAAAGACTGAGCTCAAAAGGTATGGCGCGGCATCTTGACCCTGCCTAAAAAGCGTGACATACTGTATTTGCTAACAGTGCGTCAGGATTGATTCCAAAGGAGTGCGATAGCCATGGAATTCTTGAATCTCATAAAAGAGCGATATTCCTGCAAAAAGTTTGATGGCCGTCCCATCGATGAGAGTGTCCTTACAGCCATCCTTGAGGCGGGGCGCCTAGCCCCAACGGCAAAAAATGCCCAGGCTCAGCGCGTTTACGTCCTTACTTCCCCCAAGGCCCTTGCGGCCCTTGACAGCATAACGCCTTGCCGTTATGGGGCTCCTGTTGTCCTTGCCGTAGCCTATGATCGGAACAGTGTCTTCCATTATCCGGGAGATACCCGCGATTCCGGGGCCGAAGATGCCTCGATTGTGGGCGTCCATATGATGCTTGCGGCAAAAAATGTGGGAGTCGACAGCTGCTGGGTCAATTTCTTTGATCCAGAAAAACTCAAAAAGGCCTTGACCCTTCCGGAAAACGAAGACCTTGTGCTCCTTCTTGATTTAGGCTATAGAGGGGAAGGCGGCGGACCTCTTTTGAATCATACATCAAGAAAACCTCTTGTAGAAACTGTTAGGGTTTTGTGAGAAGGAAGGTGCTTTCCATGAAAAAAATCCTCGTTGCCTATTTCAGTGCAACTGGAACGACACGAAAGGCTGCCAAAGCCCTTGCTGAGGCTGCTGACGCGGATCTTTACGAAATCCGCCCCAAAGTGCCCTACACGGCCAAGGACCTTGACTGGATGGATCCTCGTTCACGGTCATCTTTGGAAAAAAAGGCCGGGGCGCCTTTACCGGAACTTTTGGACCACAATGCTGCGCCCGCGTCCTATGATGTCATTTTTTTGGGTTTCCCGATTTGGTGGTATGAAGCTCCAAAAATCATCACGAGTTTCCTCAAGGCGTACGATTTCAGCGATAAGAAAATCATCCTATTTGCCACAAGCGGCGGCAGTGGTTTTGGAAAGACGTTGGAAAAGTTGAAGCCTGCCGCAGGGCCGCATGCAGACCTTATGGAAGGACGGATCCTTAATGGCCGTGTCGGTGAGGGCACACTGAAAAAGCTTCTGGCAGCTTCTGTATAAGAAAGGACGGATCATCATGAACCGAATCATGAAACTAGCAGGCATCCTCTTAATGGGCTTTATTCTGGCCTACATGGGCGGCTGTGCTTCAGCCGGCGGCGAAGAAAAGGCGGCCTCCAAGAAGGCAGGCGCAGAGCAGGCAGCTTCACCCAAAGGGCGTCCGGACGTTCTTGTTGCCTATTTTTCCCAGACGGGAAATACGCGGACCGTGGCCCAAAAAATTGCGGCCCTAACGGGCGGCACCCTTTACGAAATTACGCCGGAAATTCCCTACAGCAAAGATGACCTTGACTACAATGTCAAGGACAGTCGGGCCAATCGGGAACAAAACGATGCCTCCGCCAGACCTAAACTGCGGGGAACGCCTGAGCATTTCCAAGATGTGAAAGTCATTTTCCTAGGGTATCCAATTTGGTGGGGGATTGAGCCGCGCAGCATCGATACTTTCAGTGAAAGTCTCGACTTTACAGGAAAGACCATCATTCCCTTCTGCACAAGCGGTTCCAGTGGTATCGAAAAAAGTGAGGAAAACCTTGCCTCCCTGATTCCTGGTGCCAAATGGAAGAAAGGCAGACGATTTGAAAAGACGGTAAGTGAAGAAGACCTTAAAAAATGGATCAAGGAACTGGATCTGTCCCTTCATTGAGAAAAAAGGGGCCCTATGATTGCCTTGGACTGGCTATCATCTAAAAAGCAGGCATCCCATGGGCCCTTTTGCTTACTTTTACTCCATGAATGATTGATGCGTCTAACAAATATCAATGAAAAGGAATCAGAACATGAAGAAATTAGGCCTTATTGGGGGAACAGGTCCTGAATCAACCCTTATCTATTACAAAATCCGCACGCTTATCGATATGATTCTTGCCTGATATGGGGCATCTTGAACCATACTGGAAGATGCCCGCTGCAGCATCATTTCATGGGATTCATGCCGGTGGTAACAGACGGTCGTTGGAAAAGTGTGAAACGGGTGCGCGGTATATCCTGATGAAGTGGAAGCCATATCGTTCCGTGGACCTTGATGGGTAATAGTCCCAGCAAGGTCTTTTTGTATTTTTTGAAAACCACGCCATAGTGGCGTGGTTCCGGAAAGCTTATAGCTATAAAAAACCTCCTAATGAAGTACAATGCAGTCGACCTGTCAGTCAAGCAAAGTAAAAGATTAGGAGGTGCACTGCCATGCCAAGTGGGCAGAGTCATGTCGTTCATAGTTTAACACACACAAAGTGGAATTGTAAGTATCATATTGTGTTTGCACCAAAGTATCGTGGAAAAGTTTTCTATGAGGAAAAAAGGTTAGCAATAAGAGACATCTAGCGACAGCTTTGTGAATGGAAGGGCGTAGAAATTTTTGAAGGTGAAATTTGCCCTGATCATCTACATCTGTTGGTAAGTATCCCGCCCAAAATTAGCGTTTCGTCTTTTGTAGGCTATCTGAAAGGCAAAAGTAGTTTGTTGATTTTCCAGAAGTTTGGAAATATGAAATTTGCCTACCGATCTCACCTCGATTCGAGAACACGGGCGGCAGGCGAAGTCGCCCTTGCCGTCCCACGTGAGGTCCGCCGCAGGCTTCAGCAGTGTGTCCGCCCAAGCGAGCAGGTCCGACGCAGGCAGCCGCCACTCGCTCACGTTCTGACGACGCGGCTGGTAGATGGTGAGCCTGACCTCGTCGATGTCGTAGAGATCGCCGAACTGGTCCAGGGCACCTAAGCCGTAGCATTTGAGCTGCGGGTTGTCTTCGGCGGACACCTCGATCCCGGATCCATACTTCAAGTCGATGATGTGCAGCGTCCCGTCCGCGATGATGAGCGCATCGGCCGTGCCGAAGCCCTGCCGCACCCAGCGGGAGAAGTCCACGCGCTGCTCGACCATCACGGCCGGATCAGGGCAGGACTGTTTGGCAGCCCCCACATGTTCGAGCACGTACGGTCCGCGCTCGACGCGGAGAGAATCGCATGGGAACTAGCGGCCATCGTCGAGTCCCTCCACATCCCTGAGCAGCGCCTCATAATGCTTCGGATCGACTGCTGAAAGCCTGTCCGCGCCATACTTCCGGAGCAACTCGCGGATCTGGTCCGTGTGACCGATGCGCGCCTTGTCGGCAAGCACCGCGCGCACGTCCTCGAGCCTCAGCTCCTTTCGGCGCTAAGGCCGAGGCGGAGACCGCTCAAATGACTGCCGGTGAAATTGGTCATAGTCGGTCACCTCAATGCGGATGGCTCCGCCTCATGTCGGTGACCAGCCGTTCGTCTAGCTGGCACGCTGTTAACTTTGCTAGTCCGTCATCCGGTTACGAACGCACCTCGCGGCCGCGAAGAAGGCGAGCCGGATTCGGGAGAACGGTTTCAGGTCATGTTCGGGACTTCGAAAGCTGAGAGAAAATTAAGCGATAAAGCAATTATCAGTTAATATGCGTAGTAATATTCCCGATAATGTGTTAGACTGATACTTGACTATGGATGCACTTGACTGCCCTCGCTTTCTGTATTCAGCTTAAAAAGCGAGAGCTTGAAAGTCTTTGCCTTCGTTTTGCCACTGGTTTGCCAGTGTTTTTCCGGGAGCATCAAAGGAGGAGCGGACCGATGAGCGAACTGAACATCTTGTCCTACATCCGGGCCATGCAGCCGGGATTCAAGGACAACAAGCAGGAAGCGGCCGCGCGGTTCCTGCTCAGCGCCATCAATGATCAGGACTAGGTAGCTCAAAACGGGTATCGGACGAATAGCCTGGACTCAAAGAAAATCAGCCGCCTTGTCAACCAGAAAGACCCTGTGCCGGACAACCTCATGCAGGCGTCGATGAGGCAGGAGGTCGTTGACGGGACGCTCCGAACTCAGGGAGCAGCTGATCGGCCTCAGACGGCAGAGAGCGGCCGTGCAGACCCAGCTGAACGACGTTCGCAGGGACATGACGGGACAGAAACGCAGCTTCAAAAGGACGTTCAGCGACCTTGAACGATTCTTCCCCAACGAGGAATTCCGCACCCTCGAGGAGATCGAAGGCTTCCACCACAAGCTGTCAAGGATACTGGATTCCGAATTCAAGGAAACGGAAGGCGACCTCGCCACCACCTACATGCTGCTGGGCGACGAGATCGCCCGGATCAAGAACCAGATCACCGAGATCAAGAACGTCCCGAACGTCTCGCAGGCAATCCTGAAAGAGTTCGCCCAACTCTCCACGGAACTCAACAACTTCCGCGAAGCGAACCATAACTACGACGAGCTCGAACGGCTGAAGGCCATGGCGGCGGACTACGCGAAAACGAGGGATACGGTCACCCAAGAGCAGCTGCTCACCATCGAGAGCGCGATCAACCAGAACATGCGGGAGATAAGCCTCGACATACTGAGGGACGCCACGCATCTGCCACCCATCCTGAGGCTCGAGAAGCTGAACAAGTACACCTTCAACACCCCGAACGACGGAGGAACCGGCGCACAGTACCGTGGCCTCATCAACTTCGATCTCGCCAACATGCTGGCCGCCCCGATCCCGTTCGTCGTCCACGACTCCATCCTTCTCAAAAACATAGACAAACCCGTCTTCTCCGAGATCGTCCGCGTCTACGAGAAGCAGAAGGAACACGGCAAGCAGGTGTTCCTGGTCTACGATACGCTCGCATCCTATGATGCCGGAGCGCAGCGGATACTAGAGAAAAACGCCGTATTGAGACTTTCGCCCGCTGGCAACGAGCTGTTCGGCTGGGCATGGAACAAGGAGGAAAAGAATGACGCAGACGAAACAAGCTAAGAAGGAACTACATTCCGAGTTCTCCTACAACCGGCTCTGGAAGCTGCTGATCGATCGCAACATCAAGAAAAAGGACCTACAGGAAATGAGTGACGTCAGCGCCGCATCCATCGCGAAGATGGGACGCTGCGAAAACGTCACGACCGACGTCCTGCTGAGAATCTGCGAGGCACTCGACTGCGGCCCCGAGGACATCATGGAACGAAAGGACAAGACAACGGAGGAATAAGCCCGCTTCAGCGGATGACGAACCTCCGCCACAAAAAGTCTTCTTACGAGGAACGCACGCATGGAAATATTCAACAACACCACAAACGTCGTCAAAGACGACCTGCAAAAGACGATCCGCTCCGGCAGCAAAGTGTCCATCGCCGCCGCATGCTTTTCCATCTACGCCTTTCAGGAGCTCAAGGAGCAGCTGGAGTCCTGCGAGGAGCTGCGCTTCCTCTTCACGTCTCCGACCTTCGTCGCGGAGAAGACGCCGAAGGAACGCCGCGAGTTCTACATTCCTCGGCTTCAGCGCGAGAAGAGCCTGTACGGCACGGAGTTCGAGGTGCGCCTGCGCAACGAGCTCAAACAGAAGGCCGTCGCGAGGGAATGCGCCCAATGGATGCGCCGCAAGGCGAAGTTCAGGTCGAACACCACCCGGGACTCCATGAACAACTTCATGCTCGTCTCCGACGGCGACGAGACCTACGCCTACAGTCCCATGAACAGCTTCACCACGGTCGACCTCGGCTGCGAGCGGGGCAACAACATGACGAACATCGTCGTGCGCGTCGAATCCCCAGAAAGCACCCAGTTCCTGCAGACCTTCAATCAGGTGTGGAACGACAAGGAAAAGCTCAAGGACGTCACCGGCGAGGTCATAGACATGATCTCCACGGTCTATCAGGAGAACCCCCCGGAGATCATCTACTACATGACGCTCTACAACATCTTCAGCGAGTTTCTGGAGGACATCTCCGAGGACGTCCTCCCCAACGAGGCGACCGGCTTTAAGGACAGCGTCATCTGGAACAAGCTCTTCAACTTCCAGAAGGACGCGGCGCTTGGCATCATCAACAAGCTCGAACAATATAACGGCTGCATCCTTGCCGACAGCGTCGGACTCGGCAAGACCTTCACCGCGCTTGCAGTCATCAAATACTACGAGGGCAGGAACAAGAACGTGCTCGTCCTGTGCCCGAAGAAGCTCTCCGAGAACTGGATGACCTACCGGGGCAACCTGATCAACAACCCGCTCGCAAAAGACCGGTTCCGCTACGACGTCCTCTATCACACCGACCTGTCCCGCAACAGCGGCAACACGGCCGTCGGCCTGCCCATCGACAGGATCAACTGGGGCAACTACGATCTTGTCGTCATCGACGAGAGCCACAACTTCCGCAACGGAAACGGAACGGACAGCCAAGGCGGCGAGAAGGAAAACCGCTACATGCGGCTGATGAACCGCGTCATCAAACCCGGCGTGAAAACAAAGGTCCTGATGCTGTCGGCTACCCCTGTCAACAACCGTTTCTACGACCTGCGCAACCAGCTGGCGCTCGCCTACGGCGGCGACCCGGAGGAAATCAACGGGAAGCTGAAGACGAAATCGGACATCGACACGATCTTCAGGCAGGCGCAGGCCGTCTATAACACATGGTGCAAGCTGCCCGAGGCGCAGCGCACGACGGATCATCTGCTTGCGAGCCTGGACTACGACTTCTTTGAAGTCCTCGACAGCGTGACCATCGCCCGGTCCCGGAAGCACATCCAAACCTATTACGACGTGACGGACATCGGGTCCTTCCCGAAGCGGCTGAAGCCCGTATCCCTGCGGCCCAAGCTGACCAATCGCAAGGCCGCGATCAACTACAAGGAGGTGATCGAGCTCCTGACCGCGCTGCACCTGACCATCTACACGCCGACCGTCTACATCCAGCCGAGCAAGCTGCACAAGTATCTCGACGAGAAGGAGACGGAGAAGTTCCGCATGGGCCGTGAGATCGGCATCCAGCGCCTCATGAGCATCAACCTCCTCAAGCGCATGGAAAGTTCCGTCCACTCCTTCCTGCTGACGGTAAAGAGGATCTGCGACTACCTGTATGACACCTCGCAGACCATCGAGGCGTTCCGGAATGGCGGCTCGGGCAACCTTGACGAGATGACGGACCTGTCCGGCGAGGCGGCGGACTTTGACGACGACGACCAGAACACGGACTTCTTCGGCGTCGGCAAGAAGGTGCGCATCGACCTTCGGGACATGGACTACCTCTCATGGAAGCGGGACATCGACGAGGACATCGGCACTCTGTCCCTGCTGATCGGCATGGTGGAGGACATCACCCCGCAGTACGACTACAAGCTGAGCGAGCTGCTCCGCGTAATCCGCGAGAAGGTCGAAAAGCCGATCAACCCCGGCAACAAGAAGGTCCTGATCTTCACCGCCTTTTCGGACACGGCGGAATACCTGTACGAGCACGTGAGCGGCATGGCGAAAACGCAGCTGGGACTCAACACGGCCCTCATCACGGGGGCGGTCGACGGCAAGACGACGATTCCGGGGTTCAAGGCCGAGATGAACCACGTCCTGACCTGCTTCTCCCCGAAGTCCAAGGACAGGGACGTGCTGTACCCCAAGGACACGGAGGACATCGACATCCTGATCGCGACGGACTGCATCTCCGAGGGGCAGAACCTGCAGGACTGCGACTACTGCATCAACTACGACATCCACTGGAACCCCGTGCGCATCATCCAGCGCTTCGGACGAATCGACCGCATCGGCAGCCGCAACGAGGCGATCCAGCTCGTCAACTTCTGGCCCGACCTCGACTTGGACGAATATATCCAGCTCAAGTCACGCGTCGAGGAAAGGATGCGTATCTCCGTCATGACCTCGACGGGCGACGACAACCCAATCGACCAAGAGGAGAAGGGAGACCTCGAATACCGCCGCAGCCAGCTGAAAAAGCTGCAGGAGGAGGTCGTCGACCTGGAGGATATGACGAACGGCGTGTCCATCATGGACCTGGGACTGAACGAGTTCCGCATGGATCTAATCGCCTACAGGAAGGAGCACGGGGACATCGACCACATGCCGTTCGGCATCCACACGGTCGTGAAGGGCGACAAGCCCGGCGTGATCTTCGTCCTGAAGAACGTCAACAAGCAGGTCAACATCCAGAACCAGAACAGTCTTCACCCCTTCTACATGGTCTACGTCGGCATGGACGGCGAGGTGGTCACCAACCACCTACAGCCGAAGGACACGCTGGACATGATGCGCCATCTCGCACGGGGAAAATCCGTGCCGGACAAGGCGCTCTGCGGAAGGTTCAACAAGGCGACGGACGACGGCCGGAACATGGGCCGCATATCGAAGCTGCTGGAGGATGCGATCATGTCCGTCATCGACGCCAAGGACGAAGGTGACATCGACAGCTTCTTCGGCTGCGGACAGACCACCTTCCTCTCCAGTGGATTCTCGGGACTCGACGACTTCGAACTGATTTGCTTCATGGTGGTGCTCTGACATGATGAACTTTCCAACCGCGACGACGGTGAGGAAACGCCTGCCCAAGGAGGCGTTCTACCGTCACCTCGCGCTGACAAACGCACTCAAGGAAAAATTCGTATCCGACGTGGACCGGATCATGGTGGAGAACAGCTTCACCAAACAGACGCTGAACCTGACGGCAAGCGCCGAGACCAAGGAGATCCTCCTGCTGTCCGTCAGGCTGAAGAAGCAGGAGTTCGACGGCAAGGTCACCGAGGCGATCGCCCGGCAGAACAAGCACCGGCTCGTCTTCTTGCTGTGCTTTGAGAGCAGGCGGCAGCTGGCGCTCTATTACGGCAAGCTCTACCGCACGCCATGGATGGAGGCGTCGGATGTCCATCTGAGCCTGCACGGCTTCACCTTGGACGAGATCTGGAACTCCATGGTCGAGCAGATCGCGCTGCTGGAGGAGGACGCCTCAGGGCAGAACGAAAATCTGTCCATCGATGAGCGGCTGGACAGGCAGGACAGGATCGAGAAGCTAAAGATGCTGATCAGCAGGACGGAGGCGGCAACATGGCGACAGCAGCAGCCCAAGAAGC
The DNA here is from genome assembly GCF_000425045.1 of Acidaminococcus intestini DSM 21505. Taxonomy (GTDB): domain Bacteria; phylum Bacillota; class Negativicutes; order Acidaminococcales; family Acidaminococcaceae; genus Acidaminococcus; species Acidaminococcus intestini. The sequence continues at coordinate 39,700 of NZ_AULA01000007.1, read as the reverse complement.
AGTTTGAGACCTACACGCGCCTGCGAGAATATCAGAAGGAACTGGAGGAGTTGACTCATGGAGAAGATGAACATGCACACGCCTGACTTGGCGAAGGAAAACTACGAGAAGCTAGCTGCGCTCTTCCCGAACGCGGTGACGGAAACGAAGGACGAGAACGGCGAGACCGTCCGTGCGATCGACGCGGATGTGCTTAGGTCAGAGATCGCCGCCACTGTCGTTGAAGGCACGCAGGAACGCTACCAGTTCACGTGGCCGGACAAGCGAAAGTCCGTCGTGCTGGCCAACCAGCCGATTGCAAAGACGCTGCGCCTCGACCGGGAGAAATCCGTGGGACGCGACGGCACGCCCGGCAGCATCGACACTGAGAACATCTACATCGAGGGCGACAACCTGGACGCCCTCAAGCTCCTGCAGGAGACCTACCTCGGTAAGGTCAAAATGATATACATCGATCCACCGTACAACACGGGGTCGGATGCGTTTGTGTACGACGACGACAGCTCCATCAGCGGCGAGGAGTTCGCCGAGCGCAGCGGGCAGCGGGATGATGATGGCAACCTGCTGTTCGACATGCGAACCAACAACGAGTCAAACGGCAGGTTCCACACGGACTGGCTCAACATGCTGTATCCGAGGCTTCGGATTGCAAAGGATCTGTTGAGTGACGACGGTGTGATCTTCATCTCAATTGATGATTATGAACAGGAAAACCTCAAAAAAATATGCAGCGAGATATTCGGCGCAGAGAACTTTATTGCTCAATTAGTTTGGGAAAGAGCATTTGCTCCTAAAAATGATGCGAAATATGTCTCAAACAGTCATGACTATGTTTTGATGTTTGCAAAGAAGATAGACAATTTTAAAATAGGAAGACTACCGAGAACAGAAGAGGCAAACGAAAGATATTCCAATCCAGATAATGATCCGCGCGGGGTCTGGCAATCGGGTGACTTATCGGTGAAAACGTACAGTCCTTCTGGAGACTACCCTATCACGACCCCTTCGGGGCGTGTAGTTGAGCCTCCAGCAGGGCGCTGCTGGAGTCTCTCCAAAAATGCATTTTTGGAGAGACTCCGAGATAATAGAATCTGGTTTGGCGCAGATGGTAACGGAGTACCGAGACTAAAAAGGTTTTTGTCTGAACTCAAATTTGATGGCATGGCACCCACCTCGATCATGTTTTTTAAAGATGTCGGGCATAACCAGGAGGGCGCGAAAGAAGTAGCCGAACTTTTGGAAGGCGGCTATTTCAGCGGTCCCAAACCGGTGCGTTTATTAAGAAGATTACTGACACTCGCGAATCTCGGAGAAAATGATATCGTTCTAGATTTCTTTTCCGGTTCAGCTACGACTGCCCATGCTGTAATGCAAATGAACTCTGAGGATGGTAGCAACCGCAAGTTCATACTCGTTCAGCTTCCAGAAGTTTGTGATGAAAAGAGCGAGGTCTACAAGGCTGGCTACCGTACCATCTGCGAAATTGGCGAAGAGCGCATTCGTCGTGCGGGTAAGAAGATTAAGGAAGAGTCTCCTCTGACAACGACGAAATTGGACATTGGTTTTCGTGTCTTCAAAGTGGACAGCTCGAACATGGAGGATGTCTACTATCGTCCCGCCGACGTGAAGCAGGCGCAGCTGGACCTATTTGCGGACAACATCAAGCCGGACCGCACGCCGGAGGATCTGCTCTTTCAGGTGATGCTGGATCTTGGTATCACGCTGTCCTCATCGGTTGATGAGGAGATGCTCGACGGCCGGAAGGTGTTCTCGGTCGCCGACGGATATCTCATCGCCTGCTTCGATAAGGACGTTACGGATGAGACGGTCAAGGCCATCGCCAAGCGCCATCCCTTCTACGCCGTCTTCCGCGACAGCGGCATGGCAAATGACAGTGTAATGGCCAACTTCGAGCAGATTTTCGAGACGTATAGTCCCCAGACGCAAAGGAAGGTGCTGTGATGGCGGAAGAACTCATGCGGATCGCCTATCATAGATCGGACAATCTGGTGGCGGATTCGGAACGAATCATAGAGACGGCTCAAGGGAATGCTTATCAGGCTGTCAATCTGCTTCTTGTGGAGCGGAACTGGCTTCTCGGTAAGCGCATCTCCGAGGAGATCGCTAACGGGGATGGGCGCACGGAATATGGGTCCGAGGTCATGAAGAAGCTGGCGCGTGCGCTGACCGCGAAGTACGGCAGAGGGTTCACGATGACGAATCTGTACTATTATTTTTCGTTCTATCGTGCCTTCCCGGAGATTTTCCACTCACTGCGTGGAAAATCTTCCGCGCCGCTTTTGTCGTGGACGCATTATCGGACGCTTCTCCAGGTGAACGACGAGAAGGCGCGGCAGTGGTACGCGCAGGAGGCGGCAACTGAGAACTGGAGCACCCGTACCCTGCAGCGCAACATCTCGTCGCAGTACTACTACCGGATGCTGAAGACGCAGAGTCAGGATGCCGTCAAACGTGAGATGCAGGAGCTGACGGCGGAGTACCAGAAAAAGCTCGAGTTCATCAAGAGCCCGGTCATCGCCGAGTTTCTTGGCATGCAGGAGGACACGTCGTATCTGGAGTCGGACCTCGAGCAGAGCATTATCAACAACCTGCAGAAGTTCCTCATGGAGCTCGGCAAGGGGTACGCATTCGTCGCCAGACAGCAGCGCATCCACACCGAGAAAGAAGACTACTTCATCGACTTGGTGTTCTACAACTACATCCTGAAGTGCTTCGTCCTGATTGACCTGAAGACGAAAAAGATCACGCATCAGGACGTCGGCCAGATGGACATGTACATCCGCATGTACGACGAGCGGAAAAAGCAGCCGGACGACCATCCGACCATCGGCATCATCCTGTGCGCGGACACGGATTCCGACATCGCTCGCTACTCGATCATGAACGAGAGCGATCAGCTCTTCGCGTCGAAGTACAAGCTGTACCTGCCGACGGAGGAGGAACTGCGCACGGAGATCGAGACGCAAAAGGAGCTGTTCTATCTGCAGCACGCGGACAAGGAAGGAGGGCCGACGGATGAGATTTAAATTTTCCATACAGCCCTTCCAGACGGATGCCGTGGAGAGCGTGGCGGACGTGTTCGCGGGGCAGCCGTACAACGACCGGTTCACCTACCGCAGGGACGTGGAGGTCCACCGCGACATCATGAACTGGTCGAAGTCCGACGAGGAGCTGACCATGGGCTTCGCCAACGCCAGGGTGCAGATAGGCGAAGCGCAGATCCTCGCGAACGTCCGGCGGATTCAGATGAGGAACAACATTCACGTGTCCGACGCTCTGACACAGACCAATCTTGGCGCGTGTTCGCTCGACGTGGAGATGGAGACGGGCACGGGCAAGACCTACGTCTACATCAAGACGATGTTCGAGCTGAACAAGCGCTACGGCTGGAGCAAGTTCATCGTCGTGGTGCCGTCCATCGCCATCCGCGAGGGCGTGCGCAAGAGCTTTGACACCATGTCGGACCATTTCATGGAGCAGTACGGCAAGAAGGCGCGCGTCTTCATCTACGACTCCAAGCGCCTCTCCGACATCGATTCCTTCAGCCAGAGTGCCGACGTTCAGGTCATGATCATCAACACGCAGGCGTTCAACACGTCCTTCAACAAGGACAAGAACGTGGAGGGGCGTAAGGGCAACGACGCGGCGAGGATCATCTTCTCCCGGCGCGACTCGTTCGGAAGCCGCCGCCCAATAGACGTGATCGCTGCCAACCGTCCCATCGTGATCATGGACGAGCCGCAGAAGATGGGCGGCAAGGCGACCCAGAAGGCGCTTGAGGCGTTCAACCCGCTGTTCTGCCTGAACTATTCGGCCACGCACAAGGAGCATCACGACCTCGTGTACGTGCTGGACGCGCTGGACGCCTACAACAAGCGACTGGTCAAGCGAATCGAGGTCAAGGGCTTTGACATCAAGAACCTGCGCGGCACGGACAGCTACCTGTATCTGGAGAGAATCGTGATCTCGCCGAGAAAGCCGCCGATGGCACGGCTGGAGTTCGAGATCGCCTACCAGAAGTCCATCAACCGGGAGACCCGGCAGGTAGGCGTGGACGACGACCTGTACGCGCTGTCAAAGGGCATGGAGCAGTATCGCGGCTACCACGTCAGCGCAATCGACCCGATCCGGGGCGAGGTGAGCTTCACCAACGGCGTGACGATTCACGCGGGCGAGGTCACCGGCGACGTGTCGGAGGCGGACATGCGACGCGTTGAGATCCGTGAGACAATCCGCTCGCACTTCGAGAAGGAGAAGGCGCTCTTCGACCGGGGCGTCAAGTGCCTGTCCCTGTTCTTCATCGACGAGGTGGCGAAGTACCGCAAGTACGACGAGGACGGCAACGAGACGAACTCCGAGTACGGCGACATCTTTGAGCAGGAGTACACGGACATCCTGAACGAGTACCTGACGCTGTTCGACACGCCCTACGAGCGCTACCTCAGGTCCATCGACGTGCACAGCACGCATGCGGGCTACTTCAGCATCGACAAGAAGGGCCGCAAGGTCGACAGCAAGCTCAAGCGCGGCAGCGACGAGAGCGACGACACGTCCGCCTACGACCTGATATTGAAGGACAAGGAGCGGCTGCTCTCCTTCGACAATCCCGTGCGCTTCATCTTCTCGCACTCGGCCCTGAGGGAAGGATGGGACAACCCGAACGTCTTCCAGATCTGCACGCTCAAGCACGGCGGCAACTCGCCGACGCAGAAGCGGCAGGAGGTCGGACGGGGACTCAGGCTCTGCGTGAACCAGAATGGCGACCGGATGGATACGGCCATGCTGGGAGACGCGGTGCAGCAGGTCAACCAACTGACCGTCATCGCAAGCGACGGCTACAAGGACTTCGTTGCCGACCTTCAGCGCGGCATACGCGAGGACCTCTATGACCGCCCGACCAAGGCGACCGAGGATTACTTCGCTGGAAAGACCATCGTTCTGGACGGTGTCGAGAAAACGGTCAGCGACAGGCAGGCGCACGACATCTACCGCTACCTCATCAAGAACGACTACATCGACGACGATGACCACGTCTCGGACCAGTACCGGACGGACCTTGCGAACAACGCACTCGCCCCGCTTCCCGATAGCTGCAGGGAGATTGCGGACGGCGTGCACGCGCTGATCCAAAGCGTGTTCGATGAGCACGCGCTCGACGGCATGGTAAGCGACGGCCACGAGACCAAGGTCCGTGAGAACGCGCTCAACGACAACTTCTACAAGAAGGAGTTCCAGACCCTCTGGGGTTACATCAACCACAAGTACGCGTACACCGTCTCGTTCGACGGCGAGGAGCTCATCGCCAAGGCAATCCGGCACATCGACGAGAAGATGTTCGTCGCCAAGCTGCAATACACCGTGACCCAAGGCGAGCAGGGACAGGACTGGAGCACCGAGAAGGTCAAAGCCGGGATCGGCTTCGTGGCGGAAACCAGCGTGACCTACAACCTCGACCGAGCGGAGGGCAGCTCCGTTCGCTACGATCTGGTCGGCAAGGTGGCCCAAGGAGCCAAGCTCACGCGCCGGACAACCGCCCGAATCCTCAAGGGCATCAAGCCCCAGACCTTCGCCATGTACCAGAACAACCCGGAGGAGTTCATCGCCAAAGCCATCCGTCTGATCGACGAGGAGAAGGCCACGATGATCGTGGAGCAGATCCAGTACAACCAGACGGAAGGCACCTACGACAGCGCCATCTTCACGGCCGAGAAGAACACGGACTTCGCCCGCGCAATCGAGGCCAAGAAGAACGTGCAAGACTACGTGTTCCCGGACTCGGATGGCGAGAAGGCCTTTGCCGGAGAGCTGGAACTGGACGAGAAGGTCGTGGTCTACGCCAAGCTGCCGCGCGGCTTCCAGATACCGACGCCCGTCGGCAACTATGCGCCTGACTGGGCAATCGCCTTCAGCAAGGGAAGCGTGAAGCACATCTTCTTCATCGCGGAGACCAAGGGCACGATGGAAAGCCTGAACCTGAAGCCCATCGAGCAGGCAAAAATCAGCTGCGCAAAGCAACTGTTCAAGACCCTATCCAACAAGGACGTCGTCTACCACGACGTCGACACGTATCAGCACCTGCTCGACGTGATGGAGGCCATATAAGACAGTCGGCTGAACAGCGTATTAAACCTTTTAGCGGTAGCAGACAGGAGGTGTCACTTTTGACTCGAACAGCAGGAGGACTTTCAAAATGGCTGTAAAAATCCTATTTGTGTGCCATGGCAATATTTGTAGAAGCCCCGTTGCGGAGTTTGTTTTTAGGGATATAGCCAAAAAGGCCGGTCAGGAGGCAGATTTCCTCATTGCTTCCGCGGCAACGACAACGGACGAAATTGCTGGCGGTGTAGGAAATCCTGTCTATCCGCCGGCTCGGGAGACACTTCTGCGTCATGGCATTGACCCTGTAGGAAAGCGGGCAGTCCTGTTGACGCGGGCTGATTATGCTTTCTATGATCATCTCATCGGCATGGACGCGGAAAACCTCCATGACATGCGGCGCATCTGTGGTGGGGATAGGGACCATAAACTATCGCTGCTCCTTGATTATACGGATCATCCCCGGGATGTAGCCGATCCTTGGTATACCCGGGACTTTGAAGCAAGCTATCGTGATATTGTGGCTGGCTGCAGGGCTCTTTGGTCATTTCTTCAAAAAAATGCCCTCTCAGCTGACAGAAAGGACTTATTGTGAAACTTGATCCTCTCTATTTTTTCCTACCCATGATTGAGGCCCTTGACCGGGAGGAACATGACCTTGTCGGCGCCACGGTCGGGCATGGTAAGCGAGTTGCCTATCTGTCCTACCTGATGACGCGCAGCCTTCCGTGGTCCCCTGATGAGCGGCTGGCCTTTGTCCTTGCTGCTTTGCTCCATGACTGCGGGTCTGTAGAGACCATTCGGGAAATGCGGGATGCTGCCCGAAATAGGAAACCCTTCAGCGGCACTTTTTCCAATGGTCGGGTTGTAGATGACGCCAGTATCCATGCCCAAAAAGGGAAGGACCTTTTGCAGGATATGCCTTTTTATTCCCAAATCAAAGGGGTTGTCATGATGCACCACGAATGGGCCAATGGAACAGGCCCCATGGGGCTTAGGGAAGATGCCATTGACAAGCGAGCCCAAGTGCTCTACCTTGCTGACCGCATGGATATCCGTTACGATTTATTGTCCCTGTCGGAAAGCGGATTTAGGGAGATGGTCCGTGATCTGCTTGGGCTCGAACATATCGAATTTTCCCATGATGCCTTGGTCCTTCTTGAAAAGAACCTGACCTATGAGGCTGTACAAAAACTCCAGGAGATTCCTCTAAATAGGCTCCTCAAATCGGTCGTACCAAGCCATGCCTGTGAGTACAGCCTAAAAGATATGCTTACCATCACCCGGTTTTTTGAGCGGATTGTCGATAATAAGTCCTCCTTTACGAAGGACCATTCTCACGGAATTGCCATGAAGGCCCTTGCCATGGCCCAAAAATATGGATGGAATGAAGAAAAGCAGGAACGTTTTCTTCTGGCGGCGAGCCTCCATGATTATGGAAAATTGCAGGTGCCTTCTTCCATCCTTGAAAAAGCAGGGCCGTTGACTGCAGAAGAGTTCCAAATCATGAAGAACCATGTCCGCTGGACCTATGAAGTCCTTGATGAAATCCCTGGGTTTGAAGATATCCGGGACTGGGCCTCTTTCCATCATGAGAAACTGGATGGAAGCGGTTACGTAAAGGGCCTTTGCAGCAAGGAACTTTCCTTTGAAGACCGCCTCATGGCCTGTCTCGATATTTATCAGGCCCTGACGGAAAAAAGGCCGTATAAAGAGGGATTCTCACATGAAAAGACCATTGCCATCATGAGGGAACTAGCCTGTAAAGGAAAAATTGACGGCGCCATCGTGAGGGATCTCGACGCCTTTTTTGAGCCGACTAGGCTTCCTTCCTAATGAAATAAAAGGCAGGGAGCAGAAAGATACTCCAACAAGGTAGGGAGGATTGATGATGGATCTGATTCGAAAGGTACAGGAACAAGACTGGACTGCTATTGAGGACCTAGTAAAGCAGGCTTTTGCCACGGCTTCTTATTCGGATGGGACGGAAGCCGCGCTTGTGGCCCGGCTGCGGCAAGGGCCTGCCTTTCTCCCAGACTTAGCCCTTATGGCTGAACGGGAAGCTAAGCCCGCAGGGTTTATCCTTTTTACAAAAGCAAGGGTATCCCAAGAAACCATCCTTGCCTTGGCGCCCCTTGCTGTGAAGCCTTGTTTTCAAAAAAGCGGGATTGGGACCGCTCTTGTAAAAAAAGGTCATACGCTTGCCGCAAAGGCGGGATTTGCTTATGCAGCCGTTTTGGGGGATCCTGCATTTTATGGCCGGTTGGGTTATGAAGCGGCAGAAAAATGGGGAATTACGCCGCCAGCAGCTTTTCCTAAAGAATATTTTATGGCCATAAAGCTCATTCCTGATGCGGCTCCGCTTGCAGGGACCATTGTCTACGACAGGGCGTTTGGCCTTTAGGAAACAGAGCAGAAAATGAGACTGGAAAGAAAAGGGATGGAATCATGAAAGAAGCCATCAAGGTCCGCGGTGCGCGGGTCCATAATCTTAAAAATATTGATGTCGATATTCCTCTTGGAAAAATTGTCGGCATTGCCGGTGTGTCGGGATCGGGCAAATCATCCCTTGCCTTAGGCGTCCTCTATGCGGAAGGGTCCCGGCGCTACCTCGATTCCCTGTCGACGTACACAAGGCGGCGCATGAGCTTTTCCCCCAAGGCGGACGTGGATGAAGTCCTTTACGTTCCGGCTGCCCTTGCCATGCACCAGCGTCCCAGTGTTCCTGGCATGCGCAGTACCTTTGGGACAGGAACGGAGCTTCTTAGTAGTCTGCGTCTCCTTTTTTCCCGTCTTGCGGTGCACCGCTGCCCAAACGGTCATGAGGTCCCACCGTCCCTTGCCGTCGCGGCGGAAAAAGAACTTATCTGCCCGACCTGCGGAGCCCATTTTTACGCTCCCTCTGCAGAAGAACTGTCTTTCAACAGCCAAGGCGCCTGCCCGCGCTGTGAGGGGACGGGAAAGGTCAAGACCGTCAATGTGGATGCCCTCGTCCCTGACGAGACCTTAACCATTGATGAAGGGGCCGTCCTTCCTTGGCAGACCCTGATGTGGTCCCTGATGAAGGAGGTTGCCCGCGCCATGGGCGTGCGGACCGATGTTCCTTTTAAGGATCTTACAGCAAAGGAAAAGGACATCGTCTATCATGGTCCTGCCGTGAAGAAACATATCTTTTACAAGGCTAAAAGTACGAACGTTGCCGGTGAACTTGACTTCACGTACTATAATGCCATCTATACCGTCGAAAATGCGCTTGCCAAAGTAAAGGACGAAAAGGGCATGAAGAAAGTCGAACGCTTCCTGACCCAGGAAACCTGCCCGGAGTGCCATGGCACCCGTCTTTCCGAAAAGGCGCGGGCCCCGAAAGTGCGCGGGATCTCCCTTGCCGACGCGACGCATATGACCTTGAAGGACCTCGTCTTGTGGGTCAAAGGAGTTCCCGAAAGTCTTCCTGAAACCATGCGCCCCATGGCCCAAAGCATTTGCGATGCTTTTCTCGAAAACGCCAAGCGTCTTATGGATCTGGGCCTTTCTTATTTGACCTTGGACCGGGAAGCTGCGACCTTATCAAACGGAGAGAGGCAGCGGATGCAGCTGGCTCGGGCTGTACGGAACCGAACGACGGGTGTCCTCTATATCCTTGATGAGCCATCCATTGGTCTTCATCCGGAGAATCTCAAAGGCCTCATGGGTGTCATGCAGGACCTTATCCGCGACGGAAACTCCATCGTTCTTGTAGACCATGATACGCAGGTCCTGTCTACGTGTGATTGGCTCATTGAAATGGGGCCCGGCGCCGGCTCCAAAGGAGGTCGCGTCATCGGAACGGGGACTGTGGCTGATACGGCAAAGCGTCACACTTCAAAGATCGGCCCTTTCCTTCAAAAAGGCGGTCACCACTTAGTCCGTGATGCCTGCGGGAAAAAAGCACTTTTTGAAAAGGGCACCATCCATATGGAAACAAGTGGAATCCATACCGTAAAACCCCTCAGTGTGACCTTTCCCAAAGGCCGTCTTACGGTGGTCACCGGTGTTTCCGGCTCAGGCAAGACAACCATGGTTCTTGAAAGTCTTATCCCGGCCGTCCTTGCCCAAACGAAAGGGGAGGCACTTCCGCCCCATGTGACACGTCTTGACGCGTCAGGCATTCACGGGATTAAACTCATCGACGCATCGCCCATAGGAATCAATGTCCGCTCTACGGTGGCAACGTACGCCGATGTCCATGATGAACTGCGCAAAGTCTACGGCCGCCTGCCGGAGGCAAAGGCACAGGGCCTTAAAGCAGGGGACTTTTCCTATAATACGGGGAGCCTGCGCTGCCCGCTCTGCGATGGCACGGGGGAAATCAACCTTGACGTCCAGTTCCTGCCTGATGTGATCATTACCTGTCCGGAGTGTCATGGAACGAGGTACCGAAAAGAAGCGGACCTTGTGAAAAAGAAGATGCAGAAAAGCAACGCGGCATATTCCTTGCCGGAACTCATGGCTATGGATATCGATGATGCCCTTGAGGCTGCCAAGGGGCTCAAGAAGGTCTCGGAAAAACTGCGCATCCTGAAAGACTTGGGCCTGGGGTATCTGACGCTGAAAGAAGCAACGCCCCGCCTTTCCGGCGGTGAAGCGCAGCGGCTGAAACTTGCCAGCGACATGGGGAAGGGGCAGGAAGATACAATCTTTGTCTTTGATGAACCGACCATCGGCCTTCATCCCCTTGATACGGAGACACTCCTTCACGTCTTTGATGAGCTTGTTTCGCAAGGAGCGACCGTTGTTGTTATTGAGCATGACCTCGACGTCATCCGCAATGCCGACTATCTCATTGACATGGGTCCCGGCGGTGGGGCAGAAGGCGGCACCATCGTTACGTGCGGTACGCCGGGAGAAGTGGCCCAATGCAAGGAAAGTAAAACAGGAAAGTACATCTAAAGAAAGAGCAAAGCAGTTTCCACGAAGTCCTTATGGCTTTAGGGGAACTGCTTTTTTAGAAAGGAGAAAGGATCAAAGGCCCGACCTGATTCTTGTGTCAAAAATGTATTGATAAATCGAAAATTATAGATATCATAAAACCATGAATCAGGTAGAACTTTTTAAAGCCCTTTCCAATCCCATACGGCTCCAGATCCTCACCTGGCTGAAAGACCCCTCTGCCTATTTTCCTCCTCAGGGTCTTCATATCCCCGAAGGGGACAGCTTCGAGAACGCTGTCTGTGTTGGAAGCATCCAAGAAAAGCTGGGCATTTCCCAATCGACTGTTTCCCATTACCTCGATCTGATGCAGCGTTCAGGCCTTTTGGAGTCTGCCCGTTTTGGAAAGTGGACCTATTACCGAAGAAATGAAGCGAATATCCAAGCCTTAGCCGAGTTTATCAAGACAGAACTATAAAGGAGGGAAAAGAGCAAGACCATGTAAACTGTCCTCGCAGGCAGTTTATTTTTTACCCTAATATATCGAAAATAAGCGATATATAGATTTAAAAGGAGACACTTTTAGGCATTTTCATGGCCCTGTCATTCGCCCGCCAATAGATGCGGACAGTCCTTTTATCGAAGTCACAGCAGGCTCAACGCATAATGCCCGTACGTTTTGCAATTTCTATCACGATACACCCTTTATGGTGGCGCCTTTATCCCAAATTGAGGCCGATCTCAAAGAAGCAAAGGAGAAATGGCCTGATGCAAGAAAAATCTGGGCGTCCGGCGGTGATTCCTTTGCTCTCAGCACGGAAAAGCAGATTGCTGTCTGGGATCTCATGCGGACCTATTACCCGAAGGCACGGATTTCCACGTATGCCATCATTTCTGATTTTAAGCACAAAAGCGTCGAAGAGATTTGCAAAATCAAGGCCCATGGACTTGATGAAATCATGATCGGTATCGAGAGCGGGGACGATGAAGTCCTTTCCTTTGTCAATAAGGGCTGCACATCGGAAGAAATCATCGAAGCGGGCCTTCCATATGAAGTGATTTTCTTCAGCGGATTGGGGGGCGCGGCTACGGTCTCGGACACGCCCAAAAGAGTGCTGACATCCTCAATCAGCTGCACCCTGACAGGATCCTTATTGCAGGACTCACCCTATTCCCCGATACGCCGCTCATGAAGGACGTGAGAAGCGGTGTATTCAAGGAGGCAACAGAAGAAGAACGCGTTTTGGAACTGAAGGAATTCCTGACACGTCTTAAGAATCCGACGCTGATTGACGCAACAAATGCCTCCATCATCACCCCTATCTATGGGAGGATTCCTGAATAAAAGGATAAGATGATTGCCCAGCTTGACGCCATCTTTATCTGCTATGGGGAAGCGGGTCTGCGTCAGGCCCGTGAATCCCTGTCTGCCAGTTAAGATTTTCTGCTTCCAGACGGCAGAAGCCATCCCGCCTTGGCAAGGCAATTTGGAAAAGTTTCGTCATGGTTTTTCTTTCTTTTGAGCAAAGGCCCAACAGCCAATATTGGCTGTTGGGCCTTTGTCATAGATTCATGATAGGGTAGAAAGCGATGCATAAAGGTGGAAAAATGAGCTTATTTCGGGTTCTTTCATCAGTTTTCCCTGCGTCTCCAGACAAGATACAAGACAGCAGCCCCGACAAGTACGGCAGGACAAATGACACCATACATCATGGCATAGCCCCATTCAGCCGCCGCAAGTCCCAGTAAATAGGCCGCTAGGCCGACACTGATGTCAAGAGCCCAAAAATAAGTGGCTGTGGCGACCCCGGCCCGGGAGGGCGGTGCCATGGTCACGGCAAGGGTCTGAAAAGCCGGTGAGAGGGCCCCAAAACCAAGTCCCAGCACGGCTCCTGAAAGCAGCAGCCCCGTGAGACTTGAAATGGATGCAAAAAGGATGAATCCCAGAAGAAAGACGATGAACCCCGGATAAACGATATAATCCGGGCCCTTTGTATCAAAAAGATGTCCAATGACCGGCCGTGTGACGATGATGATGAGGGCAAAGACAACAAAAAAGAGACTTGTTACAGAAGCCAGTCCAAGGCTTCTGGCATAAAGCGGGATAAAGGTGAGCATACCGCCATAGGAAAAAAAGACCAAGCCCCCAAATAAAGAAGGGATGACGGAGCGGGGTTCAATGAGATCTGTTACTGAAAAAGAGCGGAAGGAGGCACTGGGACGGGTCACAGAGGACGGCAGCGCGTTGCAGATCATAGCAATCAGCGTAAAGAGAGCCCCGAGGATCAAAAAGAAAAAGACCGCGGATGGTCCCCAATACTGCATGAGAAGAAGTCCAACGAGGGGGCCTACAACCATGGCAAGATTGGTTGAAAGGGCAAAGTAACCGATGCCTTCCCCTTTGCGTGAAAGCGGCAGGACAAGAGCTGCTACGGCAGCAGCCGCCGTCGATGTGACGCCAAAAATAGCACCGTGTAGGAAGCGCAGTCCAAAGACGGCCGGCAAGGTTCGTAAAAAGAAAAAGGCCGTCATGATGAGAAGGAACGCACATGATCCCGCCACGAGCAGCCTGTGTTTGTTCAAGGAATCAATGATCTTTCCTGCAAACGGACGGCATAAAACGGTCCCCAGCTGAAAATACGTCATGGCAAGGCCCGCGTCCCTTTCGTTTCCATGAAGTTCTTCCAGGATGTATAACGGCATGGCCGCAACCAGCAGATATTGGGATAGAAAATAAAAGAAATTCCCTCCCCCCATAGTCATGAATTGAGGTGTCCATAAACGATCTTTTGACAAATGAAATCCTCCTTATGAATCAGAAAATACGTTGTAATCCTGTCTTATTGTACTGCATGGAAAGAGCTTGTCAAGATTTTGGGCGCGTAGGGGACGGGAAAACTTCTATTTTATTCTATGAGAAATGCTCTATTTGGGAGTGCATAAAAAAGAGGCCCCATATGGGACCTTTTTGATTTATGATTTACAATTGGATCCAATCTATTTCCCTTGTTGATGAGGCAAAATCTTGGCACTTAGATAGGACGCCAGAAGACAAAACACGATATCGATTCCCCAGATGCCTTGATAGCTTCCTGTTGCAGCCACGGTCATGCCGCCCAAAAATGCACTGAGAAAGGCGCCTAGCTGATGCCCTAAAAAAAGGAGTCCCACAAGTGCTGCCGATTGGGCAAGAGGAAAACGCTCCGTGACGATTCCTGACGTCGGCGTAACTGTGGCCCCGCCGGACATGCCGAGACCTATGCAAAAGAAAAGGGCCGACAGGAAAGTTTTTGGCAGGAAAAAGAGATATATGGCTGTCAAACCCGCACGGAAGCCATAGTAAATGGTCAGAAGACGGTTTTTGGAAACATGGCCGGACAAATATCCGGAAATCAGCGCACCAATGACTGTTGACAGACCATAGGCTGCAAAGGCGTGGGCGGCGCGTGGCCTTTGAAGACCATAGGAGAGCAGCTGTGAGAAAAGATGGGCTTCAATCAGCGCCATATGAAAGCCGCAAGTAGTAAATGCTCCCAATAGATATCGAAATTCCGGCCGCTTTAGGGCTCCTTGAAGGAGGAGGCCAAAAGAAGCTTCGGGAACAGGACCTTTTTCCTGAAGAACCATTCTTTTTAGGGGCTGCGTCAAATAAAAAAGAAAGGGAAGGGTTCCAATCATGATCAGACTGAGCACAACAGAGACCGTCGGGATTCCGCCTACAAGGGAAAGCCTGGAAAGAAGCGGGGAAAAAAAGGTTGAGCCCAGGCCGGCTGCAGCATTGATAAAGCCCGAAATGAGGGCCCCTTTTTGAGGTCCTACGGCGAAAATGACGGTTTCAAGAAGCAGACCAAATGAGATTGCTCCAGCGCCGCAGCCTAGACATAGACCAAGGGTGAGCACAAGGCCCTAAAGGGAGCGGAAGAGGGACAGCCCCAGTAACCCTAGAAGGAAAAGCCCCACGCCGCTAAGAAGGACGAAACGGTGGGAACGCCTAGCTGCAAGGAGCCCCCAAAAAGGCTGCGAAAGACCAAAGGAAAGCTGCAGGACCGCAATGGCAAAACTCAGGCCCCCATAAGAAAGGCCTGTAGCTTCCCTGAGTGGCTCCAGAAGGATTCCAATATCGCTGCGGATGCCGCCGCTGATGCCATAAAGGAGGACGGCGGATAACCCGCAGAAAAATAGAGAGGGCCCCGAAGCGGGGTGACTGGGTGCCTGCATAGAAAACCTCCGTTTAGACGCAGTCAGATAGGATAAAGGGGAAAACTTGGATGAAAAGATTCCTCTAAATGATCAGAGAACCTTTTGGAAGGCAATCTTTGTGCTATTATCAAACCAAATTGTTCCCGTATAGACGAACCCCATCTTTTCGAGGATGTGGCGCATGATTTTGTTGTCCTCATCCGTATCGACACGGATGTTTTGAATCCCTTCACGCCTGGCTAAGTTTTCACAGGCCTTGAACATTTCCTGGGAAAGGCCCTTGCCGCGGATGGTGCAGTCGACAGCCATCCGATGGATGACAAGATAAGGCTCGTCATTGAGCCAGTGACCCTGAAGCGTGTCATAGGCAGCCTCGCCGCGGGCATCGATGCCGGCATAGCCGACAATCCGTCCCTGATCCTTGAGCACATAGCCGATGCCGTCTGATAAATCCTTGTTGATATCCGCCATGGCCGGATATCCCGTCTGCCATTGATTGACGCCCTGACTCCTTAGAAAAGCCTTGGCCTCGTTGATGATTTCCATGATGCGAATGGCATCTGTTCTTTCTGCTTTTACCAGTTTCATGCTGCCAGCCTCCTTATTCATGATTTTTCCAATCAATCTGGATATTGGTCCTCAGTTTCTGCATGAGATCCAGCAGGGTCCGGACCTCTTCCTGGGAAAACCCCGCAAGACCCACTGCAATCTGGCGATTTTCCTCTTCAATCAATTTTTCATAAAGTTTCTTTCCGATATCCGTTGGATAAAGATGCCACATCCGTTTGTCCGTCTTTATCTTTCGGCGGCTGATGAGATGTGCGTCCTCAAGCTTTTTTACCGCCTTGGCCGTTGTCCCCTTGTCTACGCTGACGAGCTCAGTCAGGTCTGTCTGACAGAGGCCAGGCGTTTCACAGATGCGGGTCAAAAAGATAAATTGGCCGCGTTTGAGTCCATAGGATTGGAACTTCATATCCATCAGGGAATGGATGACGCGGCTGATGGTGCCCAAATGGCGAAGCAGTTCATTGGTCAGGTTCATGGTTCCTCCTTAATAGTTGAACTTTCAACTAAATATAGGATAAACGAAAGAATCCGCCTTGTCAAGATGAAAAAAAGGACTGCCGAAGCGCCATACAGGTGGGAAAGGGACCGTTTTTAGGGTTCTTCCAGGCCCCTCATCCTTTTTGCCATAATCAGGATCCATTCAGCTTATTCAGGAACAGCTTTCGCTGCTTTTTCCTAAAAAAAACGGCACCGCCAAGCGGTGCCGTTAGTTTTCTTATTAGAATGTTTCACCCGTAATCTTTTCGTAGGCTTCTTTATACTTTTCAATGGTCTTATCAATGACATCCTGGGGCAGGAGATAGTTGCTGTCAGGATTGGCTTTCAGCCAGTCACGGACATACTGTTTGTCGTAGCTGGGCTGGCTCTTTCCAACTTCGTAGCCAGCAAGCGGCCAGAAGCGGGAACTGTCCGGCGTCAGCATCTCATCGCCAAGGACGATCTGACCATTTTCATCAAGACCAAATTCAAATTTGGTATCGGCAATGATGATGCCCTTCGTGTAGGCATAATCAGCACATTTTTTATAAAGGGCAATGGTCGCCTCTTTGATGGCTTTTGTGTATTCAGCCCCTTTGCCGGGGAAGCGTTTTTCAAGGTATTCCACACACTGGGCTTCGGAGATGTTTTCATCATGATCACCCAGTTCTGCCTTGGTGCTCGGCGTGAAGATGGGTTCAGCCAGTTTCTGGGATTCTTTCAGACCTGCCGGCAGGGTGATGCCGCAGACGGTTCCATTTTTTTGATAGGATTCCCAGCCGGAGCCGGTAATATACCCACGGACGATGCATTCTACAGGAATCATGTCGAGCTTCTGGCATTTCATGCTCTTGCCGGCAAATTCCGGTGTGCGGAAGAATTCCGGCATATCAGCAGGATCTACGGAAAGCATATGGTTCGGAATGACATCTTTGGTGAATTCAAACCAGAATTTGGAAAGGCGGGTCAGGACGGCCCCTTTATCGGTGATGGTGTTTTTCAGGATGTGGTCGAAAGCGGAAATGCGATCGGAAGCCACCATGATAAGGCTGTCACCAATGTCGTAGATTTCGCGGACTTTACCAGACTTAAAGGGTTTATATTCCTGCATGATACATCCTCCTTGTATTTTGGTATCCTTATCATAGCACAAGGAACTTTATTTGTCGAATGATATCTCTATTTTCTTATAAAATGTTTGTAAAGAATGAAACAGGTAAGTGCTTGTATGACCTTACACATTTTCTTGTCTTTTTCCCTTTTGGATGATTTCTGGGATGGGGGAAAAAGTATGAAGGAATTTCAAACATTGTTCTGAATCCGTTGAAGAGTTTTCATTCCTATCGTATAATAAAAGAACAACTCTATTTTAGTTCTAGTTAAGGAAGGATGGGAGACCATGCGCATTGTCATGACGATTGTGGGAATTGATAAAGTGGGAATCATTGCTCGGGCCAGTGACCTGTTGGCTAAACATCAAGTGAATATCCTCAATATCAATCAAAATATTACGGATGATTTTTTCAACATGGTGCTGATCGGTGACATGAGCAAAGCCACCATCTGTGTTGAAGACCTAAAGGATAAAGCGGCTGCCTTAGGAAAAGAACTGGGCCTTGAGATCCGCGTCCAGAGTGAAGAAATCTTTACGGCTATGCACCGGATCTGATTGCTGAGGAGGTTTCCATGCTGTACAACACAAACGATATCCTTGAAACAACCCGGATGATCACGGAAAATAACCTGGACGTCCGAACCATTACGATGGGCATCAGCCTGCGCGACTGCGCCGACCCTGATGTAACTGTCTGCGCCCGTAAGATCTATGATAAGATTACACGCTGCGCCAAGGACCTGGTCAAGGTGGGGACCAACCTTGAAGCGGAGCTCGGTGTGCCCATCATCCATAAACGCATTTCTGTAACGCCTATTTCCCTTGTAGGTGAAGCCTGCCAGACCGATACCTACGTGCCGCTGGCCAAAGCCCTTGACGACGCGGCCAAAGCCGTTGGCGTCAACTTCATTGGCGGCTTCAGCGCCCTTGTGGAAAAAGGCTGCACCCATGGTGACTCCATCCTGATCGATTCCATTCCAGAAGCCTTGGCCACAACGGATATTGTCTGTTCTTCCGTGGCTGTTGGCTCCACCAAGGCCGGCATCAACATGAATGCCGTGCGCCGCATGGGGGAAGTTGTCAAAAAAACGGCCGATTTGACCCGTGATCAGGATGCTTTAGGCTGCGCCAAACTCGTTGTTTTCTGCAACCCTGTCCAAGACAATCCCTTTATGGCAGGCGCTTTCCACGGCGTTACGGAACCGGAGACAGTCATCAATGTCGGTGTCTCCGGCCCTGGTGTTGTCAAGCACGCTCTCGAAGGCTGCCGTGGGGCCGATATTGGTGTCGTGGCCGAGACCATCAAGAAAACAGCTTTCAAGATTACCCGCGTCGGACAGCTCGTGGCCCAAGAAGCGGCCAAACGGCTGGGAACCCAATTCGGGATCATTGACCTGTCCCTTGCCCCAACGCCGGCTGTAGGTGACAGCGTGGCCCACATCCTTGAGGAAATTGGTCTGGAATGCTGCGGCGCGCCCGGTACGACAGCGGCCCTTGCCATGCTGAACGATGCGGTCAAAAAAGGCGGTCTCATGGCTTCCAGTTATGTCGGCGGCCTGTCCGGTGCCTTCATTCCTGTAAGTGAAGATGCTGGCATGATCCATGCTGTGGAACAAGGGTGCCTCACTATTGAAAAACTTGAAGCTATGACCTGTGTCTGCTCCGTCGGTCTTGACATGATTGCCATTCCTGGCGATACGACGGCAGAAACCATTTCCGCCATCATTGCAGATGAATCGGCCATTGGCATGATCAATAATAAAACCACGGCTGTTCGCGTCATTCCCGTACCGGGCAAGAGCGTGGGCGATAAAGTTGAATTTGGCGGCCTGTTAGGATATGCGCCTATCATTGCCGTCAATACCTTTAAGCCCGATACCTTTATCCATCGCGGTGGGCGCATTCCAGCCCCAGTTAGGAGCCTGACAAACTGATGCGCAAGAAAGAACGCAATAAGCTCATCTTGGAACGTCTTGAAGAAACCTATAAAGGACAGGGAACGGCCCTGCATTATACCACCCCTTTTGAACTCTTGGTGGCGGTCATCCTTTCTGCTCAGTGCACGGATGAACGGGTCAATATTGTTACAAAGCGCCTTTTTCCAAAGTACAATACGCCGGAGAAGCTGGGCGCCCTGACCCTTGAACAAATGGAAGCCCTCATCCATGACTGCGGCCTTTATCATTCCAAAGCACGCAATATCCTTGCTACGTGCCGAAAACTTATTGATGACTTCCATTCCGAGATTCCTCAGGAGATGAAGGCCCTCTTGAGTCTTCCCGGTGTAGGACGCAAGACTGCCGATGTCATGCTGAGTGTGGCCTTTGGAAAACCGGCCATTGCCGTTGATACTCATGTTTTCCGTGTCTCCCATCGGTTGGGTCTTTCCGCTGGAAAAGATCCCCTGGAGACTGAGCATGACCTGCAAAAGCAGATTCCCAAGGAAAAGTGGGGCGAGGCCCATCACTGGCTCATCTGGCATGGCCGTAAGGTCTGCAAGGCCCCTAACCCCCGCTGCAGCGAGTGCCCCGTTTTGGATCTTTGTCCTTCACGGGTGATGGAATAATCAATTTCAGTTAGGAAATCCCAAATGGATAACGTCTACGATTACATCAACGATTTTTATACGAACGACGACGGCTGGAACATGGTCATACCCCGGGATGACGTTGAAACCTATATCCGCAAATGTGCTTGGCAGGGCATGGATGACAAGGCCCTTCAAAAAGAGTGGGACAATCTCAGCATCTTCTGCATCTATCTGGAAAATGATATGTTGGAGATGCAGGATGTAACGGAGGAAATCCTTGTAGGCTGCGTGATTTGGGCCTGCCGCTATATTGTTGAATTCATGGGGACGTACGACGCAATCAAGGCGTTCCTTGACACACTGGAGCGTTTCTTTGTCCTTATGAAGGAACGCGGCGTTCTCATGAGCGTCCTGGCGCCGCACCTTGCAGCGAAAACCCTTTTAAATGAAGATGGGACCGTGGCCATTGTGACATGCCACGGACAGCTGCAAAAAGGGGAGGAGGAATGGGAAACGTGGGTTGGCCCACCCCCGGAAGGCAACATCTTCCTGCATGCCGGTGTGGGACTTGAGGAAATCATGGGAGAAATCAACATGTTCTTCCAGACAAGCCGCTTTACGCCGGACCTTGACCGCGCCATGCGGCTCTACCGGCATGCCGAAGGCCGCCTGGACCTTGAAGGACCGGAAGAAACGGACTTCTGGAAAGGCTTCTGGGATTACTTTCTTTTTAATTATCGGACCATGGATACGGCCGATACCCCCATTTCATTTTTTGCCGAACACAGCGGCACACATTACGAAACCCTTGCCTATGAACTGAGCCGTGCCCGCCTGCGTCTATTTGTCCTCGGTGAGGTCCTTGATGAAACGCGCTGCCTGGCAGAAGACCTGATGACGGGGGATCACTTTTATGTCAATATGACCCCGGAAATGGCAAGTCATCATGACTTGGGGGACGTCATTTTGGGCAATATCTTCCAGAACCAAAGTTTGTGCATGAACTATGAAAAGAGTTTCCGCCTGTCCCCCCTTTCAAGAAATAAGCTTCATACCATCCTGCAGCAATGTCTGGATTGGTTCCTGATTCAGGGCCCTGATCTTACGTGGAGTGACTTCATGGCGGCCAATCCTCTTTTTGTCCGCAGGATTGTTTCCCTTGTGTCAAATAATCCTGCCGCTGTGGCGTTTCCCTATAAGACGGCCATCAAGGACTATAAACCGCCCCGCATGACCCCCGCGCTGGACCGGTCGGAACAGGCCGTCAAGGAAATCATGGCCGCTGCGGGTTTTGGCATTACGGAGTTTTATTTTGCTCGCCGGCTGTGGCATGATTTTTTGAAGACGGATCCCAACCTTTCTGCCCTTGGGCCGGAACGCTGGGCCGCCGGTATTTTTGAAAACTTCCTTGAAATCAATGAAAAACGGGCTGCCCAGAAGAAACCTTTCTTCTCTGAATCCCTGGGCCTTCCGCAGCATCATATTGCCGAAGCCTACCAGACCATCCGCAGCGCCCTTTCCCTGGAACCATCCGATCCCCGCTATCTGACGGAAGTGGGATATATGATGATGTTCAGCAATTTATCGTAGGAGGAAACCATGATCTGTTCTCATTGCGGTTTGGAATATCCCGATCATTTGGCGGAATGTCCCAATTGCCATACGCCCAATGACGATATTGCCGCTGAAGTCCTGACGGAAGATGAACGGGACGCTTTTGAAGGCGTGACCATCGATCAGGTTCCCGATTCGGATACATATCGCGTGATGGACCAGGATGACCTGAAACAGGCCCAGGAAGAAGCAAAACCTTTCCGCTTGCGGGTCCTGAACTTCCTTTTGGGCCATCTGGGACTTGTTGCCGTGGGCATCATCGTCTTTTTGGTCCTTCTTATCCCCGTCTTTCTTTCCCTTATGCTTCCTTTTGTGGGGTACTTCATCATCATTGCCGCCATTTTTTTTGTCTTGCGGCTGATTGGACTGCGGTAAAGCAGCCCTTATAAAAAGGAGCCCTGAAGAAATGAACGTGTCATTTCTTCAGGGCTCTTTTTGCGTCTATGCTGAAAAATAGGAAGTGCGGCATAAGCGACATCTGTTAGGATGGATCCGCGCCTTTTTGGCTGGCGAAAAGACCTGCCAGTAACCTGTTTCCGTTACCAACAGATTAATCTTTAGCTGTAAGGAATCGCCGCAGCCACAAACCAGCGCAATCCATACGCGGGAAAAAGTAAACTCTACACCTCACACTACAGCAGTGACGTGATTTCATAGCGCTCATCTCTGCCACTGTAGGTTCGCCGATACTGCAGAGGCGTCATGCCATACCGTTTCCTGAACTGCTGGATAAAATGACTGATCTGCCCATAGCCAACATCCTCGCTGATCTCGGATACGCTCCGAGCTGACTTAAGGAGCTGGGTCCGTGCTTCATCAAGACGATAGGTGTTAAGAAAATGGATGGGCGGCATGCCTGTATATTTCTGGAAGAGTGCCGTCAGTTTGTTTTTATTGAGATGGGCGGCTGTTGACAGTTGTGAAATGGTGAGGGATTCGCTGAAATGGTCCTTGATGAAGGAGAGAATCCCATCAAAAAGCACGCGTTCTTCCGTATTTTTTGCTTCACCGCTTTCTTCAAAAGTCTCCATGATTTCTTCCATGACTTCCATAATAAAGGTTGTGACGGAAAAAAGACCTGTAGAATCATCGACATGGTGGATAAAGCGGCCGAGTTTCTCAAGGGATTGGGCATTTAGATTGATGAGTTCATACGTGCAGTAAGGATTTTCCGTAAGGGGGCGCAAGAACTGGTTCCAAAGGGCAGAGGGAAAGATGTCCTTTCTAAAATTGATGCATAATGTCTTGACTTCCGTCGTAATCGGATGGGAGCTATGCAGGATGGAATCATTGATGAAAAGAAGCTGGCTGCGGTCAAGGGGAAACTCCATGCCGTTGACGCGGTAGGAAAGTGTGCCGTCATAGACCCAAAGCAACTGCATTTCCTGGTGCCAGTGAATCGGAATATGGTCCCCTAGATGGGGCTGGTAACGCTGTGTGAACATGGCAATGGGAATTTCATTCTGGGAATACCAAATTTCTTCCTGTGCATTTTCGGTTGTCGAAATCCGATACTGGACGCCTTCACGTCGGCATTGGGGAAATGACGATTGAGCCATGGGATTCACTCTCCTTTACTGCTTTTTACCAGTATAGCATAATCTCGCGAGGTGTCCCTGTAATTTGGGAAGAATTTGATAAAAATGGGGATGATTGACATAGAAACTATGGTTAAATGGAAATATACTGAATTTAGTAAAAATTCGAATGCCCTAGAAAAGAAAAGGAGTGGCAATTATGGACATCAATAAGGAAAGACTGCTGGATTCAATCTTTATGCTGGGAAAAATTGGCATTGATGCATCTGGAGAACGGACGAGGCTTGCAGCATCGGACGCGGAAAAAGAAGGCCGTGATTTTGTTGTAAAGCAAATGAGGGAAGCCGGTCTTGATGTTGTTGTGGATCGTATCGGGAATATCTTTGGCATTTGGCAAACGGAAGAAAATAGGAAGGAAGCGCCTCTCATGATTGGCTCCCATATTGATACGGTCATCAATGCCGGACAATATGATGGCTGCTACGGTGTTTTGACTGGCATCGAAATCGTCCGCACCTTGAAGGAACAAAAGGCTGCGCTCAAACGGCCGCTTGTTGTCGGTGCGTTTACAAATGAAGAGGGCGTTCGTTACCAGCCGGACATGATGGGTTCCTTGGTCTATGCCGGCGACCTATCCCTTGACGAAGCCCTTGACAGCGTAGGAACCGATGGAACCATCCTGCGGGATGAATTGACTCGTATTGGGTACGGCGGAACGGTTGATCCCGGTTTCATCAAACCCTATGCATTCATCGAACTGCACATTGAGCAGGGTCCCATCATGGATGCCAAAGGCATTTCTATTGGCGCCGTTGAAAACCTCCAAGGCATTTCCTGGCAGCGCATTAGCATCGAGGGAGCGGCCAACCATGCAGGAACGACGCCAACGGATATGCGCATTGACGCAGGCCTTGCCGCTTCCAAAGTCAATGTCTTTATGCGGGAACGCTGCCTTGCTTCCAGCGGTAAGACCGTCTGCACCGTGGGGACCATGGCCCTTGAACCGAACGCGGTTAACGTCATTCCTTCCAAGGCTGTTTTTACGGTGGATGTGCGGAACCCGAATGAAGAAAAACTAAAGGAAGAAGAAATGGCACTTGCTGCTTATCTAAAGAAACTGGAAGAAACGGACCACGTGAAAATCCATACGGAAC
This sequence comes from Acidaminococcus intestini DSM 21505, assembly GCF_000425045.1. Lineage (GTDB taxonomy): Bacteria > Bacillota > Negativicutes > Acidaminococcales > Acidaminococcaceae > Acidaminococcus > Acidaminococcus intestini. The sequence goes on along the minus strand of NZ_AULA01000007.1, from coordinate 15,481 downwards.
GCTTGGTTCGGTTCGAACCGGTTGAATTTGATAACGGCATCTGCAAGATTACGGAGAAAATGGCAGAAAAAAGAGGCCTCAGCCATTGCCGGATGACAAGCGGCGCCGGTCAGGATGCCCAAATGATGGCCCGCATCTGCCCGACTGCCATGATTTTTGTGCCGAGCGTGAAGGGAATCAGCCATAATCCGAAGGAATATACCCGTGATGAGGACCTCGTCGGTGGCGCCAATGTGTTCCTTGATATTGTTGCTGAACTGCTTCTTGCTTAAGGGAAAAATAGAGCAGAGAAGCGAAATTGTTTTGCATGCTTATCTAACACACTAGTGAATCCATAAGAAATACTCCCCGTTTCCTATTGGGGAAACGGGGAGTATTTTTCTATAGTAAATTGTTCCTTGCTTTCTTCTCTTTCTTTTCGCCATAGGCCCTCCGATACTGGAGCGGCGTCAGGCCATAGCGTTTCTTGAACTGTTGGATGAAATGGCTGACCTGGTCATAGCCGATATCTTCACTGATTTCCGATACGCTGCGGTCTGATTGCAGGAGCCGGGTCCGCGCTTCATCAAGGCGATACGTATTGAGAAAGAGGATGGGCGGCATGCCCGTGTACTTTTGAAAGAGTTCGGTCAGTTTGTTCTTATTGAGGTGGGAGACACCGGAGAGCTGAGCGAGACTGATGGATTCGGTAAAATGCTCCTTGATATAGGAAAGAAGCCCGTCAAATAGCATGGTTTCTTCCGTATTTCTCGATTCTCCCGTACCTGTAAAGGTCTTCATGACCCGCTCCATGATGGTGAGGATGAAGGCCGTGACGGAAAAAAGAATCAACTCGTCATCCGTCTGATTGATGTAGCCGATTAGGTTTTCCACTTCTGCCGCATCAAGGGGGAGCAGTTCATAAGTACAATGCGGATTTTCCACAAAGGGCTCCAGGAAGCGCTGCCAAAGGGCGGGAGGAAAAAGTTCTTTTCCAAAGTCAATGCACAGGGTCCTGACCTTTGTGCCGACAGGACGGGAACTATGCAGGATGCCATGGTTGATGAAAAGGAGTTTGTTGCGGTCCAAAGGAAATTCCGTTCCGTTGGCGCGATAGGAGAGGGTGCCTTCATAGACCCATAAAAGCTGCATTCCCTCATGCCAGTGGATAGGAATCTGATCGCCCAAAAGGGGCCGATACATCTGCTTGAACATGGCAATAGGCAGTTCCTTATAAGGATAAGGAATCCGCTCCTCGGCGTCAGCCGTTGGCTCAATGGTGTATTGGGAGCCGCCCAAGCGAATCTGCGGGATGGATGGTTTTCCCATAAGAGGGCACCTCCTTTTCTTTTTGCTTGGCTTCTTTACTGACAGTATACTACAAAAATTCCAAGGGAAAAAAGAAATTTGGGAAGATTTAGATATAAATGAGGATGATTTACATAGAATTAAGGAAGAATTGGAAATATACTGAATTTAACAAAAACGAAAATTTTTAGGAATCGTAAGGAAAAACAGCGATATCACCCTTACTTTGCAAGAAAAGAAAGTATGAAAGAGAGGATGAAGATTATGACAATTACCATGACTTCTTATTCCAGCGATGGAAAATGCGGGACCTGGGATGCGCCTTTTTCCACGGAAGAGGCAGAAAAGGTCCGTACCTTCCATAAGACTTTGGACGGGTATGCGAAGACCCCGCTGAGAAACCTCGCAAAAACGGCAAAAATCTTGGGACTTAAAGGGCTTTACGTCAAGGATGAAAGTTACCGTTTCGGCCTCAATGCCTTCAAGGGACTTGGCGGAAGCTATGCCCTTGCTAAAGTCCTTGCGGAAAAGACGGGAAAAGCCATGGATGATCTGACTTCCATTGCCCGCGGCACCTTTACCTTTGTAACCGCGACAGACGGCAATCATGGACGGGGCGTTGCCTGGGCCGCCCAGCACTTGGGACAAAAGGCCGTCATCTACATGCCGAAGGGCTCCCGCAGGGAACGCCTGGAAAACATTCGGAAACTAGGTGCCGAAGCGGAAATCACGAGTGTCAACTATGACGACACGGTCCGCCTGGCAAGTCGTATGGCAGAAGAAAAAGGCTGGATCCTGGTCCAGGATACGGCATGGGAAGGGTATGAAACGATTCCCCGTTGGATCATGCAGGGCTATATGACCATGGCCCATGAAGCTGTGGAGGACCTAAAGGACGTCGTTCCTACCCACGTCTTTCTGCAAGCCGGCGTCGGAGCTATGGCAGGGTCCATTACGGGCTTTTTGGCCCGCTATTATGGAAAGAACATGCCCCGGCTTTCTATTGTCGAGCCCAAAGCGGCGAGCTGCCTGTATAAAACGGCTGCGGCCAATGATGGCAAGCTCCACGCTGTAACCGGTAATCTTGCGTCCATGATGGCGGGGCTCTGCTGCGGCGAAGTCTGTACCTTGGGCTGGGATGTTATCAAGCATCATGCTTCCCACTTCTTTTCTGTTGACGACAGTGTAGCGGCTTTCGGCATGCGGCTTTTGGGAAACCCCGCAAAAGGAGATCCTGCCATTATTTCAGGTGAAAGCGGCGCCGTGACAATGGGGCTTGTGTACCGCCTCATGGTCGATCCCGAGCTTACGGGTATGAAGCATGCATTGGGGCTCACGGCTCAGTCCATTGTCCTGTGCATCAGTACGGAAGGAGATACGGACCAAGAGAATTATCGGAAGGTCGTCTGGGATGGCATGAACCATTCCTGATGACGCACAATGCGGTGCAGCATAGCATGACAGGCTGACTGCACCCTTTGCTTTACCTAGTAAGAAGAATTCCCCTTATAGACTTAGGAAAGTGGTGAATAAAAATGGCCTTCATCAGTGAATTCAACTCTCTTATGTGGGGATATGTCCTTTCCATCATCCTTTTAGGAACGGGGCTTGTCTACAGCATAGCTACAGGATTTCCCCAGCTCACCCAATTTGGCAAGATCTGGGACTCCCTCAAGGCCAATATGAACGGCGAAGGTGGGATTTCCGGCTTCAGTGCCCTTTGTGCTACCGTTGGCGGTCAGGTTGGGACCGGGTCCCTTGTGGGGGTGGCAAGTGCCCTTTTAGCGGGCGGCCCTGGAGCTCTCTTTTGGATGTGGATCACAGCCCTTTTTGGTATGGTCATCTCCTTTGCTGAAGCCGTTCTGGGGCAGCTTTACCATGAAAAAAGTCCCGATGGGAACTTTTACGGCGGTGCACCTTACTACATGACGAAGGGACTTCACAACAAAACATTGGCTTGCCTCTATGCAGCCTTTACGGTCTTTACCATGGGGATTGCCATTGTTATGCTCCAGACCCATTCTATTGCTTCGGCTGTGACCGTCATTTATCCTCTTCCTATCTGGGTCCTTGGTATTGGCGTCGCCCTGTTGACCGCCCTCGTTGTGCTGGGCGGAGTTAAACGGATTACAGAGACGGCTTCTCTTGTAGTTCCATTCATGGCTGTCATCTATTTACTGGGCGTCATCTATATCGTCATCACTCATTTCGCCCAGATTCCTGCGCTTTTTGCGCAAATCATGTCGTCGGCCTTTACAACAGAAGCTGCCGCTGGCGGTGCTGTAGGCTATACCATCAAAGAAGCTGTTCGTAACGGCGTAGCCCGCGGCCTTTTTTCCAACGATGCGGGAAATGGCTGCGCCGCTGCCATGCATGCGTCTGCGAAAGTCGAACATCCTGCCATGCAGGGCTTTGCCGCCATGTTCGGGACCTTTATGACGACCATCGTCATCTGCAGCTGCACAGGCTTTGCCATTCTGTTATCTGGTGTCCTTCACTCTGGAGCCATCGGGGTCAATCTTGTTCAAGCGGCCTTTTCTGCAAACCTTGGCAGTTTTGGCAATTACTTTGTCATGCTCATGACCTTTCTTTTCTGCTTTACAACCATCATTGCCGATGTCTTCTATGGAGAGGTGAGTGTTCGCTATCTATTTAAGGAGACTCCGGAAAAAGTGGAAAGGTATGTCAAGATGTTTAAAATCTTGGTTTTACTCCTCATCATCGTGGGTTCCATGATGCAGCTTGATGATTTGTGGGACTTTGTGGACTTTGGTGTGGCCTTCCTTGTTTTATTTAATGTTTACGCCTTGCTCAAGATGAAGGGGGACGTGGTCCATGTTCTTAAGGATTATTTGGAAAAATTAAAGGAAGGAAAGATCCCAAGCTGGGAAGCAGAAGGCAGTCAACCTAGGTAAGGAGGAAGTCTAATGGATGAACAAAAAGTAAAGGAAACTCTTATTTCGTGGCGGCATACTCTTCATGCCCACCCAGAAACGGCCTTTGAAGAAGTCGAAACGGCTCGTTTTGTTGCCGATAAGTTGCGCGCTATGGGCTGCACTGTCCATGAAGGTATTGGCGGTACGGGCGTTGTTGCAGATCTTACCGTGGGCGACGGGAAAAAAGTGATTGGCTTGCGAGCTGACATGGATGCCATTAACGTCAAAGAAGTGGGAACCCCCACTTATCAATCCCAGAATCCTGGAAAAATGCATGCCTGCGGCCACGACGGCCACATGACGATCCTTTTGGGTGCTATGACCCTACTTGCCGAGTCAAAGAATTTTAATGGCACGGTCCGGGCCATCTTCCAGCCTGCCGAAGAACCTGGAAAAGGGGCCAAGGCCATGATTGATGATGGCCTTTTTGAAAAGTATCCCGTCGATGAAATCTATGGCCTTCATAATATTCCTTTCCTACCCGAAGGCGAGATCCATACCCGTCCCGGCGGGATCATGGCAAGCGAGGATAACTTTACCATCAAGATCCATGGCCGCGGCGGTCATGCCTCAAGCCCCCATGTGGGCATCGATCCCCTCATTCCGGCGGCCCAGATCATCTTGGGCCTCCAGACCATTGTCTCAAGAAATGCCAATCCCTTGGAACCGGCCGTCGTGTCCGTGACAGAACTTCATACGGATGGCGCTCATAATGCCATTCCGTCGAACATCGTCATGACCGGTGATACGCGCAGCACGTCGCCTGAGATGCAGGCCCTCATTGAAATCCGCATGCGGACCATTGTGGAGCATGCCTGCGCTATGGCCGGGGCAGCCAGTGAATTCAGCTATACCCATGAATTTGCACCGACGGTCAACTGGCCTGAATGCGCCGCCCATGCAGCTGCAGCAGCCCGTAAGGCGGTAGGTGCCGACAAGGTCAAGGAAAACTGCCAGCCTGTCATGATTTCCGAGGACTTTGGTAAATTCCTCACCAAAGTACCGGGCTGTTTTGTCTTCCTTGGCAGCGGCAAGAAAGACAGACAAAACTACATGCTTCACAATGCTCAATTCGATTACAACGATGATGTCATCCTCACGGGGGTCAAGTTCTTCAAAACCCTTGTGGAAGATCGTCTCGCTGTATAATAAGTAATTTGAGAGGAGAACCCCAATGCGTAAAATTGAAACGAAAAAAGCTCCCGGTGCCATTGGCCCTTATTCACAGGCCTTTGAAACCAATGGATTTGTCATTACAAGCGGGCAGATTCCCGTCGACCCTCAAACGGGACTGGTTCCTGATGGCATCGAAAAACAGGCCCATCAGAGCTGCAAAAACGTGGCAGCCATTTTGGAAGCGGCTGGCACGAGCCTGGAAAAAGTCGTCAAGATCACCTGCTTTTTGGCGGATATGAAGGATTTTGCCGCCTTTAATGAAGTGTACGCCGCGTATTTCACGTCCTATCCAGCGAGAAGCTGTGTGGCCGTGAAGGATCTGCCAAAGGGCGCGGCCTGTGAAATTGAGGCCATTGCCGAAAAATAAGTAGGTCCTTTATGAAGGAGCAATGGCTAGAATCCCCCCCTCATTGCAATTGAACACCTATCCCCAAAAGGGACTGTGAAAAATGAGCACTTCTCATTTCGTCACAGCCCCTTTTAGACACCTTGGAACGACGTTGCACTAAGGACAAAAAGAGAAGTCCCTGCAGGAAAAAGACAGGGAAAGGAAGGGGAGGGGGCCTGTTTTTTTCGCCCTATTCAAGGTTTTTTCTTCGATTTCCTCGTAATTTTCACAATTTTTGGTTTTCCCGTTCCATTCAAATCATAATTAGTGTATAATTAAATACATAAGTGAAACCTGAAAATATGAGCCTTGGTTCATATATGTCCTTACCTGTTAAGGCGGCCTTCACTTATCGGTGAAAAGGTCACCGACAACTTGTTGAAGAAGGGATGATTTAGTTATGCGCGAAGTTGTAATTGCAAGTGCTGTAAGAACGGCTATCGGCAAATTTGGTGGCAGCCTGCTTCCCCTGTCTGCCCCTGAACTCGGTGCAATTGTCATCAAGGAAGCCCTGAAAAGAGCTAATGTCCCTGGTGAAAAAGTTGACGAAGTCATTTTTGGTAACGTCCTCCAAGCTGGACTGGGCCAAAACCCTGCTCGTCAGGCATCCATCAAAGCTGGCCTGCCTATTGAAGTTCCTGCTTTTACTGTCAATAAAGTCTGCGGTTCCGGCCTGAAATGTGTGGAACTGGCTGCTCAGTCCATCCTGGCTGGCGATAACGACATCGTCGTTGCCGGCGGTATGGAAAGCATGTCCAACGCTCCTTTTGTTACCAGCGGCAAAGCTCGTTGGGGTCTGCGTATGGGCGACAGCAAACTCGTCGATGTCATGATCAAGGATGGTCTGTGGGATGCGTTCAATAACTATCACATGGGCATCACTTCCGAAAACGTCGCTGAAAAATTCGGCGTAACCCGTGAAGACCAGGACGAAGTTTCTGCCCGTTCCCAGCAAAGAGCCATTGCGGCCATCAAGAGCGGTGCTTTCAAGGACGAAATCGTTCCTGTTACCATCAAAACCAAAAAGGGCGAAACCGTATTTGATACGGATGAATTCCCGCGTGAAGGAACCACGACGGAAATCCTGGCCAAACTGCGTCCTGCCTTTAAACAAGGCGGCACGGTCACGGCTGGCAACGCTTCCGGTCTGAACGACGGGGCTGCCGCCCTTGTCATCATGAGCGCGGAAAAAGCACAGGAACTCGGCATCAAACCGATGGCGAAGATCCTGTCCTATGCTTCTGCCGGTGTCGATCCTGCCATCATGGGCATTGGGCCTATCCCTGCAAGCCGCAAAGCCCTCTCCAAGGCAGGTCTGGAAGTCAAGGACCTTGACCTCATCGAAGCCAACGAAGCGTTTGCTGCTCAGTTCGTAGAAGTCGGCCGTGAGCTGAACTTCGATCCTGATAAAGTCAACGTCAATGGCGGTGCCATTGCCCTCGGTCACCCGATTGGGGCTTCCGGCGCCCGCATTCTTGTAACGCTTCTGTACGCACTGAAAAACCGCGACAAGAAGCTTGGCCTGGCAACGCTCTGCATCGGCGGCGGTATGGGTACGTCTGCTGTTGTGGAAATGTTATAATCATCAATCACTTAAAAAAAGTGGAGAAAGAGGGAATGATTCATGGATTTTAATCTGACTGAAGACCAACAAATGATTAAGGAGCAGGCTGCTGACTTTGCAGAAAGATTCCTGGCTCCGACCATTGAAGAAAGAGACAAGAACCACGTTTGGGACCGCAAGATCATCAACGAAATGATCGAAAATGGCTTCCAAGGCATCTGCTTCCCTGAAGAATACGGCGGAGCTGGCATGGACGTTCTCAGCTACATCCTGGCTGTTGAAGAAATGTCCAAAGTCGATGATGGTACGGGTATCACCCTTTCCGCTTCCGTTTCCCTGTGCGCAACGCCGATCTACATGTTCGGTACGGAAGAACAGAAACAAAAATACCTGACCCCGATCTGCGAAGGCCGCACCATTGGTGCTTTCGGCCTGACCGAACCGTCCGCTGGTACGGATGCTTCCGCTCAGCAGACCACGGCTGTTCTGAAGGGTGACAAATACATCCTGAACGGCTCCAAGATCTTCATCACCAACGGCAGCGAAGCTGAAACCTATGTCATCTTTGCTATGACCGATAAGAGCGCTGGCGTACACGGCATTTCCGCTTTCATCGTAGAAAAAGGCATGCCTGGCTTCCGCTTCGGCAAGATCGAAGACAAGATGGGCGGTCACACCTCCCTGACAGCTGAATTGATTTTTGAAGACTGCGAAGTTCCTAAAGAAAATCTGCTCGGCAAAGAAGGCGAAGGCTTCAAGATTGCTATGCAGACCCTGGACGGCGGCCGTATCGGCGTTGCCGCGCAGGCTCTGGGTATCGCACAGGGCGCCCTCGACGCTGCTGTGAAATACTCCAAGGAACGTGAACAGTTCGGCCGCAGCATTTGCAAATTCCAGGCCCTGAGCTTCAAGATGGCTGATATGGCCATGAAGATCGAAGCTGCCCGTCTGCTCGTTTATCGTGCAGCTAACCTGAAGAACGAAGGCAAACCGTACTCTGCAGCCGCTGCTATGGCTAAGTGCTTTGCTTCCGACGTTGCCATGGAAGTTACGACTGATGCTGTCCAGATCTTTGGTGGTTACGGCTACACCGTTGACTATCCGGCTGAACGCTATATGCGTAACGCTAAGATCACCCAGATCTACGAAGGCACCAACGAAGTTCAGCGTATGGTCATCTCCCGTGATCTCTTGAGCGACAAAAAGAAGAAATAATCTCGCTCGGCATTCCTGCTGATTGATGACACTTTGATCCCTCGCCCCCTATGGGGACGGGGGATATAAAGTATCAATCGTTCTCTGAAAAGTTGTAAATATCTTTCTGCACATTAGAGGGTGCAGAGGGATCGCTGCGGGTATACTGACAGGACCCGGAAGCTGCGCTTGCTTCCAAAACCTTTCGCGGCACTGTTTCCCATGCAGCTATCCACTGCATGAATTTACCTTAAAAGGAGATATTCAGTTATGGAATTAAAGAAAGTTATGGTTATCGGCGCTGGTCAAATGGGCAGCGGCATTGCACAAGTCATGGCTGCTCATGGTGTAGAGGTTGTACTCCGCGATATCAAACAAGAATTTGTTGACCGCGGGATCAAAAATATTGAAAAGAACCTTACGCGCAGCGTAGAAAAAGGCCGCATCACCGAAGATGAGAAAAAAGCGACCCTGGGCCGTATCACCGGTGTTGTTGAGATGACGAAGGAAACCTGCAACGTTCATCTGGCTATTGAAGCAGCTACGGAAAACGTCAAGATCAAAAAAGACATTTTCCAGACCCTTGATGAACTCTGCCCGGAAGATGCCATCATTGCCAGCAACACGTCTTCCGTTTCCATCACCATGCTTGGCGGGTTCACGAAGAGAGCTGATAAATTCATCGGCATGCACTTCTTTAACCCGGCTCCTGTCATGAAATTGGTAGAAGTCACCCGCGGCCTTGCTACGAGCGACGATACCTTCAAAAAAGTGTATGACCTGGCTGCAGCCCTTGATAAGACCCCTGTAGCCGTCAAGGATTCTGCTGGATTTGTCGGCAACCGGATCATGATCCCTATGCTGAACGAAGCCATCTTTACCCTGATGGAAGGCGTTGCCAGCGCGGAAGACATCGATGCCGTTGCCAAACTCGGCTTCAACCATCCGATGGGACCTCTCGCCCTTGCTGACCTTATCGGCAACGATACGGTCCTTGCCATCATGGAAGTCCTCTACAAGGAATTTGGTGATCCGAAATACCGTCCGTGCCCGCTGCTCCGCAAGATGGTCGAAGCTGGTTATCTGGGACGCAAGACCGGCAAAGGATTCTACGATTACAAGAAATGATGGGCGGTGAACAGGATGTATGAATACAAGAACCTGCTTGTTAATACAGCAGAAGACGGCATCACGACGGTAACCATCAACCGTCCGAAAGCCTTGAATGCCCTGGACACGCTGACCCTGGAAGAAATGAAGGACTGTTTCAATCGCCTGGCTTCTGACGTTGCGACAAAATCCGTCCTCATTACCGGTGCCGGCCCCAAATCCTTTGTTGCTGGTGCTGACCTTGGCGCCATGAGCAAAATGACCGTAACGGAAGCCCGCTGCTTCTCCGTCCTTGGTCATGCTGTCTTTAACGCCATTGAACGCATCCCTGTTGCTGTCGTAGCAGCCATCAACGGATTTGCCCTGGGCGGCGGCTGCGAACTGGCCCTTGCCTGTGATTTCCGTTTTGCTTCCGACAACGCCAAATTTGGTCAGCCGGAAGTCAACTACGGCATCATTCCGGGATTCGGTGGCTCCCAGCGTCTGGCCCGCCTTATCGGGACGGGCGAAGCAAAAGAGATGATTTATACCGGGTCCATGATTGACGCTGAAGAAGCCCTGCGGATTGGTCTCATCAACCGCATTACGACTCAGGAAAACCTCATCCCAGAATGCGAAGCCATTCTCCGCAAGATCATGAGCAAAGCTCCGATGGCCATTGCATCTGCAAAAAATGCCATCAATACGGGCATGAACATGGACCTGCGCAGCGGTCTTGCTTACGAAGCACAGGTCTTCGGATCCTGCTTTGCTACGCGCGACCAAAAAGAAGGCATGGCAGCCTTCCTCGAAAAGAGAAAACCTGTCTTTACCAACCGGTAACAAACATCGCGCAAGCGATGATAAAAAGACCGTGAAGCGTGGTGCTTCATGGTCTTTTTGTATGAGAGGGCAACCCGTTTTGCGTAGCGAGGAAAAGGAATCCTACTTTTCGGTAAGGCCGATTGAACAGGCTTTTCGGTGGGAATCAGCCACTAGCTGCGCGTCAGGCATCAACCTGGCTGAGAAAGCAGCGCGCCATCAAAGATCAAATCCCTTTCCCTTCATCCTTAACCTGTGTTATACTTTTCTCATCATATTGTGAGGAGGAACATCATGAAAACAACATACAGCAGAACCGAATCCGTATGGCAGCGCATGAATAACAGCGAGAAAAAAGCCGTAATGGCCTATGGCGAGAAATATAAAGCTTTTCTTGACAAAGCCCGCACGGAACGGCAGTCCGTCAATTTCATCATAGAAGCGGCCGAAAAAAAGGGATTCAAGCCCCTCTACGACCTGAAGGCCCTTCATGAGGGAGATAAGGTCTATTGGAACCAAAAAGGCAAATCAGTCATCCTTGCCGTGATCGGCAAAGAACCCGTCAAGGAAGGGCTGAAGATTGTGGGCTCCCATATTGACGCACCGCGCCTTGACCTTAAAGGTAACCCCGTCCATGAGCAGGATGGCCTTGTCTACTTCCGTACCCATTACTACGGCGGCATCAAGAAGTATCAGTGGCCCTGCATTCCCCTGGCCCTGTGCGGCGTCATCTATACGCAAAAAGGCAAGAAGATCGAGGTCAATATCGGCATGGACGAAAATGATCCCGTCTTTTACATTACGGACCTGTTGATCCACATGGCCCAGGACCAGATGAAAAAGACCATGGCCGAAGGCGTGACTGGGGAACAGCTTCAGGCCATCATCGGCTCCCATGCTGGAAAAGAGGAGAAAGTCAAGGACGCCATCTTGAATCTCCTCAAAAAGACCTATGGCATAACGGAAGAAGATTTCACGACGGCTGAACTCGAATTGGTACCGGCCATGAAAAGCCGTGATGTCGGCTTTGATCGTTCCCTCATAGCGGCCTATGGCCAGGACGACCGTGTCTGCTCCTACGCCAACCTGGAAGCCCTGCTTGCCGCCAAACCGGGGACCAAGACCCAAGTGGCCCTCTTTACGGATAAAGAAGAGATCGGGTCCTACGGGAACACAGGTATGATGAGCTCCTATTTTGTGAAGTTTGTCATGAAGATGCTGGCCCTCCAGGGCAGCGGGGCCCTGCTGGACTTTTACGAAACCATGGAAAAGAGCGAAATGCTCTCTGGCGACGTCAATAGCTGCCTTGATCCCATGTTCCCTGAAGTAACGGAGAAAGATAATTCTTCTCTCTGCGGCTATGGCCTTGCCTTGACCAAATACACGGGGGCTCGCGGTAAAGCCGGCAGCAATGACGCCAACAGCGAATTCATCCAAAAAGTCCGTCAAATCTTTAATGATGGCGGTGTAGCTTGGCAGATTGGCGAACTAGGCAAGGTGGACCAGGGCGGCGGCGGAACCATTGCCTTCATGATGGCTGATTGGGGCTGCGAAGTCGTTGACTGCGGAACCGCCATGCTGAGCATGCATTCTCCCTACGATCTCCTGTCAAAAGCTGATGCGTACGAAACCTACCTGGGCTACAAAGTCTTTTTTGAAAGCAAGTAACTGAACATGACTGAACGAACACTGCTTCTTCGGAGGCAGTGTTTTTTTGATAAGGGAAGGAACTGGGGAAACATAGATAATAATGATTCTTAAAATTATAAAAGCATTAAAAAACAAAATGTTGGGTTTTCTGTGAAAAATGAACTGTAACTCAAAAAGGTATAGTATAATATGTTCATCCATCCACACAAGTTAAACGGTGGATGGATAACCTAACAAATCCAATGATCAAAAGTAGTTTTTATGATAGTGATGCAAACTTGAAAGGAGCATGAACGATGCAAAAAGTCGATCTTTTAAAAGAATATGGTCTGTACATCAACGGTGAATTTGTACCCGCCTCAGACGGAACTACGTTTGCCGCCCATAATCCAGCCAATGGGGAAGCTTTGGCTCTGTGCGCCGAAGCCACCAAACAAGACGTGGACCGCGCCGTCAAGGCGGCCCGTGAGGCACTCCCCAGCTGGTCCAAAACCTCTCCCATTGAGCGTCAGAACCTGCTCCTTAAGATTGCGGACATCATCGATGAGAATAAGGAACGGCTGGCCCTTGTGGAGACCCTCGACAACGGCAAACCCATCCGTGAGACCATGGCCGCTGATATTCCTTTAGGCTCGGATCACTTCCGTTATTTTGCGGGCTGCCTGCGCGCATGGGAAGGCTCTGCCACCATGCTTGACGACAACACCATGTCCCTTGTTCTCCATGAACCTGTAGGTGTCGTCGGTCAGGTCATCCCTTGGAACTTCCCCTTTACCATGGCCTGCTGGAAGCTTGCACCGGCTCTTGCTGCAGGCAATACGGTTGTCATTAAGCCGTCTTCCCATACCTCTTTGTCCCTGCTGGAACTGCTTCGCCTCATTGACGGCGTCCTGCCCAAAGGGGTCGTGAACCTCATTACCGGCAAAGGTTCCCGCAGCGGTCAGTGGCTCCTGGATCATCCGGACCTTGATAAGCTGGCCTTTACCGGTTCCACAGAAGTCGGTCACGGCGTCTATCAGGCCGCTTGTGACAAACTGATTCCTGTGACCTTGGAACTTGGCGGTAAATCGGCGAATATCGTTTTTGATGACGCTGACCTTAAGCAAGCCATTGACGGTACCTGCAAGGGCATCCTCTTCAATCAGGGCCAGGTCTGCTGTGCCGGTTCCCGTCTCTTTGTCCAGGAAGGCATCTTTGATGAATTTGTCAGCCACCTGAAAGACACCTTTGAACATGTCCGGATCGGGGATCCGACAGACCCGAATACCCAGCTGGGCGCCCAGATTTATCGTTCCCAGCAGGAAAAAGTCCTGAACTATGTCAAAATCGGCGTGGAAGAAGGGGCAGAACTTGTGACAGGCGGCGAACGCTACACCGAAAATGGCTGTGATAAAGGCTTTTTCATGAAACCAACCATCCTCATCAGCCATACCAATGACTGCCGCGTCTGCCAGGAAGAAATCTTTGGCCCCGTTGTGGTCATCCAGAAATTCAAGACCCTTGACGAAGTGATTGACCTTGCAAACGCCAGTGAATACGGTCTAGGCGGTGCCGTCTTCACAAAGAACATCGATACGGCCCTCAAAGTGGCCCGTTCCGTCCGCACGGGACGGATGTGGGTCAACACCTATAACGACCTGCCCGCCGGCGCACCTTTTGGCGGCTACAAAAAATCCGGGATTGGCCGGGAAACCCACAAAGTCCTCTTGGAACATTACAGTCAGTTGAAGAACATTCTCATCAACCTGCGTGAAGGGGTGAGTGGGATGTATGACGTGAAATGATTTTGGAAAAAGTAGCAACAGTTTATGCGGCGTTTGCTGAAAACCCTGTTGAAAAGTGCACAAAATATCCCCGTGAGTCAATCACGGGGTATTTTTTGTTTGAAGGACCTTATTCAGGAGTGCGTCAAAACGGACTGCCGTTTCCGTTGCAATAGCCTTTGTCACGTGGATATAAATCAATTTCGAGGAGTGTAACCTATTTTGAGTAAATCAGCTATTGCACAAAAAAATTTCATTCTCCATACTTAAGGGAATATAGAAAGATTGGGCATCCTACTGGCGCAGTTACCGCTGAATGCGATGCATACAAGATGACCCAAGACTATGGCTGCTAATTCTTTATCGATATTAACGATGAGGACGAATCTGGGTTCATTGCACAGAGGACAATCGGGGCCCAGATTGCGTCGATTTTCTGCACGAGGGGCCTCCACTGGCTGTTCGATAGAAAAATCTATGGAAACAATGGGGCATGACCTGTCGTCTGAAGGATTGTTTCACGATTTACGATAGGTAACGCATGGGTGCTTTCTGCCGTCTTTTTTATCCGGAGTCAATAGGGGATGACGCTCGGACCCAAACCGCCCCCTGACGGGGGAACGGGTCCGAACTTAATTCGCCCTCAAACATGTTCTTTGGCTTTCCGCTGCGCTCCAAAGCAGCCTCAGAACTCCGGGCGAATCTGCCTCGCTAACCGCTCGCAAGGAAACGTCACTGGCCTTCCTCATCCACCACCGAAAGGGCATGCTTGCCTCATTAGAATGAGGCAACATGCGGCTTTCGGTCCCCCGCCTTACCAAGGCGGATTGATGCCGCGCATCGAGTCCTAAGGCAAATGGCTGTACACAGGATGTTCCAGCCGCTATCGTGATTTCTACGTTTCAAAAAGACCCGCCTCTTACAATGGCTATAAAAAGCTAATAGCCCAAAACCGAGCCTACGACTGCGTCCGGGTTAGGGCTTACCTTGCCGATTTTTCTTACGGTCTTTTGCCACCGTGCTTTCGCCATGGTAAGGCGGATCGATGCCGCGCATCGAGTCCTAAGGCAAATGGCTGTACACAGGATGTTCCAGCTGTTATCGTGATTTCTACGTTTCAAAAAGACCCGCCTCTTACAATGGCTATAAAAAGCTAATAGCCCAAAACCGAGCCTACGACTGCGTCCGGGTTAGGGCTTACCTTGCCGATTTTTCTTACGGTCTTTTGCCACCGTGCTTTCGCCATGGAGACGGCAAAAGCCGATCCGCCTTACCAAGGCGGATTGATGCTGCGCATCGAGTTTTAAGGGAAAAGACCGGAAGTGGATCGTTCTAAGCGCCATTGTGCTTTCTATTTCAAAGGATCAGCCTCTTACAAAAACCGAATATAAGATAAGAGCCCAAAACCGAACCTACGTCTACGTCCGGTTTTGGGCTTCTCTTATGTTTTTTTGTCTTCCAATCTTTTGCGTTCCAATCGTTTGCCTCTATGTTTTCCTCTTCGTGTTTTCGCCTTGGAGACGGCGAAAGCCGTTCCGCCTTGCCAAGGCGGGGGACCAAAAGCCACTTGATTCTGCAAAGCAGAAGGCAAGTCCTTTTGGTGGTGGATGAG
>NZ_AULA01000006.1 GCF_000425045.1 Acidaminococcus intestini DSM 21505 | reverse complement strand
GATTTACCCAAATCTTCCTATTTTTCTATCCGGGGAGTAATGTACCACCGTGATGATAATTTGTCAAATCATTTGCAATATAGTTAACTCAAATTATTTTTTCTTGAAAAAGGCCAATAAGATGCGGATACCCCTCGCAGAAGTGAAAAAATGGAAGAAAGTTTTTCAAAGAGGGACGGTAAAAATAAGGACTGGAATAAATTCGCTGGCACCTCGTCCTTACTTGCACTCGCTTTCAATCTATGCTAAAATACAAGAATCTAATGAGTGGAGGGAAATACCAGTGTTAACGGTTTTAATGGTTGTAGATATCGTCGTCAGTGTCATCCTGATTGCGTCCGTCCTGCTCCAGTCCGGTAAGAGCTCCGGTTTTGCTGGGCTTGGCGGCGGTGAGTCCATGTTCAGCGGCAAACCGACCGATATGGATGAGGCTCTGAGCCGCATTACGGTTGTCTTTGGCCTTATTTTTGCTGTCCTTAACATTGTAATTGCCCGCCTGCAGTGAGGGTGGGGGATGGCATTAATCAAATGGTGCAGTTATGGCATTGCCTTCATGAAGGGTAATGCTTTTTTTGTGTATAAAGTAAGGAGGAAACGGCTATGCTCCAAGGCGCTGAGCCTTATCGCTTTCCTGGAACCAATGATACAGCGGTTCTTCTCATTCACGGCTACACGGGTTCCCCGTCGGAGCTGCGTGAACTGGGGGAACGGCTGCATTATAAAGGCTATACCGTGCAGGGCCTTCTTTTAAATGGTCACGGTACGAACCCGGAAGACCTTGACGGCGTAACCTATGAAAAATGGACTCAATCCGTGAAATCCGCCGCCAGTGCCCTCAAGGAAACGTACGGCAAGGTTGTTTTGGTGGGGATGAGTATGGGAGGTCTTCTTGCCCTTGATTGCGCTTCGACTGTTCCCGTTGACGGGGTCATCGTCATTTCAACGCCCATCTATCTATTCGATTGGCGTTCCCATTTCCTTTGGCTTGCGGAAAAAGTGACGCGATCCATTCCCAAGCGCCCTCGTCATATCGACGCTCCGGCCCGCTATGATGTGGCCTATCACGAGATGCCCCTTTCCGGTGTCCGCGAATTCCTGCGTTTGCTGTCGACAGTCAAAAAGCGCACCCTTCCTCGCGTGACGGCTCCGCTTCTTATTATTCAAAGTGAAGCGGATCGAACCGTCCGCCCGCAAAGCGCACAGTACATCTATGAACATGCGGCATCTCCTCTAAAGCGGATCGAGATGCTCCCCCAAGGAAAGCATGTCCTGACCCTTTATAAGGAACGGGGACTTGTCTATCAAAAAATTGACCGTTTTCTGGAGGCCCTGCGATGAAGAATGTGAATGATACGAATCCTATGTGTTTTGGCTGTGGGAAGAACAATCCCATTGGCCTTCACATGCATTTTAAAGTGGATGAAAATGGCTGCTCGTCACACTTTACGCCCGAACCCTGTCATCAAAGCTATGACGGGCGGATGCACGGCGGACTCATTTCCACCTTGCTTGATGAAACCATGGGGAATTATCCCTATCTGTATGAACACCGCGTGGCCTATACGGCCCGACTGGAAGTCCGTTTCCGCTCGCCCGTCCTCATTGGTGAAACCATTGAGATTGTGACTAAGGTGAAGCGCCGTAAAGGCCTGCTCCTTGAGATGACGGGAGAGGTTATCCGCCCTGATGGAACTGTCGCGGCGGAAGCGGATGCCAAGATGATGTATGAAGGAGAAAGATGAGTAACGAAAAAATTCGGCAGGATGTCCTTACTTATATGGAATCCCATGCCACCCATCCTGTCAGCTATGATGACCTGGGCCGCGACCTGCGGTATAAAGGAAAAGGGCTGGGAGCCTTGTGGACGGAAATTGAACTAATGATCAAGGATGGGCTTCTTGTGAAGACCCGCTTCAATACCTTGGGCCTGCCGCGGGCCATGGGGCTTGTCACAGGGCGCCTGCAGGTCACGCAGAAAGGGTATGGGTTTGTTGTACCCCTTGAAAAGACGGAGGAAGGTGATCTTTTCATCCCCGCGATGCACTTATCCGGTGCGATGAACGAGGACCTTGTAATCGCACGGGTCAGTGACCATGGCTATGGGGGAAGGCGTGAGGGAAAGGTCATCCGTATTTTGGAGCGGGCCCATGAACGTTTTGTCGGGACTTTTACGCGCAGTGGGGATTTTGGCTTTGTTACCCCTGATAACCGCCATATTGGACAGGATATCTATGTGAGGCGCAAGGACTTCCTGAATGCCCGCAACGGGGACAAGGTTGTCGTCAAGATTACGGTCTGGCCCAACGGACGTCAAAAAGCAGAAGGAACCATTACGGAAATCCTTGGCAAAAAGGGCGATGTGGGCATTGATATCATCTCCATCATCAAGGATAAGGACCTGCCCCTTGATTTTCCCAAAGAAGTCAAGGAAGCCGCCCAGCTTGTCCCGCAAGTCATCCCTAAAAAGGATCTTAAAGGGCGTCTTGACCGGCGCAAATGGCCAATCATCACCGTCGATGGCGTTGATTCCAAGGACCTTGACGATGCCATTTATGCCGAAAAACGGGGCGAGGATTACTTCCTTGGCGTCTATATTGCCGATGTCAGTCACTATGTGCGGCCCCGCGGTGAACTTGATCGGGAGGCCTATGCCCGAGGCACCAGCGTCTACTTGGTTGACCGCGTCCTTCCCATGCTGCCGCCCCTTTTGTCAAATGGCATCTGCAGCCTCAATGAAGGGGAAGAACGTCTTACCATGAGCTGTGAAATGGTTATTTCCGGTAAGACAGGGAAGGTCCTTTCCTATGATATTGCGCCCAGCGTGATTGCCTCCCGGCATCGCATGAACTATCCTGATGTGGCAAAAATCCTCACGGACCGTGACACGGCCCTGCGGGAAAAATACAGCGATATTGTGCCTATGTTGGAAACCATGGAGGAACTTTGCACGATCCTCCATAAAAAACGGGTGAGACGGGGTGCGATTGAGTTCGAGATTCCTGAAGTGAAGGTTATTCTGGATGAGAAAAAACGGCCCATCGACGTTCATCTGCGGCACAGAACCATTGCGGAAATGATGATCGAGGAATTTATGCTCGCTGCCAACGAAACCGTAGCCGCCCATATGACTAAGCATCATTATCCCTTTATTTACCGTGTCCACGACGTGCCTGATGAGGACCGGATGCAGAGCCTTTCAAAGATCATGGCCCAGTTTGGGACCGTTCTCAAGATTGAGGGCAAGATGCGGCCTAAAGTTCTTCAAATGGCCCTGCGCAAGGTGAAGGGAAAACCCGAAGAAGGCATGATTTCCACCCTCGCCCTGCGGAGCATGAAGCAGGCTGTGTACCAAACGGAAAATGTGGGCCACTTTGGCCTTGCTGCCAAGGACTACACGCATTTTACCTCTCCCATCCGGCGCTATCCAGATCTGTTGGTCCATCGTCTCCTCAAGGAGCAGCGGACGGGGCAGAAACTTTCCAAGAAGGAAAAGGAAAACTTGAACGATAAGCTTTCCCTCATGGCAAGCCATGCCTCGACACGGGAACGCCTTGCCATTGAGGCAGAACGGGAAACGGATGAACTCAAGATGACGGAGTATATGCTGCCCTATGTAGGACAGGAATTTGATGGAACGATTTCCGGCGTCACAAGCTTTGGCATGTTTGTCCAGCTCGAAAACGGTATTGAAGGCCTTGTCCATATCTCGAGTCTCCTTGACGATTATTATCGTTATGATGAGGAACATTTTGCCCTTGTCGGGGAGCATGGCGGAAAGAGCTACCGCCTTGGCAGCCCTGTAAGGATCAAGGTCTTCCATGTCAGTGTGGAAGAACGCAAGATTGATTTTATCCTTCCCGAATTCGAAACTTTTGTCACAGCTCGAAAGGAAACCGTTCCGTCAGATAAGAAAAGGACGCCTAAAAAACAGACCGTAAAGAAAGGCGGCCGCAATAAACTGGCCTCACAGACCCAAAAAAGAGGCGGTACACGTCAGAAGGGAAGTCAGCATGGAAAAAACAAACGTCAAAATCATCGCAGAAAATAGAAAAGCCCGCCATGACTACGCCATTCATGAAACCTTTGAAACAGGCGTCGTGCTTACCGGCACAGAAGTCAAGTCCCTCCGTGCTGGTAAGGCCAACCTGAAGGACAGTTATGCTGCCATTACCAAATCGGGGGAACTATATTTATACAACCTTCACATCAGTGAATATGACCATGGCAATATCTTCAACCATGAGCCGCGGCGTGACCGCAAGCTGCTCATGCATAAACGGGAAATTGCAAAACTCATAGGTAAGACCAAGGAAAAAGGCTTTACCTTGGTTCCTCTGACCCTTTATTTTTCCCATGGCCTTGTGAAAGTAAAACTGGCCCTTGCAACTGGTAAAAAACTTTATGACAAGCGGCGCGATATGGCGGACCGGTCGGCCAAACGAGAAATTGACCGGGCCCTCAAGTCTCGTAATCGCTAAGGGATACGGAAACATAATTTTCACAACTTTTTTCGTACAGGAGCCCTTTGATATGATATACTTGAAGTAGGACAACGATTGTCCAAACATTCAAGGAGGCCACGTATTTTGTGCGTGAAAATCAAAGGAGGACGAGAAAATGGAACAAAAATTCTACAGATGCAGTCATTGTGGTAAAATCATCGCTGTTGTAAAGGAAACGGGTGTCCCTGTCATTTGCTGCGGCGAAAAGATGCAGGAAATCGTTCCGAATACCGTTGATGCAGCCCAAGAAAAACACGTTCCCGTCATTGAAGTCAAGGAAAACCTCGTGACGGTCAAGGTTGGTTCCGTTACCCATCCCATGCTTGATGAACACTATATCGAATGGATTTCCCTGGAAACCAAGGAAGGCAATCAGAGAAAGGAACTGAAACCAGGGGCTGATCCTGTCGCGGTTTTTGCACTGGCTCCCAGTGATGATGTCGTTGCTGCTTATGCTTACTGCAACCTGCATGGACTTTGGAAAGCTGAAAAATAATGAAAGAGGGGGGGCGCATGCGGCGTCCCTCTTTATTTTTAGGCCTTTATGAAAATTAAAGTGTATACAAAATACAAAATATATAGGAAAATACAGATTTTTATGTTAGAATAGGGGAGACGGGTGTGGTGCTGTGCATCACCCCAAACAAAGGGCTACTTTAATTAGGAGGTATTGTCATGAAGGTTTTGTGTTATGGCGTCAGAGACGTTGAAGAACCGATTTTTGAGAGCAGCAATAAGGCTTTTGGGTATGACATCAAATGTGTCCCCGATTACCTGAATACTCCGGAAACGGCTGAAATGGCAAAAGGTTTTGATGCTGTTATCCTGCGTGGTAACTGCTTTGCCAACAAACAGAATCTCGATATCTACAAGAAACTCGGTGTTCAGTATGTACTGACCAGAACGGTTGGTAAGGACCATATCGATATTCCCTATGCCAAGGAACTGGGCTTCAAGATGGCATTTGTTCCCGGTTATTCTCCGAACGCCATTGCCGAACTGGCTGTTACCCATGCCATGATGCTCCTGAGACATCTGGCATACACGACGAGCGAAGCTCACAAAGGCAACTTCGTTGTTGATAAGCATATGTTCTCCAAGGAAATCCGCAACTGCACCGTTGGCGTAATCGGCCTTGGCCGTATCGGCCGCGTCTGCGCCCAGATCTTCCACGGTATGGGTGCCAAAGTTGTCGGTCAGGATGTCTTCCAGATCAAAGGCATCGATGACTATGCTACGCAGGTTGAAATGGACGAACTGCTGAAAGTGTCCGACGTCATCTCCCTGCACTGCCCGTACATCAAAGAAAACGGCAAGGTGGTTACCCGTGAATTCATCAGCAAGATGAAAGACGGCGCCATCCTTGTTAACGCTGCCCGCGGCCAGCTCGTTGACACGGAAGCTGTCATCGAAGCCATAGAAAGCGGTAAGCTCGGTGGTTTTGCTGCTGATACGCTGGACGGCGAAGCCGATCTGTTCGGTAAGGACTTTGAAGGCGGTAAGGCCCCGAATGCTATATTCCAAAAACTCATCGACCTGTACCCGAAAGTCCTGCTTTCCCCGCATCTGGGTTCCTTCACTGACGAAGCTGTCAAGAACATGGTTGAAACGACCTATGAAAACCTGAAGGAATACATGGAAACGGGCGACTGCAAGAACAAGATCTAAGCGATACGACCCGAAACTCCCTGCTGCGATGGCGGCAGGGAGTTTTATATTTATGAGCCGCTCCTTCCTGTAACTTAATCAAATGCCCCTTGCCAATCACGTGGCTGGGGGCATTTGATTGTTATTTTCGTTATAAGACCAACCGTTGTGAGAAAAGAGATTTGACAGGCAGTGTTGTTTCTATGTGGGCGTTTTGGATGCGTGAGACGTATCAGGTGAACTCCTTGACCACCTTGATGTATTCCTTGGCGTGGAAAGGGAGGTAGGAATTTTTTCGATACGTTGCTACAAAATCAACGGTTGTCTTAGGAGATCCGATTGAAAACAAGGCTAATTGGTCGCGGTTGGGAATATACTTCAAATGGGTTTCCGTAATGAAGGTAAAGCCGTAATTCCGTGCTGCCAGCTCGGCTTCTGCTTGGATATTGCTTGTTTCAAGGATAATGTGGGGTTCAATGTGGCGTTTATGAAAGATCCTATCCACAATCAGCCGTGTGTGCTGCGTCCGGTTTTGAAGGATGAAATCTTGGTCTTTTAGGAAATGAAGGTCCATATAAGGATATTTACAGCCCGGCCGTTTCCTTCCATAGCGCGTAAAGGGATGCTGGGCACTCATGACAAGCACCAGTTCTTCATGACTGATGACGGTGTAGGCGAGAGCGGGATTGGCCTCTACAAAATTGAAAAAAGCCAGGTCAATGTCCCCTTCAATAATCATTTGGATGAGGGATTCGGAATTTGCTTCGTGAAGGTCAATCCTTACATTGGGATACTTATCATGAAAAATAGGCAGCGTGCAGGGAAGCATATACGTACCCCGCATTGCGGGGAAGCCAATCTTTAAATAGCCTTCATTGTTTTTTATGATATCGCCCATCTGCTGATCGAGTTCTTTTTTGAGGGCCAGGATTTCCTTGGCTTTTTTTATGTACTGTTCACCGGCATAGGTTGGGATATATTTATTACCCAATCTCTCAAACAAAGGAAGTCCAAGTTCTCCTTCAAGGCCTTTTAAGAACTTGGAGAGGGTGGGCTGGCTAAGGTAGAGGGATTCTGCCGCCCGCGTGATATTTTGCTGGCGCGCAATGGCCAGAAGATAGGTCAGATCTCGAAAATCCATTGGCTGTACTCCTTTCTTCCAGATTGTAAATCATCTTTAACCAATTATAACCCAAACTATTCATAAAAACCATGATTATTATTTTTTTTATGAACGTATGACATGAACCGAAGCACCATCTATACCATTAGTCCACTGGAAAAAAGCATGGCAAAGCGGCACTTTTTCATGCTCCCACCAATAAAACCATTCGCTTTTACCATGTTAAAAATAATTTTTATGAATTTAAATTATGAGGTTTTTCTTGTTATGATGTTTTCAGAAAATAACGATGACTGTTACCTATCTAATAAGGAGGGTTCATGATGACAACAAAGATCAAACTTCCTGTCACGTTGATGCGTGGGGGAACGAGTAAAGGAGCTTATCTATTAAGAAAGGATATGCCGCCTGAAAGGAAGGATTGGGACAGCGTCCTTTTGAAACTCATGGGAAGCCCTGACCGCAAACAGATCGACGGACTTGGCGGTTCCCAGTCCGTAACCAGCAAGGTCGCTATTATCGAAAAATCCAGTCGCTCTGATGCCGATGTGGATTACACCTTTGCCCAAGTATCTGTGGATAAGCCCGTCGTCAGTTATGGAGGAAACTGCGGTAATATATCATCCGGTGTCGGTCCCTTTGCGATTGAAGAAGGTCTCGTCCCAGCTGTCGGAGAAGAAACAACCGTCAGGATCTTTAATACGAATACCCGGAAAATCATTGTTGAAACGGTCAATACAGCAGATGGCCAGGTGTGTTATGACGGAGACTATACTATTGCTGGCGTGCCCGGTACGGCCGCTCCCATCAAGCTTAGATTCCTTGATCCCAGCGGTACCCTTGGTAAAGGCATCCTGCCAACGGGAAATGGGGTGGATGAACTTGAGATCCCCGATTTTGGCCGCCTGCCCGTTTCCATTGTCGACGCAGCAAATCCCTTGGTTTTTGTAACAGCTGATTCCATAAAGATGAATGGAACGGAACAGCCGGAAGAAATCAATAAAGACGAAGCCCTGCTCCGACTCTTGGAATGTATCCGAGGAAAGGCAGCTGTCCTATTGGGGCTGACCGATCATTGGGAAAAGGCTGCTTGGGAAACACCGGGAATTCCGAAGATGACCATTGTTGCACCACCGACTTTTTACACGACGGCTCAGGGCACAGAAATCAAGGCATCCGAGATTGACCTTTTGGGACGCATGATGAGCATGCAAAAGGCCCATCCCAGTTATGCCATGACAGGCGCGATGTGTACGGCAGCTGCCGCCGCAATTCCAGGGACCCTTGTCCATAGCATTCTTTCCCCCTGCGGTAAGCTTCCTGAAATCAGGATTGGTCATGGTTCCGGCACGCTTGTTTGCGGCGTTGAAACCGAAAAGGGCCAGTCGATTCCTTTCATTAAAGAAACGTATGGGTATCGAACGGCCCGTCTATTGATGAAAGGCGTAGCCCCTATTTCCTACTGAATCCACTGCTCGTAAGGAGGCATCATGATGGATCTATCCCTGATTTCATTGATTGTTCTTGCCGTTGTCGTTGCCATTGGGTTTATCAAAAAAGTCAATATAGGCTTCTTTTCCATTGGCGCCGCTTTTCTGCTCGGTTCCTATGGACAGATGAGTGCCAAGCAGATTGCTGCAGGTTTTTCAAGTTCCATGTTTGTGACCTTGGTTGGGGTTACCTTTCTGTTTGGGATGGCCTCTGCCAATGGGACGCTCAATCTTTTTTCCAAGAAGGTCGTCGCTCTTGTAGGGAAGCGGACCTACTTGATTCCCATCTTGATGTTTGTGCTTTCTGCTTTCATTTCAGCCATTGGTCCTGGACATATTGCTGCTGGAATCTTGATGACGACCTTTGCCGTCTATCTTGCCTTCGAACTCAAGATCAATCCCATGGCAACGGCCCTTTATGCAAAACTGGGAGCCAATGCGGGCTGTGCCTCTGTTCTTTCCTTGACAGGCATCCTTGCCAAGAATCTTTCTGAGCCGCTGGGTTACCAAGGCTTTGGGACGCATCTCTTCCTATCTACGTTACTGTCCGGCTTTGTCTTTACGCTTGTTGTCTATATCGGCTACAAGGGGTGGCGCGTCAACTCGGAAAATCCACTGAAGCTCTCTGAAATTCCCGCCTTTAATCGCAATCAGAAAATTACGATGGCTTCGATTGTGGCTATGGTTATTTTTTGTATTGGTTTTAAGTTTGATACGGGACTTTTTGCCTTTGCGGCAGCTTCTGTCCTGATCATACTGCATTGTGCCGATGAAAAAACGGCTATTCGTCAAATTCCCTGGGGCACTTTGATGATGATCTGCGGTGTGGGCGTCCTTGTGAATGTCCTGACAAAGCTTGGTGGAATAAAGCTGGTATCTGACTTTCTTGCTAGCCATATGACGGCCCAGACGGCGGTACCCATCATTGCCGCATCAAGCGGGATTCTATCCTGGGTCAGCTCTACGACGGGTGTTGTCATGCCGACGCTGTTTCCAATCGCTGACGAGATTGCTCGGACGTTTGCCGGACAGACAAACTATGTAGAACTTATCTCTGCCATTACGGCGACCAGTTTTGCTGCAGCCATCAGCCCATTATCGACGGGCGGTGCCATCATCATGTCAAGTTATTCTGCTTCCAAACCAACGACGACAGAGGAAATGAACACTATGTTCAAGACGCTTTTTCTCTTATCCGTGGCAAATGTGAGTATCAATGTTGTGATGGCGGCGTTTCATGTATTCTTCCTCGGCGGTCTGTTCCTTTAAATAAGGGAAAGATTTGTAAATTATATATAAAATTAAAAATATCAATTAGAAATTCTGATGGATATGAATCGCAAATCCGAATTGGTAAAATACATAGAAAATTTCGTATAATCCTTATGGGAGGATAAGTATTGGCCTTATTGCTTGGGATTTCCTACAATGGAACCAAAAGGCCGCGTGGCCGTTATGGAACCAAAAAGGAGAGACCAGCATGAACCGTGAAGAAATGATTGAACGCGCTAAGCAAGCTTTTGGGAAACTCATTGAAGAGGATCTTGACCGCATCGAAGGGATTAGGAAAGCGCCGCCCCGTAAGGATTTTCTCCATTTATCCCACGTAAAGGTGGGCATTATGCCCGGCGACGGCATTGGTCCCTATATCATGAAAGCAGCCCTTTTGGTGGCACGGAAATTGCTGAAAAAGGAAATCGCAGATCAACGCGTGGAATTTGTTCCAATTAAAGGAATGACCATTGAGGAACGGGCCCGTCAGAATAAGAGTCTGCCGCCTGCCGTTCTTGAGGCCTGCAAGGCCTGTGACATCCTTGTAAAGGGACCTTTCGTGACTCCCCGTGCGGGCGACAGGTGGCCCAATCTCCTGAGTGCCAACAGTTTGCTGCGCCGCCAGCTGCAGCTTTATGCAGCGGTCCGTCCCATTCGAATTCCTGAAAAGGGCATAGATTGGACCTTTTTCAGAGAAAATATTGAAGGCGAATACATTTGGGGCAACAAAGGGATTTGCGTCGGCGATGACCTTGCCATTGACTTCAAGATCCTTTCCAAGCCAGGAGCCGAACGGCTGTTCCGAAATGCATTTGAGTACGCTAAAAGTAGTGGGAAGACCAACATTACGGTGGCAACAAAAGCCAATATTGTCAAACTCGTCGACGGAAATTTCCTGAAGGTGGCCCATGCTATGGAAAAAGAATATCCCGGCATCCATGTGCGGGAAGAACTGATTGATTCCCTGTCTGCTAAATTGATGGACCCGGAATTCAATGCTGGTATGCAGGTCTTTGTGCTGCCCAACCTATACGGCGACATCCTCACTGATATTGCTGCCGAATACCAAGGAGGCCTTGGAACGGCCAGCTCTTCCAATATTGGCGATCAGTATGCCATGTTTGAAGCCATCCATGGGGTGGGGGTCTATCTTGTTGAGCACAATCGTGCCCAGTATGCCGATCCTTCCAGCCTGATTCGGGCGATGGGGGAAATGATGGCATTCATTGGTTACCCTGAAAAACGGGACCGTCTTTTTAAAGCCCTTGATTTTTGTACCAAAGTGGAACGCAAGGCCGTCATTACGACGGATAAAGACGGGGCGACAGCAGAAGAATTTGCTGAATATGTTGTAGAAACCCTCCATAAGATGGAGGTGCAAGAATAACCCAAAAGAGCCAGGTAACAAAGAGAGGAGAGTTATCATGATCAAGTTGTTTGATAAGGGTGCCTATTTGCTGAATGGTACGGAACTTGTTCCGGAAGAACAGGCAGGGACGCTGAAAAGCCGTCTTGGCCGCGAAGTAACAGCAGAAGAAGCCAAAAAAGGCACGATTGCCTATGGTATCTTGAAGGAACACAATAAAAGCGCGAATATGGAGCAGCTGAACATCAAATTTGATGCCCTGACGAGCCACGATATTACCTATGTTGGCATTATCCAAACCGCCCGCGCTTCTGGTATGGACCATTTTCCCATGCCTTATATCCTCACGTGCTGTCACAATTCCCTCTGTGCTGTCGGTGGGACTATCAATGAAGATGACCACATGTTTGGTCTTTCGGCAGCCAAGAAATATGGCGGTATCTTCGTCCCTCCCCATTTCGCGGTCATCCATCAGTATATGCGAGAAATGTACGCTGGTTGCGGCAAGATGATCCTTGGCAGTGACAGTCATACCCGTTATGGTGCTCTCGGGACCATTGCAGTTGGTGAAGGCGGCGGGGAGCTTGATAAACAGATCTTGGGGGATACCTGGGATAACCCTTATCCCGGTGTTGTCGCCATCTACTTGACGGGGAAACCGGCTCCTTGGGTTGGACCGCATGATATTGCCCTTGCTATTTGCCGTGCCGTCTATGAAAAGGGCTATGTGAAAAATAAGATCATGGAATTTGTCGGACCGGGCGTTTCTTCCATGACAACGGACTATCGCAATGGTGTTGACGTCATGACGACGGAAACGACGTGCCTGTCTTCCATTTGGAGAACAGACAGCGATACGAAGGACTTTCTCAAGGAACACGGCCGCGAAAGTGATTATAAGGAACTGAATCCTGCAGATGTGGCATACTATGATGGCTGCGTCTATGTTGATCTTTCTACCATCAAGCCGATGATTGCCCTTCCATTCCATCCGTCGAATGCTTACGAAATTGATGAACTGAATGCCAATCTGATGGATATCCTTCGTGAGACGGAAAAAAAGGCCGAAAAAGTAGCCCAAGGCCGTGCCCAATATACCTTGACCGATAAAGTCAAGGACGGAAAGTTCATGGTCCAGCAGGGCGTCATTGGCGGCTGCGCCGGCGGTAACTACACAAACGTTGTAGAAGCGGCCAACCTTCTGCGTGGCAAGAGCATCGGTGCTGGGGAATTTACCCTCAATATCTATCCTTCGTCCATGCCGGTCTATATGGACCTTGCCAAAAAAGGATTCCTCACGGACCTCATGGCGTCCGGTGCCGTAATCAAGACGGCTTTCTGCGGGCCTTGCTTTGGCGCAGGCGACACGCCAAACAACAATGGGTTTTCCATCCGTCACAATACGCGCAACTTCCCGAACCGGGAAGGGAGCAAGCCCGGTCAGGGGCAGATGTCGGCAGTGGCCCTCATGGATTCCCGCAGCATTGCCGCAACAGCTGCAAATGGCGGCGCCCTGACAAGTGCGGAAACCTTTGCCGACACTTTTGGACATGTGCCTAGTTACCACTTCGATGACAGTGCCTACAAGGCCCGTGTCTACGAAGGTTTTGGTAAGGCGGAACCGAAAGAAAAACTTTATGAGGGACCGAATATCAAAGCTTGGCCTGAACTGCCCGCTTTAGGGGACAATATTCTCCTGCGCGTCTGTTCCAAGATTGAAGACCCTGTAACGACGACGGATGAACTTATTCCTTCCGGGGAAACATCCTCCTATCGTTCCAATCCATTGGGGCTTGCCGAATTTACCCTGTCGCGCCGTGATCCGCAGTATGTGGGGCGGACCAAAGCGGTCAAGGAACTGGAACTTGCCCGTGAAAAAGGCGAAGACCTCCTGCAAAAGGATGCCGATGTGGCAGCTGCTTTTACCGCCATCCACACCATTTCTGGCAGTGAAGATGTTACTCTTACCAATACGGAAATCGGTTCTGTCATTTACGCCAATAAACCGGGTGATGGCAGTGCTCGTGAACAGGCAGCCAGCTGTCAGCGCGTCATCGGCGGCCTTGCCAACATCACTCGTGAATATGCGACCAAACGGTATCGCAGCAACGTCATCAACTGGGGGATGCTGCCCTTTCATTTGAAAGATGAGACGATTGCCTTTGATGTCAACGATTTCATTTTTGTTCCTTCCATCAAGAAAATCCTCGCAGGGTCCATGGATGAGATTCCCGCCTATGTCCTGAAAGATGGCATGGCAAAAGCCATTACCCTTTATATCCTGCCCCTTAACGAGGAAGAAAAGGAAATCATCAAAGCCGGCTGCCTCATTAATTTCAATCGCAGCAAAAGAAAATAACAACCTCACTAAAAGAGCCTTCCCTCAGGGAGGGCTTTTTTAGACACTAGCAGTCTGCCTGTCGAATTGCTACTGGCATGGGTTGTGGAAGCGTGCTAAAATACAACTAAGTGCATCCAATTCACGGACTGCCTTTGATGCAGAAAGTAGGGATAACCTGATGGTCAATGAAAAAATGTATGAACTTGGATCGAAAAAATCGACGATCCGTGAAATCTTTGAGTATGGAAGGAAAAGGGCACAGGAGGTCGGAGAGGAAAATATCTACGATTTCAGCTTGGGAAATCCGAACGTACCGGCTCCCTCTTACATCAAGGAGGCTGTCCTTGATATCTTTGATACCGTGCCGACCCAAAAGATCCACAGCTATACGGTGGCTCCGGGTAATCCAGAGGTCCGGGAGATCCTTGCAAAGGATATCAACCGTCGTTTTGGCACGCATTTTACAAAGGACAATCTGTTCATGACCGCTGGCGCGGCGGCTTCCATTTCCATTACCTTCAAGGCCCTTGCCGAACCTGGCGATGAATTTGTCATTGTTGCCCCGTTTTTCCCGGAATACCGGCCTTTTGTTGAGGCAACCGGGGCCCGTCTCGTGGTTGTTCCCGCTCAGGTTGAAGATTTCCAAATCAATATGGACCTTTTTGAAAGGGCCCTGACACGCCATACTAAAGGGGTCATTGTCAATTCCCCCAATAATCCGAGCGGGGCCATCTACTCGGAGGAAACCATCCGAGCCCTTAGCGCGCTTTTACTGCGCAAGGAAAAGGAATACGGTCATCCCATTTATATCATCTCCGATGAACCTTATCGGGAAATTGCCTACCATGGCTATGAAGTGCCTTATATTCCACTATATTATAAGGATACCATCGTCTGCTACTCCTATAGTAAATCATTCTCCCTTCCAGGGGAGCGAATTGGCTATATCGTTATTCCCAGTGAAGTGACAGGCTTTGAAAAAGTATATCCTGCAATTTGCGGAGCGGCTCGGGTCCTCACCCATGTCAATGCTCCCAGCCTCTGGCAGCTTGTCGTGGCCCGCTGTGCAGGCAAACCAACGGATGCGGAACCGTATCGCATCAACGGGGAACTGCTTTATCAGGGTCTTATTGGTGTCGGTTTTACCTGTCTACGTCCGCAGGGGGCTTTTTATCTTTTCCCGAAGTGCCTGGAAGAAGATGATCATGCCTTCTGTAAACGGGCCATGAAGTATGATCTGCTCTTAGTACCGGGAACAGATTTTGGCGTGCCAGGCTATTTCCGTGCGTCATACTGCATCAATCGGGATACCATTAAACGGTCCCTGCCGCTTTTTAGGAAATTGGCCGAGGAATATGGCGTCAAACCGGGCGGTGTTTGACACGTATCTGTAAATTTTATATACTTAAGGAATGCCTCATCGGCATGTTAAGCTTGCAAAACGAACTGAACCGAGGGAGATACTTGCATGAAATATTTAACTGGTAATGAAATCCGTCAAAAATATTTGGATTTTTTCAAGGCACACGGTCATTTGGTTCTTCCCAGTGCCTCGCTCATTCCGCATGATGATCCGACCCTGCTGCTGATTGGGGCTGGAATGGCACCGTTCAAACCGTTTTTTACAGGGAAGATGAAACCGCCTTCTCCGCGCATTACGACCTGCCAAAAATGTGTTCGTACGGACGATATTGAAAACGTCGGCCGCACAGCTCGTCACCATACTTATTTTGAAATGCTGGGCAACTTCTCTTTTGGCGATTATTTCAAAAAGGAAGTCATTCCCTGGGCTTGGGAATTTTTGACCAAAGAGTTGGAATTGCCTGCGGATAAGCTTTGGATCACCATTTATCCCAAAGATGACGAAGCCTATCATATCTGGCACGATGTCGTAGGCGTCCCTGATGAACGTATTGTTCGTCTGGAAGATAACTTCTGGCAAATCGGCAGCGGTCCCTGCGGTCCGGACTCGGAAATCCATATCGACCTTGGCGCCGATAAAGGCTGTGGGGAACCAACCTGTGGTCCTGGCTGTGACTGCGGTCGATTCCTTGAATTGTGGAATCTTGTCTTTACTCAGTTCAACCAGAACGCTGACGGGACCTACACGCCGCTCAAACATAAGAATATCGATACCGGTGCCGGCCTTGAACGCCTTGCTTCCGTTATCCAAGGCAAGCCGTCAAACTTTGAGACCGATCTTATTTTCCCCATCATCGAACTTGCTTGCGAACTCTCCCATAAGAAATATAATGCAGATGCCAAAACCGATATTTCGCTTAAGGTTGTTGCTGATCATGCTCGCAGCTTGACCTTCATGATTGGGGACGGAATCCTTCCTTCCAATGAAGGAAGAGGCTATGTCCTGCGCCGCGTTTTGCGCCGTGCCATCCGTCATGGACGTCTCCTTGGCATTCGGGGCAAGTTCCTTGCCGCCCTTGCCGATAAGGTCATTTCCATGTATGGTGAGCATTACACGGAGCTCGTGGAAAAGAAGGAATTCATTGACAAGGTCATCGATATGGAGGAAACAAGCTTCCTCCAGACCCTTTCCCAGGGTACGGATCTGCTGAATGAAAAGATTGCCGCCATGAAAAAAGAAAACAAGACGGTCCTTAGCGGTGACGATGCCTTTAAACTTTATGATACCTTTGGTTTTCCTTGGGAAGTGACGGATGAAATCCTTCAGGAACAGGGCATGACCATGGATAAGGAAGGGTTCGACAAGGCCATGGCATCCCAGAAGGAGCGGGCCCGTAAGGCTCGCAACGATAAGGAAGGCCGCCCTGTTATGTATGATACGCGAAGCCTTCATTTGGAAGGACTCACGGTGGATGAAGCTTCTAAGGAAGGCGTGGTCGCCGCCCTGTATCAAGAAGGTGAAACCACGCCAATCAAAGAAGGCCATACAGGGGACAGCCTTGCGATCATCCTGACCAATACTGCCTTCCACGCCGAAGGGGGCGGGCAGCTTGGTGATACGGGCCGCCTGATTTCTGACGCGGGAATCTTTGATGTGGAAAATACAAAGAAACTCCCTGATGGCACGACTATCCACCTAGGAACGGTAGAATCGGGTGCTTTCTCGGTGGGTCAAGCGGTCACCTTTGAAGTCAACCTTGACCGCAAGGCTGACATTGCCCGCAATCATACGGCAACCCACCTTCTGCATGCTGCCCTCAAGAAAGTCCTGGGCGGTCATGTAAACCAAGCCGGCAGTTATGTTGGACCGGACCGGCTCCGGTTTGACTTCTCTCATTTTTCGCCGCTTACGGCTGAGGAAGTAAGCCGTGTGGAAGACCTTGTGAATGAAGCTATCCTTGATGCGGTCGACGTCCAGATTTCCGAAGAGGATATTGATAAGGCCAAGGAAATGGGGGCTATGGCACTTTTTGGTGAAAAATACGGCAAGATTGTCCGCGTCGTCAATGTGCCAGGTCACAGCATGGAACTTTGCGGCGGCGTCCATGTCTCCAATACGTCCCGCATTGGTCTTTTCAAGATCCTTGGCGAATCAAGCGTCGGTGCTGGGCTGCGCCGTATCGAAGCGGTTACAGGACATGGAGCACTTCTTTACACCCGGGAACTAGAAGCCCTCCTCGAGGACGCTTCCCAGAAGGTGAAGGGTCGTCCCAACACCCTACTGAGCCGGATCGAAGCGCTTCAGGATGAACTGAAAGCAGAAAAGCATCACGCGGCTGAACTTGAACAAAAACTGGTTGCCG
The DNA here is from genome assembly GCF_000425045.1 of Acidaminococcus intestini DSM 21505. Classification (GTDB taxonomy): domain Bacteria; phylum Bacillota; class Negativicutes; order Acidaminococcales; family Acidaminococcaceae; genus Acidaminococcus; species Acidaminococcus intestini. The sequence goes on along the minus strand of NZ_AULA01000006.1, from coordinate 80,585 downwards.
CTGCCGCGCAGTCCGCCGGAGATAAAGTAAAGGATGTCAAGGGGATTCCTGTCCTCATTGATGAAGTAAAGGTCGATGATGTATCGGCCCTTCGCAGCATGGGAGACCAGCTCCGTGACAAGACGGGCGGCATTGTTGTCCTCTTTGCAGCTATGGCACCGCAGAAGGTGAACATTCTGACCATGGCATCCAAAGAAGCCGTTGCGAAAGGGGCCCACGCCGGCAAGATTGTCAAAGCCGCTGCCCAGGTCTTGGGCGGTAACGGCGGCGGCCGTCCCGATATGGCCCAAGCTGGCGGCAAGAACAGTGGAAAGATTGCCGAGGCCATGGCGGAAACCCTGAAAGTTATTGAAAATATGATTCAATAAAGAAGGTGTCGTTACATGGATGCTAAAAGACGGATGGGAGAGGCCATGGGTCGGCTCCTTACGAAGAAACCGCTAAAATGCATCAGTGTTGAAGAGCTTGTTCGGGAATCCGGTGTCACTCGGGACGCATATGATAGGACCTTTGCGTCTATGACGGAACTGGCCCATTATGAGTTTCTTCATATTCTTGCCGTCCATGGCCGCGATATCCTGGGCAGCAAAAGTTGGTCCGAAGCTCTTTATAAGAAATTCCTTATGTATAAAAAATATGAGGGATTCTTCCGCCATCTGTATGAGAGTGATGATAATGAGCACTTTCGCCGGACCAACCGGCGCTTTGTCCGTGATGCCTATACCATGATGCTGAGGCACTATGGGGTGGACGTCCACGACCCCCATATTCAGTTTGCCGTGGAAATGGTTGTTTATGGCGGGGAAGAAATGACCATGCGCTGGATGATGGATGGAATGAAGGTTCCTATTGAGGTCATGTTGGTCCTCTTCCAGGAATCGATTCCTGTTTCCATCAGTCAGTATTTTTACTAATGGCCGAGATACTTTATGCTGTGCAGCTCGTTTCGGAAGCGGGCTGCTTGTTTTTCCCAAAAGGAGGGACTGTTCATGTCACGTACGACTCAAGAAACCACGATGTTTAAACCCGTTTCCAAGACGGAAACGGTTTCCCGGACCATCCACGAAGTCGTGGAAGCCCTCCAGGAAAAAGGTTATAATCCCATTGACCAATTGGCTGGCTACCTCTTGAGTGGGGACCCAGCCTATGTGACGAGCTATAAGGATGCCCGTCTGAAGATCCGCCAATTCAATCGCTATGAACTCATTGAAGCCCTTCTTCAATCCTATTTGAAGGAATTGCCCCAAAAATGAGGATCATGGGTCTTGACCTCGGAACACGCACCATCGGTGTCGCTGTAAGCGATGAGATGGGACTGATTGCGCGCGGCATCGAAACCATTCGGCGCAGCGGAACCAAGAATGATTTGGCACGCCTTCATGAATTGGTCCAAAAGGAAGAAGTGGGGGCTTTTGTCCTGGGCTACCCCAAAAATATGAATGGAACCATTGGTGAGCGCGGAAAAGCGAGTGAGGCTTTTTCCAAATTGCTGCAAACCGAATTCCCCGATGCAAAGATTACCCTTTGGGATGAACGGCTTTCCACGGTGGCGGCGGAAAAGGTTCTTATCGATGCAGATCTGACACGTAAAAAACGCAAGAAAGTCATTGATATGATGGCGGCCGTCGTCATCTTACAAAATTATCTGGACAGCCTAAGGAGGTAATGCCATGACAAAAGATCAAGATATGCTCCAAACCGAAGATCAAGAGGCTTTGGTTGTTGTTACTGACGATAAGGGGAATAAGACCTACTATGCAGAAGAAATGGTCATCCCTATTGATAACAAGAGTTTTGCCCTTCTTGTCCGTGAACCTATGGATGAAGAGGAAGCAGAAGCCTTGGAAGAAGATGACGCGGTCATGATTGCCCGCATTGAGTTCGATACTGACGGCGAACCTGTCTATGTGGATCCGACGGATGAAGAATTTGAGGCCGTTAAAAAGGCCTATGAAGAAATCACCCAGGAGATGGATGAAGAGTAAGGAGCAAAGGACATGGCCAAAAAGCTTGTATGTGTCCTTCTGGTTCTTTTGGCAGCCTTTAGTGGCGCTGTCTACTGGTACCTCCACGGATTCAACAGCAATGCTAACCTTGCAACAGGGGCATTGGTCCATTTTACCATCAAGGATGGCATGACAACACGGGATATAGCTGCTTTGCTTCATGAGGAGAAGGCCGTACGCAGTCCGGAATTGTTTCTCCTGACGGCAAAGCTGACCCATAAGGAAAGTATGCTGAAAGCGGGAAATTATGAAATCACGGCAGGCATGAGTGATGCCGAAATCATTGACATCATTGCGTCGGGAAAGACGCGCTACAACAAGTTTACTGTGCCTGAAGCTTCGAGCATCCCTCAGATTGCGGCCAAACTGGAAAAAGAAAAGTTGGGTTCGGCCGAAGCTTTCCAACAAGCGGCCATTGATTATGCACCGTATCCTTATATGGAGACGCCCAATCCCCATGTAATCTATAAGGCGGAAGGCTTTGCCTATCCGGCTACATATGATTTGCCGGAAGGCGCCACGGAAAAGGAAATCCTTGCCACCATGGTCAAGGAATTTAACCGTCGTCTGGATGAGGAGCTAAAGAATCAGATCAAAGCAAGCGGCATGAGTATTCGTGATGTGGTGAACCTTGCTGCCATGGTGGAAAAGGAAGCCGTTCATGAAGATGAGATGCCTCTTATTGCTGGTGTATTTCTGAACCGCCTTCATAAGAATATGCCCATCCAATCCGATACGACCATCCAATATCTTTTAGGGCATCAAAAGGGTGACCTTCGCTATGATGACCTTAAAGTGGATTCTCCGTATAATACGTACTTGTATCCTGGGCTTCCGCCAGGACCGATTGCAAGTCCCAGCGAGCAGGCAATCAAAGCTGTCCTCAATCCCCAAAAATCGGATTACCTCTATTTTGTAGCAGATAAGGATGGCTATCATCGTTTTACCAAGACCTATGAGGAACATAAGGCGATGATCCGAGCCATCCATGGAGATGTAGACATATGAATCAAATTGAACTTCTTGCACCTGCCGGAAGCCTCGATAAGTGTAAAATGGCGCTCCGCTATGGTGCCGATGCAGTCTATTTAGGCGGCAAGGCTTTCGGACTGAGGGCTTTTGCCGCAAATTTTTCAATGGAAGAAATCAGGGAGGCCTGCACGTTTGCCCATAACTTGGATAAAAAAGTCTATGTGACTGTGAACGTTGTTCCTCATAATGGTGATCTTCCCCAGCTTCCCTCGTATCTAAAGGACCTAGAGGACGCCGGTGTGGATGCGCTCCTTGTTTCTGATCTCGGGGTATGGATGATGGCCCGAAAAATCGTACCGAATCTGGCCCTTCATGTCAGTACCCAGGCTAACGTGACAAACTATGAGGCCGCCAAGGCTTGGGAGGCGCTCGGTGCTGAACGGGTGGTCCTTGCGAGGGAACTGTCCCTTGGGGAGATTTCCGAAATCGTGCGGAACATCCATGCAGAGGTTGAGGTCTTTGTCCATGGTGCAATGTGTATTTCCTATTCAGGCCGCTGCCTTTTGAGCAACTACTTTACGGGTCGGGACAGCAACCGAGGCGCTTGTGCACAAGTCTGCCGCTGGGAGTTTTCCTTAAAAGAGAAAAACCGTCCTGATGAAGCCTTTGATATTGCCGAAGATGAGCAAGGCACGTACATCATGAATTCAAAGGACCTTTGTCTCTTGGATCATCTGCCGGACCTCATCAAAAGCGGCGTAAAAAGTCTCAAAATTGAAGGTCGCATGAAGAGTGTCCATTATGTCGCAACAGTGGTGAGCGTTTATCGCAAGGCCATTGATGCCTATCTGAGGGATCCGGAACACTTTTCCGTGCTGCCTGAATGGCAGGAAGAACTGCTCAAAATTTCCCATCGTCCCTATACGACGGGCTTTTTTGAACACAGACCGGAAGCAGACGGTCAGGTCTATACAACAAGTTCCTATGAACAGACAGCGGATTTTGTAGGCCTTGTGAACGACTACGACGCTGCTTCGGGGCGGGTGACGCTGGAGCAGCGAAACAATGTGAAGGAAGGGGAAACCCTTGAAATCTTGACGCCTGGGGGAACGGTCTTTCCCTGGACCTTGTCGGACATGGAGGATGAAACGGGCACGCCCATTGCTGCCGCACCTCATGCACAGATGATCTTTACGGCCGTTGGGGACGCCCGCATGGAACCCTATTCCCTCGTAAGGCGCCTCAAAAAAGCCTAGAAAAAGGTTTTTCTATAAAATTCCGTATGATTTTGTACACTTTCCCTAAAATTTTCCCGTTTCAATATAGGCAAATTGCAGGGAATATGCTAATATAGTAGGGTACTTTTGTGGGAGGTCGCTTATGAAACCATTACCTACGCTCAGAACCTTCCTCCAAGAGGAAGGCGTACAGGGAATCTTCATCAAGGGGGATTCATCCATTCGCTATTTCACGGGCTTTACGGGCGGAGAAAGTCTTCTTTATGTAGACGCTTTACGGGCCGTTCTTATTACGGACTCGCGCTACATCCTGCAGGCGCAGCAGCAGGCTCCTGAATGTGAAATCCTGGAACACCAGCATGGCCTTTTTTCCGTCGTGGATCAGGTAAGACCAGCATGGCGTTTGGCCCTTGATGGTGACTATTTTTCCTATACGGAAGCCACGGCCTTGCAAAAGGCCCTTCCTAAAGCAAGTTTCAAGAATGTGAATCTCGTCTTTTTGAGGGCAGTCAAATCCCCAGAGGAACAGCGTAAAATGTTCAAAGCTGCCGCCATTGCTGACGACGCTTTTCATGAACTCATTCCCCATATCAAAGTGGGGCGGAGGGAATCTGAACTTGCTGCAGAACTTGAGTATAATATGCGAAAAAGAGGGGCCCAGAAAACCTCTTTTGATACGATTGTTGCTTCCGGCGTGCGCAGCGCCCTGCCTCATGGAGTGGCCTCAAATAAGGTCATTGAGGAAGGTGACTTCGTCACTTTTGATTTTGGTTGCATCTATGACGGTTACTGCAGTGATATGACTCGCACGGTCGTCATGGGAAAAGCGGCTCCTTGGCAAAAGGAAATCTACGAGATTGTCCTTGCCGCCAATGAACTGGGGGAAGAAGTCCTGTTCCCTGGCAAGACGGGCATTGAAGTGGATCAGGCCGTTCGTGATTTTATCGCGTCCAAGGGGTATGGTGCCTACTTCGGTCATGGACTGGGTCATGGTGTGGGTCTTGATATCCACGAAAAGCCGAACCTCAATAAAGGCAATCCGGATCCGATTCCTGTGGGTGCCATTGTAACGGTGGAACCGGGCATCTATTTGCCGGGCAAGGGCGGTGTCCGCATTGAAGATACCGTCATTGTAACGGAATGGGGTTGTGAGCGGCTGACGCTGGTTGAAAAGGAACTTATGGAAATCCTATAAGCTTAACAAGAAAATTTTTGGAGGGTGTTTCAATGATTTCTACGAACGATTTTAAAACAGGTGTAACAGTTGAAATTGACGGCGATGCTTGGCAGGTAGTTGAATTCCAGCACGTCAAACCGGGGAAAGGGGCAGCCTTTGTCCGTGCCAAGATGCGCAACCTCTGTACGGGTGCTGTTGTTGAACGTACGTTCAACGCCGCTGAACGTCTCCCGAATGCTGAGGTCGTTCGCCGTGAAATGCAGTACCTCTATGAAAATGATGGCATGTATGTCTTCATGGACAATGAAACCTACGAACAGATTGAGCTTAACAAAGATCAACTGGGCAGCGCTATGAATTTCCTGAAGGAAAATATGAACGTCAAGATTTCTTCTTTTGATAACCGGATCCTCGGGGTCGAACTGCCGAATACGGTTGAACTGACCGTTGTTGAAACGGAACCGGGCATCAAAGGGGATACCGCTACGGGCGGCAACAAGAATGCAACCATGGACACGGGCTATGTGGTAAAAGTCCCTCTGTTCATCAACGAAGGCGATGTGCTTCGTATCGATACCCGTACGGGCGAATACATCGAAAGAGCATAAGGGACTTCCTGCCCAAGGCAGGATTTTCCAATCGAAAACGAGCCTCGGAAATAGGCTCGTTTTTCTATATGACGGCAACCAGCCCTTTTGTACAGAAAGGAAAGCGACATGAAAACCATTTACCTCGTCCGTCATGGACGAACAAGGTCCAATGAAGAAGGCCGTTTCCAGGGCTGGGAGGACCATCCGCTCAGTCCAGTTGGACAGGAGCAGGCCCTTTCCCTAAAAAAACGAGCCCGTGACCTTATGGTTACGGCCCTTTATACATCCGATCTTATGAGGACCAAGGAAACAGCTCGGCCTCTTGCTGAGGAAAAACAACTTGTCCCACAGGCCCTTGCTGCATTCCGGGAAATTTCCTTTGGGGAGTGGGAAGGCTGCCGGATCAGAGACTTAAGAAAAACGGACTCGAAGCGCCTGCAGACGCTCTGGCTGACACCGACTCAAGTGACACTCTCCGGTGCTGAAGACCTTCAAGAGGCCCAGGCACGGGGAATGAAAGGACTTAATGAAGTCAAGGATGCCATGGAAGATGGCACGGCAGTGATGGTCGTAAGCCATGGCGGGATGATTCGCCTGTTATTATGCTGCATTCTTCAAGCCCCTATTGACTGCATGTGGCACTTGACATTGGATAATACAAGTGTGACCAAACTGACCTATGATGATTTGATGGGGTATCGCTTAATTTACCTGAATCAAATGGGATCCTTGACCTAAGTCGGAGGCACTCTCCTTTTGCGGTCATTTTCCCCTCTTGATGATATCTGGTATAATGGTATCATCCAAAAAAGTTAGGAGAGATTTTTATTTTAGAATTTAAACATGTCGATATATCGGATAAACCTATTTTTGATGACTACTATAATGAAGCGGATTATCGCGGCTCAGAATGCTGCTTTGGATCGACCTTCATTTGGCGTGGCTGCTATGACACATTCTGGGCAATCAGCCATGGTGCCCTTATTCTCAAGGTCACCGTTAATGGGGTTACCTTCGTCCTGCCTCCTTTCGGCGGCAAGGATGAGGATATGCCCCTTATCGTGAACGCACTGAAAGAATATTTTGGCGGGCCTTTTGAATTTCATGGAATTTATGAATCAACGATGGAACGATTCAAACGAACCATGCCGGAAATTACGGAGTACACAGAGGACCGGGATAACTGGGATTACGTCTATGACCGGGAGAAACTTGCGACCTTATCGGGACGAAAGTATCACAGCAAGAAGAACCATTACAATGCATTCATCAAGGAACACCCCGATTACGTCTATGAAGAAATCAATGCGGCAAACAAAGATGAATGTATTGCCTTTGGCAAGGCGTGGTGTGCCCAGCGGGCTGAGACCGATCCAACGATCAAATGCGAAGCCTGCGCCATTGAAGAAGGACTGAATAATATGGAATTCCTGAAGATCCGTGGCGGCCTCATCCGTTTGGATGGTCAGGTAAAAGCCTTTACCTTTGGGGAAAAGGTCAGTGAACACACGGCTGTTGTCCATGTCGAAAAAGCAGATCCCAATGTCCGCGGACTTTTTACAGCCATCAATAAGGACTTTGTCCAAAATGCCTGGCCAGATGTGCAGTTTATCAACCGAGAAGAGGATATGGGTAAGGAAGGACTTCGAAAAGCCAAGGAATCCTATAACCCCATCTTCATGGTCAAGAAATACAATACAATCATTCGTTAAGGGAGGTGGAGCATGGATTTTCGTCTCATCAATGAAAAGACGCTGCCCCAAGTGGCGGCGCTCTGGGATGAATGTTTCGAAAAAAAAGGGACCCCATTTTACGAATGGTATTTTTCCGAGTATGCATTGAAGCAGAATAAGATGTTAGGCGGTTTTGAGGATCATCGGCTGATGACAATGGTGCACCTGAACCCCTACACGATCCATGTAAGGAACAAGGATTTCCGCGTGCCTTATTTGGTTGGCGTCGCCACAGCTCCAGAAGCCCGAGGACGCCACGTAATGGGCGAACTCATGGATAAGACGTTTACCATGCTGCGGGCCATGAAGGTTCCCTTTGTCGTCCTGATGCCAATCCATGCCGGGATTTACCTGCCTTATGGCTTTAGTTTTACGGCCCTTCGCACCCAGTATGAATTGCCCCTGCGGGAGATTGACCTTGTAGGCGAGAGCCTTACGGGGTATACTTTTCATAGGATTTCTACCAAAGAGGCCGAGGCGCTGCTGGCGCCGGTTTATGATGACGCCATGGCGGCTTATACAGGATATGTCAAAAGAAACCACCAGGAGTGGGAAAATCTTCTTGGGTCAGGATCCCGGGAAGGCCTCGAAACTGTTGTGCTCAAAAACGGAGAAAAAACCTGTGGTTATGCCCTCTATCAGAAAGGGGAAGGAATCATAACCATCCAGGAACTGATGGCGCTTGCCCCGGCTGCCAAGCTGGAGCTTCTGCGTTATTTCAAGGGATTTTACGGAACCTTTGAGAAGCTTTCCTATCTTGGTCCCTGTGATGACCTGCTGTACCTGAGGCTCTCCAGTCAGCAGCTGGCGCCCCGGATGGTCCCTTTTATGATGGGAAGGATTGTGAACGCGGCCCAGGTCCTGCAAAGTCTTTCCGTTCCGGATTGCCTTGTAGGTAGGGAACTCGTCATTGGAATCCGGGACGAGCAGGTGCCCCTCAATACGATGCTCGTGAAGATGCATTTTGATGAAAAAGGGATAACCCTTTTCAATACGCTTGATGATCCAACGGTTCTCATGGATATTTCCAGTCTGACCCAGCTCTTTTTCGGGACGTACGGGGCCCGGGAGCTGAAAGACGCGGGCTTTATCCACGTGGAAGAAGAATCATCCCTGTGGACGCTTGAAACGTTGTTCCCCAAAAAAGTAAACTTTATCAATGAATATTTTTAAGGGAGGCTGTCATGAGCGAATCGATGAGAAGGATTTATGTGGAAAAAAAGAAGGAGTATGCTGTTGAAGCAGCAGGACTCCTGGCAGATCTTGTGGGAACCTTGGGCATGACCCAGCTGACGGGGCTGCGTATCGTCAATCGCTACGATATTGCAGGATTGTCCGATGAGGACTATGAAGCTGCTAAACGGGTTGTCCTGTCTGAACCGCCGGTAGATACGGTTCATGATGAGACGCTGGAAATCCCAGAAGGCGTGAAGAGCTTTGCCATTGAACTCCTGCCTGGCCAGTATGACCAGCGGGAAGACTTTGCCGCTCAGTGTGTACAGCTCATTAGTCAGGGTAAACGGCCCGCAGTTGCTGCTGCAAAGGTCATCCTTCTGGAAGGCAATCTGACCGATGCTGACGTTGAAAAAATCAAAAAGTACACCATCAACCCTGTAGAAGCCCAGGAAGCCTCCACACAAAAACCTGACAGCCTGGAAATGAGCTGGGAAGCTCCGAAACCAGTTGCCATCATCAAGGGCTTCACGCAGTTTTCCAAGGAAGAACTCCATCAGTTCCTTACGGAACAGGAACTGGCCATGAGTGAAGCAGACCTTGCTTTTATCCAGGAATATTTCCAGAAAGAAGGCCGGAATCCTTCCATTACTGAAATCAAGGTTCTTGACACATACTGGTCCGATCATTGCCGCCACACCACTTTTGAAACCAATCTTGAGAAAATCAATATTGAGGAGAGCGTCTATACGGAACCTATCCAGCAGGCTTTGGAACGCTACCTGAAGGATCGAGAATTTGTCTATGGCAAGGATACAGAGCGGCCTGTCACGCTGATGGACATGGCTTGCCTTGCGACCAAGAAGATGAAAAAAGAAGGCCATCTGCCTGATTTGGATGCCTCTGAGGAAATCAATGCCTGCAGCATTGTTGTCCCCATTACGGTAGATGGAAACGAAGAAGAATGGCTCGTCATGTTTAAGAACGAGACCCATAACCATCCCACGGAGATTGAGCCTTTTGGTGGTGCGGCAACCTGTCTTGGCGGTGCCATCCGTGATCCATTGAGCGGCCGCAGCTATGTCTATCAAGCCATGCGTGTCACGGGCTCAGGTGACCCACGTACGCCTTATGATAAGACCCTTGTTGGGAAATTGCCACAGCGTAAAATCACCCAAGGCGCCGCTGCTGGCTATAGTTCCTATGGCAACCAGATTGGCCTTGCTACAGGTCTTGTAGAAGAATATTATCACAACCGTTTTGTAGCCAAGCGGATGGAGGTCGGCGCTGTAATCGGCGCGGCACCTCGTGATGCCGTCGTCCGTGAACGACCCAGTGATGGTGACCTTGTTGTACTTCTTGGCGGCCGTACGGGCCGTGATGGTATGGGCGGCGCAACGGGTGCGTCCAAGGAACACACGACCAAATCCCTCAGTGAATGCGGGGCAGAGGTCCAGAAGGGCAATCCTCCCAACGAACGTAAGATCCAGCGTCTTTTCCGCAATCCTGAAGTGACCCGTCTCATCAAGCGCTGTAACGACTTTGGCGCAGGCGGCGTTTCCGTGGCGATTGGGGAACTTGCTCCGGGGCTTGTCATTAATCTGGATAAGGTTCCCAAGAAATATGAAGGCCTTGATGGTACGGAACTTGCCATCAGTGAGTCCCAGGAACGTATGGCTGTTGTCATTGCCGCCAAGGACCTGAAGGCATTCATGGATGCAGCCGATGAAGAGAACCTGGAAGCAACGGTTGTTGCCGAGGTGTCCAAGGATCCACGCCTTGTCATGTACTGGCGTGGGGAAAAAATCGTCGATCTTTCGCGTGCCTTCCTCGATACGAATGGGATTTCCCAAAAGGCTGACGTTGAAGTGGAAGCCATTACGGCGCCTTCTCCTTTCAATGAAATCCCCGAACAAGTGCAGGGCCTTTCGTCCATCAAGGATCGCTGGCTCCGTAACCTGGACCGCTTGAACGTCTGCAGTCAGGAAGGGCTGGGGGAACGTTTTGATGGGACCATCGGACGTGGGACTGTCATCATGCCTTTTGGCGGTAAGCGTCAACTGACTCAATCCGAAGGGATGGCGGCCCGGATTCCAGTACTGGGCGGCAAAACGACGGCGGCCTCTGTCATGGCCGCTGGTTATAATCCAAACGTCGCTTGCTGGAGTCCTTATCATGGCGGTATGTACGCAGTCGTGGAATCTGTCTGCCGTGCAGCAGCCCTTGGCGCCGATCCTAGCAAGCTGCGTCTTTCCATGCAGGAATATTTCCCAAAACTCCATGACAGCAAGCATTGGGGACAACCGCTCAGCGCACTGTTAGGAGCCTACGAAGCTTGCTGCGAGCTGGGCCTTCCTGCCATTGGCGGAAAGGATTCCATGAGTGGTACTTTTATGGATCTTGAAGTTCCGCCTTCGCTCATCAGTTTTGCCGTAGGCGTCATGGATGGTCGGGACACGATTTCCAATGAATTCAAAAAAGCCGGTCATACCGTGGTATTCCTGCCTGCTAGCTGTGATGAACATGAAGTCATTGATTACGACGCCTTAAAGAAACTCCTTGCTTCCCTCCATAAGGGCATCCTTTCCAAGCGGGTCATTACGGCTGGTGTGGTCAAGGAAGGCGGTGTCGCTGCCGCGATTTCTGCCATGTGCCTTGGCAACGAGCTCGGATTTTCCTTTGTTAAGCCATTCCTTCACGAGGAATGTCTCTTCACCCTGCAGCCTGCTGGTTTCCTTGTAGAACTTGAAGATGGGGCAGATGCGGAAGAAGTTTTTGCGGGGACGGATCTTCTCGTTCTGGGAACCTTGACCGATGAGGGCAAAGTGGTCGTCAACGATACAGAAATCAGTCTTGCTGAAATTGAAGCCGCCTATACGAAGACCCTGGATAAGATTTTCCCCATGAAGGCACCGCGGAAAGAAAAGAAGGATGTACGCATGCCGGCTTACACCAATGATCTACCGCTGACCGCTCCCTATAACGTTGCCAAACCGACGGTCTTCATTCCCGTATTCCCAGGAATCAACTGCGAATATGATACGGCTGCCGCCTTTGAAGCCGCTGGAGCGAAGACGGATATCTTCGTAATCCGCAACCTGACGCCAGACGCCATCAAGGAATCGGTGGAAGAAATGGCCAAACGAATGAAACAGGCGCAGATCATGGCTCTTCCCGGTGGCTTCTCTGCCGGTGATGAACCGGATGGTTCTGGTAAGTTCATGGCCACCATGTTCCGCAACCCAACTCTTACAGAAGCCGTGGAAGATCTTTTGACGAACCGTGATGGCCTGATCCTTGGAATCTGCAACGGGTTCCAAGCCCTGATCAAGCTCGGCCTTGTGCCGTACGGTCATATTGTACCGCTGAAGGATGATTCCCCGACGCTGACGTTCAATACCATTGGCCGTCATATTTCCCGAATGGTCGACACAAAAGTGGTTTCCAACAAATCTCCGTGGCTCAGCCTTTGCGAACCTGGTGATATCCATACCATCGCCGTTTCCCATGGGGAAGGCCGTTTCGTAGCGACGGAGGAGGAAATCAAACACCTTGTTGCCAATGGCCAGATTGGCACCCAATATGTTGACCTTGCCGGCAATCCGACCATGGAAAGCCCGTACAACCCGAACGGTTCCTTCTATGCCGTCGAGTCTGTTACCAGCCCCGATGGCCGCGTCCTCGGCAAGATGGGCCATTCCGAACGCTACACCGATGGCCTCATGAAGAACATTCCGGGCAACAAGTTCCAGCCAATCTTCCTGTCCGGTGTACAGTACTTCAAATAAGTTGTTCAGCTCCTGTCTAAACAGAGGATCCACCTCCTTGGGGGGTGGGTCCTTTTTCTGTGCCGGAAGGGGTGGCTATGGCTTTTTTCATCAATTTCTACTATAATGCAGGGTGATACAGTTCTTAGATGCAGAATCCATCTTTGCTGATTTTGTTCCCTGAATGGAGGTTATCCAATATGCAGTTTTCCCTGAATGATAAGGTCCATGGCTTTCGCGTGGATCGAATCACCGATCTTTGTGATATCAAGGCCATGGGCTATGAAATGACCCATGAAAAAAGTGGGGCCCGTCTTTTTTATGTGGCTTCCGACGATGACAACAAAGTCTTTACCATTGGGTTTCGGACGCCCAGTCGGGATGATACCGGTGTGGCCCATATAACGGAACATTCCGTACTTTGCGGGTCCCGCAAATACCCGGTCAAGGAACCCTTTGTCGAACTTGTGAAAGGGTCCCTCAATACGTTTCTCAACGCCATGACCTATTCCGATAAAACGGTCTATCCTGTAGCGAGCCGCAATGATAAGGATTTCAGGAATCTAGTCGATGTGTATCTTGATGCTGTCTTTTATCCCAATACCTATAAAAACCCCTTCACGCTTCGTCAAGAAGGCTGGCACTATGAATTCGATGAAGCGGGCCAGCTTGTCTATAACGGCGTCGTCTACAATGAAATGAAAGGGGTCTATTCTTCCCCTGATGCCGTAGAAGAAAATGAGGTGAACAAGGCCCTTTTCCCGGATACGCCGTACCGTTTTGAATCGGGCGGTTATCCAGAGGAGATTCCTACTTTGACGCAGGAAATGTTCCTTGATTTCCATAAGACTTATTACAGTCCCCAGAATAGTTTCATCTATCTTTATGGCAATATGGATATTGATGCCTATTTGTCTTATTTGGATGAAGCTTACCTGAGCCATTTTGATAAAGATCCGGATTTTTCCGTCAAGATTCCCCTGCAGGCCCCCTTTGACCGGACAAAAGAAGTGACGGCCTACTATCCGGAAGCCCAGGGGGTGGACGTGGATCACAAGACCTATCTTTCCCTTAACATTGTTATGGGATCAAGCCTTGACCAGAAACAGACCATGGCCCTTAAAGTCCTTACAAAGGTCCTTTTTGAAGGCGATAACGCCCCCTTGCGCCTTGCCCTCCTGCGGGCCGGTCTCGGCAGCGATGTATCAGGCAGCCTCAATGCCTCCCAGCTCCAGCCCGTTCTTTCTATCCGCATTAGCGGCAGTGAGGAAAGTGAAAAAGACCGTTTCATCAAGGTCCTTTACAGCACGCTCCAGGAGCTTTCCCGCAAGGGCATCCCGCAGGAACTTATGGAAGCAGAACTCAGCAGCGAAGAATTCAAGATGCGCGAAGCTGATTTCAATGTCTACCCAAAAGGACTCATCTATGGACTTTCGATCATGGAGACCTGGCTTTATGGTGGGGATCCTACGACGTGCCTAAAATTTACGGAAACCTTGGATTTCCTGCGCGGTAAAATCGGCACGCATTATTATGAGTCCCTCATTGAAACGCTCCTTCTTGATAACACGCATAAAGTGCTCCTGACGCTGAAGCCGGAGCCGGGGAAGGAAGAAAAGGACGGCGCCCTCTTCCGAAAAAAGATGCAGGCCATCAAAGAAGGCCTCTCACAGGATGAAATCAATGAAATCAAGGTCATTGCCGATGAACTCCATGCCCGTCAGGCGGCAGAAGACTCACCGGAAGCACTGGAAACAATTCCTTTATTAAAGCGGGATGATATCAAGCGGACGGTTTCCTTTGAAACACCTGTAGTCACGGAAAAGGGGAGCTATACCCTGCTTTACCGCCCTGCCTTTACGAACCAAATCGTCTATTATGATTGGTGTTTTGATATGACAGGCGTACCGGAAGACCTTCTCACATGCGCATATTTGCTTTCTGACGTCCTCGGAAAGGTCAATACGGATACATTCACCTATGAAGAATTAAACACGTTTACAGACCAATATATTGGAGGACTTTCCTTTGCTATCCAGCCTTATACCTCCTATCGGGACATGAATGACTTCAGGAACTATTTCAAGGTGACGGCCAAAGTTCTGGAACATAATGAGGACCGGCTCTTTGAGCTTCTTGAAGCCCTGGCACTAACCAGCCATGTGGGGGACAAGGCCCGCCTCAAGGAAATCGTGGAAGAAGTCAAGGCGGGTTGGGATGCATTGTTTTTCTCACGAGGCATGACCGTTGCCACCATCCGTCTTTCTAGTTATTTCTCCGATTCCGGCCGCTCCAGCGAGCATGATCAGCTGACCTATTACCAGTTCCTCCAGGATCTGTGCGCGCATTTTGAGGAAAAGGCGGACCGCGTCATTGAAAACCTGAAGACTTTGATGTCCGCTTTCTTCAATAAGGACCGTCTTGTTATGAGCCTTTGCTGTGACGAAAGCCACAGGGAAACGGCAGAAAAGAAGATGGAATCCTTTGTCGATCAGCTGCCCCATTCTTCCTTTGCCGGAAAGCCAGTGCCGGAGTTTGCTGCACCGGGCCTTAATGAGGGCATTACGACCAGCGGCAAGGTCCAGTATGTTCTTGCCGGCGGCAATTTCCGTGCCCATGGCCATGACTATACGGGCGCCATGAAGGTCCTTGAAACTATCCTTCGCTATAGCTATCTTTGGACCAAGATCCGTGTTCAGGGAGGTGCTTATGGGGCAGGGGCGCGCTTTGATCAGAACGGGCTGTTCTATCTGTCCAGCTACCGCGATCCACAGCTCATGAAGACGCTCAGCACCTATGAAGGACTGCCTGAGTATCTGGAACATTTTGAAGCCTCAGAACGGGAAATGACCAAGTATGTCATCGGGACCATCAGTCTGCTTGATACGCCGCTGACAAATGCTATGCGGCTTGAAAAAGCCATTACGACCTATCTGCGCGGCCTGCCCAAGGACCTTGCCCAGACCTACCGCGATGAAGTCATTGACTGCTCGGTAGAAGATATCAGGGCTTTGGCGCCTGTTGTGCGGGACGTTCTTTCTGATGGATATCGATGCGTTGTAGGCAGCAAGGAAGCCATTGAAGAAAATAAGGATGTCTTTGAGAAGATTTTCAAGGCCTAGGAAGAAAAATCTGAAAAGGACTGCTCACCCATAGGGCGGCAGTCCTTTTTCCTAAGGAGGAACAAACGATGATGCATGATCATCAAGTGCTGATTCCAGCGGCCTTTGTCAGCAGGCCCAATCGCTTTGTGACAAAGGCGGTCATGGGGGATGCTGTTGTTACTTGTCATATGCCCAACCCGGGTCGCATGTGGGAGCTCCTTTATGAGGGGACGCGGCTTTACCTTCGAAAAGCCAAGGATCCAGCGCGTAAAACGCCCTATGATGTTGTCGGGATTGAGCGTGACGGTGTCCCGATTCTGCTTGATACACAGTATAACAATGATGTGGCAGAGTACCTTATCCGGAACCATTTGATCCCTGGCTGGGAGTCCTGCCGTGTCGTAAAGCGGGAAGTCACAGTGGGGGACAGCCGCTTCGACCTGCTTCTTGAGCAGGAGGGGCAGCCATTTTATGTAGAAGTCAAATCATGCACCCTTTTTGGTCGTAAGGGTGCCATGTTCCCGGACGCGGTCACCGAAAGGGGCCGCAAGCATATCGAGGAACTTGCCGCCATGCATGATGAGGGAATCAGGACGGGACTTCTCATCCTCGCCCACTGGAACCGGGCTGAATGGTTCCTTCCTGATTACCATACAGATCCTGCTTTTGCGGAAGCCTTTCGGCGCTGCGCACCCCGCCTTGATTGGAAGGCCTTTTCCCTTTCCTGGGATAAGACCTTTACTTATCCTGAACCAGGAAAACTTCTTATGTACCCAGAGACGCTCCTTGCAGAGGAAAATCAGGACGCCGGGGACTACTTTGTGGTTCTGGAACTTGCCGAAAATCGAGATATTGCCGTAGGCAGTTTAGGGAAAGTACATTTTCCCAAGGGCTTTTATGTCTATGTCGGATCTGCAAAAAAAAATCTCATGAAACGGCTGGAACGGCATAAACGGAAGCGCAAGGGAATGCATTGGCATATTGATTATTTTCGTAATGAAGCCAAGGTTCTTGCTGCCCTTCCCGTAAGGACCCAGGATGATTTGGAACATCTCATGGCGCGGGAACTGATAAAGGCCGCAGACTGGTCCATCTCTCACTTTGGTGCGACAGACTGCCCGGAAGATGGGTCCCATCTTTTTGGGTTTATAAAGAACCCGCTTCATGAAAAAGGCTTCATGGATATCGTCGAAAGGTTCCGCATGAACCGTCTCGATGCCCGGGCAGTAAAAGAAAAGGGGTAAAGAAAAAGGACCCATCCTGTGATGACATACAGAGTGGGTCCATGTTTTATTTGACTTTTTTCACAAGTTCCGGAAAGGGGGAAAGAACGCGCCTTAAGATGCCGTTCATATAAGCAATGGCAATCCCATAATTGGTCATGGGAATGTTCTCGGTTTTTGCAAGTTGCTGCCGATAGGAAACTTCCTGTGGGTTCAGCATGCAGGCTCCGCAGTGGACAATCAGTGAAAAGGAAGAAAGGTCATCGGGAAAGCCCTTGCCGCTTGTAAAGGAAAATTCCGGTGTTTTTCTGGAAAAGCGGCGGATCCAGTCAGGCATCTTCACTGTACCGATATCGTTGCACTGACGGTGATGGGTGCAGCCTTCGGAAATCAGGACACGGTCGCCCTCTTTCAGACGTTTTAGTTCATTGGCACCTTCAATAAAGGCTTCCAGTTCTCCTTTATAGCGGGCAAAGAGAATGGAAAAACTGGTAAGCGGTACATCTTCCGGCACCATGTCCTTCACGGTAGAAAACGCTTGAGAGTCCGTAATGACAAGGCGAATACTGTCATGAAAGGCCTTGACGGTGGAAGGCAGTTCGTCAGGTTGTACAACAATGGCCCTTCCATGGAAATCGAGGATTTCCCGGATGGTCTGCTGCTGAGGCAGGATCAGCCGCGCTTTTGGTGCTGACTCGTCAATAGGAACGACAAGAACAACCAGATCGCCGGGCGCCAAAAGATCTCCCAACAGAGGGCGCTGCGCTTTTGCAGTGGGATTCATCCGGGAAAGGCGTTCCTTAAGCTCCGTAATGCCTTCATGGGTCTGGGCACTGACAAAAAGAAGATGGTCCTTTTCTGCCTGAGGTAGGAGGGGAGCGCTGTATATATCGATTTTGTTGACAATGAGCAGGTAGGGAACCTTTCGTTCCTTGAATTCCTTAAGAAGACGCTGATCAGCTTCTGACAGGCCAAGGGCCGCATCGACAACAAGGAGGGCAATATCTGTGCTGCGCAGGACAAAGCGTGCTTTTTTGACGCGTTTTTCACCTAGAGCCCCTTCATCATCAAGGCCAGGTGTATCTGTAATCAGTACGGGGCCAAGAGGAAGGATTTCCATGGCCTTGGAGACGGGGTCCGTCGTCGTGCCCTTGAAGTCGGATACAATGGAGAGGTCCTGTCCTGTTAGGGCGTTGATCAGGGAAGATTTCCCTGCATTGCGGCAGCCAAAAAGTCCAATGTGGACGCGTTCAGCCGCTGGGGTTTCATTAAGCGAAGAGGCCATAGCAAGCTCCTTTCTGGGATGGGAACCCATCCCTCAAAAATTTTGACTTCTATACTATACCTCATCTTCCCTGCTCCGTCGATGGGATTTTTCCCAAAAGGGTGAAAATCGGCGCTGAAAGATGAAAAAAGCTGGATGAACCGGCATTATCCCCTGGTATATCCCTCCATATTTTGCAAAAAATTTTCAATTTAGATTGGACATTCTTATTCATTCGTGGTATCTTCATAGCATTGTAAGACAGAATTTGCAGTCTATTTGCAGTAGGAGTTGAATCCATCGTGGAAGTCTATTATATGGCAGCCCTGGCCCATCTTTTGGGTTCCCGCGCCGCTCTTTTGGGGCCTCGACTTGCAGCCTATTTTGGGTCGGCAAAGGAAGCCTTTGAGGCTTCTTTCGAACAGGTGAAAGCGTCAGGCATACTCACAGAAAAAGGAGCCCAGCACTACCGAAAGTGGTATGATCCTGGCCTTCCTCAAAAAATAGCCGATTACTGTGAAATCGCCCATATTTCACTTCTTGGCATCCAGGAAAGTGGGTATCCAGCTTCACTTAGGGAGATTGCGGATCCGCCTTGGGTCCTGTACGTCAAGGGTAAGCTGCCGAATCTGACGGCTTATCTTGCAGTTGTTGGGTCACGCAAAGCTACCGGATACGGTCTATCCATTGCAGAACGTTTTTCCCGCGTCCTTGCGTCGGAGAAGATTGCCATCGTAAGTGGCGGGGCCTATGGCATTGATGCAGCAGCCCATGAGGGGGCCCTCCTTGGCGGAGGAAAGACAATCTCCGTTTTGGGCTCCGGCCTGGCGCGCCCCTATCCAGTTCGACACAAAGGTCTTTTTCAACGTATTTCCGAAACGGGTGCTGTCATCTCTGAATTTTCCCCTTTTACTCCGCCCATGGCCTATCAGTTTCCCATGCGCAACCGCATTATCGTCGGGCTTTCTTCCGGAGTGCTTGTCGTCGAGGCTGCACTAAAAAGCGGGGCTATGATTACGGCTCACTTAGCGGCGGATGAAGGCCGTGATGTCTATGCTGTACCGGGCCCCATTGAATCATTCACAAGCAAAGGAACCCACGCCCTTATCAAGGAAGGTGCCCATCTTGTTGATGATCCGCAGGATCTTTTGGACGTCTATTTTCCCGAGGACGTTCCCAAGGGGGCCCACGCAGTAGAACTTTCTTTATTTGAAACATTTCCCGTTCCCGACCGGAAAAAAGCAGAAGCCCTTTATGATTTTATCAAGGGAGGAAATGGCAAACAGATGGAAGAAATCATGGCCCATTTTCCCTGGCCGCTTTCTTTTGTCAGCATGCTTCTCCTGCGTATGGAAGTTGCCGGCATGGTCCGTAAAAGCGCGGGCAATCGATATTTAGTTCGCTAAAAAGGAGTCAGATGTTTTATGGCTAATCTTGTCATTGTAGAATCACCAACAAAATCAAAAACTATCGGTCGTTTCTTGGGAAAAAACTATACTGTCAAGGCCTCCATGGGTCACTTGCGTAATCTTCCCAAAAGCCAGTTCGGTGTGGACGTGGATCATGATTTTGAGCCTAAGTACATCAACATCCGTGGAAAAGGTGACCTCATCAAAGAACTGAAGACCCTTGCCAAAAAAGCGGACAAGATATATCTTGCAACGGACCCTGACCGCGAAGGGGAAGCCATTGCTTGGCATCTGGGCTATTTATTGGGCGTCGATCCAGAAAGCAACTGCCGGATTTCCTTTCATGAAATCACACCTCATGCGGTCAAAGAAGCTATCAAGCATCCTGCTGCCATTGATATGGATAAGGTCGACGCACAGCAGACGCGTCGCATCCTCGATCGTATTGTCGGCTATAAGCTGTCGCCCCTTTTGTGGCGCAAGATTGCCAAAGGTCTTTCGGCAGGCCGTGTCCAGTCTGTAGCAGTCAAGATCATCTGCGACCGGCAAAAGGAAATTGATGCCTTTGAGCCGCAGGAATATTGGACGAGTTCCGTAACCCTTACGGCAGATAAACCAAGTCATAAATTTACGGCAGAGGTGACGAAAAAAGAGGGCAAAAAACTTGTCATCCATAACGAAGAGGAAGCCCGGACCGTGACCAAGGAACTGCTGAACCAGTCCTATGCCGTTGCTTCTTCGGCAGTAAAGGACAGGATCCGCCGCCCCATAGCTCCTTTTACGACCAGTTCCCTTCAGCAGGAAGCGGTCAAGCGGCTTAATTTTACAACGAAAAAGACCATGATGCTGGCCCAGCAGCTTTATGAAGGCATTGCCCTTGAAAAAAGGACTCCTGTCGGCCTCATTACCTATATGCGTACGGACTCTGTCCATCTGGCCAGTGTTGCCGTTGCGGAAATTCGCAATTATATCGGCGAGGTTTATGGCGATGCCTACTTGCCGAAAAAGCCAAACGTATACAGCAGCCGTAAGAATGCCCAGGAGGCCCATGAAGCCATCCGTCCGACCTCGGTCATGCGTACCCCCGATGAGGTTGCGCCCTATCTTGAACGGGATCAGCTGCGGCTTTACCGCCTGATTTGGGAACGGACCGTATCCTGCCAAATGGCACCCAGCGTCAGTGAGGTCACAACCCTCATCATTAACGGCGGGCCCTACGAACTGCGCGCTTCCGGATCTGTTGTTAATTTTGATGGTTTCCTGACTTTGATGGATAAAAAGGAACTTGCCGGGGAAAAGACAAAGAAGGTTCCACACCTTAAGGAGGGGACGCCCCTTACCCTCATTTCCGTCGATGATGCCATTCAGCATTTTACGGAACCGCCTGCCTATTTCACGGAAGCTACCTTAGTCAAGGAACTGGAAGAAAAGGGAATTGGACGGCCAAGTACTTATGCCACCATCATCCAGACCATCCTTTCCCGCGGTTATGTAGCCAAGGAGGCAAAAAAAGTCATGCCGACGGAATTGGGCATGACGACCATTGAACTTTTGACCCAATATTTCCCCAATCTGATTGATGTGCCCTTTTCTGCTCATATGGAAAATGAATTGGATGCCATCAGTGAGCACAAGACTAAAAAGGAAACTGTCCTCAAGGAGTTCTATGGGCCCTTTGAAAAGGAACTGGAAATTGCCGACCGTGAAATTCCTGTAAAACCTCAGGAAGTCATTGTAAGTGATGTAAAGTGTGAGAAGTGCGGCCGTATGATGGTCGTAAAAACAGGGCGTCATGGAAAGTTCCTTGCCTGCCCTGGATTTCCGGAATGCCGCAACACGAAACCTTATTACGAAAAAATTGGCGTCGCCTGCCCGCTCTGCGGTCATGATCTGATTGTAAGAAAAACCAAGACAGGACGGACTTTTTATGGCTGTTCCCATTATCCGGAATGTCATTTTACAAGCTGGGATAAGCCCATCAACGAAACATGTCCCCTTTGCGGTCATATCATGCTGGAAGCGGTTCAGCGCGGCGGGAAGGTCGTGCACCACTGCAGCAATCCTGAGTGTCCAAACAGCGGCGCCAAAAAGAGCGGACTAAAGAAAGTCAGTGCCAAGGCCGCTCTTGCGAAAACAGAAGGAACCGCTGAAAAAACAGTGAAAAAAACGACTGCAAAAAAAACAACAACGGCCAAAAAGACTGCCGTAATGAAGACCGCGTCTACCAAGAAGACCGCTTCCACTAAAAAGACCGCCGTGAAAAAAACTGGAAAGGAATGAAAGAAACTATGACTGTTCATGTGATTGGTGCGGGCCTTGCAGGCAGTGAGGCCACATGGCAGCTTGTATCGCGGAAAATCCCTGTCAAGCTGCACGAAATGCGTCCCAAAAAATCAGATCCTGCTCACCATACGGCATATTACAGTGAGCTTGTCTGCAGCAATTCCCTACGGGCCGATAACATTGAAAATGCCGTCGGCCTTTTAAAGGAGGAAATGCGGCGGTTGGACTCCCTCATCATGGCTCAGGCGGACGCACACCGCGTCCCCGCTGGCGGGGCATTGGCTGTCGACCGTATGGGTTTTGCCCAAGGAGTTACGGAAGCCATCAGGAATCATCCGCTCGTGACAGTCATTGAAGAGGAAACAATCGATCTTTCCTTTCCAGAAGAAGATTACGTCATTGTAGCAACAGGCCCCCTTACGAGTGAACCCTTATCTGGCGCAATCCAGAATCTTGTTTCCCAGGACTATTTCCATTTCTTTGACGCAGCCGCGCCTATTGTGACCTTGGAATCCATCAACGAGGAGATTGCCTATAAGGCATCCCGTTATGGAAAAGGGGAGGCCGCCTATTACAACTGCCCTTTGAACAAAGAGGAATACCTGCGTTTTTGGGAAGCTCTGCGCACAGCCGAAGTGGCCGACGTAAAGGACTTTGAACATGGGATGGTCTTTGAAGGCTGCATGCCGATTGAAGAAATGGCCGTTCGCGGCGAGGATACCATGCGATTTGGTCCCTTGAAACCGGTTGGGCTTCCCGATCCCCGAACGGGGGAAGATCCCTATGCCGTTGTCCAGCTGCGTCAGGATAATGGGGCAGGGAGCCTCTTTAACATGGTTGGTTTTCAAACGCATTTGCGTTGGCCAGAGCAAAAACGAGTTTTCCGGATGATTCCCGGCCTTGAAGAGGCTGAATTTATCCGCTATGGTGTGATGCATAAAAATTCTTACCTCAATTCACCGCTTCTTCTCGATGCCGATTACAGCCTGAGGAGTCATCCTCACCTTTATTTTGCCGGTCAGATGACAGGTGTGGAAGGGTATGTGGAATCGGCAGCCTCCGGCCTTGCTGCAGGCATCTACCTTTCCCGTACCCTTTCTGGAAAGGCAAAGCTTCTTTTCCCCAGGGAAACGGCCATTGGTGCCCTGTCTCATTACATCAGCAATCCAGAAGTCAAGCATTTCCAGCCCATGAATATTAATTTTGGACTCATTGCCCCGTGGGACGGTCCACGTATCCGTGGTAAAAAAGAGAAGAATCACGCCATCGCGATGAGAGCACTGGATATTTTGGAAAATTATAAAAATTTGTTGCACAATTAACTTATATGTGCTAGTATGAATTATTAGGATTTTACCTACAATTTCATGAATGGGGGAGGTGCTTGCCATGAATAATGTACTGGACCCAATGGCTGAGCGTTTTCTTCGTTATTTGCGTGTAGAACGCAATGATTCCCCCAATACAATCCTGAACTACAAAGATGACCTGATTGCTTTTTCCGTGTTTTTGTCAGGTCGGGGGAAAGCTACTTGGCTTGAGGTATCCCTTCTTGATATCCGTTCTTATCTCGCCCAGCTTCATCGGGAGGAAAAGGCGAGACGAACTATTGCCCGACGCATTTCTTCCCTGCGGTCCTTTTATCGATATCTCATGCGTGAAGGCCTTACGGACAAGAATCCCTTTACCAAGGTCAAGACCCCAAAACTCGAAAAAAAACTGCCTGTTTTTTTAGAGGAGTTCGAGATGAATCATCTCTTGGAGCTGCCTGATCTTTCTACGGAGCTAGGTCAGCGGGATCGGGCACTGCTGGAGTTTCTCTACTCAACAGGCTGCCGCGTGTCGGAGCTTGTGGGACTGACGTTGACCCGTTTGGACCTATCCAATCGCTATGCCCTACTTTTGGGAAAGGGCCATAAGGAACGGATCGTTCCCTTAGGTCATCCCTGTATTAGGGCCATGAACGCTTACTTGACAGGAGCTCGGCGCGTACTCATGGAAAAGTATGAAGTCCCTTCTCATGACTTCATCTTTGTCAATCATCGAGGTACGCCTCTTACAGCACGCAGTGTGAGACGTATCCTTGACCGTTATGTGGAAATGGCGTCCATTCAAAAACACGTCAGCCCTCATACGATTCGGCATACTTTTGCCACACATCTACTCGATCACGGAGCGGATTTGCGCTCCGTTCAAGAACTGCTTGGACACGCAAGTTTATCAACAACGCAGATTTACACGCATGTCACAGCGGACCGAATTGCATCGGTGTATAAGAAACATCATCCAAGAGCGTAATGGGAGGAGACAGCATGCTGGCATTATTAGAAAAAACAAGAATGATCAACAAGCTTCTGCAGAACACGGAAGTCATCAGCTACAAAAAGATGGCCGAAGTCCTCAAGGACGTCATCAAGGCCAATATCTACATTGTTTCCAGTGAAGGTGAACTGCTGGGCTATTCAATCCTTGATGGATTTGAATGTGAACTGATGATCAAAAAGGTCCTTGACGTTGGCCGTTTTCCTGAAAATTATGTAAAGTGGCTGGAACAGATTCGTGAGACCTCTTCCAACTATCGACTTGTCAAGAATATGTGTGCCTTCAGTGATGATACCAAATGTCTTTTTGAAAGCAAATATACAACGGTTGTCCCTATCTTTGGAAACGGGGTCCGTCTAGGTACACTGATCCTTGGAAAGTTCAAGAAGGAGTTCATCGATTCCGATTTACTCCTGTCAGAATATGCAGCTACTGTCATCGGCATGCAGCTGCTCCATGACAAGGCTGTACACATCGAGGAAGCCTCCCGTAAAAAGGCTATGGTTCAGATTGCTTTTTCAAATCTGTCCTACAGCGAACTGGAAGCCATCTCTGAAATCCTGAAGGCACTGCCAGGGGATGAAGGCCTTCTGGTAGCCAGTAAGATTGCTGACCAGGCCGGTATTACGCGCAGCGTCATCGTCAATGCCCTGCGTAAGTTTGAAAGCGCGGGCGTCCTCGAGACCGAATCCCTGGGAATGAAAGGAACTTATGTCAGTATCCTCAATGAATATCTGCGGGATGGTCTAAAAGAACATCGAAAATAATCTGCATCAAGGGTGCTGGTCTATTCGGCACCCTTGCTTTTTATCTGAAGGGCAGCGGACAGTTCCGCGTCATGCTTCCTTATGTTGTTTCAGAAAGGAATACCATTATGCTTTCCCTTGATGCAACCATTATCTACCGCATCCCGGCCCTGCTTATGGCCCTTACGGTTCACGAATATGCCCATGGTGCCATGAGCACGCATTTGGGTGACCCAACCCCAGGTGCGCAGGGGCGCCTTACGATGAATCCTTTGGCCCATTTGGATATCATCGGAACCTTGGTCCTGCTTCTTGTCGGTTTTGGTTGGGCCAAACCTGTCATGGTCGACTCAAGATATTATCGGCACCCCCGACATGACATGATGAAGGTGGCCCTTGCTGGACCCTTGGCCAATTTGTTTCTCTGTTTCCTGGCCCTTTCACTGGACGGATTTTTCCTGCGCTATTTTGCTTCCCGAACGTTTTACAGCGTCCATTTTTTCCTGCAGTGGCTAAGCTTATACAATGTTTGGTTTGCCTTCTTCAATTTGGTGCCTCTCCCACCTTTGGATGGATTCAAGGTCCTGAGCTATTTCTTATCGCCCAGTGCGCAATATCGCTATGCCAATCTTGTTGGGCCTTATTCGAACCTTATCTTGATTGTCCTGTGTTTTACAGGTATAATTGGAATCATCATCAGTCCTCTTGCAACGCTTTATCTTCGTTTGGCCAGTGAAGTCAGCTATCTTCTGCTGACGCCTTTTGCCTTTTTCCTGCCGTAAGGGAAGCGGCCTTGCGTTACGGGGGACAGCTTGTGGGGGATTGCGTTTTATGTCGGAAGCCTTGACCGTCAAACTGCCTGATTTTGAAGGACCGCTGGACCTGCTTGTCCATCTCATTGAAAAAGATAAAGTCGATATCTACGATATCCCCATCGTATCAATTACGCAGCAGTATATCTCATACATCAATGAGATGCAGGTCTATGACCTTGATATGGCAAGTGAGTTTCTACTCATTGCAGCGATGCTGCTTCAAATTAAATCCCGTATGCTCCTGCCAAAGGATGATGCGGAAGAGGATGAAGAGAACGATCCGCGGGACATGCTCGTAGAAATGCTTGTTCTCTACCAAAAGTTCAAGAAAAGGGCTGGACTCCTTAGGGAATGCCTTACGGAATCCCGCCTTTTTGCTGTTCGGGCACCTATGAAGCTGGATACAGGGACAAGAAAGATCAAGTCCTACACCATGGCCGATCTGCTTCGCACCCTGATCAGGATGATTCCTGCTCCAGACGAGCGCCCGGCTGTTATTCCGCGGCAGGAGTTCCATGTCCAGGACAAAATGGAAGAAGTTCTCCACCTTCTGAGAAAAAAGAAAAGTAAAAAACAGAAACTGGCTTTTACCGACTTTATCCATGCCAGACATAATCGGAGTGAAACCATTGCTGCCTTTCTGGCCCTTTTAGAACTGCTGCGCCTAAAGCAGATTTCCATTCAGCAGGATGGCGCCTTTTCCCCTATCTATATTACAGAACGAAAGGAGACCGCTCATGGCGATATCGAAACTGGGACAGCTTGAAGCCTTGCTTTTCGCCGCTGGTGACCCCCTATCCCTTGACAGGATAGCCAGTGCGCTTCATCTTTCGCTGAATGAAGCCGATGATCTCTTGAGTCTGCTTTCAACGTCCTATCAAGAGGAGGATCGGGGCCTTACACTAAGGCGAGTCGCTGGGGGCGTTCAGGCGGTCACTAAAAAAGAGGCCATTAGTGTGATCCGGGATCTTTACGAAAAGCAGGAACAGAAGATTTCGAACGCAGCTATGGAAACTCTCGCCATTGTGGCTTATAAACAGCCGGTTACCAAAAGTGAGATTGAAGCCATTCGTGGGGTCAAGGTTGATGGGGTTGTTAGTACCTTGACGGAGATGGAACTCATTATGGAAGTTGGCCGCAAGGAAGTCATGGGGCGGCCTATTTTATATGGCACGACAGAAAAGTTTCTTGTGACCTTTGGCCTTGAATCCCTCTCTGCGTTGCCGGAACTGCCTGAAGAACTTCTGGATGGGGTCTTTAAAAGGGAAGAGGCGGCGGACATAGGAAGAGATAAAGAATCTGTACATGAGGAAGGAGTACCCAGTCTGGACCAGACGGGGCATGAATAAATGACGGAAGTACAAGTTGAACGGCTGCAGAAAATGATGGCAGCCTCTGGCGTTGCAAGCCGCCGGGAGTGTGAAAAGATCATCCTGCAAGGACGGGTCACCGTGAATGGCAAGCCCGTGATAGAACTTGGAACAAAGGTCTCTCCTACGGATCGGATCCTCATTGACGGGCGTCCCTTGCGCAAGGAAAGACACCGTTATTTCCTGCTCAATAAACCGCCTGCCGTCATGACCACCATGAAGGACCCGCGGGGCCGCAGGACGGTCGCCGAGCTGATGGATAAGGAACGGGAACGCGTCTATCCAGTGGGCCGTTTGGATTTCATGACGGAGGGCCTTCTCATTATGACGAATGATGGCGCCTTGGCCCAAGGCATGACCCACCCCAGTTATCACATCAATAAGACCTATGAAGTCGTTGTCGACGGGCACGTTGAAGAAGAAAAGCTGGACAAGCTGAGGACGGGTATCCGTCTGTGTGATGGGATGACAGCGCCTGCCCTCGTGGAGGTCAAACGCTATGATTCCCGTCGTGATCAGTCAATTTTTGAAGTCACCATTCACGAAGGACGCAATCGCCAGGTTCGGCGCATGTGCGAAGCCATTGGCTATCCTGTGAGGAAACTCAAACGGACTCAGGTCGCTTTCCTTTCTTTACAGGGTGTCAAAAAAGGAGCCTATCGCGAATTGACAGATGATGAAGTCGTGCATTTGAAGAAGCTGGTGATGCATCATGAATAAGGTCATTATCATTGGCGGCGGGGCGGCGGGACTTTTGGCGGCAATCTCTGCAGCCCAGAGGGGAGCCGACGTAACTATCCTGGAGCGAATGGAACGGGCTGGCAGGAAGCTCATGATTACGGGGAAAGGGCGCTGCAATATCACCAATCACTGCACGATGGATGAGATGATTGCCCATATCCCGGGTAATGGCAAATTCCTTTTCGGTGCTTTTCATCGCTTTACCAATGAAGATATGATTGCTCTTTTGGAAAGCCATGGACTAAAAACCAAAGTGGAGCGGGGAGGCCGCGTCTTTCCCCAAAGCGATAAAGCTTCCGATGTAGTTCGGACTCTGGAAGGAATCCTTTATGGACTTGGAGGAAAGATTTTCTTTCACCGCCGAATCACGCAGCTAGCGTGTCAAGAAGGTAAGGTCAGTGCCGTATATGATACAGATGGTCGCTATTATGAAGCTGATGCCTTTATCATTGCGGCAGGAGGGGCTTCCTATCCGCGAACTGGATCAACGGGGGACGGCTATGACCTTGCCCAGCAAGCTGGCCACACCATTATTGCGCCGAGTCCTGCTTTGGTTCCCTTGAATTGCGACCTGGGGGACATGAAGGCCCTCCAAGGCCTATCCCTGCGCAATGTAGAGGCTTCCCTTTGGGATAAAGGAAAGCTGGTAGGAAAGGAATTTGGCGAAATGCTCTTTACTCATTTTGGAGTCAGCGGACCCATTATTCTTACCCTTTCCCGGGAAGCGGCGCGTTATTTCAAAGCCCATCCGCAAGGCTTTTTGAATCTTTCCATCGACCTTAAGCCGGCGCTTACCCGGGAGCAGCTTGACGCGCGGCTTCAGCGGGATTTTCAGAAATACAGCCGCAAAGGCCTCAAAGCGGGCATGCACGACTTGCTGCCCCAGGCCCTTATCCCCTTTGTCATAGAAGAGGCCTGTTTGGTGCCTGAGCAGCCTGTCAATCAGCTGACACGCAAGGAACGCCTTCGTCTCGTTGATGTCCTCAAGGGTTTTCCCCTTCCGGTTACGGGGACGCGCCCTCTTGAAGAAGCCATTGTTACAAGCGGCGGCGTAAGCATCAAGGAAATCTCACCATCGACCTTTGCTTCCAGGCTTTACCCGAATCTCTTTTTTGCCGGTGAAGTCATGGATGTAGATGGCTTTACAGGCGGTTATAATCTGCAGGCGGCTTTTTCCTCCGGCTATGTAGCGGGAAAAGAAGCAGCTGAACTTTGAAAAGAGGAATGACATTGAAAAAGATCATCATTGCTATAGATGGCCCTGCGGGAGCAGGGAAAAGCACGATTGCAAAGAAAGTCGCTGCCAGTCTTGGCTATGCCTATATCGATACAGGGGCCATGTATCGTGCTGTGACCCTTTCCTGCCTAACTGCAGGACTTTCTCTTACAGAATCGGCTGCGACTCAAATGGCCCAAGGCATCAAGATTTCTTTCCGCTATGAAGATGGCCGGAACCAGGTCTATCTCAATGATCACGAAGTTACAGATGCCATTCGTAGCCTTGAAGTTTCCCGGAATGTTTCACAGGTCAGTGCCTATGGCGGCGTTCGCACAGCAATGGTTGCTCAGCAGCGGAAGATGGGAAAAAACGGTGGGATTGTCATGGATGGACGTGATATTGGCACGGTCGTCTTTCCGCATGCCCAGCTTAAGGTCTTTTTGACTGCCTCCGTGGAAGAACGGGCTCGCCGGCGCTTTGAGGAACTTAAGGTGAAGGGGGAGACTGTTTCTTTGGAAGACCTTAAAAAGAGAATCAGTGAGCGGGATCGTTTAGATGAGACAAGGGCGATTTCTCCTCTCAAAAAGGCAAATGATGCAGTGCTCATTGATTCTACACAGATGTCCATTCAGGAAGTCGCGGAAACAATCCTGTCCTTGGCTAAAAAGGAGAGATGAATCTCATGTGGTACCGATTTGTACAGCTGCTTTTTAGAGTACTGTTTTCCATCTTTTTCCGTTTGGAGACCATTGGCCGCGAAAACATTCCTCACGAAGGACCTGTTGTCATCGCTTCCAATCATGTCAGTCTCCTTGATCCTCCTATGATTGGAACGGCGGCTTCAAGACCCATTCACTTTATGGCCAAATCAGAACTTTTTGTTCCTGTTCTAGGAACGCTTTACCGCTCCTTGGGCGCCTTTCCGGTCCATCGCGGGGCTGCCGATACGCATGCCATTCGTCATGCCTTGAAACTTCTGAAAGACCGTAAGGTCCTTGGAATCTTTCCAGAAGGGCACAGGATCCGGACGGGAAAGCTCGGAAAAGCAGAACCAGGTGCCATGGCGATTGCCATCAAGGGAAAGGCACAAGTAGTCCCCACAGCCATCCTAGGGTCCAACCTGGGAGCTCAAAAAGGCTTCTGGCCCCATATCAAAGTTGTTTTTGGTCAACCTATTTCTGTCTTTGGGGCTGAAGGCAGTAAAAAAGATACGGAAGCCTTTACGGAGGAACTGATGGGTGAAATATCCCGTCTCATCAAGGAAAATGGGGGCATTTGAGCCATGCAGATCATTGTCGCAGATCCCTGTGGATTTTGTTATGGAGTAAAACGTGCGATAGACATTGCACAAATGAACGTAAAAGGATATAATACTAGTATTGCCACCCTAGGTGAAATTGTTCATAACCCTCGGGTTGTGGAATCGCTCGCGCAAAAAGGTGTACAATGCAAGGAAACACTGGCCGATTTTTCCGCTGGTGATACGGTTATCTTTCGTTCCCATGGTGCAGCTCCTCAAATTTATGAGGAAGCCGAACAAAAAGGACTTAAGATCATTGATGCCACTTGCCCCCATGTGCGGAAAGCACAAAAGACAGCCGCCGCCCTTTCCAAGGAAGGTCGGTTTGTCATCATCATTGGGGAGAAGCGTCATCCTGAGGTGCAAAGTATCAAGGCTTGGGCAGGTAAGGATTCTCTGGTCATCGAAACAGCTGATGACCTGGAATCTCTTCCTGTAAGAGATAAGTTTGGTGTAGTGAGCCAGACGACTTTTGAGGCAGGGAAGTTTAACCTTCTGCTTCATCTGTCGCAGGAGAAACGATCTGGTGACTACAAAGTGGAAAGGACCATCTGTACAGCCACTGCTGAACGTCAGGAAGCAGCAAGGAAACTTGCTGGAAACTGTGACGCGTTCTTTGTCTTTGGCGGAAAAAACAGTGCCAACACACGCCATTTGGCGGAACTTGCACGCCCTATCAATCCCCGAACCTATCTTTTGCAGGACGCTAGCGAGATTACCTTATCCATGCTTGCCGGAGCAGAAAAAATTGGCATTACTGCTGGTGCATCTACACCGCAGGAAATTATTGAGGAGGCTATTGTAGCTATGGAAACGATGGAAGAACTGTTGGGACAAGAAGAAAGCATGAAACTGCACATTGGTATGATTGTTGAGGGCACGGTCATCGACGTAACCAAAGATGAAGTGGTTGTTAACTTTGGTTACCAGAGCGAAGGTTCCGTACCCTTTGACCAATGGGTTCAGGGTGGTACCAAGGAAACCGTCGCTCCCACTGTAAATAAAGGCGATAAGGTCACGCTGAAAGTCATTGCCAGCGAAAATCAGGATGGTCTCGTTGTTCTTTCCAAGACGAGAGCTGAAGCTGACCAGGCTTGGCTGAAACTGCCGGAAGAATTCACTGATGAAAAGAAAGTGGTTACCGTTAAAGGCCTGCGTGCCGTTAAAGGCGGCCTGACCGTTGCCTATGAAGGCCTAACAGGATTCATCCCTGCTTCTCACCTTGATCTTAGACATGTGGATGATGTCAAGGAATATGAAGGTAAGGAACTTGAAGTTTCCCTTCTTGAAATCAACCCTGAAAAGAAACGTCTTGTCTTCTCCCGCAGAAATGTCCTGAGAGAAGAACGTGCTGCCAGAAACGCTGCCTATAAGGAAGAACGCGCTCGCCGTGAAGAAGAACGCAAGGAAGCCATGGATAAGGCTTTTGAAACCTTCCATGAAGGTGAAACTGTTGAAGGGACGATTCGGAGCATCGTCGATTTCGGGATGTTCGTTGAAATTGCACCTTTTGTTCAGGGCCTTGTTCATATCTCTGAAATTTCCTGGGATCGTAGCGTCAAACCGGCCGATCTCTACAAAGTCGGTGACAAAGTTGAAGTCTACATCAAAGGCCTCGACGCTGAAAAAGGCCGTATTAGCCTTTCTGTTAAAGCGCTTCAGGAAGATCCTTGGCAGGCTGCTGCAAAGAACATCCATGTCGGTGACATTGTTACCGGTACGGTTCTTCGCTTCCTTCCCTTCGGTGCGATTGTCAAATTGAATGATAAGAACGAAGGCATGATCCACATCTCCGAAATTTCCGAACAGCGTATCGAAAAACCGGAAGATGTTCTGGAAGTTGGTCAGGAAGTCAAGGTCAAGGTTCTGCGTGTTGACACGGAACATAAGAAGATTGCCCTCAGCATCACCAAAGCAAAGGAAGATGCTGAAAAGGCTGAAATGAGCCAGTACCTAGGCAAAAAAGGCGCTCTCTCCCAGGATCTGGGTGAAAAACTCGCTGAGGTAGAAAACGAAGCCAACTAATTAAAGGAGTCTCCAATGAAAAGCCGGGAAAGTCGTAAGCTCGATCATATCCGATACGCACTTTGTGTCGGGGATGGGCCTTGCGCTTCCGGCTTTTCTGACGTTCATTTGCTTCATCATTGCCTGTCAGGCATCTGCCGTAATGAGGTGGACCTGACTTGCTTACTGCCAGGCCTGCCCGCTCTGGCCCATCCGATTATCATCAATGCCATCACAGGCGGGGCAGACGCGGTCGCAAAAATCAATGAATCACTGGCCATTGTCGCCCGCGAAACGGGTTCAGCCATGGCCGTTGGTTCCCAATTTGGTACGGTGCGAACGGGGCTTCATCGAGATAGCTATACGATTGTCCGAAAGTGCAATCCCAAGGGGCTCATCTTTGCTAATTTAAGTGCTTTTGCCTCTGTAGAGCAGGCAAAGGCCGCTATTGACATGATTTCTGCCGACGCCCTTCAGATTCATTTGAATCCTGCCCAGGAACTTGCGATGGAAGAAGGGGATCGGGACTTTTCGAACTGCCTATCTCATATAGAAGCTATGGTACAAGGTGTTGGGGTCCCTGTTATTGTCAAGGAAACAGGCTGCGGCATGGCCAAAAAAGAGGCCCAGGACCTCCTTGATGTTGGCGTAACACTCCTTGATATTGGTGGGGCAGGGGGAACCAATTTCCCTGCCATCGAGCATCAGCGTTACCCAGAAGGCAATGAAGAGCTCTCGGAATGGGGCATCCCCACGGTCCTGTCCCTGCTATCCGTCGTACAGACGGTTGGTTGGGGAAATGGGGTCATTGCCTCAGGAGGCATCAGGAGCGCCCTTGATGTGGTCAAGGCCCAGGTCCTTGGGGCTTCAGCGGTTGCCATGGCAGGTAATCTGCTGCAAAAGATTCAGCAGGAAGGAACTGAGGAAACCATTCATTTTCTGCAGCGGTTGCTGAACAAGGTTCTTGACTTTTATACCCTTCTTGGCTGCAGAACCTTCAGGGATCTTCACGAGGCGCGATATTATCTAACCGGCGAGACGGCCCAAGCTGTTTCATGGCTCCGGAAGTATGACCAGAATGATTGAAAGAGGAATCCTATATGAGTAAACCCATTG
The DNA here is from genome assembly GCF_000425045.1 of Acidaminococcus intestini DSM 21505. GTDB lineage: Bacteria > Bacillota > Negativicutes > Acidaminococcales > Acidaminococcaceae > Acidaminococcus > Acidaminococcus intestini. The sequence continues at coordinate 47,013 of NZ_AULA01000006.1, read as the reverse complement.
TTGCCATTGTCGGCAGACCGAATGTCGGCAAGTCAACTTTATTCAATATTTTTGCGGACAGCCGCATCTCCATTGTGGAAGATACGCCGGGTGTCACGCGGGACCGGCTTTATGCCGAAGCAGAATGGCTCGACCGCCGCTTCATGATGGTCGATACGGGCGGGATTGAAATTGCCAATACCGACTCCATTGCCGTTTCCATCCGGGAGCAGGCTAAGATTGCCATCAAGGAAGCCGATGTCATCCTCTTTGTCTGTGACGCCCGTACAGGGGTTACGACAGAAGACCAAGAAGTGGCCAAACTGATCCGTATGGCCCAAAAACCGGTCGTCCTTGCTGTTAATAAAGCCGATACGCCGACCCAGGAACTGGAAGCCTATGAATTCTATAACCTGGGCATTGGAGAACCCTATATGATTTCGGCGTCCAACCGACTTAACCTCGGCGACCTGCTTGATGCCGTTGTATCCCACTTTCCTGATGAGGATGAATCCGATGATGATGATCATGATGACGTCATCAAGGTTGCAATCATTGGACGACCGAATGTGGGCAAATCCTCCATCTTCAATGACATCATTGGGCAGACCCGCTCCATCGTCAGCGATGTGGCAGGGACAACCCGTGATGCCATTGACGTTCCTGTCATGAAGGATGGTCAGACTTACCTCTTCATCGATACGGCAGGGATGCGCCGCAAAGGGAAAATCGATGAACCGATTGAAAAGTACAGCATTATCCGTACCCTACGTGCAGTGGACCGTTCCGATGTTGTCCTCATGGTCCTCGATGCCGTTGATGGCGTTACCGAACAGGATAAAAAGATTGCAGGCTATGCCCACGAGGCAGGCAAGGGTATTGTCCTTGTTGTCAATAAGTGGGATCTGTATCAAAAGGATGAGATGTCAACTGTTCATTATACGGAAACTATTCGAAAAGAACTCATCTTCATGCCTTATGCCAATGTCGTTTATGTTTCGGCCCTGACGCAGCAGCGCATCAGCCGCCTGCCCGATCTTATCAAAGATGCGGCCGAAGCTAATGCCATGCGGATTTCAACATCCGTCCTCAATCAGGTTGTGACCGATGCCGTGGCTATGAACCAACCGCCCATGGAAAAGGGCAAGCACCTGAAAATTCTTTATGCAACCCAGGTCAAGGTCAAACCGCCGACCTTCGTGATTTTCTGCAATGAACCGGAAATCATGCACTTTTCCTACCAGCGTTACCTTGAAAATAAGCTGAGGGAAGCCTTTGGATTCCAAGGAACGCCCATCAATCTCATTGTACGCGGTAAGAATGAAGATAACTGACCCATAAGGAAGGCGCATTGGAATGAGTGTATTGTTAGGAGCTCTTATCGGGTATTTCATGGGGTCCATTCCTTGTGGCCTCGTATTTGTAAAAGCCATCTGCGGCATTGATATTAGGCAGTACGGAAGCCATAATATTGGGACGACGAACGTCTTTCGAACGGTCGGTGCGCGCATGGCTTCCCTGGTCCTATTGGGGGATCTGGGCAAGGGCGTTGTGGCTCTTTTGTTGGTTAGCCGTTTTGTGTCCACTGACCTTTGGCCGCAGCTTGCTTGTGCAGCTGCCTCCATCTTGGGGCACAGTTTTTCCTGTTTCCTCCATTTTAAAGGCGGACGAGGCGTTGCTACCGGGCTTGGTGTCCTGCTTTATTTCATGCCTGATGTTTCTGTTTTTGCCCTCACCGTATGGCTTGCCATCGTCTTTGTCACACGCTATGTCTCGTTGGGTTCCATTGTGGCTGCCTTTTGCGCACCTCTTGGCGCCTATTATTTAGGCTACGATCTTCCTCTTGTTATTTTTACGGCAATCATCGCTGCTGTTGTCATTGTCCGCCATTATGAAAATATGGTCCGACTCTTTCACGGCACGGAAAACAAAATTCGGGAAGGTCATCTGTCCGTGAAAGATAAAAAATAAGGAGGAAACCATGTCCATCGCTGTAATTGGTGCAGGAAGCTGGGGAACCGTCCTTTCGAAAATCCTTGCTGATAATGGCCATGACGTCGTGCTTTGGGCTCGGAATCCAGAAAAAGCCGCGCTCATTGAACAGACGCGGATCAATAACGATTATCTGCCAGACCTTACGCTTTCACCATCCATTCATGTAACCCATGATTTTCAATGGGTGGGAACAGCGGAGGTCCTTGTCTTTGTTGTCCCATCAAAGGGGATGGGGACTGTATGCAGTGACCTTTCCAGGGTTACGAAAGGGAAAGGAAAGATCCTTCTTACCTGTACAAAAGGATTCTCTCGGGAAACGGGAAAGCTGATGTCGGATGTGTTGGAACACTATTTTCCTGAGGCACAGGCCATCGCAGCATTAAGCGGCCCCAATCTTGCTAAGGAACTTGCCCAAAAGCAGCCAAGTGCTTCCGTCATCGCCTCAAAAGATCCAAAGGCAGCAAAAATCCTGCAGGATCTGTTCCTCAATGGATATTTTCGGCCCTATATTTCAGACGATATCCTTGGCGTTCAGTTATGCGGTGCCCTGAAAAACTGCTATGCCCTTGTGACAGGGATGATTTCGGGTCTGGGGCTTGGTGAAAACAGTCAGGCAGCTCTCATTACCCGAGCCCTTGCAGAAATGACAAGACTTGGGCTTAAATTGGGAGCCCATCAGGAAACTTTTGCCGGGCTAAGTGGAATCGGAGATCTTGTCGCGACCTGCACAAGTCCTTTGAGCCGCAACCATACGGCAGGCACCTTGCTTGCCCAAGGAAAAGCTGCCAAGGACATAGAGCAAGGGACCCATATGGTCATTGAAGGCATGAGTACGACAAAGACCGTTTATGCCCTTTCTCACAGACTTGGTGTCGAAATGCCTATTATCGATCAACTTTATGAAGTTCTGTACCATCATAAGGAAATCACTCTTGCGGCCCATGATCTTATGTCACGATCGGGGAAGAAAGAGTGGAACTAATTATTGAATTATGATATAATGTCCTTCTAGAAAGGATAAACATTCTTTGGAAAAGGATAGATGCAACATGACAAACGAAAAAAAATCAGAGTCCTATTTAGTCAGAGAGGAAATCCTACCTGAAGCCATCAAAAAAACCATTATGGTCAAGGAAATCCTCAAACGCGGTAAACTTAAGACTGTCAATGAAGCTGTTGCAAAGGTTGGGCTAAGCCGTAGTGCATACTACAAATACAAGGATTACGTCTTTCCCTTCTATGATGCAAGTCGTGAAAAGGTCATCACTATTTCCCTGCTCCTGGAACACAAACCAGGTGTTCTTTCTAGCGTTCTCAACACAATTGCCGCTGATGGGGGAAGTGTTATCACGATCAACCAAGGTGTTCCCCTGCAGGGTGTTGCCAACACAACCATTTCCGTGGAAACAAAATTCCTCACCATCGATATGGAGGCCCTTTTGGATAAGGTTCGCCTCATCGAAGGAGTAAAACGGCTGAACGTGCTTGGTCAGGTCGATTAAAGGGGTCCTTATTTTGAAAAAAGAAATCAATATTGGGCTTTTGGGCACAGGAACCGTCGGTGGAGGCGTGATTCTTGTCCTAAAAGATCATGAAGCGCTCATTACGGAACGGGTGGGGACACCTATCCGTATCAAAAAGGTGTTGGCAAGGCATCCGGAAAAGGTGCATGCTTTGGATCCGTCCCTGCCAGTTGTCACGGATATCGAAGAAATCACCGGTGACCCTGATATTGATATTGTTGTTGAACTGATTGGCAGGGAGCATCCTGCCCTTGAGTACATGAAAAAAGCCTTATTGGCCGGTAAGAACGTTGTTACGGCCAATAAGGATGTTGTGGCTGTTCACGGGAAAGAACTCTTTGAGTTGGCAGCAGCCCACCATGTCGATTTTCTTTTTGAGGCATCGGTGGCTGGGGGAATCCCCATTATTCGACCGCTGAAAGAATCCTTGGCAAGCAACCGGATTTCCCTCATTATGGGAATTATCAATGGGACGACGAACTACATGCTGACCCGGATGACTGAAGAGCATATGGATTTTACAGAAGTGCTCAAACAGGCACAGGAAAAAGGTTATGCCGAGTCGGATCCAACCGCTGATATCGGTGGCTTTGATGCAGCGCGAAAAATTGCCATCCTTTCTTCCATTGCCTTCAATACACGGGTCCATTTGGATGAAGTCGAAATTGAAGGTATTGAAAAGATCTCCCTTCGTGATATCGTCTATGCAGAGGAACTGGGCTACACCATCAAACTCTTGGGAATCGCCAAGCAGTTGAAAAATGGGAAGATTTCTGTGGGGGTCCATCCAACGATGCTTCGTAAGAATCACCCGCTTGCGTCGGTGGATGATGTCTTTAATGCCGTCTATATCGAAGGTCAGCCCATTGGTGAGGCCATGTTTTATGGCCGCGGTGCCGGCCGTTTTCCGACGGCCAGTGCGGTGTGCGGTGATATCATTGAATGTGCCCGTAACATCCGTGAAGGATGCAATGGCAGGGTTGGCTGTACCTGCTATGAAGAGAAAGCCCTGGCGCTTAAGGAGGAAGTTTTCTCCCAGTTTTACGTGCGCCTTCTCGTCGACGAAGCGCCTGGTGTATTGGCACAGATTGCCAGTGTCTTTGGCAAACACGAGGTCAGTCTCTTCAATGTCCTGCAGACTCGTAAATTAGGTGATTTAGCAGAAATTGTTGTAATTACTCATCCTGTTTCCGTTTATGACCTGGAAGAAGCCACAAAGGAATTGGCAGTAACGAAAGTCGTCAATCGCATCAGCAACGTACTTCGCGTTGAAGATGACCAATCCATCTGTTAAGTCAGCAAAGGAGTGGAAAGTATGGACGTTCAAAAAGTCACGGTCCGAGTCCCTGCAACTTCCGCCAACTGCGGACCTGGATTTGACTGCTTAGGACTTGCCTGTTCCCTCTATAATGTATTTACTTTTGAACGGATTCCGCAGGGAATCGAAGTCTCAGGGGTAGGGGAAGGTGCCGAAATCCTTCCTTTGGGCCGCCATAATCTGGCGGTCTCTTCCTTTTATGCATTATGGGAGAAATATCAGGGAAAGGAAACGGGAATCCGCGTCACAAGCGTCATACACGTACCTGTATCAAGGGGGCTCGGAAGCAGTTCGACGGCTGTAGTGGCTGGTCTTATGGCAGCTAATGCCATGCTGGGATCACCGCTGACCAAAAAGGAACTGGTTACGGAAGCAACCCTCATTGAAGGGCATCCAGATAATGTAGCACCTGCCATCCTCGGTGGGATCACCATCAATATCATGGCCGATGACAAGGTCAAAAGCTTGCGTTTTCTGCCGGCCTGTCCTCTGGGCATGATTGTCTTGGTCCCAGCCCTTCATGTATCCACGGAAGAGGCAAGGAAGGTTCTGCCGAAAGAGATTCCTCATAAGGATGCGGTGTATTCTGCAAGCCGCGCAGCTATGCTCGTCGGCTCACTCATTACAGGACACTTTGAAAACCTTCCGGAAGCGCTGGAAGATAAGCTTCATACGCCGTATCGGCTTCCCCTGATCCCGGGGGCGTCAGAGGCCCTCAAAGGGGCTCGCGATGCCGGTGCGTACAATGCCGTCATCTCAGGATCGGGTTCGACCCTTATGGCCTATGTACCGGAGGAAAAGGATCGCTCCCGCATTGCAGAGGCTCTAGCAGCACCCTTCCGTAAGCTTGGCATTGCGTGCACCCTTCATCAGGTCAGCATAGACACGGAAGGAGCCGTTGTTTCTCTAGCAGAAGAAGCGGAAAGATTCTGATGAAGCCTCCTTTATTTTCGTGATTTCAAAAATAAGGGTTGACTTTATGGAGAATATCGAGTAAAATTATTACTGTTGTCGGGGCGTGGCGCAGTTTGGTAGCGCGCTTCCTTGGGGTGGAAGAGGTCGTGAGTTCGAATCTCGCCGCTCCGACCAATTTGTGATTTGACGCCATAAAGTTCGAAACTTTGTGGCGTTTTTTCATGCCTCTTTCAGGGTATGAACATAGCATACGGAATTGACCTTAACCGGGCTTTAGGAGGAGTTTCATCGATGAGTGAATTACAGGATAAAATCAATAAAAGGCGGACTTTTGCCATCATTTCCCATCCGGATGCTGGTAAAACGACCTTGACCGAAAAACTGCTTCTTTATGGGGGCGCCATCCATCTTGCCGGATCGGTCAAGAGCCGCAAAACAAATCGTCACGCCGTTTCTGACTGGATGGAAATTGAAAAACAGAGAGGGATTTCTGTTACAAGCAGCGTGCTCCAATTTGATTATGATGGGTACCGCGTTAATATCCTTGATACACCGGGCCATCAAGATTTCAGTGAAGATACTTATCGAACCTTGATTGCTGCCGATTCCGCGGTCATGCTGATTGATGCGGCCAAGGGCGTGGAACCACAGACGAAAAAACTCTTTTGGGTCTGCCACCGAAGAAAACTGCCGATCTTTACCTTTGTCAATAAATTGGACCGCTATGGCCGGGCCCCTATGGATCTTATGGACGAAATCGAAAAGATCCTTCATATTAATGCTTTCCCTATCAATTGGCCAATTGGGGTTGATGGGCACTATATCGGGGTCTACGACCGAATCAAAAAACAGGTGGAACTCTTTGACAATGATAACAGCCATGGCAGCAAGATCCTTAAATCAACGACGGGGGATTTAAACGATCCTGCCATCAAGGAAGCCATCGGCGAGGCCAATTATCAGACACTGCTCGATGACATTGAGCTTCTTGACCTAGCCGGTGATGAATTTGACCTCCAAAAGGTCCTGGATGGGGAACTGACGCCGATGTTCTTCGGGTCTGCCATGACAAACTTTGGTGTCCGGCCTTTCCTTGAAAAATTTCTGGAACTGTCCCCCGCGCCGCAGCCTCGCAAATTAAAGGATGGCGGTGTCGTCATGCCTGACGATGAGAATTTTAGCGCCTTCATTTTTAAAATCCAGGCCAACATGAATCCGGCCCATCGCGACCGTATCAGTTTTATGCGCATTTGCTCCGGCAAATTTGAGAAGGGCATGACCGTCTGGCACCTCCAAGGCAATCATCCAGTTAAGCTTTCCCAGCCCCAGCAATTCATGGCACAGGAACGGACGACCGTAGAAACAGCCTATCCTGGTGATATCATTGGCGTCTTCGATCCTGGCATCTTTACCATTGGGGATACCCTTACAAGTGAAAAGAATAAGATCCAATTCGAGGATTTTCCTATTTTTCCGCCTGAAATTTTTGCAAAGGTCCAGCCTAAGGATTCCCTCAAACGCAAACAGTTTGAAAAGGGTATTGTTCAACTGGCACAGGAAGGGGCCATCCAGGTGTTCCGTCAAAAGAATATTGGCATGGAAAGCTTTGTTGTAGGAGTAGTCGGTGTCCTCCAGTTAGAAGTTCTGGATTATCGCCTTAAGAATGAATACAGCGCCCAACTTCTCATGGATCGCCTGCCCTACAGTGTGGCTCGCTGGGTCTATGCTGATGATGCCGAGGCCATTCGTAATATGAAGGGCCTTGATAATGGGATGCTTGTCTATGATAAACTTGGCCGTCCCGTCGTTCTTGTTTCCAATGAATGGAATCTTAACTGGCTCTTGGAGCGGAATCCTGGTATCAATTTCACAGAAGTGCCATCTGAAGCAAGAGCCATCTAACTTATGGAAAGGAGCAGGGTATGCTCATGAAAAAGGCCATTAATATCCTTGGCGTTCCTGTTACGCCTTTTTCCATGGAAGAAGCAGTCTCCTTCCTCATGGATCGGATTGCAAAGAAGATGCCCACACAGGTGGTCACGGCTAACGCTGAAATCATCATGATGGCACGGAACGACAAACGCTATGGTACGCTCCTTCAACAGGCCGATTTGGTTCTTGCAGATGGGGCGGGAACGGTCTGGGCTGGCCGCACCTTAGGATATGAAGTCCCTGAACGGGTGGCTGGTTTTGATTTATTCGTGGAACTGATCAAAAAATCAGCTGAGGAAGGAATCAAACTCTACTTTTTTGGAGCCGCTCCTGGTATCGCAGAAGCTGCAAAAGCCAAAGCTGAGATGTTGGCTCCCGGCGTTTCCATCGTTGGCACGCGGAATGGGTATTTTTCAGAAACAGATATAGAGGAAATCATTGACGAAATCAATGCTTCTGGGGCCCAGATCTTATTTGCAGCTCTTGGCGCGCCCAAGCAGGAGTACTGGCTGCGTGATCACGCAAAACAGCTGCGGCCCCTTATCCGGATTGGACTGGGAGGATCCTTTGATGTACTTGCCGGTAAGACGACGCGGGCCCCTCACTGGATGCAGAAAGCTTCCCTGGAATGGCTCTATCGTCTTTATAAGGAACCGAGCCGAATCGGTCGTATGATGGCCCTGCCGCGTTTTGTCCTTGCTGTCCAGAAGGAAAAAAGAACCCATAAATAGACAAAGGGTGTTGAATTGTATTATAATAACCAAATAGTGGAGGTGAGGGCGTGACCCGATATACAATCATAAAGGACGGCTATCCGTTCATTTTTACAGGTCTTGCAGCGACCATCCTTGTCGGCTTTTTGGCTGATCCGGCATTTGCTGGGATTCCGCTCATCCTGACCATATACTTTGCCTATTTCTTTCGGGAACCGGACCGCCCCCTGCCGGATGATCCCCATGTCTTGTATTCCCCGGCTGATGGGACTGTCATGGCTGTCGAGGAATTCTTTGATGACGAATTTCTTCATGAGGAAGCAAAGAAGGTAACCATCTTCTTATCCGTTTTCAATGTCCATACTAATCGCGCACCTATGAAGGGCTATGTTAAATATCTGCGCTATACATGCGGCGGCTTTGAGCCCGCTTTCAAGGGATCTGCGCCCATCGTCAATGAACGCATGGCCATTGGACTTGAAAACGAACAAAGCCGTGTTCTCGTCGTCCAGATTGCGGGTATCCTTGCCCGGCGCATTGTCTCTTGGACATCGCTTGGTAAGCAGCTTCTGCAAGGGGAAACGTACGGAATGATTAAATTTGGTTCCAGCACGGAGCTTATCGTTCCTCGCGACGTAGAAATCCTTGTCAAAAAGGGAGATAAAGTCAAAGGCGGCATAACAATTATGGGGAGGCAGCAAGTACAATGAATTATAGACGCATGGTTCCAAACAGCATCAGTGGTCTCAGCATGGTCCTTGGGGTTTTATCCATCTATCTTTCCATGGATGGTGAATTTTCAAGGGCTGCCATCTTCATTATTTTAGCCGTCCTTGCAGATTCCTGCGATGGACGGGCTGCACGTCTTCTTGGCGTCAGTGGGGAATTCGGAAAGGAAATGGATTCCATTTGCGATGTTTGTTCTTTCGGAATGGCTCCTGCTGTCTTGATTTATACTTATGGTCTTACGGATCTGGGTCTTTGGGGACAAATCATTTCGTCCCTCTTCACTTTTGGCGCGGGACTGCGCCTGGCTCGTTTCAATGTCAACACGAGCGTTGTTTCTGGGTATTTTGAAGGGATGCCGGCGCCGGCTGGTGCCTGCGTCCTTGTGACCTATGTGCTTTCTGGTTATCAATTTGGGCCGATGGGGACAGCCATCCTGACGCTGTTAGTGGCAAAATTGATGTACAGTGAAGTTCGTTACCCTGATTTCAAGGGACACGGCAATCCTCTTTTCAAGGTTCCTGTCATCTTGTCTTTTGCCATTGGTCTTTATATGCTTGTAACCAATTTCCATGCTTGGCCTTTTATCATCATGTTTACCTACACGATTTGCGGGGTCCTCAACGCCATTTATGTAAAGGTTACGGGGAAAAAAGCAGGGGAGTAAGTAGGAGTCCTTCATGACGAGTTACTTTGACATCATCATGATTCCGCTTCAGGTCATGATTGTATTTTTTACCATTTACTATTTTGTCCTGTCTTTATTCGGAATCCTGCCTGGAAAAAAAGAAAAGAAAATTACAACGCCGAAGACAACCTTTGCTGTCATTGCAGCAGCTCATAATGAAGAACGAGTGATTGGCGAACTAGTGGAAAATCTTCGCATGCTTCGCTATCCTGATTCCATGTACGAGATTTTTGTCGTAGCCGACAATTGTACGGACCATACTGCGGACGTCGCACGCAAGGCCGGAGCCAGCGTTCATGAGCGCTTTAATGATACGGAAAAGGGGAAGGGCTTTGCCCTTGAATGGATGTTCAAGCGGCTTTTTGAAATGAATCGTCAATTTGACGCGGTTGTTATTTTTGATGCCGATAACCTTGTCCATCCTGACTTTCTCATGGAAATGAATTCCCGCTATCAAAAAGGGGAACGCCTCATCCAGGGGTATCTTGATTCCAAGAACCCTAATGATACGTGGGTAAGCGGTGTCTTTGCCATTTCCTTCTGGATCACCAATGCAGTTTGGTCCAGAGCCAAATACAATATTGGCCTTTCCAGCATTCTTGGCGGAACAGGGATGTGCATTGCCGTGGATATCCTTAAGAAGTACGGATGGGAAGCAACCTGCTTGACGGAAGATATGGAATTTACCATGAAATCCCTCTTGGAAGGCATTCCAACGACTTGGTGTGACAATGCGATTGTCTATGATGAAAAGGCCCTGACCTTTAAACAGTCTTGGAACCAGAGAAAAAGGTGGGTACAAGGCCACTTTGATGTGGGGGAACGGTATATTCCAAAGCTCCTGAAGGAAGGCATCAAAAAACGGGATATCATCATCCTTGACGGTGTCATCGATCTTTTTCAGCCTTATTTCCTCCTTCTTTCAACGCTGTTTGTCATTGCCAGTACAATCTACACCTATGTTCCATTTTACACGAACGTGCTCTATGCCATCCTGCCTTATGAAATCTGGCAGGTCATTGGGATTGGTCAGTACGTCATTCCTGCCGTAATCCTTCTAAAAATCCACGCAGCACCTAAATCTTGGTTCTATACCATCTTTTATCCGATCTTTGTTTATAGCTGGATACCCATTACGGTGCTGGGATTCCTTCACCGTCATGAACATGTATGGAGCCATACGCTTCATACGAGGGGAATCAGTTTCAATGATGTACTGGTTCCGGAAAGTTCCGAACACGGACCCAAGCAGATTATCCTTTCCAAAGAAAAGGATAAGAATAAATCCTAAACAATGAACACCCTTTACCGTATCAAATGAAACAGACGGGAAGGGTGTTTTTTCTATTTTCCTCTTCTTTATTGACACAGCGCGATAAAGAGGTGTAAGGTAAGATTTACATTTTCCATGCGCAGTCTAGCAGCAGAGAAGAAAAGGGGGAACCGGATAATGACGAAAAAGATTGCTTTCATTGGCAGCACTCATTCTGCCTATTATCCGTATTGAAATAGAACAGACGAGGAAGCTCTTTTCTTTGCGCCTTCGATATGATGGAGCTTATTATGGTACCCGGACGGATTACGTTTGCAGCCATCCTTTACCCACAGTGCCGCGACGATAGGACTCTTGCCGTTCACGGTCTATTTATCAATCTTGCTTTCGGAACCTCTGTAACAACCCCTTATCTCTTCATGTTTGTCAATCGACTGATCATAGCTGGAGCCATTATATCAACTAGAGTGATGATCAGCATCTTCGTTGGTTATTATGGTGTCCACAGGCCTGCTGATGCCCATCGATTGCGGTACCTGCTCTTTTCCTATCATCAGTATGCTGGGGTCAGCCCTTTGTTTGGCTCTCATTACGCTTTTGACCATTTTTCTTTACCGGAAAAAGGCCACCGAAAGAATCTGTCAAGTTATTTGTGAGGTGTGATTATGCCTGGTATCCTTGCCATAACGATTTTATTTTTTCTTTACGCCTTGAGCGAAATCATCGCCCTGCGTTCAAATGCTGTTCTATCAACGGTTCTTGGGATTTCCGTAATCCTAACCATCGGTTTTTGGTTCAATCTCTTACCCAAGGATATCATTCAACTTGCCCATATTCCAGGAATCGGAATGCTGACCGTGGGAATGCTTCTTGTCTCCTTGGGCACCACCATTGATTTTGCTGAACTTCGCCGTCAGTGGAAGGTGGCAGCAGTCAGTGTGATTTCTGTTACGATGGCCGTTATTTTTATCATCTATTTAGGCCCATTTTTCATGGATGGAGCCCTTGCCATCGCAGGGTCTCCCATTTTTGCCGGCGGGAACGCGGCCATGCTCATTATCCTTGACGCGGTACAGGAAAAAGGAATCGAGACAGTAGGAACCTTCTGTCTTGTCCTTCTCGTGACACAAAAATTCTTCGGGATTCCTATTGCTTCCCTGATGCTGCGCCATTTGGCCAAAAATCTCAGGGACGACGTGGATTTCGTAAAACGCTATGCGTCGGAAGGGGAAGAAAATAAGGTCAAAAAGCCGCTCCGCCTTCCCAGTCTTTTTGATCGTCCTTCCGTACACCTTGCAAAATTATCTTTTGTTGCTTCCATTGCTTATTATGCTTCAAGATTCACGGGTGGGGCGGTTCATTACCTTGTCATGTGTCTTCTTCTTGGGACCCTTTTTTACGCACTGGGATTCTTGGAAAAAGGCATCCTTCAAAAAACACAGTCAAGCGGCATCATCCTTTTTTTCGTTACCATCGTGATCTTTTCTTCTTTGAGCCGGACAACCCCGCAGGAAGTGCTCTCCGTCCTTCCGCCGCTTGCAGCTACGGCCTTATTGGGTATATTGGGGCTTTTTACGGCGGGGCTTGTGACAAATAGGCTTTTTTCCCTGCCTTTTCCCCTTTGCGTGAGTCTTGGCGTGACTTGCACCTTTGGTTTTCCTACAACGATGCTTGTCTCTCAGGAAGTATCCGCTGCCATGGGAAGAAATGAGGAGGAACGTGCAGCCTTGCTGCACTACCTTCTCCCAAAGATGCTTGTAGCTGGTTTTGTCACCGTTACCATCACATCTGTCCTGCTTGCTGGATTTGTCGTCACACTATTGTAAGGAGGAATCTTTGCCAATGGAAGACAATGAAAAACTGACACACTACCTATATGGACATGAAAAAGAAATGCTATCGCTGTGGAAAACCCTTGTAGAAACAGAAAGCGGGCCCAAACAGCCAACTGGGGTTGAATCGGTAAGAAGCCTTCTTGCAGGAGAATTGGCCGCCATGGGATTTACCATACGGCTCCAAAAAGTCTCGGGCGCCCCGGACCTTCTTATAGCGGAACGGGGAAAAGAGGAAGGGGAGGGTCCCATCATCCTCTCCGGCCATATGGATACCGTTTTTCCGGAAGGAAAAGCGTCGACCTGCCCTTTTTTCATTGACGAAGAGGGGTATGCTCACGGGCCTGGTGTCCTAGATATGAAGGGCGGGCTTGTCGTAAGTCTCTATGCGGTTAAAGCCCTTAGCGCACTGTCGCTCGTCACGCCTCCAATTAAATTTGTTTTTGTAACGGATGAGGAAACCCTTCATATGCACTCCAATGCAAAAGCCGTGCTGCGCAGGGAAATTACAGGGGCAAAAGCCTTTTTAAACTTTGAACCTTGCGCCGAAAACGGACAGGTCGTTCTCTCACGCTATGGCGGCGGTCCTGTATCCATCCATGTACATGGATGTGCAGCCCACTCCGGTACGAGCCCTGAAAAAGGACGTTCCGCTATCTTGGAAGCCGCTCATAAGATCATTTATCTGGAAAGCAAAAATGATATCTCCCGAGGAAAATTGATCAATTGCGGAGCCATCGATGGCGGTATTGGTGAAAATACGATTCCTGGGGAATGTACGCTGCGTATTGGGGTCCGCTACCGCACGGAAAGCCTAGCCCAGGAAATCAAGGAAAACCTAAAGGAGGCCACGGCAAGCCAGACCGTTCCCGATACGTGGGCGGATCTTGATTTGACCCATCTGATTCCTGCCATGGACCTAAAAGAAGGGGGAAAAGGCCTGATTGTGAAGCTTCAGGAAGCGGCCGCCTTTTATTCCATGAGTCCAATTAAGGGCATTCAAGTAGGCGGCTTATCCGATGCGGGTCTTGCCGCAAGCCTGGGGATACCAACGCTTTGTGGAATGGGTGTCATTGGTAGCGGTGCCCATACGGATGAAGAAAAAGCCCTGGTCAGTTCCCTCTTTGAACGATCGGTCCTTGCAGCTGCGTTGCTTCATCTTTTATAAGAAAAACCCCTCCTTCTGCTGACAGAGGGGTTTTTCTCCGAATTTGACGCAAAGATGTCCCTGACTTTTCACACCCTTTGGGACGTTCGCATTTTATTTCAACGGTAAATTATGGTAAAATGAGTTGTTATCAGATGAAACGTAAGCGACACACACAAGGAGCCATTCATGACCATTTCAGGAATCTTATTTGATTTTGATGGAACCCTTGCCAATACAACACCCCTCATCCTTCATTGTTTCCATCAAACCTTTTCTCATTTTTATGGGAAGGTCCCGCCTGATGAGAAAATCTTGACGACGTTTGGTCTTCCTATGCCTCAGGCCATGCTGCAGCTGAGTGGTGGGGATGAAGCCCATCTCGACGAGCTGCTGACTTTTTATCGGACGTATCAGCTTTCTGTTCATGATGAAATGATCCGTCCCTTTCCTTCTGTTTTGGCTGGCTGTCAGCGCCTAAAGGAAAAGGGGATCCATTCCATCATTGTGACAAGCAAGACCAATGAGACTTGTGAACGGGGACTACGCTGTCTGGGGCTTTCTCCCTATATAGAAGGTGTGATTGGCGTACGGGATACAGCCCTTCATAAGCCTGATCCAGAACCCAGCCTTCTTGCCCTAAAAAAGCTAGGACTTTCCGGTGAGGAATGCCTTTGTGTCGGTGACAGTCCTTATGATCTAGTGAGCGGAATGCGAGCTGGATGCCGTGCTTCAGTCAAGGTCGGGTGGTCCAGCTTTGACCCCATACGTTTCCAGCAAGAAATAAAACCGAACTATACGATTGCATCTTTACCGGAACTTCTCCCTATCATTGAAAGTTTGAATCAGCAGAGGTGAACGTTATGCGCAAAATTGGAATCATTGGGGGTACAGGTGTCGAAGATACCTCCATATTTGGAACGCTGTCCCTCATTACGGTAGAAACCCCATTTGGTACGGCGGAAGGATTTGCAGGCAAGATCGATGATACATCTGTTTACTTCATTGCTCGTCATGGCAAGGGGCACAGTCTGCCGCCGCATCGCATTCCATATCGTGCCAATATCTATGCGTTGAAGAAGTTGGGTGTAACGGAAATCTTATCTTTTACCGCTGTAGGCTCCCTGAATCGCGGCTTGATTCCTGGGACGTTTGTCAATACGAGTCAAATCCTTGATTTTACAAAATCGCGCGAGCATACTTTTTTTGATGGCGGTGTCATGCCGGTCTGCCATGTTGACTTCAGCTTTCCCTATTGTCCAGTCCTGCGGGAGCGGCTCAACGGCATCCTCACAAGACTTGGCGTACGACACAGTAAAGCTGGCTGCTATGTAGCTACAGAAGGGCCACGCTATGAAACTGCTGCCGAGGTTCGGATGTATGGACTTATGGGCGGTGATGTAGCAGGGATGACCCAAATGCCGGAAGCCGTCCTTGCAAGGGAAGCAGAGATTTGCTATGCCAATTGCAGCCTAGTGACCAATATGGGATCCGGTCTTTCTTGGACGGCCCTATCTCATGAGGAAGTTGTTGCCATGATGGATGAAAATGCCAAAACCATTGCTCGCATCATCCATGCCTTCCTAACAGAGGAAGAACAGACCTTGGCATCTTGTCACTGCCGGGAAGCGGCTCATGCTGTGGGTGGTTTTCCCATTGATAAAATCTAAAGAAAAGAGGGTACAAGCAACAGATGTTTTACGATACCGTGATCCAAGGCGCTGAGATCTTGGATCGAAATGACGGAAAAACCTATCAAGTTGGGATAAAGGATGGACGCATTGCCTATATCGGTCAAGAGCCGGTTCAAGGCAGCCTCGTAATCGATGGCAGAGACCATCTTCTTGCGCCGGGCTTAGTAAACGCCCATACTCATATCGCTATGACTCTTTTTCGCAGTTATGCCGATGATATGCTCCTTATGGACTGGCTGCAGGACAAAATCTGGCCCATGGAGAATCATCTCACGGGAAATGACGTGTATTGGGGCAGTCTCCTTGGCATAGCGGAAATGATCCGTACAGGTACAACGGCATTTGCCGATATGTACTTCTTTATGGAAGCCACGGCCCGTGCCGTGGCTTCATCGGGAATCCGTGCTGCGTTATCAAGGGGCCTTACCGGGTCTTCCGCAGCCGATGGCAAAGCCCGTCTTGATGAGAATTCAGCTCTATTTGATACGTGGAACGGCGTCGAAAATGACCGGATTCATGTGATGTATGGCCCCCATGCGCCATATACCTGCGCTCCGGAATATATTTGCAGCATCGTAAAGGAAGCGGCCCGAAAAGGAGCCGAAATCCACATGCATCTTGCGGAAACAAAAGGGGAGGTGGCGGACTGTCTCAAGAAATATGACAAATCGCCCATTGCCTTGATGGAAGAACTGGGCTTATTTGAGCTGGGAACCCTTGCTGCCCATTGCGTCCATGTTGATGACAAGGATATGGAAATCCTAAGGAAGCATCATGTACGCATTGCCTCCAACCCGCAGAGCAACCTTAAACTGGCAAGCGGAATTGCCCCCATCGGCCAAATGCTCCAAAAAGGCATTGTCCTCGGTCTTGGAACGGATGGGGCATCAAGCAACAATAATCTGGATATGCTTGAAGAGGTACGTCTAGCCTCCATGCTGTCCAAAGTCAAAGAGGATAATCCTAGAAGCGTGCCCGCTAAAACTGCAATCAAATGCGGAACCCTAGAAGGCGCCAAAGCCATCGGCTTTGATGAAGTGGGTGCCGTCACAACAGGATACAAAGCAGATCTTGTCCTTTATGATCTGAAAGA
Organism: Acidaminococcus intestini DSM 21505; assembly: GCF_000425045.1. Lineage (GTDB taxonomy): Bacteria > Bacillota > Negativicutes > Acidaminococcales > Acidaminococcaceae > Acidaminococcus > Acidaminococcus intestini. Next base: position 30,185 of record NZ_AULA01000006.1, on the reverse strand, counting down.
ACCGGAATGGTTCCCCCGCAATGACCGCTATTCCCTTCTTTGCAATGCCGCCAGTTCCCACAGTGTCAGCCATGTTTTTGTAGATGGAAAATTGCTTTATGAAAACGGCGAATATCTGACCCTTGATTACGAAAAAGTTTGCGCCGAAGCTCAGCGCTGTGCTGAGCGACTTTCCAGGGCCTAAAGGGGAGGGGAGAGAAGTGAAAAAACGGATAGCTGCACTCTTTACGGCAGCCTTTACAGTCCTAGGCCTCAGCATCCAGCATCCTGCCATGGCGGCCGCTCCGCAGCGCTATACACCCAAAAGCGGTGGCTTTACCATGACCATTCCGCCAGGCAGTACAGAATTGTATCATACAAAAACAGGTGTTCGCTTTAAGGTTGGGGAAGACTTTCTCATCAGTGCGGATCTTTATACACTGCCCAGTTTTATTTCTGTTCCCATGAAACAATACTCAGGAGAACAGAAACGGGAACTTTCGAAATTCCTTAAGAAAATCCAAGATGATCAGGATAATACGATTGTAGGCATGGATGATAAGGCCACTGGCCAAACAACTGATAAGGGCAGCTCTTTTGCGTGATAAACTTCACGGAAAAAAGAACAACCCATCGGCTCAGTTAGAAAAAGAAATGCAAGCAGGCTGCTATGATTTTCGCAGTGTTCCCAAAGATCCAGAAAAGACAAGACGTCCCTTTATCATTGGACGGGCATACCAAACGCAGAAAAATAATCTATGCGTTGTAACGGTCCGTACAACACAGGCCAATGAAGAAGCTGGCAAGGAAGCCTTAAAAGCAATCACAAAGGATCTAGATCTGAAAAAGATCCATTATACGGATGAAAATATCCTAACCGACCCCAACCTCGGATTCCAGATGGAAATTCCCAGTGGGTGGCGTATTTATACACTGCGTGCCGATAATGTCCTTTTTGGACGCAGCTTGAGCAGTGTCCATACGGATTCCATGATGATCCGAAGGCTCAGCGATGACAGTTTCAAGGAATTAGGGTCTGCCACAAAGGCGACTATCAATGAAGCAGAAAAGAACTTCATCGAAAAAATCACAAGCTATACACCCAATATTACAATCCTTCATCATGAACCCATCATTGTCGGTGACCTTCGCGGAAGTCTTTCGCAGTCGACCGATAATGAAGACTTAAAGAAAGTCTTCCTACTCAATGCATATCTCCTTAATCCACAAGGTGAAGGTTATGTTATCCACTTTCAAACAGATGATACCATCAACTATGACCTGAAGCTCAGTGCATTTAAACGAGCCGTACAGTCATTTACACTTCTTGGTCAAAAAAAGAAATCAACTTAAGAACGGATACAATCCCGGAACGGCTTAGGAAAAGAGGGTTCCGGGATTTTTTTTACGGCCTTTATTTTTATACCATTTTACATAATATATATTATAGGACGTAAAAATTTCTGCTTAAAAAATGCTTTTTCTGTTCCCCACGTCCTTAGCTGCGTACAGTTTTAAGTGGCTGCAGCCAACCATTCCTGCAAGCTACACTCCTATCTAAAATGACAATCTTCTTTTACGTATCTTAATCTCGGAATTCTCTTAGCGTAAACTTTATTTTCTTTTTCCTTAATCTATCATGATTTTTACTTTTGCATTCCGTTGTTCGTTTTTCTTTTATTATCTTTATTTTATTCATATTTTCTTCTCTTTTACTAAACGTACGTTTGACTATTATTTGAACTCTTGATATACTACTACATATAGTATATTTCTTTAAAATACCTTGTATGGGAGGCTTTCTTATGGGCAGACCTAAAGCAAATTCGATACACGCTAATGGACTTACGGACCGTCAGGAAATGATCCTTGAATTTATTCGAAGTTATATCTCTGAAAATAACTATCCCCCATCCGTCCGTGAAATTGGTAAGGGTGTTGGCCTGGCCTCCAGTGCCAGTGTTCATAACAATATGAAGAAGCTTGCGAGTTTAGGTTTCTTGAACTGGGATACGGATAAACCCCGTACGTATGGACTTGTTTCTGATGAAGCCTGGCGCAAGAAGGAAGTAGTTGGCGTGCCTCTTGTTGGGGCTGTTCACGCCGGCGATCCCATTCTTGCTGATGAACATATCGAGGATATGTACCCCATTCCAACAGAACTTCTCGGGACCAAGGACGATGTCTTCATGATGGTCGTCGAAGGCGATAGTATGAAAGATGCCGGAATTCTTGACCGGGACTATGTTTTTGTTCGCCGTCAAGATTACGCCCAAAATGGGGATATCGTGGTTGCTCTTTTAAATGGAGAAGAAACGACGATAAAACGGTATTTCCGTGAACTCAAACAGATTCGTCTAGTTCCGGAAAATAGCGCTTATTCACCCATCGTTGGTACGGATAATATTAAGATTACCGGAGTTGTTGTAGGTGTTTTCCGTGTTCTTTGATTGTTTCCTGCTCGTTTACGATAGATAATAAGCCATGAAATTCCCAACAAAGGTTTCATGCCCTTAAAACGCTTAAATTTGCGTTTTAAGGGCTTTTATCTATTTTATGATTAAATATATGCATATTTCAATAAAACCGCCTCTAACATAAAATATAGAGGCGGTTTTATTTTTCGAAAGAAGCACTTTTTCACATTTTACCTCTTACTACTATTTTGATGTTATATAGGATGCTTTTTCCTATGGCTCCCACTTGCTCCTACTTTTCTCATGATCAGCTGTTTATTATTTTCATTTTTCTAAAAGACTACTGTTCATTTCTTCATAAGACGAACTGACTGTCTTTCTTATAATGGCCCTACAGATATGGAAATCTGGCTTATAAGCTCAAATCTGCATTTAGAGCATGTTTTCTCATAAGAGGTGTCTATCATTTTCTAAAATCGTCTTAGAAGAGAAATATGGTGACATATGTGCTTATTTATCCATAACGATCCAGCACCCAGCAAAGGTCAAATGGAGCAGTCAATCTTGATTTATTGGAACAAGAAGATTGGACAGGAGGCAAAATGGGCATAAAGAAAATACGTAGATTGCCAAATAAACAGCAAGGTGAGTAAAATCCGATCAGAGGGGATCCGCAGCTTAGAGACAGCAGCTCTTTTGCTATACAGGAACAATTCCCTTTGGTCCTTTAAAAGAATCCTGTCTGGGATGCTGTGAGCGAGAAATCATCAAGTGACGGCCTTGTCTTGGAAACTTAAGTAAAATAGGAGAGGGGAGGGATTTTTCTATCCCTCCCCTCTCCTATTTTACTTTTATCCACAATCTATGAATCAATTGCCGCTGCACGATTATTTATCCATGATTTTTCTTGCTGCTTCCATAATGGCAATGTGACCGTGTTCAAAAGTCAGGCCCCCTTGAAGGTATACCGTAAAGGGTTCGCGCACAGGGGCATCAGCACTCAGTTCTATGGAAGCCCCTTGGACGAAGGTGCCGGCAGCCATGATGACTTCATCCTGATAGCCCGGCAAATGGCTGGGTACAGGTGTTACATGGGCATCAACGGGAGAACTTGCCTGAATGGCCTCACAAAAGCGGCAGAGATTTTCCTTGGTTTTTAGGGTAATCGTTTGGATGATATCGCTGCGGCGTTCTTCTGGTAGCGGAGACACTTCGAATCCGAGATTCTGGAATACGGAAGCCGCAAAAATCGAAGTCTTGATGGCCTGAAGGACTACATGAGGCGCAAAAAACAGGCCTTCATAAAATTCACGGGCCGTATCCCCAAGCGTTGCTCCCATTTCTCCGCCTAATCCTGGCGCCGTGAGACGATAGGAAGCAAGTTCGACAAGATCCTTGCGTCCCACGATATAACCGCCGGTCGGAGCAATACCGCCGCCTAGGTTCTTGATGAGGGAACCGGCCATGAGGTCAGCACCGACTTGGGTTGGTTCTTTATCTTCGATAAATTCGCCATAGCAGTTATCGACAAAGCAGATGATATCAGGCTTAACCCGTTTGACTGCACTGAAGATTTCTCCGATTTCATCGACAGTCAGTGTTTTGCGGACGCTGCTGTAGCCGCAGGAACGCTGTACGTGGACCATCCGGGTCTTGTCGGTAATTGCGGCCACAATGGCGTCGATGTTGGGATGATTGGCAATCATGGGGATTTCGTGATAGCTAATACCCTGATTGACTAGGGAGCCCGGGGTCTTGATGGGGGAACCAATGATGGTCTGCATCGTATCATAGGGCTCTCCCGTAGCTCCAATCAGCTCATCTCCCGGCTTTAAAACACCTAATAAAGCAACGGCAAGAGCATGGGTACCAGAAACGAATTGACTTCTTACAAGGGCTGCTTCCGTGCCGAAGAGTTCCGCATAGATTCCATCCAGTTCATCCCTTCCCGTATCAGAATAGGCGTAGCCCGTGCTTGGTTTCAGGTAATAATCGGCTACTTGATGATTACGGAATGCTTTAAGGACCTTACGAGTGTTGAGAAGGGCAGTCTTTTCATGGATAAAGCTCGTCTTTTGCACCTCAAGCAAGGCTTTCTCTTCGATTTCATCCCAATTGATCATGTTTTATGTTTCCTCCTTTAGATAAGGGGCATAGTGCTTTACATCATGTTTATCCAAACGGACTTTCATAAGGGCTCCCTTTTCCCCGTAACTTTCGGATAGGACCGTCGCTTTTTCGTGAAGCTGAGCCGAGAGCTTTGTTTCTGTATAAGGAATCAGCAGGGTCACTTCCGTCTTTCCTTCATTGAGAAAGCTTGCAATCTTTTTAATAAGGGCGGGGATTCCTTCTCCAGAGCGGGCAGAAATGGCGAGGGATTCCTCTCGATCAAGCCGCTTTTTTAGCCCCTCATGATCCGGCAGCTTATCGATCTTATTGTAGACGGTCAGGATTGGTGTATCTGTTACACCAAGTTCCTTTAAGACGCTTAGCACCGCTTCCTCCTGTTTCTCGTGAAGTTCATGGCTCACATCGATCACATGGAGCAGGAGATCTGCCCCTTTTACGACTTCGAGCGTCGAACGAAAAGCGGCCACTAATTGATGCGGCAGGCGTTGAATGAAGCCGACCGTATCTGTCAAGGTACAAACTTCCTTATTGGGCAGGCTGAGTTGCCGCGTTGTTGGATCAAGCGTTGCAAAAAGTTGATTTTCTGCATAGATTTCTGAATGGGTAAGGGCATTCAGCAGGGAAGATTTACCTGCGTTTGTATAGCCCACAAGGCAGACTTGTTTGATCCTGCTTTTTTCCCGGGCTTTCTGCTGCGTCCGGCGTGCCCCCTTCATCTTTTCAATCTGGGCTTCTAAAAATCCGATACGGTCACGGATCCGCCGGCGGTCCACTTCAAGTTTAGTTTCGCCAGGGCCCCTTGTTCCGATGCCGCCGCCCAAGCGAGACAAACTGGCGCCCTGCCCCATGATGCGGGGCAGAAGATACTGCAGTTGAGCCAGTTCCACTTGAAGCTTACCTTCACTGGTTCTGGCCCGTTTGGCAAAGATGTCAAGGATAAGGCCTGTTCGATCAATGATCCGGACACCTAACGCTTGTTCCAGGTTGCGTTGCTGGGCCGGAGAGAGGTCATCGTCAACAAGGCATAAATCAATATCTTCCTGTTGAGCAAAAAGGGCCATTTCCTCAACTTTCCCCTTTCCAATAAAAAATACTGGATCTGGTTTGGGACGGGACTGGACAAATTTAGCTGCGACAATGGCCCCTGCCGTTTCTGCTAGCTGTGCCAATTCTTCAACGGAATCTTCAACACAATAGCGAGAACAATCCTCTCCCCAATGAAGGGAAACCAGCATGGCTCGTTCTACTTCTTTTCCCGTTTTTTCGCTGCGTGTCTTTTTTCCTAAAATTCGTTCAATCGTCTGCAAGAGCGTTCCATAAGGAATACGGGCAGCTTCTTTGGCAGAATAAGGTCCAAATTCCTCGGCAACTGGCACTCCATCATCAGTAAGGTCTGTAATCAGGCCTAAAGAAAGAAGGGGCATCGCTTCCGCATCTTTCCAAGCAAGAGCCGCCATGCCGTCAAGACGCAAATTTTTAAGTGTGGAAATATCTACCCCACTTAAGCGAGATGTGCCGGACGGATGAGTATGGATTGCAGTGATTCCTGACAAACGCCACAGAGAACGCCGGCTTCCCGTATCCTGAAGGGAAACTGCATGATCACTGCCAACTGAAACACTGGAAATTATTCCTTTGCGGTCCACATAGACAGAGACTTCGCGTCCAATGGATTCCGAAATATCACGCAGAAGGAGGGCCAGTTCCTCCGAAATGAGCTGGCCCTGATCAAGATGCAGGTCGTAGAGCGATTGAAGCTGCTCCAAGACCCGTTTTTTAATTCCCTCCGTCTTCCCGTAGACGATGTTATCCATGGTGCTTATCTCCGTGCTTTAGCGGGCTCCATGTTGACGCGGAATCCGCGAATGGTATTTTTATGCATCACGGCCATGACTTTTTCTGCTGAGTCGGCAGGAACTTCAACAAAACTGAATTTGTCATAGATGCTGATGCGGCCAATCGATTTTGCTGGAATCTCGGCTTCGATGGCAATGCTTTGGATGATATCCCGTACCGTGACTTTGGCACTGCGGCCGATGTTGATAAATAGTCTAACCATGCCGGGGCGAGCCCCCGTGTTGGCAAGAGCTTCAGGCAGCGCATCCGCAGTCTGGGGCTCTTCCAAAGCTTTATTTCCTTCCTGCATGAATTTGATAGCGGCCGCCGCAATATCATGAATGTCATAATCATTTTCCAGGGCTTCTGCAATAGGCAGATAATCATGATATTGATTTTGTTCAAGAATGCTCTGCATTTTGGAAATGATTTGTTCCCGCTGTTTTTCAAGGACATTGGCATCGGTCGGAAGCTGGCCGCGGATAATTTTCGTCTTTACGCTTCGTTCAATGAGCTTTAACTGACGGAATTCACGAGGAGTGATAAAGGTCAAGGCGACGCCGGTATTGCCGGCGCGACCAGTACGGCCAATGCGGTGGACGTAGCTTTCCGGATCCTGGGGAACATCGAAATTCACCACGTGGGTGATATTGTCAATATCAATACCGCGGGCCGCTACATCTGTTGCAACGAGGATATCAACCTGATCTTGACGGAATTTCTTCATTACCCGATCACGCTGCGTCTGGCTCAGGTCCCCATGGAGGCCTTCCGCCTCATAGCCACGGGTGGCAAGGGCAATGACCAGTTCATCCACGCCTTTCTTGGTGCGGCAGAAAATGATCATCTTGCAGTCATCTGTCGTATCAAGGATTCGGCACAGACCATCCACTTTATCGCGCGTTTCATAATAATATTGATCAATGGTCGGAGCCGTCACAATTTCCTTGTGGATGGCTACCACCTTTGGTGTCCGCATGTACTTTTTACTGATGCTCAAGATTGGACGGGGCATCGTCGCTGAAAAAAGCATGGTCTGCCGTTCTGGCGGAACTTCCTTGATGATGGTCTCAATATCTTCAATGAACCCCATATCAAGCATTTCATCCGCTTCATCAAGGACGAGGAAGTGGATATGGTCCAAACTGATGGTGCCGCGGCGCAAATGATCCAAAAGGCGGCCCGGGGTCCCAATAACGACCTGGACGCCATGTTTCAGGCTCCGAATCTGGCGTTCAATCGGCTGTCCGCCATATACAGGCAGGACATGGACACGCTTCAGCCGGCCAATTTTGCTGATTTCTTCTGCCACCTGGATGCATAGTTCCCGTGTTGGGGACATGACCAAGGCCTGGACATGGCGATTCTTTTCATCAATGGATTGGATGATGGGAATGCCGAAAGCCGCTGTCTTGCCCGTACCGGTTTGAGCCTGTCCGATGATATCATCCCCTTCAAGTGCAAGGGGAATGGCCCCTTTCTGGATGGGTGACGGTTCCTCAAAGCCCATGTCTTTCAGGGCAGAGAGAATCTTTTTGTCAAGGTTCAGGTCTTCAAAGGTCGTAATTGTTGGTTCTGTCATAGGTTCTCCTAACATACTTGTTTGGCACGATTCATTTCTTAGCTTCATCCATGGCAAGGGCCATGGCGTTCATTGCTGCACGGAGTTTGACGGTCGTGCGCGAAGCCCGATAGCGAAGTTCCTGTACAACCGTGCCATGCTTTGTTGCACAGGCTTCATAAACCAGTCCTACCGGTTTGTCCGGTGAACCGCCTGTAGGACCTGCAATCCCTGTAATACTGACACCAATATCGCTGCGCATTAAACGGCGCACCCCTTCAGCCATAGCAATCGCCGTTTCCTTGGATACCGCCGTATACGTATCGAGCGTTTCCTGGGGAACGCCCAGGATCTCATGTTTGACCTGATTGGTATAGGAAACAACGGAACCAATGAGGTATTCCGAACTTCCCGGTACATCGGTCACCAGACTTGAGGCAAGCCCTCCCGTGCAGGATTCTGCAAAAGCGATGGTCATGCCCTTAGCACGCAGCAACTTTCCCAGTGCTTCCCCCAAAGTCTCATAGTCAGTTCCGTAAATATATTCTCCAACTTTGGCACGGATCTTGGTCTCCTCGTTGTGAATGAGTGCCATACAATCTTCCAGGCTTGCAGCTTTTGCTGTGATCCGTACAAGGATTTCACCGCGGCGCGCGTATAGTGCCACTGTCGGATTGGTCTGTGCCATGATAATGTCATCAAGTTTTTCGGCTGTCATGGATTCGGTCAACCCTTTTAGATGAAGAATGCGGGAATGGATGATCCCTTGACTTTGGAATTTCTGGCGAAGGTAAGGCATCATCTCATTTTCAAGGACGAACTTGGTTTCTTCAGGCGGTCCTGGCAGCAGGATTAAAACCTTGCCGCCATTTGTTTCAATCGCCATACCCGGTGCGGTTCCCACATCATTATTGAAAATGACCGCCCCTTCCGGTACATAGGCCTGTTTCCGGTTATTGGGGCTCATGACAAGTCCGCGAGAGGCAAAATAAGCCTCCATCTTTTTCAGCCATTCCTCACTCAGCACAAGGGGACGACCAAGAAAATCGGCAACGGTCTGAGCTGTAATATCGCCTCTTGTGGGGCCTAAGCCGCCCGTAAGGATGATGATCTGGGCACGCGTTTGCGCAATGGAAAGGGCAGCTAAAAGGCGCTTTTGATTATCTCCCACCGTTGATTGATAAAGGACACTGAAACCGGCGTCATTCAGGGTTCTTGACAGGAGCTGGAAACTCGTATTAAGGATATCCCCCAATAAAAGTTCCGTTCCCGTACTGATGATTTCTACATCCACAGAACATTCACTCCTTTACGAGGTGAGAAACAGCCTCATACGTAAAGCCTTGATCGATCTGGACGTTGACAAAGTCCCCTACCCGAAGTCCCTTAGCACCTTCAATAAAGATCTTACCGTCAATATCAGGAGCTTCCGCATAGGACCGCGCCACAGCAAGGTCCGGATTTTTTTCATCATGTCCCTCCACAAGAACTGTCAGGACCTTTCCTTCCCGTTCCTGTTGGATTTCCTCAGAAATCTTGGCTTGCAGTGCCATCAAGCGATGATAGCGTTCCTGCTTGGTTGCTTCATCGATCTGGTTTTTCATGGCACCTGCCTCGGTTTCCTCTTCCTGTGAATAGGTAAAGACACCTGCGCATTGGAAGTGTTCTTTTTGAGCAAAATCAAGGAGTTCCTCGAATTGCGCTTCAGTTTCTCCTGGAAAGCCGACAATAAAAGTCGTCCGCAGGCAGATGTCAGGCATCCTGTTGCGAAGTTTAGCAAGGAGCATTTCAACCTGTTCCCGCGTATCCCTACGGCGCATGGTCTTTAAAAGAGAATTGCTGGCGTGCTGCAGCGGAAGGTCAACATAGTGGCAAACCTTCTTGCATTGGGCCATGGTCTCTATGAGTTCATCAGAAAAGGATTCGGGATAACAGTATAGGATGCGGATCCATGTTAAGGCAGGGATCTCATTCAGATCACGCAAAAGCTCGGAAAGACGCAGTTTGTGGTATAAATCAATCCCGTACTGCGTCGTATCTTGCGCAACAAGGATAACTTCCCGCGTACCCTGCTGAACCAAGGATTTTACTTCTTCTACAATTTCCTCATAGGGTCGGCTGCGATATGGTCCCCGTATTTTTGGAATAGCACAATAGGAGCAGCGATTGCTGCAGCCTTCGGCAATCTTCACATAAGCTGTATATTGCGGAGTGGAAAGGACGCGGCTCTTAGGCTGGGAGTATTGCTTAGGCGCTTCAAGCAGCACAAAACGCTCTCCCTTTTCCACGCGATCAATGACCGACCCAATGGCATCATAACATTCTGTTCCGATAATTGCATCCACTTCGGGCATCTGTTCAAAAAGTTCGTGGGCATAACGCTGACCCAAGCAGCCCGTCATAATGAGTTTACGATGGGAATCTATTTTCTTATATTCTGCCATCTGCAGGATGGTATTGATGGATTCGGTTTTGGCACTTTCGATGAAACCGCAGGTATTGACGATAATGATGTCGGCATGGGATGGATCATTAGTCAGTTCCCATTTACGGTCACGGATAAGTCCCATCATGACCTCAGAATCAACGAGGTTCTTAGGGCATCCTAGGCTTACAACTCCTATTTTCAACTTGGACTCCTCTCTTTATTTACTGGGCACGGAAAGTCTTGCTCATGGTCCCCCACTCTGTATCCTTCAATTTATAGTCTTTTCCGTTGACCTTGATGGATACGTCTCGAATACTGCCGAAACTCAGTTTAACAGTGGATTTTCCATTGTACGTTCTTGTCGACCCAGCACTGACCGTAGCCGTTTCCACACGTTTACCGTCAATATCGGCTTCCGTCCAGACGGGTTTATTATACGTAACTGTTACCGTGACCCCATTTTTCTGTTCTTTTCCAAAGGCTTTGGTGTCCCCCTTTTTTTCTTCCTTTGTCTCCGGCTGTTTCTCTTCTTTTTTTGCTTCTTCCGCCTTCCTGGTTGAAGAATTTTCACTCTTTACACTGTCAGATAGACTCGTCGTAGCAGGGATTTCCGGCATGGTCTTGCCGCCAAACAGGAAATAAGCCATGACCACACAGAAGATCCCAAAGAAAATGGCAAATACAATGCCGAAGATCCGAATATTTAGATAGGCACTGACACCCTTCCGATTGTCTTGACGTTCCTTTTTTTGATAGGCATAAAGCGGGCTTTCCTGTCTATCCTCGCCGTTTTCTAACGCCTCATCGTCAGCGTCGTCATCTTCGTCATCATCCTCGTCGACTTCTTCATACAGGATGCTTTCAATGAAATGGCGCAGTTTCTTAACGATACCAGATTCCTCTTTTTGATTTTCATCGGGTTCCGGTTCATCATCGATTTCCTTGATGACGGCCTGCACTTTCGGGGTAGTCTTTTCTTGTTCTTCTTCGAATGCTTCCTCTTCTTCCCACGAGCGTCTCGCCTCTTCCATCATGGAAGGGGTCACAACCATGGTGCGCTCTTCGTCGTTTTCGGGCGTGGCATCTGCTGTGGAAGCAGGGGAAGAAGCGGGCTCCTGCAGGACTTCGGGCTGTTCTTTTACATCCGAAGGAGCTGCCTTCAAGGGTTCATGCAGGGCTTCTGGTGTGGCAAGGCCCTTTGTGTAAGCTTCGACAAGATCATTGCCATTTTCTTCAAGGAAGTTGCCGTAATTCCGGATAAACCCTTTGATAAACACATCTCCAGGAATCTTCTCAAAATCACCGGATTCGAGAGCGGTAAGATATTGCTCCCGGATGCCAGTCTGGGATGCCACTTCCTCCAGAGTTATATTTTTTTCGCATCTCCGCTGCTTTAGGTATTCTCCAATATGCTTCATGAAAAGTCAGCCTCTTTCTTTGGGTTCTTGGTAAAGAAACGTTCCGCAATGGCAGTCTCACTCATTATGAGACTGCGGGGCTTGCTCCCTTCACTGGGACCTACAATTCCCTTTTCTTCCATCATATCTACAAGCCGGGCGGCACGGGTATAGCCGATACGGAACTTTCGCTGGAGCATGGAACTGGATGCCTGGTGGGTAGAAACAACAAGACGCAAGGCATCTTCAAATAAGTCGTCCTCAGCCTCGTCCTCCCCTTCCCCAGCAGCATGCTTTTTCTTATCTTCTGATAGGGCTTGGGTCGTTACTTCTTCCTCATACGCGGTCGGAATGGATTCAGATTTGATGAAGTCAACAATCCGTCCCAATTCCTCGTCGGTGATGAAGGCGCCTTGGACACGGGTTGGCTTATTGGCACCTGTCGGGAAATAAAGCATATCCCCACGGCCCAAAAGGTTTTCAGCCCCGCTCATATCAAGGATGGTCCGGCTATCCGTATTGGAGGATACAGCAAAGGCAATCCGCGAAGGGATATTGGCCTTGATGGTCCCCGTAAGGACGTCGACACTCGGACGCTGTGTCGCAAGGATCAAATGGATTCCAGCAGCACGGGCCTTTTGGGCAAGACGCAGGATTGCGTCTTCTACATCGACGGCGGCAACCATCATGAGGTCACTTAATTCGTCGATGATGACAACAATAAAGGGCAGGGCTTCATCAGCAGGAACAACGGCGTTATAGTCGTCAATCTTTCTCACTTGCGTTTTTGCAAAAAGGCTGTAGCGCCGTTCCATCTCAACAACAGCCCAATGAAGGGCCGAGGCGGCCTGTTTAGGCCCTGTAACAACGGGGGTCAAAAGATGGGGAATGCCATTGTAATTTGTCAGTTCTACGACCTTTGGGTCAACAAGGATAAGTTTGACCTCGTTCGGTTTTGCCCGATAAAGAAGACTGGCAATGATGGTATTGATGCAAACGGATTTACCAGACCCGGTAGAACCGGCAATCAGCAAATGAGGCATCTTGCTGAGATCGGCCACAATAACACGGCCGGAGATATCCTTGCCGAGACCGACGCAAAGTTTTCCTTTGGCGTTACGGATTTCATCACAGTCCACGATGGAACGGAATGTCACAGCCTCACTGTAGCGGCTCGGTACCTCAATCCCAATGGCAGCCTTGCCTGGGATTGGCTCAATACGGACGCTCGTCACGGCAAGCTTCAAGGCAATATCTTCAGCTAGATTCTGGATCTTGTTCACCTTGACACCGGGAGCCGGTTCCAGTTCATACCGCGTAACAGAAGGCCCTTTGGTGACATTGACAAGGGCCGCCTTAACACCAAAATCGGTCAGCGTCTTTTCAATGATGTGCCCCTGGGTTTCCATTTCCTGGCGAGAATGGTTTCGATTGACAGGTCGCGGTGGGTTAAGAAGCGTCAAGGGAGGAAATTCATAGCTGGACGCATCGGCTTGTTCAACTGTGCTAAGGGCAGTACCCTCTGCCTGAGCTTTGGATACGGCTGTCTGTGTTTTTTCTTTCTCCGTTCCTGCCGGCTCATCGGGAATATTCGGTGGGATGACAGGTTCATAGGGCACATATTCTGGTTCCTTTTCCACAGCCGGTGACTGGGCTGCCAAAGTGCCCTCAATTTCATCCTTATCAAATTTAACAAGTGGTTTTGTACTCGATAGGGCTCCCTTGATGATCTCACTGATGCTCTGATGCTTAGGGTCCTCGGTTTGGGCCTCTTGATCTATTTGTGCTTCTTCCTGCCGCTCCTGATCATAAATTTCCCGTTTCCGCTTTCTGCGAGCATCTTGGTAATCATTCCATTTCTGAGCGGCTGTCATGGCTCCGTTCTTCATCTCTTCCCCAGCTGCCTTCAAGGGTTTGCTGAGGGAGAAGCGATTTGTCAGGACCAAGGAAATCAAGGTCAGGGCAATGAGCAGAATAAAGGTCCCAATACGGCCTGCAATCTTTGTGAAAACAAACACGATGGCGCCTCCAAGGAGGCCGCCACCGATAGGTAATGATTCTGGCAGGATTTCAGCCCCTTCCGGGATCACACTGGCATGCCAGAGGGAAAGAAGGGACACCAAAAAAAGCAGGATGGAAAAGAATCTTTTGGAGAACTGGAGACGCTTATGATTCACAACATAGCCTAACCCCAAAATCACCAAATAGATAGGAAGAAGCAAAGCGCCCCTTCCCAGACCCATGGTCAGGAAATAATGGGCAGAATCTCCCAAAAAACCGACTTCGGGATACCAAAGGCTTACAGCCATGAAGAGGCCAAGAGCAGCATATACGATCCCAAGGGCCTCAAGCTTGTAGGAAAAACCATTTTCCCCGGCCTTTGTCCTCTTCTTTGTATTCTTTGGCTGCGTTTTTTTCTTCACGGCAATCCTTCCTTATTTTATCAGACAGTTAAACTTCCATGATCAACGGTAAAATCATGGGACGGCGTCTCGTTTTTTCAAAGAGATAACGCCCCAAGGAATCCCGTACGGCGGACTTCAAGCTGGACCATTCCGTCACATGGCTTTCCCGGCATTTATCAAGAGTGGAGAGAACCCGGTCACGTGCGCCTTCCATGAGTTCTTCCGATTCACGGACATAGACAAATCCGCGGGAGACAATATCAGGACCAGCAGCAATGGAATAATTACTGTGATCAATAGTTACCACAACGATGAGAATCCCATCTTGTGAGAGCTGGCGGCGGTCGCGAAGAACGACATTGCCGACATCGCCTACGCCAAGTCCGTCGATGAGGGTCTTGCCGGCTGTTACGTGGCCGCTGATTCCAATGGAGTTCGGAGTTACATCCACAACAGATCCATTTTCAGCAATGACGACATTATCCTTATTCATGCCAAGCTGCATAGCGAGCTTCTTATGAAGCACGAGGTGACGGTATTCACCGTGGACCGGCATAAAAAATTTTGGACGGATCAGTCGATGCATCATCTTGATTTCTTCCTGACTGGCGTGACCGGAAACGTGAATGCCCCGCTCCCGTCCATAGACGACCTCCGCTCCGAGCTTATAGAGGTTGTCTATGGTGTGCCCCACGCCGCGCTCATTTCCTGGAATCGGAGTAGCGGAAATGATGACCGTATCGCCGGGCATGATGGACACTTTTTTATGCTCACTATTGCTCATACGGGTAAGGGCGCTCATGGGTTCCCCCTGACTGCCCGTCGTAATGATGGCAATTTGACGCGGTGAATAGTTGCGTGTTTCATCAATATCAATGAGTACACCTTTAGGAATCTTGAGATATCCCATCTCGCTGGCAATATTGACGACATTGACCATGCTGCGTCCAATGACGGCAACCTTGCGGCGCGTCATGACAGCTGCGTCAATGACCTGCTGCAGGCGATGGACGTTGGAGGAAAAGGTGGCCACGATGATCCGGTTCTTGGCAGCCCTGAACTGTTCATCGAGCGTTTTTCCTACATTCTTTTCACTGGGCGTAAATCCAGGCCGTTCAATATTTGTTGAATCAGCCAGCAGAAGCAGGACGCCTTTATCTCCAATTTCGGCAAGCCGTGCAAAGTCCGTAGGCTGGCCGTCAACAGGGGTCTGATCGAATTTATAGTCACCCGTATGGACAATTGTACCCACAGGCGTATGGATTGCAAGAGATACCGCATCGGGGATGCTATGGTTCACATGGATGAATTCGACCCGAAAAGATCCAGCACGAACAGTGGCCCCAGCCTTGACCGCTTTGCACTTTTGATCTGAAACGCCATTTTCACGAAGACGGCCCGACAGGATTCCTAGCGTCAGTGGGCAGCCATAAACGGGGCAGTTCAGTTCCTTCATCACATAGGGCATGGCACCGATATGATCTTCATGACCGTGGGTCAGGAAGATTGCCTTGACCTTATCCTTGTTTTCAACAAGGTAGGAAAAATTTGGAATGACAAGATCGATCCCGAGCATTTCATCATCCGGGAAAGCAAGACCGGCATCAACCAGGATGATTTCCTCTCCGTAACGGAACGCGGTCATATTTTTACCAATTTCACCAAGACCACCCAAAGGGATGATGCTTATTTTTTTCTGTTGTCCTTTTGCCAAAAGGGACACCTCCTCAATTTTTTAGCGAAAGCTCGCAGCTCACCTTTAACACAAAAAAGAGACTGAAAGGCTTCCAAAAGTACGATAATCTATGAATTATGGGGTTTTAGATCCTAAAACCCATCAACCACGGGACGATGACAGTCCGTGGAAAATTCCTGTTTTACTCTGCTAACACAGAATCACGTTAAGAATAAGGGAAGGATATGGACCATCCTTCCCCTAATCCCTAGTATTTCATTATAACTTGTAGCGTCTAGATTTGCAACGGATTGGCGCAGAAAATCAGCCATTCTCCTCTTTATTGAGAAGATTCGCCCGGATTCTTCTTCTCCGAGCTCTCCCAACTTTCAGGAAACGGAATTCCTGAGGGCGTAAAAAGTGTCTGATTTGGAAAAGAAAGGAGGGAAACATCGCTTTTTTTGATCTCCCCCACCCCATTTTGGAGTAAGCTTCGCAGCGCCAGGGTCCTCTCCTTCGGGAGCGAGCTTGTTCCTACAAGTAGGACTGGAACAGAAAGGGTGGAAACAGGGCCCTCCATATAAGGATATGTCCCTAATTTGATTGTTGTTGGCAAATACAGTCCCGTCCGTTCAGCTAGCTCCTCAAAAGCGGCTCCCTCAAGAGGAATCAAGCGAAGGGCTCCGCCCGCGAGAGCTTCATTGATTTCCTTATCCGGTAAGCCCCCCATAACCAAAGCTGCGTCGACTCGACCGGAAGCTACAGCAGATAAAGCTTCTTGATCGGAAAGATACTGAAAGACCATATCCTGACGTTTCATATGGGCAGCACGCAACAAGGCACGAACTGTAACTTCCATGCCCGATCCAGGAGCGCCTACTGCGACTTTACAATCCTTGAGCTCCCTTATATCAGAGAGGGTGGAAAGTCGAGGCACCAGAAAATACAGTGTGCGGGACCCCAGATAACACAGTTCACGAAAATCCTGGTAAGGTTTTCCTTCGTAGAGTGCCTTTCCTGAAAAAACTGCTTCGGCAACGTCCTGCTGAACAATGGCCAAATCAGCTTTTCCTTGCTTCATAAGATCCAAAGAAGCCAGCGAGCCCGCCGTAGAAAGGGTACTTGTATCAAGGCCATCAAAATGAAGACTCAACAAGCGGCTGATGGCAACCGCTGCACGGGCATTGGTATTTGGTCCTTCATCAGCTGCCAGGCGCAGCTGAGGCATCGGTGCTGCAGCCGGTTGAGGCGCCGTCTCTTTTTTATGACAGGCGCTGACCAAAAAGAGACTGACCGCCAATAGGACCATGATAATCTTTTTCAAGAAAATCCCTCCTTACGGATGGGTAGAAAAATACGCAAGCGTACGGGAAAGGCCATCCTGAAGTGAAGTAAATGTCATAGGTCCGAGTTCTTTTTGAAGGGCTTCATGGGATAAAACCGAATCACGGATATCCCCTTTCCTCCTCGGTCCATATTGTACTGAAGGAATCTGTCCCGTGAGCTTTTCCATAACGGATAAAAGCGCATTGAGGGAAACCTTGCATCCTGTCGAAACGTTCAGCGTGGCAAGTCCTTCATAACTAAGGGAACGAACCATTGTTTCCGCAATATCACCTACATAAATAAAGTCCCGGGTCTGCTGACCGTCGCCAAAAACGGTAAGGGGCTTATGTTCGTGAAGAAGACGGGCAAAAATACTGATGACACCGCCCTCACCCGTTTCTCCCTGCCGCTCGCCATAGACATTGGCAAATCGCAGGATGATTCCATGCATCCCGTAAAGTAAGCAGTAGAGACGAATGTAGGATTCTGCCGTCACCTTGGATAGACCGTAGAAAGAAGTCGGCGCTGGGATTTCCTTTTCCGTAAGGGGAAGATGCTGATTATCCCCATAGACGGCCGCACTCGATGAAAAGATGATTCGCTTGACACCGCTCTTGCGGCAGCCTTCCAATAGATTAATTAGCCCTTTGATGTTGATGTCCGCATCAACCAAAGGATATTCCATGGAAAAAGGCACCAAGGTTTGGGCAGCTAGGTGGATGACTGTATCAAACTTTTCCTGTAGCAGGAAATCAATCAATGCTTTATCCCGCACGTCCATTTGCACCAAATTCATCGAAAGAGGGACATATTCCTTGAATCCTGAAGAGAGATTATCCAGGACAGTTACGGAAAGTCCAGGAACTTCACTGCATTTTTCCAAGATGTGGGATCCAATGAAACCTG
The DNA here is from genome assembly GCF_000425045.1 of Acidaminococcus intestini DSM 21505. Classification (GTDB taxonomy): domain Bacteria; phylum Bacillota; class Negativicutes; order Acidaminococcales; family Acidaminococcaceae; genus Acidaminococcus; species Acidaminococcus intestini. Next base: position 12,125 of record NZ_AULA01000006.1, on the reverse strand, counting down.
CCCCACCGGTCACTAGGATTTTTTTCATCAGTCGATGTTCCTCCTCCGAATCTGCGTCAACACATCAAGGCCAAAACTTTTGATTGTGACGATGGCCCCAATCGTAAAGGGAATATATTCACAGAAAAAGCGCCACATAACGGCCACTACACCGGCCACACCCGCTGGAAGCAAGGAGTTGAAAAGGACCAGAAATCCCCCTTCCGCAACCCCAGTACCGCCGGGAGTCGGCGTAAAGTATAAAACAAGGTTGATGAGACACATCCGTCCCATAATGATATGAAGTGGAATATTGGTAATGCCAAAGGCGTAAATAAAAACGGGCACAACCGAATAAATAAAAAGCAGGCTGAGACCGGATTCAATAAATGCTCGAAGAACTTGCTTGGGATTCTTGAAAAGCAGGAGCAGGGCCTGCTGGAAATCACGGTACCAAAGAAAGACCGCTTCCTGAACCTTTGGGGAAAAGCGGCGGCAGAACCGAACCAGCCATTTTTCAAAGCGTCCTGTAACGATACAGTAAATCAGCATGCCAGGTGCAAAAATAAAGAAGGCACAAACGAGGGCAATGACGCTGGGCGGCATCCAGCTCACAAGACTCGGATCAAAATAAAAGACAACTGGCACAGTGAGGAAAAGAAACAAAATGGACATAACGGTCCTGACAATGATGATCAAGGTTGATTTAGCAACTGAAACGCCCGCTTTTTTCATGAACATCAGCTGGGCAATCCCGCCGCCTCCTTGGCCCGGGGTCAAAAGGGCCAGAAAATAGTTGCTGAAGACAACATTGAACACGTGCTTATAGTCCATCTTTTCATCAGAAAGATGAGTCAGCGTAATAAGTCGTGTCCCGTCAAAGAAAAGACCTACACCGAGAAGGAAAAGGGCCAGCAGGGCGTACTGCGGACGAAATGTCGTCAGATAATCCAAGGCCCTGCGATCAAAGGTAAAATAGATGACGCCGGCGGAGACACAGACAACGACAAAAAAGAGGACGAGAAGCATGCGAAAAATTTGTTTATTCATGGAAAGACCTTCCCATCAAAATTTCACGAAAGTGATGAGTGCTACATAACCCTCTTATTATATCATAGGTTAGAGAACAAGAAAACAGACAAGGAGCTATCCCTTGAGATTCTTTGTATTGGCAAAATGCAGTTTGGCGTAATGGCCAAGGCGTTCTCGCCCTTCCTGCTGGATGATTTTTTCTGCAGCTCGTGTTGCCTGGGCGCCGCCTCCAAAAGGAAGTTCAAAACCAGCCTCCTGGGATAACTCCTCCATCTTCTTGAGAAACAGGGAACGAGCTAGAATTGAGGCTGCCGCCACGGCCATATCCGCTTCTCCCTTCGTATGAGAATAAACAGAAAGACCAGGAACCGCTCTTTCCAGCTCATTTTTGATGTAAGGAGACCGGGTAAATTGGTCAACCAGGGCAAAATGACATTCCGGAACTTTTTTAAGGACAGTCATAATGGCCCCAATGTGATAAGTACTCAAAAGCGGATTCAGGTTCTGCGCCTTCTCATATTCCTCGTTGTACTGCTGGGGCATAAGGGCGGCCGCGGCACTTGCTTTGGCTATGGCATAGACTTGCGGCGCAAGCCTCCTAATCTTCGCGTCTGAGAGAGTCTTACTATCTCTAACCCCAAGGGCAAGAAGTTTTTTGGCACCAATTTCATCAAGAATGACGGCGGCTACGCACAAAGGGCCAAGATAGTCACCTTTTCCCGATTCGTCGCTGCCCGCCCATAACTCACCAGGCTTCTTGACCGCTCCTAAAAGGGTCAAAAGAGGCCCTACACCTTTTTCCCCAGATGGGGTTGAAGAAGCTGCGTCCATGCCAAAGACAACATTCCTCACTCGGTCAAAGAAGGGCCCCTCTTTCTGTGAAAGCACAGGACGCCATCCATCTTTTCCATTATAAATCGTGACAACAGCGCGCTCCCTACCATTGACCACGATGAGCTGGACGCCAAAGTTCACATTTTTTTGTTCAACAGGCTGGGACGCCAAAGTGCAAAGGTCCCTTTGAAGAGCGTGGATTCGCTCCAAAAAGACGGATTCTGGAAGTTTTTTGGACTTCATGGTTACGTGAGACTCCTTAGAGAAAAGAGAAAAGGAGGGCTTCCCCTCCCCCTCTTATGATTCGTGAGGTATGGCGGCAATGGTTTCTTCTTTCTTTTCACTGCGCACAGTCAAGCTTTTGATTGAAACATTGATATCCCGAACGGGCATACTGGTCATGCCTTCGACCTTAACCTTGATTTTGGCCTGCAACTGCCTTACGACCTCAAAGATCTGGGCACCAAAGAACAGGACCAAATCCAGGTAAATGGTCATCCCTTTATTGGTATCTGCCGGACGCCGGACCTTGATGGCGGAAATCCGGTCCACATCCTTGTTTTTCTGGACCACAATACGAACGATATCACTGACGACATAATCGGTCACAGAAATCTTTCCATAGTAACTAAAGGCAGGTCTGACAATGGATTTTTCAGGCAGATCCTTGTGTTTCTTATTGCGGCCAAAAAGACGATGGGGTAAATCCACAAGAACACCCGATAGATGCGGCTTCAGTTCGATAGTCGGAACAGGAACGATATGTTTTCCTTCCTTTATGCGCGTATCACGAGCTTTTTTCATTTCCCGAGTCGTGGCAATATCCTGGATATGGACAAATTCCGAAGGCACCGGCAATGCAAGTCGTTTGCAAATGGTTACCGCCATTTTGTCACTGGTTCCAATGACAAGCAGACAGCTAATCCGGCTATGCTGAATAGCTTCCTTGACCTCATCGCAGTGGTCCTTTTCCATAAAAATAGCCCGTTTGACCGCCTGCACTTTATTCTGTTCGGTCTTGGCCGATTTTCCTGCTAAAATCTTTGTGCCTTCAATAAGCAATCCATCATCGATGATGCCATCACAGCCATGCTGGTGCGCCACACTGATGGCACGAAAACTTTTGCCGGTTCCACTTGGGCCTGTAAAAGTAATCACTTTCATTTTGCATTCCCCCTGTTTTGAGGGTATGTGACAATCTCCGATACTGCATCATACGGAATCGAAAATTCCCCTAAGTGCATGGGAAACCGCCCCGGATTGCCATGTAGGTCGCTTCCGCCGCTGACCATGAGATGATACTTTTTCGCGATGGCAAGCCAATCATGTTTGTTTTTTTCCTGCAGAACGGACGGGTGGAAGACTTCCATCCCATCCATGACCCCGCTATGAAGGATTTCCTCTACATAGGAAAGATTTTCAATCTCTGCCGGATGAGCAAGGACGGCAATTCCACCGGCTTTGTGGATGATCCGGGCAGCCTCGAAGGGACTCATCTTGACCTGACGGAGATAAGCTGGTTTTCCTGCCGCGATGAGCGTATCAAAAACGTCCTTTACGGTTGGAAAATACCCCTTTTTGACGAGAACGCGGGCAATATGGGGACGCCCAAGGCTATGGGCGCCTGCTGCTTCCCTCTTTACTTCCTGAAAGGAAAGCTCATATCCCAGGGATTGGATTTTTTCAATGATCTTCATGACCCGTTCCACCCTTCCGCTGCGGTTCCAGGCAAGGGCCTGCTGGAAAATTGGGACGGCAGGATCAAAGTGGAACCCTAGAACATGGACATCCTTTCCTTTATAATCCGTATCCATCTCAACACCCCGGATCAGATGGATGCCATCCTGGCGCGCATCGATGACCTTTTTTGCTTCATCATAGGCAAGGGTATTATCATGGTCGGTAATGGCCATGGCGCATAGGTGAGCTTTTTCTGCTTCCCGTACAAGTTCCTCTGGTGTATTGACCCCATCTGAAAAGGTCGTATGCATATGCAGGTCCGCTAACATAAGTGCCGTTCCTCCATTCTTATATATGGTCATTATACCATAATTGACGCTAAAACGGAGAACGGACTCATAAACTCCCTATAAAACAAAAAATGACGCTGTCAATCACGACAGCGCCAGTTCCTCACTTTAGTAATCCTGTTTCTTTCCAAGCCTGATGGACCTTTTGGCGTTCTTCTGCCGTCATAGGGCAAAGCGGCAGGCGGTAAGGTCCCGGAGTAAAAGGTGTCATCAATCCGACAGCTTCCTTGATGGGAATTGGATTGCTGACAAGGAACATAGAATCAGCTTGAGGAACCATGACCTTATTGAGTTCACGTGCCCGGACTACATCCCCTTTTTCAAAGCTTTGCATCAAATCCTGAAGAAGTTCACCGCCTACATTGCTGCGGACAGAAATGAGGCCGCAGGCGCCGACCGCAAAAAAGGGCAGGGTCAGACCGTCATCTCCACTATAGATGGAGAAATCTTCCGGCATGATGCGATAAAGCTCCGCTACTTGGGATACGTTTCCGGAAGCTTCCTTGATACCCACGATATTGGGACAATTTTTGACAAGCCGGGCCATGGTAAGCGGTTTGATATTGGTTCCTGTGCGGCCAGGAACATTGTAGACCAAGATAGGTAATTTGGTATGTTCAGCAACCGTCTTGAAATGCTGATAGAATCCTTCCTGGGAAGGCTTGTTATAAAAAGGACCAACAACAAGAACGCCGTCGGCGCCGACTTCTTCAGCAAGTTTGTTCATGTTGAGGGTCTGGGCCGTATCATTGGATCCAGTCCCAACGATGACAGGAGCTCTTCCGTCAAGCTTCTTGATAACAGCCGTAAACAGTTCCTTTTTCTCATCATAGGTCAGGGTTGGCGCTTCACCGCTTGTACCAGCGACGAGAATGGCGTCAGAACCATGATCGACAAGCCAGGAAGCAAATTCGGCAGTTCCTTCAGCATTGAGGGATCCATCTTCGTGGAAAAACGTAATCATTGCAGTAATAAGGCGTCCAAAATAGGGCTTCATGAGACTATTCTCCTTCCTGGGTTGCAAATGCGCTGTGAAGGGCGCAAACCGCGGTCTTCACGTCGCGTTCTTCGATAATAGCGGAAACGAGGTTGTCAGAATCGGTTGTCTGCAGGATTTTTACCCCAGCTGCCGTGAGGGCCCCAACAAAGCGAGCCATGACCCCGGGCGTACCGCCCATATGGGAACCCACGACCGTCACCTTGGCACATTCCTTAGTGAGGGTATAATGGTATCCCTCGGCTTTGAGGACTTCCTCCGCTTTCGGGGCATTGACCGTATAGACCGCAAACATAAGGGACTGAGGCTGGAAACTCAAACTCCCAATGCTGACACCGTGAGAAGCCAAATCTTTAAAGACCCTGCTGCCATTATTGGACGTATCCTGCGACAGGTCCACTTGGAAGAAGGAAAGATCCTTGAGGCTGGCAACTCCACTGGCATGATTGCTTTCAACATCATCCTGACTTTCCAGGGTATCAATCTTGTCATCCGTCGTGATAAGGGTACCCGGTGCATCAGAAAAGGTGCTTTTAACGACCATGGGTACCCCATATCGCATGACAATCTCAACGGCGCGGGGATGGATGACCTTGGCACCTTGATGCGCCATTTCACGGATTTCGTCATAGGAAATCTGCTTGATGATCTTGGCATCGGAAACAATGCGGGGGTCGGCCGTCATGACGCCATCGACATCGGTATAAATTTCTACTTTTTCAGCATCTACGGCAACCCCAAAAGCCGCGGCTGACGTGTCACTGCCGCCGCGTCCCAAGGTCGTAATGCTGCCATCCATATCAGTGACACCTTGGAATCCACAGATGACAGGAATGATCCCTTGTTCGACAAGGGTTTTCAGTGTCTTGGGACGGACTGTCTTGATCTTGGCATTGCCAAAATTTCCATCTGTCACCATACCAGCCTGTCCACCTGTCAAGGCTTTGGCCTTGAAGCCTTCCTTCTGCAGGGTGGAAGCCATAACCGTTGAAGAAATGATTTCCCCACAGGCCATCATAAGGTCCAATTCATGCACATCCGGGTCAGGATTGACGGAACGGAGCATTTCAATCAGCGTGTCTGTTGCATAAGGGTCTCCCCTGCGGCCCATGGCAGAAACAACGACAATGGGCGCATAGCCTCCATCGACGGCTTCCTTTACTTTCTTGACAACGAGTTGACGGGTCTGGGGTGTAGCCACACTCGTTCCGCCGAATTTTTGTACGATGATTTTCATCTGCGTAGGGCCTCCTCTTAGAGCCAGTTATTCTTGACCATGGTTTCCGCAATCTGGAGCGTGTTGAGTGCAGCCCCTTTGCGGATTTGATCCCCAACACACCAAAAATTGAAGCTTCTGTCGGCCGATTCATCCCGTCTCAGGCGGCCGACATAAACATCATTGAGGCCCGATGTGTAAAGCGGCATCGGATAGATTTGCTGGGAAGGATCATCTTGAAGAACAACACCGGGGAACTGGCTGAGTGCCTTGCGGATGTCAGCAAGTTCCACATCATGTTCAAGTTCCACATTGACAGATTCACTGTGACTGCGGTACACAGGAACACGAACCGTTGTCGCCGTGATACGCATTTCCGGATCAGAGAAAATCTTCTTGGTTTCATTGACCATCTTCATTTCTTCCTTTGTATAAAGGTTATCAAGGAAGACATCAATCTGCGGCACAAGATTCAGGGCCAACGGGAAATGTTTGGCAGCACTTGCGCTGGGGAAGATATGAGCAGTCATTTCCTTGCCGGCAGCAGCTTCCTTAATCTGGCGTTCCAGTTCATCAAGACCGTCCTTACCGGCACCAGAGGCCGCCTGATAAGTGGATACGATGATTCTTTTGATGCGTGCAAGATCATAAATCGGCTTCAGGGCCATGACCATGATGATGGTTGAGCAATTCGGGTTGGCAATGATGCCTTTATGCTTTTTAATATCCTGAGGATTGACTTCCGGAACAATCAGAGGAACCTCAGGATCCATGCGATAGGTACTTGAATTATCAATGACGACGGCTCCTGCCTTGACAGCAATTGGTGCAAACGTCTTGCTGATCGAGCCGCCGGCAAATAGGGCAACATCAACTCCGTTAAAGGAATCAGCCTTTGCTTCTTCGACCTTATAGGTCTTGCCCCGAACCGTCAGTTCTTTGCCTGCACTGCGTGCAGAAGCCAGGAGTTTCAGGTTCTTAAAAGGGAAATCTCGTTCATTGAGCAGATTGATGAATTCCTGCCCCACTGCACCCGTTGCACCTAAGATTGCTAGATTATACTCCTTCATGATTGTTCCCCCTCTTTCAAATTAGAAACGCTTCCTTACAAAATTGCATCCAGCCCATACACAAGGCCCCTGCGTTTAACCATGGTCCGACATCCCAGCATAACACCAGGCATGTAGCAGTCACGGTTGATGGAATCATTGCGGATGACGAGGCGTTCACCCATGCTTCCGAAAATGATTTCCTGACTGGCGACAAAACCAGGCAGCCGCACGCTATGGATGTGCATGCCTTCATAATTGCCACCCCGTACATGCGCCAGCTTCTCTGTTTCGTCTTCCCTGCCCTGCGCCACATAACCGCCGCGGGCCTTGGCGAGCTTCTGGGCCGTAAGCATGGCGGTTCCTGATGGTGCATCAAGTTTTTGATCATGATGAAGTTCGATGATCTCCACTTGGGGCAAGTATTTGGCAATTTCTTCCGCCGCTTTCATCATCAAAACGGCACCAATGGCAAAGTTTGGACAAATGAGGACGCCGACACCATTTTTTTCAGCAAGCCCCTTGACTTCCTCAAGATCTTCCGGAGAAAATCCCGTCGTGCCGACAACCGCATTGACACCATGGCTAGTAATGATCCGCAGGCTGTCCATGACAACATCGGGACGCGTAAAGTCAACCACAACATCCGGTTTACTTCTTATGAGGGCTTCCTCCAAACTCGCGTCCACGGGAACGCCTTCTACGGTCTTACCAGCACCATGGACATCGACAGCGGAAATCAGTTCCATGTCCTCTTGCTGAAGAACCGTTCGAACGACAGTGGAACCCATCTTGCCAAGGGCTCCATTGACCAATACTTTAATCATTGGCTCCATCCTTTCTCTATTTACAAAAATACGGTCATTGAGAACGCTCCCAATAACCGCAACAATAAAGCCCACATCAGCAGGCCTTGTTTATTTATTACCGATAGCGCTCCACCAAATAATGGCGACAGTATACCCGCTGTTAGCCGGCATCCCAGCAGCCCCCTGTACCCAGCGGACCACTTCGGCGGTTGGCCTTTCCTTTCCTTCAACGGTGTCCCTCTGAAAAGTACTTATCGTTCCCGCGCCTCTATCAACTGTTAAGTTTATGGGTATAGTATAGGCATTTCAGTATATTATGTCAATCGTTTTTTAGAAAAAAAGGTATTTTGTTTTTTTGATTCCCAAAAGCCTACTCTTGGAGAAGCTTGCGCAGGCTGGAAGCTGTCCGCGTCACAAGATCAGTCAGTTCCGGCACAAATTGCTGCGAATAAGCCGTGCTCCCTATCCCGCTACGGGTCTCAAAAGTTTTTAAAATGGCGTTGAACTTTTCGCCTTCATAGGCATGCAGGGCCTCCACAAGTCCATCGTAGGTGGCATGGCAAAGATTGGCAGGATCCAATTCAAAGGCAGTGCCAACCTGATCAAAAAAATCATTCCATACCTCTAGGGACGGATGAAGGCCAACCTGGTGCGCACAGTCCTGGATCATATGGGTCTTAAGATACATATACTCCCGCAGGGCCCTTTCCCGTTCTTCTGGAAAGAGTTTATACCACTCATAGATCTTATAGCCGCCCCAATCACCTATCGTGGCACAAGCATTTACAAGATCATTCATTGATTTCATTTGTCTGCCTCCTTGCTGGTGGTGCTGCCAAACCCTCCACTGCGAACCGACTTTTCCTTGCTTGCATCATCATCCGTCGTAAGATAACGATAAAAGATTCCCTGGGCAATCCGCTCATGAGCTTGAAGGACAATGTCTTTATCGGTATCATTGGCGAGTGCAATCATTAGATGGCCCTCATTATCAGGATTGTTGTAATAATCAGCATCAACAATTCCTTCATTGTTGACAAGACGTAAATGACGTTTAATGGCCATACTGGAGCGGATATGGATACCTAAGAATTCATCATCCTGCATATAGGCCTTGATCCCCGTAGAAATCATTTTCTGGGAATGGGCAGGAATTGTCACAGATTCCGGTAAATAAATGTCATAGCCAGCGGAATATTTTGTCTGTCTTGTCGGCATGGGAAATGACCGATCTGCATAAGCGGCAATCTTTTCAAAACCACGTTTTCTCATTTTTCGTTATAACCTCTCTTTTTTGTGCTTTCTAGGGTCTTCACACTGATTCCAGAGGGAAGTACCGGATTCTCATGTCTTAGTTCCACACCTGCCTGGGCAGAGCGTGATAGGGCTTCAATGAATGTCATCTTGGGAATGGGAATGAAGGCTTCCTTCAAATGTTTCTTTTCTATGACTTTTCCCTTCTTAGACAGGAGGGCGACCTGATCGACTTTATAGGTGTGATTTTCTAAGTTTAATGATACAATAAGTTCGCACGAACCAGGTCGATCGTTATCTTCGAGTTTTTTCTCGTAGGTTTCCCCTAAAAGACGGATAAAGTTCTGATCCTTCAAAACGGCTTTTGTTTTAACCTGTTCAAGAAGGCCCCCTTTTTCCTTTTGAAGCGCCTTTTCAAGAGACTCTTGCTCCACATAGTACTCACCAGCAGGATTGACTCCAAGGAGCTGGTAGGTTTCCTTTGCGGAGACGGTTTTTCCTGTATAGAATGTCAAAACTGATGCGAGCAGAACCAAGAGCTCCTTTTTCATGACCTTTTCCTCATTTCTCATCTTCTAAGCAACAACTTATGGATCTTATTTTCTTTTAATTTTCCTACCCTTCATCTTACTCAATGTGGGTAAGATAGTCAACTGCTTGAAGGGGATGCTTCAGGGCGGAAGGCGTGCCAGTCAATACCAAGGAGGGTTCCCATGAACCAGCTGCTTGTCCCGAAGAACCAATCAGGGATTCATTTAAAGACATTTCTCATGCAGTGGGGGCTGTCGGCTTCCTACTGGAAAGCCCTAAAAAAAGCACGGGCTCTTTTTGTCAATGGCCTCGTCACAGTATGGGATATACCGCTTTCAGCCAATGATCGAGTCAGTTTTCCTTTTTTACCAGAAGAAACGGACCTTGTCCCGGAAGAAGGCCCCCTCACGATTTTATATGAAGATGAGGTTCTCCTTGCCGTTCATAAGGAGCAAGGACTGCTTGTCCACAACAGCGGCCTTACCCAAGAGTCTTCCCTATCCCGCCGTGTTCTCTTCTATTACAGGGAACATGGCATTAAAGCCGCCCTTCATCCGGTTTCGCGGCTCGACCGTGAAACAAGCGGCATTGTCCTATTTGCCAAAAACGCCGCACTCCATCATATGCTCACTAAGGCCCCCATGAAAAAGCTCTACCTTGCCCTCTCGCATGGCCCTTGGGAAAAATTCTCCGGGGTCATCGCTCAGCCCATAGCCCGCAAGGATGGCTCCCTTATCGAGCGCTGTGTCGCGCCCCAGGGCAAGCCGGCTCGTACACGCTACCGCGTGCTGTGGCAGGATGCAGCGAAAAGCGTGGTTGCTTTCCATCTTTATACCGGACGCACCCATCAGATTCGCGTACATGCGGCATTCATGGGGCATCCTCTCCTGGGCGATACTCTCTATGGCGCAAAGGGGTCCCAAAAAGCCCATGCCCTGCACGCGATGCGGCTCCAGTTCCGCCATCCCTTATCAGGAAAGGACGTGAAGATTACGGACCCGTCCCTTCCTTTTTTCTTACCTGCCAATAAGGCTTTTGCCCCCTGTATTTCCAAAAAAAAGGACGAAAGATGAAGGGAATATGATATAATGAGGACGACTTTTATTGATAGGAGGATGTATTATGCCACTTGTAACTACGAAAGACATGTTCAAGAAAGCTTATGAAGGTCACTATGCGGTTGGGGCTTTCAACGTCAATAATATGGAAATTGTCCAAGGGATTGTCGATGCCGCCAAAGAAGAAGAATCCCCGCTGATTCTTCAGGTTTCCGCTGGTGCCCGTAAATATGCCAAGCACGCTTATTTGCTTCACCTCGTCCAGGCGGCCCTTGAAGATACGGATCTGCCCATTGCCCTCCATCTTGACCATGGTGCTGATTTCGAAATCTGCAAAGCCTGTGTTGATGGCGGTTTTACGTCCGTCATGATTGATGGTTCCAAATATCCCTTCGAGGAAAATATCGAATTGACAAAACGTGTTGTCGACTATGCCCACAGCAAAGGGGTTGTCGTGGAAGCCGAATTGGGAAAACTAGCCGGTGTGGAGGACGCCGTTAAGGTCAATACGAAGGATGCAACCTACACCGATCCTGATCAAGCTGTTGAATTTGTGGAAAGAACGGGTGTCGATTCCCTGGCCATTGCCATCGGGACAAGCCATGGTGCCTACAAATTCAAAGGAAAGCCGGAACTTGACTTCGCCCGTCTTGAAAAAATCTCCAACCTGCTGCCAAACTTCCCCTTGGTCCTTCACGGAGCCTCCACGGTCATTCCCGCCTTCGTAGAAGAATGCAACCGTTATGGCGGCAAGCTTGACGGAGCTCAAGGGGTACCGGAAGACATGCTCCTTAAAGCAGGCAAATACGGTGTCTGTAAGATTAATATCGATACGGACCTGCGTCTTGCCATGACCGCATCCATTCGCAAGTACCTGGCAGAACATCCAGAAGACTTCGATCCCCGCTCCTACTTAGGGGCTGGACGACAGGCCATCAAGGATATGGTCTCCCACAAAATGCGGGACGTCCTTAATTCCTCCCATCGTCTTTAATCAAAAAACAGCTGCCCTTTCTGATGTGTACCCCAAAAACTGGACGCATATAAATTAGTTAAATGGCATTAGTGGATGTTTCCCGATATATTTCGGGAGGCATCCATTTTGTTTTTTTCTGAATCCTTTCCTTGTTGAAATAATGAATGTATTCTTTCACTGCTTTAGCAAATACCTTGAACGAGGTGTATTCTTTTTCGCTTCCGTAATACATTTCATTTTTCATCCGACCAAAAAAGGTCTCCATAATACTGTTGTCATAGCAGTTGCCCTTACGCGACATTGACTGTATAATTCCATGCTTTTTCAATTCACTTCTGTAATATTCATGCTGATACTGCC
>NZ_AULA01000005.1 GCF_000425045.1 Acidaminococcus intestini DSM 21505 | reverse complement strand
AGGGATGGCAGTATCAGCATGAATATTACAGAAGTGAATTGAAAAAGCATGGAATTATACAGTCAATGTCGCGTAAGGGCAACTGCTATGACAACAGTATTATGGAGACCTTTTTTGGTCGGATGAAAAATGAAATGTATTACGGAAGCGAAAAAGAATACACCTCGTTCAAGGTATTTGCTAAAGCAGTGAAAGAATACATTCATTATTTCAACAAGGAAAGGATTCAGAAAAAAACAAAATGGATGCCTCCCGAAATATATCGGGAAACATCCACTAATGCCATTTAACTAATTTATATGCGTCCAGTTTTTGGGGTACACATCAAACAACATTTTCCGCGGTTTTATCTTTTTTCGTCATTATTTAATCAATGTCCACTTGCTGCATACCTTGAGGCCTGATTCTTCCGGGACAAGGCCAGTAAGGGTAACAATGTCGAATAGATTACGGTCCTTGATTACAAACTGAGCTGCTTTGCTCTTTTTGATGACATCTGTAAAGTCAACCGTCAGCGTATTGTCACTGTAAGTGCAGACAATGTCATCCTTGCTGATGGTCTTCATATTGAAGACCGCATTGACAAGACTCATGATGAGGCGCGAGCCAAGAAGCTTTACGACAAGCTCACCAATCTTGTTCTCACTGACCGCAAAATCATGGATGCGGAAGCGCCCATAAGAAGCACTGCTCGTAAGGGCAAACGCTTCAATTCCTGCATCGATGGTGATGGTGCCATATTTTCCATGTTCCACGACAAGTTCCAAGAGTCCATCCTTGGCATAGTGGCAGCCGCCGAACCTAAACTCACTGTCCTTCATGGCTTCGCGGATCCCTTTTTCGAGATCTTCATAAGGAACAACAAGGGTCCCAGACCGCAGTTCATCCCAGGTCTGGGCCTCAATCCAGCGCAGGGCCATTTCCTTATAAGGCTGAAGGGCGAGACGGGCCTGCTCTGCTACATCACTTGCCGCATCCATTGCGGAGGCAAGCTTGCCTTTCGGTCCTTCCTTGCTGGACCGGATATCTTCCACCGCAGCCGTAACCTTATCCGTGGCCGTATCGGCAGCATTCTTGATTTTATCAAAAAGCGGACCTGCTTTTTCCTTCATCATATCCTTTGTTTCATCTCCTAAGGGAAGGTTCCTTGTCGGATCTTCCTTAAATTCCTTAAAACGCGCTATCCCTTCCTTGCGAGCGGCTTCAAAGATTTCCTTGATTCGGTCCATATCCTTGGGCTGGCCCGCCTTCAGCCAGGCATCAGCCGCCTTCCCTACACCATAGGTGATAGCAACAGCCATGGGTACCTGAAGCGGTGGGAATGGAATGAGGGTAAAGAGGGTCTGTCCCACAAAAGAAGCACCCAAAGAGCCAATGAGACCGGCAATGGCACCCGTTTCAAGTTCCACACCATACAGATCGCTTAATCTCGTAATCATATAGACTTCATTGGCCATAAGGGCAAGGGAGCCCAAGAAAGGGGTCATGACAATGACGCTGGCCCTTGCAGCACCCCAGCGGCAGATATATTCTGCTTCCTTTTCATAATCCACGGGCTGCTCGGTTTCAATAAGTTCTCCCTTGACGGCCTCCTTTTCCCTTTCTTCCAAGGGGCGGACATCGGTTTCCACCAGATCTTCCTGATCGACAGGGTCTTGGTGAGCCATCTGGTTCTTATCTTCCATCATTAAAAATCCCTCCTGACTGCTTTGCCAAGGAACTGCAGCTAAAAATGAACTTCCAAAGGCAAAAAATGGTCTTTTTATCATTATACCATATCAGTAAGGAAAAAATGTGACAAATAGGGACCTCTTCAAGACAGGCAGGCAAGCATTCCCACTATCCAGACACGACTGGATCTGCTGCCTATTCTTTTGTCAAGACCAATTTGGCAAAAAATCCATGCAGTCCAAAAAGATGAACACGCTTCCTATCTTTTTATTTTTAACGAACATATTTTTGATTTAGCTATTGAAAAACGAAATTTATCATGATATCATACAAACAAATAAACAGTAGTTCAGTTTTATGATGTATGAACGTGAGGTGGAATCATGATGATGAAACAGATGATTGGATCATTATTCGTGCTTTTGATTGGTTTTTTCCCCTTTGGAATCCTGCAGATGAACGCCGCTCCGTCTGCCTTTCTTCATAAACAGCAGGTCACCGTCTACACGGGTGACAGCCTTTGGTCCATCGCAAGCCGCCATACAGAAGACGGCGAAGATGTGCGAAACGTCATTGAACGGATCATTGATGCCAACAAGCTGGACCGCAAAGCAGCCCTTCAGCCAGGTCAGAAATTGATCATCCCTGTCCGAGGGGATAAAGACCAGAAACTGGCTTCAAACCAATAAAAAAGGCGGTCAAGAAAGGAGAAGATCCTTTTTTGGCCGCCTTTTTACGTTCTTTCCAGCTAAATGAATTATGGAACCGCCTCATCCATGATGGGGCCTTCATCTTTCTGCAGCAGACTTTCCTTGATACAAAAAGACAAAGAGACCCCCCAGCGATACACATATATAAAAACACGTAACGCCATCCGATGATGACTGGTTTATTCCTGAAGGCTTGGATCGCGGCGCTCTTCCACAGGTTTTTCAAAACGTTCCTTGACAAAGTCTGTCGCTAGCATCTTGACGTCATCAAGGGTTGCCACACCATGAGTCAGGTTCTTTTCAAGGAATGGCAAGACGCGCTTAATCTGTTCTTCCGTATCAATAATGGTAATGATTACAGGAAGATTGATAGCCTCCGAAACACTGATGAGAAGCCGCCGTTCCCTTCCGCGGACACGGCTTCCGTAGCCTTGGAGGCCGCGGAACACCGTGCAGCCAGCAAGTTTGAGTTTAGCTGCCTTTTCCAGCATGACTTTGTAGAATGGACGATCTCCACAGAAAAAGTCCTCTCCTACAAAAATTGTCAGTTTTTTTAATTCCAGAAATTCAGTTGCCATATTTGTCCCTCCAGCTCCTATGAAATACCCATACAAATAACCCACAACTGCCTTTATTTATCAATTCTATTGTAACAGAATTTGGACGGTCATGCAAAAGAAACGGCAGATAGCGGATCTTTCAGGACAACTTGGTCTTATCGCTTTGTTTCTTTTCTAACGCTTCAAGGGCCTTTTCCCGGCGTCGTTTCCGGAAGTAAACAGAGCCTAAGCCACCTAAGATCCCAATCAGGACAATCCAGCCTGCCGCTTTCATGGGATTGAGATAGGTCACGGAGGCATCAAGATCGGAATCCTCTCCCAAGGGCAGACGCCACATAAGGACCCGGCCATCCTCACTGACGCTCGTTGCATTGGCACTGTCGACGCGGGTCGGCAGCTTCAGGATGAAGCGCAGGTCAAACTGACCCATGATGCTGCGCAGGATCCCCGCCGTACGGGGATCTTTCATCGCCTCACGGGGGCTGAGCTGGACGGTCTTATGAACGCTCACCGTATCAAAAAGAAGCCCTCCATGATAGGTCACAACAGGCGCATGCCGTTCTGCTGGAAGGGCGGGACGCAGGGCCTTATCTTCGGACCCCGATCCAGCAGCCCCGTTATTTTTCACGGCATACTGGGCCGCATGGGACCAAGTTTCAAAGTCATAGGTCCGCAGCAGCTTGGATTCTTTGATGTCCGAAAGCTGGTTGTAATGACGATGGGCGACAAAGCCCTTATATTCACCTTCATCGACTTTTTGGACCGTATAGCCATCTTTTTTGAAGTCCTCTTCAAAAGTCTCTGCCGTTGGCTGCAGGATGGGGAGCGTGACAAGCTTGGCCGTAAGGTCCGCCGCTCCTAAGCGGGAAAGTTCTACCGTAATCTCTCCACGGGCGCATCCTGATAGGAGAAGGGACGCGGCAAGCGCCATAAGGATAAGGAACCGTTTCATCACAGGGCCCTCCCGGCAAACTTGTTTTTCGATAGGATGGCCACGGTCTCATCGCGCAGGACATTCTTGCGCACCTTGCCTAACGCTGTTTTGGGAAGGGATTCGACAAGAAAATACTCCCGCGGCACCTTATAAGGGGCAATGCGACCAATCAGATACTGGCGCAGGGCCTTCTTATCGATGGTCTCCCCTTCCCGAGGAACCACATAAAGACAGATGGCCTGGCCCCGCAGGGCATCAGGAATACCAATGACGGAACACTCCGCCACGCCAGGATAGGCACTTACAACTTCTTCAATTTCCCGCGGGTACACATTTTCACCGCTTGAAATGATCATGTCCTTGACGCGATCGACAAGGAAAATAAATCCATCTTCATCCATGTACCCTACGTCACCGGTATGAAGCCAGCCATCTTTTTCAATGGCCTTAGCCGTCGCATCCGGTAAGTTGAGATAGCCAAGCATGACATTGGGGCCCTTGACAAGAAGTTCTCCCCGTTCGAAATGAGGAACTTCCTCCCCATGGGCATTGATGATCTTTGCCTTGACGTGGGCAATGGTCGGACCAATGGAACCGACCTTTACCTTATGGGGCAGGTTGACGGAGACAACAGGCGAGGCTTCAGAAAGGCCATATCCCTCGAGGACAGGACGGCCGAACTTAAGGGCAAAACCGCGGGCAAGGTCGAGGCCCAGAGGCGCCCCGCCGCTGATGAAATAACGGACAGAATCGACAGAATCAAGATCGCGGCTCTCATGAAGGAGACGATATACGGCTGGCACGCCGGTAAACATCGTTACACCGTACTGCTTTACAAGCCGCATGGCGGCCTTGAACTGATAGACCGCCTGGATAACGATTCGTCCGCCGCAGAGCAGGGGACCGGCCACGCACACGGTCCAGGCAAAACAGTGATACATGGGAAGGACGCACAAGGCCGTATCTTCTGCCGTCAATGGAATCGATTCCATAAAATCACGGGCATTGGCGTAAAGGTTCCCGTGACTGAGCATGGCCCCTTTGGGTTTGCCCGTTGTTCCCGATGTGTAGATGATGGTCGATGGATCGGTTTCCGTAAGGGACACGGGCACAAATTCCTGCTCTGGCGCATGATGGAGCTCATCAAAGGTAATCTGCATCAGAGACGGAGCAGAAAGCTCCTGCAGCGGTTCTGCAAGAGGCAGCGCCTCCTTTACGACAAGAAGCTTCATCGCTGTATCCTTGACGATATAGGCAATCTCCCGCGGCACGAGCTGAAAATTGATGGGAACAATGACGCCGCCAGCCTTGATGACAGCAAAATAGGTGACAATGAATTCCAAACAGTTCTTGCTGACAAGACCGACACGGTCTCCCTTTTTTACACCTAGGGCTTCGAAATAAGCGGCCCAGCGCTCCACCAGATCCTGAAACTCACCATAGGTAACGCTGCGGTCCTGGTCGATGATGGCTTCCCGCTCCTTAGGATGATGGGCAAAAATATCGTGGAACAACATGGTTCTCCCTCCTTATAGCATAAAGGCAGGCCCCTATCTCCACGCCTTGCGGAAACAGGATGGAATGCTCCCCTCCCTTGCCTAAACACCTAAAAATGAATACAATGATAACGAATGGATTTTAAAAACATTGCAGAAAGAAGTGAATTGTTATGACAGAATTTCGGATTGGTTCCGCTGCTGAAGCAACGGTCATGGTCATGCACACAAACACAGCAAAAGCCATGAAGAGCGGCAGTCTCGATGTCTTTGCTACACCGGCCCTGGTTGCCCTCATGGAACAGGCTGCCTGCAACTTGGTAGAACCCCTCCTCGATGAGGATACGACAAGTGTCGGCATCAGCCTCAACATCTCCCATGACGCGGCAACCGCTGTTGGCCGCCAGGTAACCGCTAAAGCTGTTCTCGTCGGTATTGACGGGCGCAAGCTTTCCTTTAAGCTCACGGCTTCCGATGAACACGGAATCATTGGGCAAGGATCCCATGAACGTTTCCTGGTCAAAAAGGAAAAATTCATGAATAAGCTCAAAACAAGATACGACCGCTGATCAAAGGTTCCGCGTCAAGGTCTCCATAACCATAAGATTGCTGAGGACCCCGACCCCACCAGGAACGGGCGTATAGGCAGCAGCCTTCTTGAGCTTTGCCCCTTCAGAAATATCGCCCACCATTTTCCCATCAAGGGAAGAAAGCCCAATATCGACAAGGACGCAGTTTTCGCGAACCATATCTTCAGTGATGAAGTTTGGCTTGCCGACAGCACTCAAAATCACATCTGCCTGACTGAGAATGTTAGGCAGATTTTTTGTTTTGGAACGGCATACAGTGACTGTCGCATGGCGATCGACGAGCATGAGCGTGAGCGGACGGCCGACCACATCACCGTACCCCACCATGACGACCCGTTTGCCTACAAGGGGAATATGATAATAGTCAAGCAGGGCAATACAAGCCCGCGGCGTGCAGGGACCCCAAGGACTGATGCCCAGATAGAATTCCCCACTGTTCAAGGGATGGAGGCAGTCCATGTCCTTTTTGGGATCAAGGCAGCTCATGAGCGTCATCTGCTTGATTTGGGGCGGTACCGGCATAAGGGGCAGGATCCCCGTCACAGCCGGGTCATCGCTGAGAGCACGAAGGGAGGCCTCAGCCTCCTGTTGAGTCACGCTCTCGGGCAATTCCACATCCCGCGTCCTGACGCCCAGGCTTTCGGCGCATTTCAAAAGACTCCGCTTATAGACATGGGCTGGTGCATTGTTTCCTATGATAAAAGTGGCCAAGGTCGCTTCGCATTCGGAAAATTGGGAGACCAATTTCTCGCGAATTGCGTCAGCCACGGGCTTACCTTCAAGGACAAGCTGTCGTTTCACGTTGATTCATCCTTTCTTCAGGAACAAGGAGAGAAGACCTCTCCCTATAAAAAAGACTGCAACAGTTTCCTCCAAGAAGACTGCTGCAGTCTGATAAGAATCCACTTAATTTTATTCTACTACAAGGAGCACCACTGTGACAACGCTTTACCGGAACCAAACCGTTACAGCATCCCCTTCATTGAGGGTCGTCCCTGGCGGCGGGGATTGCTTGAAGCTGATTCCGCTGCCAATGGGCAGGAGCTGAAGCCCGCCCTTTTGAAGGATCTCCATCGTCTCCCGCAGGGACCAGCCGGCGAGGTTGGGCAGGCGAACTGTCTTTTCCCCACTGGGAGCAA
The DNA here is from genome assembly GCF_000425045.1 of Acidaminococcus intestini DSM 21505. GTDB lineage: Bacteria > Bacillota > Negativicutes > Acidaminococcales > Acidaminococcaceae > Acidaminococcus > Acidaminococcus intestini. The sequence goes on along the minus strand of NZ_AULA01000005.1, from coordinate 99,881 downwards.
GACTAGGCAGGGTTCCTTCCTTTCCTCCATCCTTTTCCGCAAGGGAATCCATGGTCTTAAGATCAGCCTTATTGCTCGGCTGGACGCCTTGAGCCACAAGGATCTGCTGCAGCGTGTCGCGGAAAATCGGCGCTGAGACCTGTGCCCCATAATAGGCACCCTTTGGAGAGTCAATCATGATGATCATGGCATAGCGAGGATTATCACTAGGCACAAAGCCTACAAAAGAAGCAATATAGACACCGGGGATATACCCGCCTTTAGGAGAAAGCTTTTCTGCAGTTCCCGTCTTGCCTGCAATCTTGTAGCCTTTGATCTGGGCCGATTTGCCGCCCCCTTCAGAAACAACCTTCTCCATCATGGCCCGCATCTGGGAAGCAACTTCCGGCGTAATGACCTGCCGGTCTACTTGGGTCTTATTTTCCTTGATGACCTTACCATCAGGTCCGGTCACTTTCTTTACGACATAAGGGCGGACGAGGTTCCCCCCGTTTGCAATGGCGCAGATGGCCCGCAGCATCTGAAGCGGTGTGACGGCAATCCCCTGACCGATTCCCATGGTGGCAACGTCAGAGGGGACCATGTCCTTCGGATTATAAAGGATTCCCACTTCTTCGCCCGGTACATCCGTTCCCGTAGCCTCGCCAAAGCCAAAGCGCTTGGCATACTCGGTTTCCTTTTCTCCGCCGAGCTTGAGTCCTAGAGAAGCCATGCCCGTATTGACGGAGAACTTGATGATATCCTCGAACTTGATATTGCCCAATCCACGGCCGTCCCAGTTACGGATGCGCCGGCCGCCAACGTCGATGGATCCTTCATCATGGAAGGGTGTATCCGGCGTAATGATCTTTTCCATAAGACCGGCCGAACCCATAATGGGTTTAAAGACAGATCCAGGCTCATAAATGATTCCTACACCGCGGTTCATATAGGCCTCGCTGGAGGCGTCGGCAAAGTGATTGGGATCAAAGGTCGGCCGGCTTGCCATCCCCAGGATTTCTCCCGTATTGGGATCCATAAGGATTGCCGCGGCGCTTGCCGCCTTTGTCTTTTTGATGGCGTCGTCAAGTCCGCGCTCCAAGATGAACTGCATGCGCGCATCAATGGTCAGCTGTACAGTATTCTTCCGCTGGATCTGGACCTCATTCAAACCGGAGGGTCCAATGAGGTTGCCCTTGGCATCCGTGTAATTGGTCTGCTTTTCCTTGACGCCGCGCAGATAAGTATCCATGGAAGCTTCCACGCCCTCAAGTCCTTTATCATCGATTCCAACAAATCCGATGACTTGCGCTGCAAGGTTATCTTTGGGATAATACCGTTTACTTTCCTCAATAAAATGGAATCCAGGGATCTTTTCTTCGTCCAACACCTCAGAGACTTCCTTAGCAACATGGGGATCCAAGGTCCGTTTCACCCAAAAGAACATATGCTGCTTATCGGTAAAAAGCTCCATGAGCTTTGAAGCGGGCATCTGCAGGATAGGGGAAAGGCGGTTGGCAGCGACTTGACGCACATCGCGAACCGGCATCTGGCCCTTTGGCCAACGGTCAGGATCATCAACCAGTTCCTGAGGATTGACGGCAAGTGACCGGGAAACAACACTTACGGCCAGTTCTTCCCCATTACGGTCTACAATGCTCCCACGGGGGACAATTTCAAGGTTTTCCCCACTGATTTGATTCAAGGCCCAGTGGGCAAGAAAATCCTTTTGGACGAACTGCAGGTTCACAAGCTGCAGGATAATGGCACCGACAAATAAGACCATAGCAAGGCACAAGACGCGGCTACGCCGCTGACCGCGCTTCAAAGCACCGCGATCCCTTTCCAAGGTTAGGATCCGGCGACTGTGTTCATGCGCGGCAGACGCTGAAAAAGCGTGGTCATTATCCAGGGACTGCCGGTTCCTTCGTCCCGATGGACGGTTCCACTGAGGAAAGGAAGGACCCTCAGTCGCCTTTTTTTGTTTCTTTCTGCGGAAAAAATTGAAAAATGAAAGCTTCATTTTTTCCACCTGTCTTTCTGATAGCGCGGCGTTCCCACAAAGGGAGGCCGCTGTGAATGGCGGAGGGGCAGAGTCGGCGGGGCTTCCTTTTCTTCCCGACGCACTTCGTCATGATAGACAGAGAAAACAAGCCCCATAGCAAGGAGTGTCGTGACAAGACTCGTTCCCCCATAACTAATAAAAGATAGCGGCACCCCAATGACGGGCAGGATTCCGCAGACCATAGCCATATTGGCAAAGGCCTGTCCAACGATAAGGAAATTGGCGCCCATGACAAGGAGAAACCCTTGATGGTCGCGCGTCCGGCGTGCGACCGTATAGATTACATATCCAAGCATGAGAAAAAGGACAATGAGGACGAACGCGCCCAAAAAACCGTGTTCCTGACAGAATACGGAAAAAGCAAAGTCCGTGTGGGCTTCAGGAAGATAAAAATATTTTCCCAGCCCCTGGCCAGGCCCAAGACCGCCAAATCCACCACTGCCAATGGCCACCTTTGACTGGACCATTTGGTAGCCGAGACCTTGGGGATCTCGGAAGGGGTCAAGCCATACATAAATGCGATTCAGCCGGTAGGGAGCAATGACAACACCGACTACGGCCCCCACCGCACCGATAAGGATTGTCCCGATGACCATGAGGGTCGGCAGTCCGGCAAGAATATAGAGAAAAAAGGCAATGGCAATCAAAATAGCACTGGTTCCCATATCAGGCTGCTTGAAAACAAGGAGGCCGATGATCACCACAGCAAAGGAAAAATGATTCACAAGAGAGGGTTTCTTCCCCTGTTCCATGACCTTCCCGAGGTAAGCGGCACCTAAAAGGATGATGGCAAGCTTTGCCAATTCCGAAGGCTGGAAACTGACAGGGCCAAGGGACAGCCAGCGTTGGGCGCCTTTAGCCGTATGACCGGCCAGATCGACGGCAACGAGCAAAACGATATTGATAAAAGCAATCGCCATTTCCGCCCTCCGTCCCAGGAGTTGATGATAGTCCATTTTCCAGCCCAACCATCCCATTAAAATCAGGCCGATGACTCCAAAAAGAAGATATCTTGCGATATAGCCGCTAAAATACCCTTTTCCATAGCCCATCATAGCAAAACTGGCACTATAGACATTGAGGGCGCCGGCAATCATCAGAGCCATGACGAGGATCACCATCGCGATTTTAGGATTTTTGAAGATGCATTTCTCCTTCATCATCCGATTCCTTTCCCACTAAAAAACAACTTCGCAGAAATTGATATTCTTTCCCAAGGCACTGAAGCGCTGTTCGTACTCTGTCTGTGCTTCGTTGAGGATCTCCGTGTGGTGGAGGTCCCTGCTTACGGTGAGAAGGGGAAGGCCAAATTCCTTGAATTCTTCCAAGGAAAACTCAAAAAGCGCATCGTTATCGGTCTTGAACCGCAGATGCCCCGCGGGTTTTAGGATTGTCTTATAAAGAGCAAGGAAACTGCGGTAAGTAAGGCGTCGTTTTGCATGACGAGCCTTGGGCCAGGGATCGCTGAAGTTGAGGTAGAGCCCTTCCACTTCCCCTTTTTCGAACCAGTCAAGCAGATGGGCCGCATCAGCCCGCAGAATACGGGCATTATCAATTTCCTGATCCCGCAGTTTTTTCACAGCATAGTAACAGACATCCCGCTGGGTTTCAATGCCAAGGTAGGCATTTTCGGGATGAAGCTGGGCCATTTGGCTGATAAACTGCCCCTTGCCACAGCCAATTTCAAGGTAAAGGGGTTTATCGCCCAGAAGGGCGCGCCATTTTCCCTTGTATGCCTCGAGACCGTCCTCGAGCAGTTCTTTTCCTTTATAGTCTTCCAAGGCCTGGGATATCCAGGGCTTTTTTCGTAAACGCATGGGTCTGGGCTCCTCCTTAGGGTGATCTGCTCCTGGCTTTTTGCAGCCTTTTACGAGGCATTCACAAAAAGCACGAAAAGATGCGTTTTGTCGATGGCAAAGCGCACCTTTCCCGGGACAGATGCGTCCCTATAATGTCCTTGATTTATTTTTTGGGACCTAGGTCGTATTTTTTCAAGTAGCGGTAAAGTGTCACGCGGCTGACTCCGAGCATAATGGCCAGTTTGCTGATGTTGCCACCGGCCTGTTTCCAGCTTGCAACAAAGGCATCCTTATCATGCTTCCAGGATTTTTCAATGCGGTGTTCCCCAGGCAGCTTGATATGGCTGGCGTCGATGACACTGCCTGCCGTATGGAAGAAGGCCTGTTCAATGACTCCCTGGAGCTGCTTGATATTGCCGGGCCAGTGGCAGCTGTTGAGGAGTTCCATGGCCTCGTGGGAAAGCGTCTTTGTCGGCATGCTGTGACGGGCCGCCATTTCCGTAAGGATATGGTTGGCAATGACTTCCACATCTTCCACCCGCTCCCGCAGGGGCGGTACCCGGACGACGGTGCCAATGACCAGTTCATAGAGGCTCTTGGAAAAGAGGCCTTTATCGGTCAGACGTTTCAAGTTGGAGTCACAGGCCGCAATGATGCGGACATTGAATTTCCGGCGAACGCCTGTCTCCTTGTTGAGAACACCGTTTTTCAAAGCATCAGCCAAGACATCGCCCAGCTTCGTCGGGAATTTTTCCACTTCATCAAGGAAAAGCGTTCCCCCATTGGCCAGTTCCAAACTGCCGGCTGCCAGATGGCCCGTACCATCGGTCTTGCCAAAAAATTCTTCTTCCAGTTCCTCTTCCGGTCCTTCGTGACCGCGCACCGTAATGAGCGGAGCCGCAGCCCGTGGACTTGCCTGATGGATACCGTGGGCAAGACGCTGCTTGCCCGTACCCGGTTCGCCTTGGAGCAGGATGTTATTATCCCCGCGGGCGACGCGGGCGGCCTTATGCTGCAGGGCCTGGAACTCGCTGGAATTACCGACCATACTGTAAAGGCTGTAGCGGGAACTGTATCCCGTGGCGTGGGCAATGGTGGTCTTCAAATCCTCGATGGACATGGTGATGACGACGACACTGTCGACACGGCCGCTGTTATAGACGGGCAGGACGCTCGTCACATCTTCATAGGTACGGTCCTGGGTAATCCACGTGATTTCCTTACGGATCGTCTTCTTGCCATCAAAACCTTTTTGTACAGGAATATGTTCATAGTTCAGGAAGACATCTTCCATACGGGCCCCCTCATCCATGCGCAGACGGGCCCGGTCATTGGCGTAGCGCAGGGAGCCATCCCGGTTGACCCAGAAAATAGCTGCAGGGATGTCTTCGGAGATGATGTTGCAGACCTTCCAGTATTCAATCATCTTGAGGTAATTTTCGACGGAATACTTCATGGTCATGAGCAAGCTGAGCAGGATGTCATAAGGCAGGTCATTCTGGTCCAGGCTGAACATGGACAAAAAGTATCGATTCTGTCCATCCACACTGATGGGGGCGGAGCAGGCATCACCGGAATGGCATTCGCGGACCCACATTTCCGGTCCGAACATCAGGAAGGGAACATTGTGGCTGCGGGCCACAGAAAGGCTCGACGTACCACAGTCCTCTTCGAGCACACGCATGCCCTGAATATCATCAATGCTCCGCTGGAAGAACGGCAGGGCATAGTTTTTGAGGACATACCCCTTTTCATCAACGATGATCATGGACAGGTTATGGGAGTTAAAATACTGCTTATTCTGTTCAAAAAGTCCATCCACATAAGTCAGGACATCTTTATGCAGCTCCAACTGCCGGGCCAATTCATTGGCCGAAAGGCGCACCCCATTAGCCGGCATGGTCTCATGGTTCTGTTTACGGGCATCGCAGCGACGCCACGACTCAGCGACCCACGGATGGACATTGGGATCGATGATGCCCTCTTCAATGAACTTATTATAATAACTCGTCAATTTTTCCTTATTGCGTCGTTCCCTAATCATGAACTTCCTCCCTCAACTTGTTAACGATAAGACCGATCCCCAGAAACAAGGACCCGTTTGGCACCGTAATAACGGGACCGCCAATACGGCTCGGAAAGGCTGCACAGACGGACCCCTTTCGACGAAGTCGCACTCCAGAAAAGCCCATTGCCCGCATAGATTCCTACGTGAGAAGCCCCCGGTTCATAGGTCGTAAAGAACACCAGGTCGCCGGGCTTTAGCTGCCGCATGGTCACGAAAAGACCTTTTTCATACTGAAGGTCTGCCGTTCTCGGCAAGTCAGCCTTATGTTTCTTGAAGACGTACTGGACAAACCCCGAACAGTCAAAGGCACGCGGCGTTGTCCCGCCAAAACTGTAAGGGACTCCCTTATATTTGGAAGCGGTCCTTACCACATCTTTGCCCTTGACGCCATGGATTCCCTCTTTTTCAAAAGCAGCTTCATTGATGCGGAAATAGGTCTTATCATCCACCTTCCCTGTAACGGGCAACTTATGGGTCTTTTGGAAGATCCGCACCTGCTTTTCCAGGTCCCGGGAATATTTTCCCGTCAGCGGTGTCTTAAGGCCAAGGGTGTTCAGCTTGGTTTGGACGGTCTTGACCTTCCATCCCTTATCCCCGACTTTGAGGGGGGCATTCTTCTTTGCCGCAAAGCCCAGCGACACCGGCAGGGCAATCATAGCAACGAGAAATGCCGTTAACAGTCTTCGCATTTTCATTTATAGACGCCTCTTTCCTAAAAGCTAGCTGAAAGGGGGAGCTCTCCCCGATGGTAAAAAGGCCAACTGCCTCTTGAAATCTCCTTAATACTCCATATTAGTATAAACTTCCCAATCCGTCAATTTCGAAAGCTTTCCAATGGAAACATCCAGTTCCTGAAGCAAGCGGTCCCGGTCCTTGGGCAGCGTGCCCTTGAGGGGAACATAATTGGAAATATGATTGCTCCTAAAAAGACAGTGCCGATTCGGCGGCAGCTCAATATGGCTGAGGAAGGTCCTCACTTCTTCGGCCAAGCCACAAGGCGAAAGCAGCTCAAATTTGCCTTCTTCAAACTCCCTTAACATCTGCGTTCCTTTATATAGACGCAGCGTCAGGACACTCAGCATGTCAGGCTGAATCTGGGATACTGCATATGCGGTCTTAAGGGCATGACGTGCAGACCCCGCCGCGCCGCCGAGACCAGCAATGACCATCATGGACAGCTTCATGCCGCTTCGTACGACTTTCTGCCCGGCCGCGATGGATTCTTCGGCGGTTACCCCCTTTTGAATCTGCTGCAGGAGCTGCGAGTCCCCTGTTTCAAGGCCAAAATAAAGCATCTTGAGTCCAGCTTCTCGGAGACGCAGCAGCTCCTCATCGCTCTTGCGGAGGATATCCTTTGGCCCCGCGTAGCTTGTGACGCGCTGGAGATTGGGAAAGGTCCCGTACAGGCGGGCCAAAAGAGCAAGGAGCTTTTCCGTCGGAAGGACAAAGGCATCTCCGTCAGCAAGGAAGATGCGCCGTACTTCATCGCCGGCATAGTGGGCGGCCATGGCAATCTGCCGGTCCACAGCCTCGTCCGTATAGACTGAGAAGGGAACGTCCTTATACATGGCACAAAACGTGCAGCGATTGTGGGCACATCCCCGAGTGACACGAAGGATGAAACTGTTTGCTTCACTGGGGGGCCGGAAAACCGGCGTCTCATAATCATCAAAGTACAGTCCAAACACGAAGATTTCCTTTCTCACACAAAAACTCTTCCAATAAATATAGTCAGTATATTCAAAGCATTATCGCAATTCTTACAGCTGTACAAGTCCACCTGTATCGTGTTCATTATTATAAACTATTTTACACTTTTTTACATTACGTTTTGTAAACTTTTTGAGAAAAATTTTCCATTATAAGGGATATCTTATCCACAGGAGACTTCCTCCTTCTACTTGTAATTTACTTCTTAACCATATATAATTTTGTTTTGAAGTTGAACATGAAAGGTTAGAGGTGAACTACATGTCTACACAAGAAGCAACTTTTATGGGTGGTGTCCATGTACCTCCCAGCAAGTCCTTGACTGACAAAGTGGCCATCGAAAGATGTCCCGCACCTGACATGGTCTACATTCCTCTCTCCCAGCATATCGGCGCACCGGCCAAGCCGGTCGTCAAGGCAGGAGATAAGGTAACCCTAGGTCAGGTCATCGGTGAGGCAGGCGGTTTCGTCAGTACCAACATCCATGCCAGCGTCAGCGGCACGGTCCTGCGCATTGAAAATCGTTACATGCCCCAAGGGACAATTTCCCAGTGCGTCGTCATCAAGAACGACAAACTCGATACGCCCTGCGAAACCATCAAGGAACGCAGCGACGAGGAAATCACGCCGGATGTCATCCGCACGGCCTTGCGGGAAGGCGGTTCTGCCGGTCTTGGCGGGGCAACGTTCCCGACAGCGGTCAAGTACGCGCCTCCGAAGGAAGGGGCCCGTCCTATTGACACGATCCTGTTAAACGGCATCGAATGCGAGCCTTTCATTACGGGTGACCATCGCATCATGCTCGAATGGGCTGATGAAATGATCCAAGGCCTGAAATATTTCATGATGGCCTCCGGTGCCCAGAAAGGCATCATCGGCATCGAAGACAACAAACCCGATGCCATCGCCCTTGTTAAGGAAAAAGTCGCTTCCGAACCGAATATCGAAGTCTGCGTCTGTGCAGAAAAGTATCCGGAAGGTTCCGAAAAACACCTGATTTACGCGGCCACCGGTCGTACGGTTCCTGACCGTGGACTGCCTGCCGATGTCGGCGTCATCGTCGACAATGTCGGGACTGCGGTTGCCTGCTACCGTATGGTGAAAAAGAACATTCCTCTATATGAACGCGTCACGACCATCAGCGGTGACGGCGTCAATAAACCGGGCAACTACATCTGCCGCCTGGGCACGCTCTACAGCGATGCCGTGGAACTGGCTGCCGGCGGACTCAAAGGCACTCCGGGCAAGTTCATTTCCGGCGGGATGATGATGGGCTTTTCCACGCCGAGCCTCGATTACCCCATTGCTAAATGGTCCGGTGCAGTCCTTATCTTCAATTCCGAATCTCCTTTTGCTCAATATGTCGAACCCAGCCCCTGCGTCCATTGCGCTCGCTGCGTCGACGCCTGCCCCATGAAGCTGGAACCGACGGAAATCGTTCAAGCCGTCAAACGCCAGAACTGGGAAGAAGCAGAACGGTTCTCCTGCCATGCCTGCGTCGAATGTGGATCCTGCGCCTTTGTCTGCCCTGCCCACATTCCTCTGGTCCAGTACATCCGCATGGGCAAACAGTTCATCAGGGGAAAAGGCCATGGCGGTCACAACCCGTTCTATAAACTGGATAAATAATTACGCGAAAGGACTGGATATTGATTATGGAACCTATTAAAGAGCCTACGCCATTGGTTCTTGTCACCTCCTCCCCGCATATGCACTGCGGGCTGACCATTGGCAAGTCCATGAGAGAAGTCATGTTGGCCCTTGTACCGGCTATCATCGCTTCTGTTTATTACTTCCGCATGAGCGCCGCCATTGTCATGGTGACTTGTGTTGTTTCTGCCATTGTCTTTGAAACCATCTGCAATAAAGTCATGCACAAGCCCAACACCGTACAGGACGGCAGTGCAGCCCTGACGGGCCTGCTCCTTGCGATGTGCCTGCCAGCCTCCATGCCGCCCCTGTTTGCGGCCATGGGCAGCATGTTCGCCATTGTTGTCGGCAAGGCTGTCTTCGGCGGTCTGGGCTGCAACATCTTCAACCCGGCCCACATCGGCCGTGCCATCCTACTAGCGTCCTTCCCGCAGCAGATGACAAACTGGGTTCTTCCGGCTACAGCAGCTGCTTCCGACGCAGTCAGCACAGCCACCCCGCTTGCTGTCATGCGGGCTACGGAAAAGATCTGGCAGGCCGGCGGTGCCGCCAGTGCGGCCAAGCTTCCTGACCTCATGAACCTTTTCTGGGGCAATGTCGGCGGCTCCCTCGGTGAAACCTGTGTACCGGCCCTCGTACTTGGCGGTCTTTACCTCATCTACAAGAAACTCATTGATTGGCGTATCCCTGTCTTCTATCTCGTCACCGTGGCCATCCTGACGGGTGTGTACGGTGCCGTTATGGGCTATCCCAGCACCTTCCCCCTGTATCATCTGTTTGCCGGCGGTCTCATGATTGGTGCCTTCTTCATGGCAACTGACTGGGTCACGAGCCCGATTACCAAAAAAGGCAAGATCATCTATGCCATTGGCCTGGGTGTCCTGACCTCCCTGATCCGTCTGCGTGGCAGCTACACCGAAGGCGTCTGCTATTCCATCCTGATGATGAACATGGTCACCCCGATGATTGACCGGTTCGTCCGGAACGTATCCTTCGGAGGAGGTCTCAAAAAATGAGTAATTTCTTCGTAAAACTGACATCCACCCTTCTCATCACCTGCGCTGCCAGTGTTGCCCTCGTTGCCGGCGCTCATGAAGGGACCAAGGAAATCATTGCCAAAAAGCATGAAGCTGATACAAAAGCAGCTTACAAGCAGGTCCTCCCTGACCTGGGCGACCTCCAGAAGGAAAAGGCCCCGGGAGACCTCATCAGCGATATCCAAAAATCCAGTAAAGGCGGCAAAGCCAACGGTTATATCTACACTGTCGATCCCAGCGGGTACGGCGGCAAGATCAAACTCATGGTCGGCATCGACGCCGAGAAAGGGACCATTACGGGCATCAAGGTCCTGAGCCATTCGGAAACCCCGGGTCTGGGTGCCCGCAGCACCGAACCGGAATGGCAGGCTCAGTTCAAAGGAAAATCCCTGAAAAATGACCTTGTTGTCACCAAACAAGATCCCACGAAGGACAATGACATCCGTGCCATCACGGCTGCCACCATCACTTCGAGAGCGGTCGTTACAGGCGTTAACGCGGCACGCGACCACTACATGAAGAATTTTGCTAACGGAAAGGGCTGATCGGCATGCTGTCAGATTTGACAAAAGGTATCATTAAAGAAAACCCGCTGTTTGTCCAGCTCCTGGGTGTTTGTCCCTCCCTGGCAACAAGCGGATCTTTGGAGAATGCGGTCGGTATGGGCTGTGCTTTTACCTTCGTCCTGTTCTTCTCCAACATCATCATTTCCCTGATCCGGAAACTCATTCCCGATCAGGTCCATATCCCGGCTTACATCGTCGTCATCGCATCCCTCGTAACCATCCTGGAAATGCTGATGAACGCCTTTGTTCCGGCCCTGTATGAATCTCTGGGTGTCTTCGTTCCCCTGATTGTAGTTAACTGCATCGTTTTGGGCCGTGCAGAAGCTTTTGCCTGCAAACACGGCGTTGTTTCCTCCGCCCTTGATGCCATTGGTATGGGCATTGGCTTTACTTTCGCCCTGAGCCTCATTGCCCTCTTCCGTGAACTCATCGGTTCCGGCAAACTCTTTGGTCATGTCGTGCTTGGCAGTGCCTACACCCCGGTCCTCATCTTCATCCTGCCGGCAGGTGCCTTCCTGACCATGGGCTTCGTCTTTGCTATGGTTAACTACTTCCGTCAGAAAGGAGATGCTCGTTAATGGGAGACAGTATCTTTGGAATCTTATTCAGTTCCATCTTCGTCAGCAACATCATCTTATCCCGGTTCCTGGGCATGTGCTCCTTCTTGGGCGTTTCCAAGAACTTCAATAACTCCCTTGGCATGGGGGCAGCCGTAACCTTTGTTATGCTTCTTGCTACCATGCTTTCCTATGCCCTGTACCACCTCATCCTGGTCCCCTTCGATCTGACCTACTTGAAGACCCTTGTCTTCATCCTGTCCATCGCGACCTTGGTCCAGCTCGTTGAAATGTTCATGAAAAAGACGATGCCCGCCCTTCATAAGGCCATGGGGATCTACCTGCCCCTGATCACCACGAACTGTGCCATCCTGGGTATCGCCCTTATCAACGTTGAATCCAACTATAACTTCCTGCAGTCTGTTGCCAACTCCATCGGCACGTCCCTGGGTTACACCATGGCCATCCTGCTCTTCTCCTGCATCCGCGAAAAGCTCAATGAGGATATGATCCCCAGCTGCTTGAGAAACCTGCCGATTGCCTTGATTACGGCCGCCTGCATGTCCATCGCCATGATGGGAATGAGCGGTATTCATTGAGTTAGGAGCTGAAAGATATGGAAACTGCTGTTATTATCATTGCCATCCTAGGCGGCGTCTTCGGTGCCATCCTTGCCATCGCCGGCAAGAAACTGGCCGTTGAAGAAGATCCCCGCAAGGATGAAATCCTAGCCCTCCTGCCGGGCGCCAACTGCGGCGGCTGCGGCTATGCTGGCTGTGCTGCCATGGCAGATGCCATCGTCGCCGGCCAAGAAGAAGGCGCCATGAAATGTGCAGCCTGTGCTGCCGAAAACAAAAAGGCCATCAAAGCGGTGATGGGCCTTGCAGCTGACGACGACGAAAATGCCGTCCGCATGATTCCCCGTCTCCACTGCAATGGGTGCAAAGAAAACCGCCCGGCCAAATACAAACGGGAAGGCGTCAAGAACTGCTTCCTCGCCGCGGCTACCGCTGGCGGCCCTGGCCAGTGCAACTTTGGCTGCTTTGGCTGTGGCGCCTGCGTTGATGCCTGCAGCTTCGGCGCCCTGGCCATGGGAGAAAATGGCCTGCCCCAGTTCGACTATGATAAATGCGTTGGCTGCGGTGCCTGTGCCTCCACGTGCCCGCAGTTCCTCATTGAAATGATGAAGGCTTCGAACAAGGTTCTGGTCCAGTGCAACAACCGTGAAAAAGGCAAAGCCGCTATGACTGACTGCGGCGTTTCCTGCATCAGCTGCGGACTGTGCGCAAAGAACTGCCCGAAACAAGCCATCACCATGGAAGACGGTGTCAATGGCAGCATCCCTGTCATCGATTACGATAAATGCGTTGGCTGCGGACTGTGCGTACAAAAATGCCCGCGCAAGTGCCTAGTCAAGATCACACCGCTTGAAGCTCCCCAGCCTTCTGCAAAAAGACCGGATCCGGTGGGCTGTGTTGCCTGCCAGACGGCAGAAAACCTCAACCAAGAAGCCCAGCAGTAAGCTAGGCGCCATTTCAAAAAGAATGGATCTATGATGAGAAAAATATGGATGATTCTTTTAAGCAGCCTGTTTCTTCAAGGCTGCTTTTTTCAAGACCAAAACAGCACCATCCATCATGAAGATACACGCTTCATGATGGATACCATCGTCACCATTGAAACAACGGGGAAAAGTGAGGACACCCTCAAAAGTACAACCGACAAGGCCTTTGCCGCCTTCCAAGAGATTGCTGATGAAACGGATTCCTACGCACCCCATGGTCCTAAGGACCTTTATGCCATCAATGAAAAGGCAGGGACGGGGCCCCAAAAAGCGGCCCCCCACCTCCTTGCCATCCTAAAAAGCGCAGCTAGCCATCCCCATCAGGAACTTTCCCTCACCTTAGGACCCGTCATCAAGATCTGGAACGACAATCGAGAGAAAAAGACCGTGCCCTCCAGAGCTGAAATTGCTGACGCTCTCACCCTCACCAAAGGTTCCCGCGTCAGGATCGACGAAACAACGGGCACCCTTACCCTCATGCCGGGGACCCAGATCGACCTGGGAGCTGTGGCAAAGGGCTACGCCGTGGAAGAAGCAGCCAAGGTCCTCCAGAAGGAAGGCGGCTTCCAAACCGCCCTCATCAACGCCGGCGGCAACATCAAGGTCCTTGGGGAAAAGCCTGATCACAAACCTTGGCGCATCGGCATCCAGGACCCGAAGGATCCGGAAAAGGTCCTGGGAACCCTTTCGGTTCCTCCCGGTACAGCCATTGCAACAAGCGGCGACTATCAGCGCTATTACGAAGTAAGCGGCGTCCGCTACCATCACATCCTCAATCCGCAGACGGGCTGGCCCAGCCGCAATGCCCATTCCGTTACAGTCGTTACCCAATCGGCCTTTTGGGCAGATTTTTATTCCACCCTGCTCTTTGTCATGACACCTAAGGACGCCATGACCCTTGTTGAAAACAATCCGTCCCTTGAAATGGTCTATCAGGACCTGGACGGAACGCTCCACATTTCCAGCGGACTCAAGGACCTTTTCGTCCAAGGTCAATAAAGGAGGTTTTCATGCGCAAAAATGATGGACGGCTCATTGCCGTCATGGCTCTTGCAGCCGTACTCAGCTTCCTCTTCATCAATATGACCCAGAAGGGAACCCATAAAGAACTGGTCATCCAAAAGGATCGGGCCGTCATCAAGCGCGTGGATCTGGGAAAAGTTACGGCTGATACGAAACTGACCATTGATGTGGATGACGGACAGATGGTCATCGTCTATAATAAGGATGGAGCTTGGGTCGAATCATCACCCTGCCCCGATAAAATCTGCATTAAGGAAGGCCGGATCCAGAAACCGGGAGAGACCATTGCCTGCGTCCCGGAAAAGGTGCTTCTGACCCTCCAAAGTGCTGCAAAGGAGCGTGAACATGATGCCATCCTCCGCTAAGGGGTTCAGCGCCCACGACCTGACCCAGCTTGGGATCCTTTTGGCAGCCGCCATTGCCCTGCGATTTGCCGAATCAACCGTAGCCTACCTGCTGCCTTTGCCGGGAGCCCATTTGGGCCTTGCCAATGCCGTGACCATCATCGTCCTCTACCTCTACGGAACGAAACGGACGGCCCTTTTTCTTGCAGCGAGGATCCTTTTGACAGGCCTCCTTTTTACCGGCCTTTTTTCCCCAGGCTTCAGCATTGGACTTGCCGGTGCTGTCCTGAGTTTTCTTTTCATGGCCCTTGCCGTCCAGAAGGATTGGTTTTCCAGCGTCGGCGTTGGCGTCCTCGGTGCCTTCACCCATAACTGCGGTCAAATCCTTGCGGCCATGGTGCTCATGCAGAGCACAGCCCTTGTGAGCTACCTGCCCTTTCTCATCGGCATTGGAATTCCCACAGGTATCTTTACGGGACTTGTTGCGGGCATTTTCCTGAAACGGGTCCCAGCCAACGAATGCCTGCGTAAATAAGGAGGTCTTTTGGATGGAAGAACTGGACATACTCCAAAGAAAAATGGAAGATTGTACAGCCTGTCCCCTGCGCGGTGACTGTATTGCTCCGGTTGGCTGGTTTGGGGATCCCCACAGTCCCCTCGTCATTGTCGGCGAAGGACCAGGCGGCGTCGAGGATGACTATGGCTGTCCCCTTATCGGCCCCAGCGGACAGCTCCTGGATAAGGCGCTCTGGTCCGTCAAAATCACACGGGACCATGTCCTTACAACAAACGTCATTAAGTGCCGGCCTAGGAACAACCGGACACCAACGCCGGAAGAAGCCGCTTTCTGCGCCCATCGCATCCTTGACGAGGAGCTGCGCCTTATTGCGCCCAAAGTCATCATTGCCTTGGGCGGCGTAGCCCTCAAATACTTCAAAGGTCCCGAGGCCCGCATCACCAAGGAACGAGGCCAATGGTTCCGGACAAACCAAGGCTTTGACGCCATTGCCACCTTCCATCCCTCCTATCTCCTGCGCCTATCGGGAAAAGCCCAGATTGACGCCAAGTGGCAAGTCTTCCATGACCTTGAAGCGGCAAAAGCCAAAGTCCTTGAATCCGTTCCCGATTATCCCTTTTGTTCCGACCATCCGGTCAATCTCTTTGCCCGCTTCCGCAAGCGCGGGTAACATCAGACGCGGCAGGAAATCTTCACATATTTCCTGCCGCTTTTTTATGCTTTATACCATTTTCTTACCCCCATTCCCACCTTGGTCCGTCACCCCCTCAAAATATGCTACAATATGGGAAAAAGCTCCTTCAGGAACATAAGAAAAAGGAAGGTGATACTCCATGATCCTTGCAGCCTACGCGGTTCCCCATCCGCCCATCATTGTCCCTGAAATTGGAAAAGGGGAAGAAAAGAAGATTGCCCGCACGAGCGCCGCCTATGATGCGGTCATGGCGGAAGCCGCGGCCCTTCATGCCGATACACTCGTTATTACAAGTCCTCATGCTGATGCCTATGTGGACTACTTTGCCATTTCCCCAGGAACGGAGGCCGAAGGCAGCTTTGGACAGTTTGGTGCCCCTCAGGTACGCATCAAGGTAAGCTATGACAAAGCCCTGGCGGCTGCAATCAGTGAAAGGGCAGAGGATAAGGGCCTTGCAGCAGGGCTTCTGGGAACTCGTCACCCAGAGCTTGATCATGGAACCCTCCTGCCGCTTTACTTTTACCAAAAGCATGGCGATGTAAATACCCTCAAGATTGTCCGTATCGGTCTATCCGGCCTTTCTCCGGAAGCCCACTATGCTCTGGGAAAGACCATCGCCGAAGCCGCGTCCTCCCTGAAACGCCGGATCATTTTCATCGCCAGCGGGGATTTATCCCACAAACTCCGGGAAGATGGCCCTTACGGCTATGCCCCTGAAGGTCCCCTTTGGGACAGGGACTGCTTGTCTTTTCTTGAAAAGGCGGATTTTGTCTCCCTACTCACCATGGATCCCACTTTTTCAAGGAAAGCCGCCGAATGCGGGCTCCACTCTTTTTGGATCATGGCAGGCGCCTTGGATGGCCTTACCGTTTCCACGACGTGCCACTCCTACGAGGACATTTTTGGTGTCGGCTACGGCGTTGTGAGCTTTTCCGTCACAGGGGCTAATCCCGAGCGCCAACTGGCAGGAGTCCTGCATCAGCAGCTTGCAGAAAAGCGAAAGACCCAAAAGCAGCAAGAAGACCCCTATGTGACCCTTGCCCGCAGAAGCGTTGAAACAATTGTCACAACGGGGCGTCCCCTGCCTTTGCCGGAGCATCTCCCAAAAGCACTGACAGGAAGCCGTCACGGCGTTTTTGTGTCCCTCCACCTTTACGGAAATCTTAGGGGCTGCATTGGGACCATTGCCCCGACGAAGAAAAGCACGGCCCTTGAAATCATAGCCAATGGCATCAGCGCAGCCCTGCACGATTCCCGCTTTCCGGCAGTGCGCAAAGAGGAACTGCCGGACCTTGTCTATTCCGTCGATATTCTTGGCGTCCCAGAACGCATAGCAGATGAATCCAGCCTTGACCCCAAACGCTATGGCGTCATCACCGAAAGTCTAGATGGAACGCGGCGGGGGCTCCTCCTTCCCGATCTTGACGGTGTGGAAAGTGTGTCCCAGCAAATCCAGATTGCCCGTCAAAAAGGCGGCATCGGGGCCGATGAACCGATCTTACTCTACCGCTTCACAGTGACGCGCCACGCCTAGGCTCCCATCCTTCAGGGAAGGGAAGCCAGCCTTTTTCCCTACGCGTCCCGCCTTTCCAAATGGGTGCGCCGCTTTCCAAAAGGAACCCCCTAAGGACCCGGAACAAAAGGGGCCATCTTTCAGAAGCATTTTTCTGTTATGCCGTCCCTCAAAATGCTTTATAAGCTTTTTTTCTTTTTATGCGAACCATTTATCATATTTCTTCTTTGCACGCCTTAAAAATGAAATATGAGCCTTTAGGAGCCATTTCAAAGGAGGTGTGTTCGTGATGTCTCCCATCCTGACCTGCCTGCTTTGTCATCATCACTGCTGCCTTGCTGACGGTGAAATCGGCTTTTGCCGCGCACGGCAGCACCAACAGGGACGACTGGTAAGCCTGTCCTATGGAAAGCTCACCAGTCTTGCCCTTGACCCCATCGAGAAGAAACCCCTCTATCACTTCCACCCGGGAACGCACATCCTTTCTGCCGGCAGTTTTGGCTGCAATCTTGCCTGCCCGTTCTGCCAGAATCACGAAATTTCCCAACATGGCAGGGAAGCCACCCGCTTTGTCCTTCCCCCGGAAAAACTTGCTGCCCTTGCGGGAAAGATGCATAAAGAAACAGGCAGCATCGGCCTTGCTTTTACCTATAACGAACCCCTCATAAACATTGAATATGTGCTGGATACCTTTCGGCTCATCAAGGAAACAGGCCTTGCAACGGTCCTTGTTACCAATGGCAGCCTCGCCCCCGCTCGCTTCCATGATCTGCTGCCCCTTACAGACGCCATGAACATCGACCTCAAATGCTTTACTGAAAAAGGCTGCCGCAGCCTTTCAGGAAACCTTGCGGAAACGAAAGAAAACATCGTCCAAGCCGTCCGTTTCGGGACCCATGTGGAGCTGACGACCCTCATTGTTCCCGGGTTAAACGATCGTCTTCTTGAGATGCGAGACGAAGCCCAATGGATTGCTTCCCTTTCCCCAGAAATTCCCCTTCATCTGACCCGCTATTTTCCCCGCTATCACGCCTGCCGCCCAGAGACCTCCCTATCCTGTCTTGCGGCGCTTTCCCGTGAGGCCAAACAATACCTCACATGGGTCCACCTAGGAAATGTATAGCCGTCCCCAAAACCAAAAAGACTGCACAGGATCCTTCCTGTACAGTCTTTTTTACTGCCCTATCTCTTAAAAACAAGATAAAAGGTGCTTCCCACACCAGGCGTGCTTTCAGCATAGGCCCGGCAGTCCAGGAGCTTTGCCGCCGCAGCCACAAAGGATAAGCCAAGCCCCAATCCAGCATTCAACTTCCGGCTGCGCGACGCGTCCGCTTGATAGAGACGGTCCCAGATCTTTTTCAAGGTGGATTCATCCATCCCCGCCCCATCATCGGATACGGTCAAATAGACCTCGTTTCCCTTTCCATATAGGCAGACCTTAACCCGCGAACGGGTAAACTTCATGGCATTATCCAGATAATTGATAAAGATCCTCATGAAAAGTGATTGATCCGTAGGCACCGTAATATTCGGTTCAATCTGGATATCCCACGTAATGTCCCTGCTTTCCGGAAGTTTCTGGTAGTCCGTTACGATATCTGCCACATAGGCTGAGATATCAAGGGGCGAGAGGGGAACAGACCGCTTGTTGCCGAGTCGGGTCAGTTCGAGGAGCTGCCCAATCATGCGGTTCATGTGACGGGCCTGGTCAAAGATCCTGCCCATTTCCTTTTTCGCTTCTTCTACGTTTTCCGCGTAATCCTTACCGAATTCACTTTCTGCCATAATGACAGCAATGGGCGTCCTGAGCTCATGGGAAACATCGGAGGTGAAGCGTTTTTCACGGCCCATGAGATCCTCAATCTGATCAAGCATGTGGTTCATGGTGCGTCCCATCTGATGGATTTCATCACTTCCTTCGCCAACGGGAAGCCGCTGGGATAGGTCCCCCGTTTCCCCAATGGCCCGGGCTGCCTTGCTCATGGAGGCCACAGGTGCAAAAGAACGGCGGACAATCCGGTAGCCCCCGACGATAACAAGAATCAAAAAGAGAGGAAAGAACACCAGATAGGTCACAATCAGGGTCCGCCATCTGCTGGAAGCAGCTTCCCCGGACATAATGCCCCGAACCCACAGATGATGTCCATATTTTTCTCCCGACACAAACGGTCCCTGACGCGGCTGCTGGAGATCAAGCCCCATGCCCGTCAAGGAAGTATCCGTCCTATCACCCCGCAGCTCCCGCGGAGGCCGAACTGGAATATCCACATAGCGGTATTCCACACCTCCAACCTTAATAGATTGGGGGCCTTCCCCAAAATGGGGGCGCTCCTGAGGAAACCCTTCCGGCATGCCGCCGTAGACAATCTTATCTTCATGATTGTGGATGGAAAGATAGACATTTCGATCATAGACATCAAAAGCTTTTTCGTTGCGCGAGGCCCGGACCGTCACCTCTAGGAGCACTTTGTCCATTTCCTTGATTTCAAGGTACTTAGCCATTTGAAACCCGCTCATGGTCACAAGCAGAAGCAATAACCCCAAAAACAGGGTATAGTAGGCCGTGACCTTGATGGAAACGGGCATATCCTTCAAAAAATGCATGACAGAAGCAGAAAAGGAAACCAGCTTATTCCTTAAGGACATAACCGGCACCTCGTACGGTGTGAAGGAGCTTAGGCTCAAAATCATGGTCGATTTTCTTTCGTAAGGTCTTGATGTATACATCTACCATGTTAGAAGCTCCTTCATAGGAAAAATCCCAGGCATGTTCCAGGATCTTATCCCGGGACAGAACAATCCCTTGGTTCCGAAGCAGGTATTCGAGCACAGAAAATTCTTTGGGGGTCAACGCGATTGGCTTCCCGCCGCGGGTAACCGTATGGGCACTCTCCGACAGGACAAGATCGGACAGCTGCAATTCATTCTTGGGCACCGCCGTCCCCCCAGAGCGGCGCAAGAGGGCCCGAACCCGGGCAAGGAGCTCTGAAAATTCAAAGGGTTTGACCAAATAATCATCCCCTCCGGCATCAAGGCCCTTGACCTTATCTTCCGTCCCATCAAGGGCCGTAAGGAAAAGAACCGGTACGGTCACATTCTTTTCCCGCAGCGTGTGGACAAGGGTCAGACCATCCATTTCGGGCATAAGGATGTCCACGATGAGCAGGTCGTATTCGGCCAGCGCCACAAACTCCAAGGCATCACGGCCATTTTCTGCTTGATCGACGGAGTAGCCTTCGATCTTGAGCCTCTTGGCAATAATCTGGTTTAAGGAAGGTTCATCTTCTACAACGAGGATTTTCATGGAATTCCTCCTTTCCGATATAGGAAACCTGCAAAAAGAAATCTGTTATGATGGGATAAACCACTTGAGTGACGTCTTATTTTACACCTTTTTCGTGAAAAAAGAATGAAAATCATCGCGATGATATAAACCATCAAAAAAAAATGAGCCCCCAACATGGGGACTCCGGATATGGGGATGGTAATCCGAGCGGGGAAGCTCTGGACTACCTGGGGAAAAATAGAGGCTTGCATGACAAGAAAAGAAACGCCGGAGAGGAGTCACCAACGGATCCATGCTGCAGGGTCTGGAGTCACCCTGCTTTCTTGCCTTCCTCTAGGGCTTATTATAAAAAAAGAAAATGAAAGTTTCATGAATAAGTGGGTACAAACAGAAAAAATCATAAAATAGTATAAACAATCAGTATCATTTCCCTATGTGGGAAATCCCCAGCCAATGCACCTCCAGCGACTATTTTTCCGCAAATTGGGCCAGAACCTTTTCCCACTGCTCGTTGACCGCTTCTGCCATCAGTTTCTTACCGGGCGGATCGAGATGAATGCCATCAAGGCCGAGTTCCGTCGGAAGGTCCACCCCTTCGGGGATTTTTCCCGCAAGATCGATATGGATCTGGGTCCTGATATAAGCATTGACAGCAGCAAAGCGCTCCTTCCAATCCTCAGCCGTCGGTTCATTGAAGGCCCGGGCAATATTCTGGGGATTGATTGGTGGCAAGGTCATAAAAATTGGGCAGATCCCGTTTTGTTCACATTTTTCCTTGATGGCGGCAAGGTCGGAAATGACATCATCTGGATCCACGCCAGCCCGCAGACTGTTGGTTCCCGTCATGATGATGAGATAGTGGGGATGGAAAGGCAGGACATCATCATCAAAGCGGGCCAAGGTGGCCCCGCTCGTATCCCCGCTTTGGGCCAGGTTAATGGAATCAAACTTCAAATAGTGCTGGAAGCTGTATTCCCAATCACTCGGTGAATAGGAAAGGTTCCCGCCGCCATGGTAAATACTGTCGCCCAAAGTCGCAACCTCCCAGTGGTCAGATGGATTTATTACCATTTTCTGGGGCTCAGAAAATACGCCAATGGGCTGACCTTCGTCATCAAGGGCGCGGACCCGCCAATAAAGGGGATAAGAAGCCACGCGCTTTGTATCGTCATACCAATCAAAGCCAGTCGCCTTGCCCCGTCCTAGGGTAATCGCCGCGTCTGCCCGCTGATCTGGACGCTCCGGCAAGCGGCTGAGAATCTCCACTTCGTAGTTTCGGGCCCCGTGGACAGGAATCCAGTTATAAACAGGATAAAGAAGGGTCGTCCCTATGCCTTCATTGAAGCGGTTGGTCGGGACAGGACGCTGGAGGGAAGGCATTTGGGGATCTACATAGACCGTTTCCCACGCGGAAAAGGGAGTCATCGGGACACGGTCCAAATTAAGGGCGCGGACCCGGAATTCAAAATGGTCAGCCGCATAGTCGTCAGGAAGGACGGCATGATAGCCGTTAATAAAGACATAGCCATCAGTCTGAAATACAGTTCCATCCTTAGCAAGCTGGACCTCATAGACTACGGCATCATCCGCCTTTTCCCATCGCAGGACCGGTTTCAATGAACTGGGATGGTCCTTGGGAAAATGGCTCAGGATATGGGGGGCTTCGCCGTAGGGCGTAGTCACTTGGTTTGACACGGCAATCTCTCCTGTACCTGAGCTCCGGATGGTTTCCGGACTTGGCAGGACGACAAGTTTTGATGAGGCCTCACCGATGGCGCCTTTGGGTTCACTTCCGGCTTCTGCACAATTTTCATAAGGCTCCCTCCCAGAGATAAAAACCTCCTTGAAGCAAGGCAGATACCGGTAGACACCTGATACAGCGACAAACATCATGATGACGACTAGTAGGATCTGCTGGGTACGTTTCATCGCAAACGCGAGCTGGCATTCCTTTCATAGGGAAAAGATGGCTCGCCTCACCTCTCTTTCCAAAATGATTGTCAAGGTCAATCCGACCCACAGGCTGATTTACGTTCTTAGTCCAAGCCAAAAACCCCATTTCTGTCATGGTGAAGTGGCGTCAGCGAAAAAACGCTGATCTTTCAGGAAGGTAGAAAAAAGGGAATTGACAGATTGGGTAAAAAATCCCTGCCTGAAATCCTTAGGATACCGGCAAGAAGACTGGCAGCTGCCACTGTCTTTCAGCTTCCCTAGATTGGATAATTCCATTGTAGCGGGTTCCATAGGTTCCGTCCAATACTTCCTCCTGCCGGGTTTCCATACGGGTAAGGCATAAGAAAAGAAGGACCCCTGCTGCCTGCAGGGGTCCCTCCTTATTTGGCCATGATTTCCTTGGCTTTCATGAGGCGTACCGTACTGGCACGTTCATTTTCCGAAAGCTTCATGGTAATATACTTGATATTTTCCTGCATTTCCGGAATCATGACATATTCCAGGGCGTTGACGCGCCGCCGAGTCTTTTCGATTTCATCGGCGAGCATATTGCAGGTCTTTTCCACCTCAGCAAGCTCCAACAGATCGGGCAGGTACGAGGTAAGATTTACGACGGCATTATCAAGTTCTGCCGACGTAAAGGTAAAGGCATAGGGCACGCGGGTCTCATCATCCGTTGTCGCGCCCGTGTATTTGATGGTCGGGACGTCAACGCTCATGACGTTTTTCGTCCCTACTTCAAATTCAGCGCTCCGTGCCGGATAGAGAAGGGCTTCACTCATATAGAGGGACCCCATCTGAGCCTTTGCCTGGACAAAATGCTGGGATACATCGGACAGAGCTTTTTCCATCTTCTGTCTGAGTTCGTGGTTGCGCCGGATGTAAAGCATAAACTGGCGCACCATTTCATCCCGTTTGTCCTTTAGGAGCTTATGCCCCCGCACTGCCGTCGCGAGCCGCTTCTTGAGGCGGGTCAGCTCCATTCGTGTCGGGTTCACAGTTGTAGCCATGGGTTATTCCCCCTCAGAGCCATCCGCAGGTTTGTAGTACTTATCCAAGTATTCGTCACGGATACGTTTCAGTTCGCCCTTCGGCAGGATGCCCAAAAGCTTCCATCCGATGTCGAGGGTCTCCTCGATGGAGCGGTTGGTTTCATACCCCTGGGAAACATATTCCCGTTCAAAAGCGTCGGCAAATTTTGCATAAAGCTTATCTACGCGGCTCAGGGCAGAATCACCAAGGATCGTGGCCAATTCTTTTGCCGATTTCCCACGGGAATAGGCAGCAAAGAGCTGGTTCATCGTATCCGCATGATCTTCACGGGTCTTTCCCTTACCAACGCCCTTATCCTTCAGTCGGGACAGGGATGGCAGGACGTCAATCGGCGGTTTGAGTCCTTTCCGATACAGCTCGCGGGAAAGGATGATCTGACCTTCCGTAATATATCCCGTAAGGTCAGGGATTGGATGGGTCTTATCATCTTCCGGCATGGACAGGATTGGGATCATCGTAATGGAGCCCTTCTTGCCGCGGATCTTCCCTGCCCGTTCGTACATGGTGGCAAGGTCCGTATAAAGGTAGCCAGGGTAGCCGCGGCGGCCCGGAACTTCCTTACGGGCAGCAGAGACTTCACGCAGGGCATCGGCATAGTTGGTAATGTCCGTAATGATGACAAGCACATGCATGTCCATTTCAAAAGCCAGATATTCGGCTGCCGTAATGGCCATACGCGGCGTGGAAATACGTTCGACAGCCGGGTCATTGGCAAGGTTGATGAACATAACGGCACGGCTCAGGGCACCGGTACGGTTGAAGTCTTCCATGAAGAAGTTGGCTTCTTCGAAGGTAATCCCGACAGCCGCAAAGACAACGGCAAATTTTTCATCCTTGCCGAGGACCTTGGCCTGACGGGCAATTTGGGCAGCCAGCTGGGCATGGGGCAGACCGGAACCGGAGAAAACCGGCAGTTTTTGGCCGCGTACCAGCGTGTTCAGGCCATCGATGGCACTGACGCCGGTTTGGATAAATTCGGCAGGATAGTCACGGGCAGCCGGGTTCATCGGAGCCCCATTGATATCGAGATATTCCTGGGGAATGATCTTGGGCCCACCATCAATGGGGTTGCCCATACCGTCGAAGACGCGGCCCAGCATATCCGGAGAAACACCGAGCTGGATCCCGTGTCCTACGAAACGAGCCTTGGCCGTGGAAGCCTGCAGACCCTGAGAACTTTCAAACAGCTGGACCAAGGCACGGTCCCCATCAATCACAAGGACACGGCCGCTGCGGACTTCGCCGTTAGCCTGATGGATTTCCACCAGCTCGTCATATTTCACGCCAGCTACATGATCCACCGTCATCAGGGGGCCGACGACTTCCCGGATTGTCTTATAATCTTTACGCATTGTCGCCACCCTCTTCCGTCAGATCGGCAAAGGCCTGATCCAAATCTTTGAACAGCTGGGCAAACTTCTCATCCCGTTCACTTTCAGGAATATACTTGGCACGGCCAATCTGTTCCCGGACGGGCATATCGATGATACGGTCCAGCGCAATATGTTTGCCAGAAAGGTCCAAGGCCTTCTGGTACCACGTAATGATCAGTTTCAGCATATCGTACTGTTTTTCCAAGGAAGTGTAGGTATCCACTTCATGGAAAGAGTTCTGGTGAAGGAAATCTTCACGGATGGAACGCGCACATTCCATGGTGATGCGGTCCTTGAAGCCCAAGGCATCGATACCAACCAAGCGGACAATTTCATTGAGGTTGGCTTCTTCCTGAAGGATTTCCATGGTGGTTCCAACAAGCTTTGACCAGTCAGGAGCTACTTTGGCATCGTAATACTTACGCAGGCGGTCCGAATAAAGGGAATAGCTCTGCAGCCAGTCAATGGCCGGGAAGTGACGCGCATAGGCAAGGGCCGAAGACAGGCACCAGAAAACCTTGACAATGCGAAGCGTCGCCTGGGAAACCGGTTCAGAAATATCACCGCCCGGAGGAGATACAGCGCCAATGGCCGATACGGCCCCCACACGCTCATCCTTACCCATACATTCCACTTCACCTGCCCGTTCATAGAATTCAGCTAAACGGGAGGCAAGGTAAGCCGGGTAACCTTCTTCGCCCGGCATTTCTTCCAGACGGGAGGACATTTCGCGAAGAGCTTCTGCCCAACGGGACGTGGAGTCAGCCATAATGGCGACTTTATAGCCCATGTCACGGAAATATTCCGCCAGCGTAATGCCCGTGTAGATGGAAGCTTCACGCGCGGCAACAGGCATATCGGACGTATTGGCAATAAGGACCGTTCGCTTCATCAAGGGAAGGCCCGTTCTCGGGTCATTTAGTTCCGGGAATTCGTTCAGTACGTCCGTCATTTCGTTGCCTCGTTCACCGCAGCCGACGTAAATGATGATATCGGCATCAGCCCACTTGGCAAGCTGGTGCTGCGTAACGGTCTTGCCCGAACCAAAAGGCCCCGGAATGGCGGCCACACCGCCCTTTGCAATCGGGAACAGTGTATCGATGACGCGCTGGCCCGTGACCATCGGTTCATCAGGAGCCAGTTTCGACTTATAAGGGCGGGCCTTACGGACAGGCCAGGTCTGGAGCATAGGATATTCCTTGACAGTTCCATCTGCTTCCTTTAATTTATAGACCGGTTCCGTAATGGTAGCTTCACCGCTAAAGACCCATTCCACAACGCCGCTCTTACCAGGCGGCACCATGATCTTATGAAGGACGGCCGGGGTTTCCTGGACCGTACCGATGACATCACCGCCGGAAACTTCGTCGCCTACCTTGGCCACGGGGACAAAAGCCCATTTCTTTTCCCGGTTCAGTTTCGGCACATCAATGCCGCGGGTAATGCGGTCGCCTTCTGATTGATAAATGACTTCCAGCGGGCGCTGGATGCCGTCAAAAATACTTTCGATCAGGCCTGGGGCCAGTTCCACGGACAGCGGGGAACCTGTCGATTCCACCGGTTCGCCCGGACCAAGGCCGGCCGTTTCTTCATAGACTTCGATGGAAGCCTTATCGTCTCTTAATTCGATGACCTCGCCGATCAGTCGCTTTTCACTGACGCGGACCACATCATACAGTTCCACGTCCTTCATGCCTTCAGCAACGATCAACGGGCCGGATACTTTAACGATCCTTCCGCTCATCGGTTATCTCCCTACCCTTCTTTGAATAGAATATCGGCACCAACGGCTTTTTCCACATTTTCCTTGACCCGCTTCATCCCAAGTCCCAAGGACTTGCTGCCAGCAGGAATCGGAATAATAGCCGGGAAAGTCGCCGTCGCATATTCATCGATGACATCAGCCGCAAGACTTGCTGCCATTTCCGTAATGTAAATGACGACATACCCTTCATCAGCCAGTGTGTGGAGCCGTCGTTTGATCTGGTCCGGCTCTTGTTCATAAAATACATCAAAGCCTACTGCCTTGAAGATCATAACGGAGCTGGGATCACCGACAACAGCAATCTTATTCTTATCCATATCTTTCCTCCCAAGCTTCGCGATCTTATGTGTAGATTTCAGGCAGCTCTGCTTCAAAGCCGCCGGCAAGGGCCCCAAAAATCAGGCGCAGGGCCTCGGCTTCAACCTCGCGGGCATATAGGTACCCTACAATAGGCCCTAAGGAGTCCGTCTCCCATTTGGCAAGGCGGATGATCTGCATCTTGCCTTCCTGCATACGGCGGGCAATGATGCCGAGGTCTCCGGTCTGGGCAAATTCGTTGATAGCCTGGACGAGATCCGCACCATGGGCGCCCTGATTGAGGCGCGCCCCAAGCTGTTCAGGCGGCGTATCAAGGCATTCTTCAAAGACAGTCCGGGGAATCTCGCCGGCGTCGACGAGGACGAGGCGGAGCTGACTGAGCTCCCAATGGAGATTCTGGGCCCGGATCAGGCTCAGTGTATTTTGGAAATCGGCCCACAGGGAGAAATATGCTCGAATGAATCCTTTTTCGTGCTTTGCGTCCATGATTGCCTTGGCATGGCGGAACATCGCCCCATCCACCATAGCGCTGAAAACAAGGGGATCGGCCTCACGGCCGAGTTCCGACTCGATTTCATTCAGTGTATCGCGGTAGACTGGGGGCATGTCCTCGTAATACTTGGTCTGGATCATATCCTTTAGCGTATCAAGGGGGAAGTTTCCTCCATCACGAAGGATCTCGTCGGCACTTGTCCCCAAAAGGCGGGCCTTCAAAAGGGCCTTGATATTATGGGTATCGACGGGCAGGAGAAAAAGTCCTGTCAGTTCCGGATCGGGCGTCAGTTCCTTAATTCGTTTCCTCGTCAGCTGAAGCTGACCGCGGATGATGAGATCGATCTCGCCCGTGGCCAGTTCCTGCTCCGTTGCCGCATTTTCACCGTAACCGGTTTCCAAAAGCAGTTTCTGTGCTTCCTTAGTGGAACCGGCTTCGGCAATGCGGCGAAGCTGGGACGCCGATAACAAATGCGTGGAAAGGACGCTGATCCGGCCCAGGGCAAATTCAAAACTGGGCTGGGCCATGTTACTTCACCTCCGCGTCAAACAGGATCCCTGCTACGCGATATTCCTCCTCGCTGCGTACATCTCTCAGGAGCGTGGCGAAAGAGCCATCGTAGTCACAATCCTTCCCTCGGATGAGGATCCCTTCCTTGAAGGAAGCCGTCTCGCTGTCCAAGGTCATTTCACCTTTCTTTCCCTGGTCCACAAGGGTCTTGTTGATCTTGGAAAGAAAACCATTTTCATAGACTGCGCGGTCCTTAGCGGGTACAACCAGCGTTTCCGTCCCTTCCACATCACTTTGGGTGACGATGGCAAGGATCAGCTTTTCCCAGGTTTCTTGGGGAAGCTGGGACAAGCGGAGCGCTGCTTGGTCAAAGGCCTCCTGGATAACGGCCCGCTGAGCGGCAAGGCTGTCCTTGCGGCTCTTGAGGTCAGCAATCAGCATGAGACGGCCGGCCGCTTCCTTGGCATCTGCCTGGGCCTTTGCTTCAATCTCCGCTGCGGATTCCTTTGCTTTCCCGAGGATACGGCTCTTTTCCGCTTCCGCTTTTTGCTTTGCTTCCGCTTCAATCGCCGCCGCGCCCTGTCTAGCTTCTTCTTCTATCTTTTCAATGATTTTGTTGCCTGCCACGACGCGTCCACCTCTCTTTACAGTTTCACACCGTTGACCATGATGAAGGAAATCAGAAGGCTCAATACGGCGTACGTTTCAACCATAGCGGTCAAAATGATGCCTTTACCGGTTTCTTCCGGACGTTTTGCCGTCAGGTAGATACCGGAAGCAGCTACCTTGCCCTGATAGATACCAGAAAGCAGGCCGCCAATACCCATCGGCAGACCAGCAAAGAGAAGGGACAGGCCCTGATAAAGGGTGAGGTCCTTCGGAGCTCCGCTGACAAGACCAATATTCATGATGATGACAAACCCAATCAATAGACCGTAAATGCCCTGCGTACCAGGAAGGGCCTGAAGCACGAGAACCTTACCAAACTTATCCGGATCTTCACTGACAACGCCGCTGGCAGCCTGGCCGGCAATCCCGACACCCATGGCGCTGCCAACGCCGGCAAGGGCAGCCGCAATGGCGGCGCCGCAGATAGCAAGAGCTGTTCCTAAACTAATCATGATTCATATCCTCCTTAAATTGGCTTATTTCACGATATCCGTGTATTTGGTGCGAAGCGCCAGCGGAACAAACGCGCGGCCGCCTGCTTCATAGAACTTACCAAAGAATTCAATGTACTGCAGCCGGGAGCTGTGAACAAAAGCACCCAGGATGTTGATGATGATATTGAAGAAATGACCGCCTACAAGAACGACCACAGCGGCGGCTGTTCCCACAGGTCCAGCCGCAATGAGCATCTGGGCAACCGTATTGATGACCATGGCGATGACGCCCGTTGCTAGACCTAAGGCAAAGATACGGGAATAGCTCAAGAGGTCACTGAGGTAGCCACTGATGTTATAAAGGCTCAGGACACCGCCAATCAAGCGGCTCACGATTCCCTTCTTATCCCGTCCCCCAAATAGGACGATGATGGCAGCGCCCAAAAGGGCGATATCTTTTCCGATACTGCCTGGTACAAACGGCATGAGGAAAAGACCGGTAAAGAGGATGAGCCAGCTGAACTGGTCGCAGACAGCCCCCATGATGTCGCCATCGCGAATCAGGAGATAGGCCTTGGTCAGCATCCCCAGCGCCAGATGAAGGATGCCAAGGCCAAAGCAGAGGGCAAGCATCTTCAGTGGTTCATTCATAGGGACAAAAAGCAGCGGATGCCATTCCAGGCCAAACCAGCCGCCAAAAAGTGCCCCCCAGATAATGGTTGAGATACTGCCAAAGAGGCAGACCATAACGAGCTGACCGCCCAATCCCTGGGGTTTTACTTTCTTCATGACAAGATAAAGCAAGATCGTCAGGACAAGACCGTAGCCTGCATCAGAAAGCATCATTCCAAAGAAGATGAAATGGAACGGTGCCATTAAAAAATCAGGGTCGAGGGTCCCGGCCTTAGGAAGGGAGTAAAGCCCAATGACGGATTCATAAGGTGCCACAAACTTGTTGTTTTCAAGGACCGTCGGTGGGATTTCCCCTTCGTTAGGATTCCGGAAGGTCAGCTGGTAAGCATCCGTTACCCCGCTGATGACCTGTTCCACATGTGACTGCCTATCCCCGCGGATCCAGCCTGTTAGGACAAAGGCACGTTCTGTTTCGATGCCGGCATCGGCAAGGCGGTCCTTTTCCGCACTTAGCTGATCATAATAGAGCTCAACGGAGGCTTTATCCTTAGCCGCTTCCTTTGCTTCAAAGCGCAGTTTTTCGGCTTCGATTTCCCTGCCCTTCGCCTCTTCCGCCAGTTCTTTTGCCACGCACCGGGCAAGGCCGCTGCGCTTAGGAAGAACGGCTTCCGTAAATTCATGGTCCTTGAGGAGGTGTTTGACCCCTTCTTCCGCATCCTTGTGAGCAAGGACAACGAGGGCCTGTCCATCGGGAGCAAGGCCATAGGTCTTCATTTCCGCAAGAAGCGGTTCAAGGCCTTCCCGAACAGCGTCCACTTCCTTATCGGGCACAAAGCCTACAAACAGGCGGGTATCTTCCGTAAAACTCAGCTGTTCCAAGGGAATATCAAGGTCCAGCCAAGGATTCAGGCTCTCTATTTGGGTACGGAGGGTGGCTGCTTCACTGTCAAGAGAGGCCACCCGATTAGCCAAGGTATCCACCCGTTCCGTGACCTTCTCACCCGTTTGACTGGGCGTTAGGAAAGCATCATAGGACAGTTCCGTCCGCTTGGGAAAGAGACCTCCCTTGGCCCCGTTCTGCGCCATAAAACGCAGGACCTGACCGGTCTTTTCCAATTGGGCGCTCACTTCTTCCGCGCCTTCAAGGCCTTTTTTCTCCCCTTCGGATTCAATCATGACACTGCCATCTTTCTGCAGGGCCATGAGCAGGGCGTCGCGATCTTGCTTGAGCGCATAAAGCGTCCATTTTTTCATTTTGACTAGCATTCGATCACGACCTTTTCCATAATGTACTTCACCGCATTGTCAAGACGGGCGCGGGCGGCCTCCGCCTTTTGCCGGTCTTCTTCGGCCTTTCGGGCGACAAAGGCATCAGCTTCCTTATGGGCCTTTGCTTCTGCTTCCGAAACGGTCTTCTGCGCTGCCTCCCGGGCCTTTGCCACGAGGGCGTCCGCTTCCTTCCGGGCTTCTTCCTGGGCATCGCGCAAAAGCGTGCGGGCAGCTGCCGTCTTTTCTTTCTTCAGTTCATCAGCAGCCTTTTCTGCAGCTTTGATATCTTCTAACATGGACATGGTCTCACCACCTTTGCTCCATTAATGTGCAGCGTAAAACTGTACATTTTCCCCTACTTCCTCGCAAAAAGAAGATGAAAAACATAACAGCTTATTTCATTATACAATATTTCAGTCAAGAATTGTCAAAAATTCTTTGGATTTTTTAAAATAATTCTATTTTAAGAACTTATATTATTTCCCTTTATGACCTGCCATCGCGATAAGGTCCGGAAAACAGTGGGAAAAGTGCTGAAACCCCGCATTCCTCCTTATTTTTTAAAGCGAATTGTTCACAAAAAATCCATAAAAAAACTGCCGCTTCACGCAGCAGTTTTTATCCACAAAGAAACGAACCCTGTTTTAGCAGAGGTCAAAGACCTACACGATGGCTCCACAGCGGATAAGCACACAGGAGCACGGTCACAAGGAGCATGAAATAATCCCACACGCCAAGTTTCATAGGCCGGCGATTGCGGTACGTATTGGGCCCAAAGCCCTTAAGTTCCATAGAAAGGGCAAGCGTGTCCGACTTGGCGACAGCCCGCATGACAAGGGGTTTGACAACAGCCAGATAGGCAAATAGACGTTTCAAGGCATTGCCGCGGTTGGAATACCCCCGACAGGACTGGGCGTCAAGGGTGATGGCGCTGTCTGACAGGAAATCCGGTACAAAGCGCAGGGCAGTCGTGAGCATAAAAGCATACTCATAGGGCATATGGAACTTTTCTACAAGAGCCTGGGAAATATCCTGGATCTTCGTCGATGCCAAAAGGCAGAGGAAGGCCGTTGTCATAACAAACATCCGCAGGCCGCCCGTCAGGGCCACTTCAAGACTCGAGCCAAAAAGCATCTGGAAGATAATCATGAGAGCCGTAAAGACCGTCAAGGTTCCGATGGCCGCCATGGTGGCGCGGTCCCGTTTAATATAAAGAAGGATGACAAGTTCCAAGGCAAGGATCATGGCAACAGCCGGGATAGGAAGCAAAAAGACCCAGGCTGTGACAGCAAGGACGAGGACAAGGCGCGTAAACGCAGTCAATTTCATTTTCCCTCGCCTCCTTTCAGCGCAAGCTTGCTGCAGAGCTCTTCCGGCGTCGTCACACCCGTTACTTTCATTTGCGCGCAGATGCGGGAAAGAATAGGCTGTTTCAGTCCCCACGCCTCAATGGGACGCTTGCCGTCAAAAAGCTCCGCTGTAAGGCCATCATAGACGAGGTCCCCATGGGACAGGACGAGGGCCCGTGTTGTATAAGTTCGGGCAATATCCATATCATGGGTAATGAGGATGAGTGTCATATGGCGCTCCTGCTGAAGTCTGCCAAGATACGCCATCATATGACACTTTTCCTGTTCGTCCTGCCCGTTGGTGATTTCATCAAGGATCAAGGTCTTAGGCTGAAGCGCAAGGGCCGTCGCAACGCCAAGGCGGCGTTTCTGACCAAAGGAAAGGGCCCGCGGATAACGGTCCAAAAAAGGCGTCAGTCCCATGGCCTCCACGGCATCCCGCACCTGACGGTCAATGGTGGATCGAGGAAGCTTCTTATTGGCGAGCCCATAGGCCACTTCTTCATAGACCGTATCCCCCAAGATCTGCAGGTCTGGATTCTGGAATACGTAGCCAATCTGGTCGGCCAGGTCTGCCGGTTCAAAATTGACAATATCCCGGCCATCGATGAGGACTTGCCCGCTGCGGGGATGATTGAGGGCCATAAAAAGACGGCTCAGGGTTGTTTTGCCGCTTCCATTATGCCCCAAAAGGGCCACCGCCTCCCCATCATGGATGGTACAGCTGATATCGTTCAAGACGGGTATGCCCCGCCGATAGGCAAAGGTTACGGTTTTTGCTTCAATCATGGTCTTTCTCCTTTTCAAAGCGTTCCGCAAGTTCCTGCAGGGCTGCCGCTTCACTGCGCCAATCCTGCAGTGTTACGGGGTACTTTGCTTCAAGGCCCAGTTTGATGCGCCACAGTTCAGGGAGGTTGGCCCGGAGTGATTCCTGGGGAAAGGCCCGGCGGGCGGCTTCCTCAAAGGGACCTTGAACCTTGATCTTTCCTGTTTCCATAAGCACCATATGAGTCATGTAGGGCAGCAGATAATTAAGGTCATGTTCCACAACGACAACGGTCATTCCGTGGGCTTTATGGATCCGGTCCACAAGGGCATACAGGGAACGAGCCCCATCAGGGTCCATGGCCGAAACCGGTTCATCAAGGATAAGGATATCAGGACGTGTCGCAAGGACGGAGGCCAAAAGCAGGCGCTGCCGCTGTCCGCCCGACAGCTCATCAAGCTGGTAGTTTTCCCGGTCCGGCAATCCGACGTCATTTAAGGCCTCTTTGACGCGGGCGTCGACTTCATCAGGACTGAAACCGTGATTCAAAAGGCTGAAACTGATTTCCTCACCTGCCGTGAGGGAGACCATCTGGCTTTCGTAATCATCAAGCATAATGCCAACGCGCATGGCAAGATCCGAAATCTTTTTATCGCGGATATCTTCGCCGAGCACTTCTACCGCCCCGGCATAGCGGCCGCCATAGTAGGTCGGCACAATCCCCGTCATGGCCCGGCAGAGAGTCGTCTTGCCGGCGCCGCTGGGTCCTGCGATGGCCGTAAAGGAACCTTTTTCAACGGAAAGATTGATATCCTTCAAAAGAACATCGCTCTGGGGATAGGCGTAATAAAATCCCGAAAGACGGATGACACTGTCACTCATGGTCTTCACCTCCTGTCGTATGGAATACCTTTTCTACCGGCCTATAAAGGACCTGGGTAATGAGTGCATTGAGGACAGCAACGACAAGCACGACAGGCAGCATGACCTTGAGCCACGTGGAAAAGGGAAGACCCAGGACAATACAGAGGATGTTCGTGAAAACAGAACCACTCACAAGGGTGGCAAAAAAGCCGATGATAAGGGGGACCAGACGAAATTTTCCCAGATGGAGGGAGACAAAAGCCTTCACAAGAAGGCAGGCTGTCAAGGACCCTGCAATTTCACTGGCAATGTTGCCCAAAGGAAATGCCGATTTGGAAGAAGGCACAATGGTAAGCCCTGCCACAAATCCCGTCCCCAGGGCGCGCAAAAGACCAGGATGAGTCAAATTGGTGGTTATGGAATACATGGCAATGGTCCAGTTGGGCGTCACCCCGCCCACATTGGGACTGATGGTATGCAAAATGACACCAATGGCAAGCAGCAGGGCTGTAATGGCCACCCAGCGGTGACTGTCCCTCGCAGCTTCCACGGTGATGAGTTCCGGTACTTCTTTTTCCATCTCCTATCCTTCCTTTCTTCCGTTGTAATGGATTATCTTCCTAGTGTATTTTTTTCAGATGGCAATGTCAATGGCATTTCCCCCAGATTGGCAAAAATCCACGCAAAAAGGAAGCTGTCTGAAAAAGACAGCCTCCCTTAGCCGCATAAACGGTCTTTCCTGAGTGTCCCGCTTATTATGCATATTTTCTTTTAAGGAACTCCCCACCCACTTGCGGAAAAAGAAGATACGTAAGGATATCTTCCTCACTTTTTGCAATGTCTCGGCTTGCGGAAACGCCCGCCTGCCAGCCCGGTGCAATCAGGTCAGCTGGGCGACAGGAAAGCGGTTCCAACTCCTTACGAAGGACGAGCTTCTTAAGAACTTCCGCAACAGGTCCAGGCGCTTTACCATATTTCCCGAGGACGTAATCCTTCACTTCCTTTAAAAGGACCTTGTAGCGGCCCCCGCTCATGACATTCATCGTAGCCTGGGCGCCGCACATTTGAGAAAAAGGTGTCCCCAACGGGGGATAGCCCAGATCACGGCGAACAGCGACCACTTCCTTAAGGACCTCCGGCAGGTGGGTTTCCGCATTGAGCTGGGCAAGCTGGAATTCCAGGTTGCTCCGCATCCCGCCAGGGATCTGATGACGCACTACGTTGATGTCAACCCCGCGCAGCTTTGATTCATATTCATGATGGGCCTGCCGCACCTTTTGGAGGTGAGCCGTAATGGGCGCTAGCTTCGTATAGTCAAGTCCTGTATCGCGTTCCGTGCCGGCAAGGACGGCAATCAAGCTTTCCGCGCAAGGATGCCCGGTTCCCAAGGCAAAAGCAGCTGTGTCCACATCTACCACATCGACACCGGCACGGATAACTTCCCAGTAGGTAATATCTGTCATCCCGCCTACACAGTGCGCATGATAGTGGACCGGCACATCAAAGGTTGCCTTCAAGGCCTTGACGGTCTCTACCGCTTCCCGGGGCGTCTTCATCCCGCCCATGTCTTCGAGATGAAGGGCCGTGGCACCAATGTCAAGATAGTCCCGCGCCGTCTTTATGAAAGATTCCACCGTGTGGACAGGACTTGACGTAAACTGAAGATTGGCTTCCACCTTCTTCCCGGCTTTAAGGGCAGCTTCGGCAGCGCGGCGCACATTGCGCACATCGTTGAGGCCGTCAAAGATGAGGAAAATGTCAATGCCGTCACGAGCTGCGGCGGCAACAAAATGATCGACCACATCATCCGGGTAAGGAGCATAGCCCAAAAGATTCTGTCCCCGCAGAAGCATACGCAGGGGCGTCTTCTTCACATGAGCCTTGATTATGCGCAGACGCTCCCAGGGATCTTCTCCCAAAAAGCGGATGCACGCGTCAAAGGTCGCACCGCCCCAGACTTCCAGGGCATCAAAGCCAAATTCATCAAGCGGCTTCAGAACGGGAAGCATTTCCTCCGTCGTCATGCGGGTCGCGATGGCGGCCTGCTGGCCATCACGAAGGTCACAGGACACAAGGCGTACAGGACATAACATGTTCATTCTCCTTTTTACATCAAAAGCTGCGCGGGCAGCCAGTTCAGTGGGCATAAGCAACGGCCTTTCTCCCAAGGCCGGCTGCGTTAGAGGGCAAAAGTCACGCAAACGGGACTATGCGTCTTAATGACATGTTCACCATCATGGAGGCGGCCCGTTTGGGGATCGACATCAAAGATACGGATAGACGCGCCCAGTTCATTGGCCGCAACGAGCATAGACCCATCAGGTACCATACCGATGAAGCGGGGCTGTTTGCCTTTTGTAGGGATCCACTGAACCAGGGAAAGTTTTCCCGTTGCAGGGTCTGCAGCAAAAACGCTCACCAAATCTGCCTTGCGATTCGACACATAGACAAAACGGCCGCCGGGAGCAGACACGATACCGCTTGCCCAGCCATCATCAGTGAAGGTATCAGGCAGGGTTGGCACAATCTGGAAGGGGGATAAGGTCCCTTTTTTTGTGTCAAAATGATAGGCCGTGACGGTGTAATCCTTTTCATTGGAACCATAGCAACAGCCCTTGGGACCAGCAAAGGTCAGATGGCGGGGTTCCGCAATCTCGCGGCTGGGCACCCGATCTGTCGGGGTCAGCGTGCCGTCGTGGTTGATCTTGAAAACGTCAACCTGTCCAAAGCCATGTTCCCGACCCTGGCATGAAACAAGCAGATATTCCCGGGACGGATCTTGAAGGACCTGATGGGGATGAGAAAAATAGTCTTTCTCTTTGCCAGGAAGGACATATTGATTGACACAGCTGCCCACCGTTCCATCTTCCCGGCGTTCAATGACAGAAACTGTGCCCGTTGCAAGGTTTGCCACATAGATCCACTTGTTGCAACGGTCCATGGACAGGTGGACCGGGTTCTTTCCTTCTGTACTTGCCGTATGGAGATAGGTCAGGCGCCCCGTCTTCCGGTCCCGTTTGAAAGCACTGATTTCGCTGAAGTCACCGTGGACGGAATAGAGGAAATTCCCGGTTTCGTCAAAGCATTGGAAAGAAGGGTTCACCAAATCCCCCACGACTTGGATGAGCTTCCAGTCATGACCATGTACTTCGTAAACGGAAATTCCTTTTCCCGTGGCATTGCGTTCCTTTGTCGTTCTCGATCCAACGTAAGCAAACATGAGCATTCTCCTTTTCAGCAGTAAATCAATACACAATCAGTTTGGTCCCACCTACAAGGGAAAAGACCACGACAAGCATAACAGCACAAAAAGACAGGAGGAAAAGTTTCAGGAACATCTTCGACAAATCTTCCGACGAAGCCACTTCGTTCTGGGCTACCGTCGCCATGATGAGGCTGCCGCCTGTGGAAAGAGGGCTGATGCCGGCTACCGTTGCGGCCCCGACCACGCTAACAAGCATATCGACAAGGCGTAGCTCGCCGCCTACCTTGGCAATGATTTCAGGCAGGGTCGGAATGAGGGTTGGAAAGACAACGCCGTTGGCCGAGCTGAACCAGCTCATAAAACCGGCCGTAGCAGCAATGAGCCCGGCCGCCGTGCCTTCCGTCATAAGGGAGGCCAAGAGGTCTGCCAAAAGTTTGATCCCGCCTGCTTTTTTGATGACGCTCATAAGAACGCTGATGCCGCAGATAAGAATCAGGACATTCCAAGGAACAAGCTTTACAGGACGCTTTTTGTCCGCCGCTCCGACAAGCATGAGAAGAAACGCAAGGAAGAAAGAGACAAACCCTACATCCATACGGAAGATGACAACCATGACAACAAGGGCAGCAAGGCAGATCTTCTGTTCCCGCGTAAAGGCTTCACCGCCCACGTTCTGAAGATTCGCGTCAAGGGTCATCCGATAACCGCCCAAGACCACATAAAAGATAGCGGCAATAAAGACGTTTGCTGCCGTAACGCCGTAAAAGACAGGAACCGCAATGCCCGGCACATGGAGGGAAGCCGTGAGGTCTTTTACGATGATTCCCGTCAGGGCAATGGGGGATGCCGTCCCACCAACAGCCCCCAAGATGGCCATGACGGCCATAAGGATGGGGTTCGCCTTCATCTGGACTGCAAGGCTGACAGCAAAGATGACCATGACGGACTGGACAGAAATGGCGCCCGGCCCGGCGGCACTCATGACGTAGGAAACCACATAGATCACGACAGGCATGAGAAAGGGCCTCGTTTTAAATAAACTGATAATTTTTCTCGAAAGAAGTTCCAAGGTCTGGTTATCCTGCAGGAGGGCAAAAAAGTACATCGTTCCCAAAAGGGTCAGAAAAAGCTTGGTTGGAAAACCAGCGACAAGGACTTTGACGCTTATCCCCATTGCGGCCGTCAAGATAAAGCCCAGGGCCAGGGATACGATTCCTACATTGATGTTTTTCCAAAAGCCAATGGCGATGGCTACAATCAGGACCAGCAGTGAAATGGTTTGCATCAGTTCTCCTCTTTTCCATCAAATCATGAAGAAAGAGGAAACAGGACCTTTATCTGGCCTGTTCTGTCCTCGTTTCCTCTTGATAGCGCGTTTAAGGTTTCTTCCTGATAGCTGGGTTTATTTCCCCAGTTTGTAGAAGTTGATGAGACTACCGGCAAGAAGGACTTGCTTTTCTGCTTCCGTCACATCAGGAAGGTTCAGCTTCATCACTCTCGTCTTCCCATCTTCAGAAATGACCGTAGCCTCCACTTCTGTCAAACCTTTTTCCACAGAATTGCGTATGTTCGACAGGTAGATGTATTCACCGGGCTGAAGGTCGATAGGATCGGTTCCGTAGGTGAAAGGCAGGATGCCCCAGTTAACACAGTTGGAGCGATACCGTTTCGTTGCGTATTCGATACAGATATTGGCAAAGCCGCCTAGGACTTTTTGGCAGCTTGCTGCATATTCACGGGCACTGCCGTCACCAGGCCGTTTTGCATAAAGAACGCTGCCAATGCCCGTATGGTTCATGAGGCGGTCCTTAGGCACGAAAATACCGGCCTTTTCCAAGATGGAGAAGTATTCCATGGCCGTTTTCTCATCACCCTTAAGCCGAGCCCGTTCAAATTCGCGGACTGTCTTGGCACGGCCCACGTATTTCGGGTCCTTACGGATCAAGGTGAATGCGGAAATTTTTTCCGGATTGGAACGATAGGATGCCGTTTCACCGGAAGGAATGAGTTCATCCGTCGTCGTGACTTCATCATGGATGACGCTTGCCACCTTAAGCAGAAGGTCATCTGCCAATTCCGTC
Source organism: Acidaminococcus intestini DSM 21505 (assembly GCF_000425045.1). Taxonomy (GTDB): domain Bacteria; phylum Bacillota; class Negativicutes; order Acidaminococcales; family Acidaminococcaceae; genus Acidaminococcus; species Acidaminococcus intestini. The sequence continues at coordinate 60,774 of NZ_AULA01000005.1, read as the reverse complement.
ATATCAGGCCAGTCGCGGATATCCGGACCATAGACCATTTCCACATCCTTTTCGGCTTTCTTGAAGCCGTTATAGACCGTATTTTCATAGATCTGGCTGTTGAAGTGGTACTTTGGATAGGTAATATCCTGCCATACGTCTTCCGCACTCGTCAGTTTACCGCCGTTAAAGCTCGTTGCAGCAATGCTGCGGGAATCCATGAGGGCAACACAGGAGAACTGGTTCATGGCTGGGTTAGAGCCTTCGCGGTTCGGGAAGTTGCGCGTTGTGTGGCGAATGGAGAATTCGTTGTTGGCAGGTGTATCGCCGGCGCCAAAGCAAGGTCCGCAAAAAGCACTCTTTACGCGGACCCCGTAGTCCATGAGGGTCTTGATGGTCCCGGCTTCCATGAGGGCTGTCATGATCGGCTGACTGGCAGGATAAACGTTGAAGTTGAAGCTACCGACGCCGTGATTCATATATTCAGCCATCTTGCCGACGGCATAGAGGTTTTCAAAAGAACCAGAACAGCAGCCTGCGATGACGCCCTGGTCAACATAGAGCTTGCCGTCGTCATGGATCTTTCCGGCAAGGTTCCAATGGACGTTAGGGTTATTTTCAAAGGTGCGCTTGGCATTTTTGTCGATGATGGAAAGGGCTTCCTTCGGATCGGCAATGATTTCCTTCAGGCTGTAGACATTGCTCGGATGGAACGGAAGGGCAATGACCGGTTCAATCGTATCGAGGTTGACTTCAATGACCTTGTCATAAAGTGCGGCATCGTCCGGTTTCATTTCCTTGTAATCTTCAGGACGGCCGTGGATGGCAAAGTATTCTTCCGTCTTTGCGTCCGTCGTCCACAGTGAGGACAGACACGTCGATTCCGTCGTCATCGTATCGATGCCATTGCGAAAATCCATGGACAGGTTCTCAACGCCAGGACCAACAAATTCGAGAACGCAGTTCTTGACAAAACCGTTCTTGAAGACTTCGCCGATGATGGAAAGGATAACGTCCATGGGACCAACCCAAGGTTTCGGCATTCCTGTCATGAATACGGCAACGACTTTCGGGTACTTCAGGGCATAGGACTTACCCAGCATGGCTTTGGCAAGTTCCGGCCCGCCTTCGCCAATGGACAGAGAGCCCAGGGATCCATACCGCGTATGGCTGTCGGAAACGATGGACATATCGCCGGCACTCACGATCATTTCCCGCATGTACTGATGGATGACCGCTTCATGGGGCGGGACAAAGATGCCTCCGTATTTCTTGCACGCCGAAAGGGCGTATTTATGAACGTCTTCGTTGATCGTACCGCCGACAGCGTTCAGACAATTGTGGCAGTTCGTGAAGACGCAGGGCATAGGAAATTCCTTGAGCCCGCTGGCAATGGCCGTCTGCAGGATGCCAACATAGGTGTTGTCATAGACCCCCATGGAATCAAACTTGATGCTGAGGTTTTCCCTATCGTTCGTCTGACAGTGGGCCTTCAGGACCTTGTAGGTCATGGTTCCCTTCCGCGCGGTTTCAGGGGTCGTGCCAACCTTCTCCTTCCCGCTGCGGATTACTTTATTTCTCATGACATAGGTCGGTTCGCCGTATAACTTGATCATGTTCCCTCTCCTTTTTTCAAGAATCTTTTTTAGCTATCCTTACCGGATGTAGACCGTACCATCCATGATGCGGCGGGCTGTCCGGAGAACGCCACCCTTGACGACGCGGTCACCGTCCATTTCCATATCCACATCCGTAACACCGCTGGCGTGTCCCAGCATGAACTGATGCTGGCCTTCCTTCGGCTTTACAATTTCGTTCACAAGAGTTCCCGGAATAAGTGCCGCAGCCCCCGTGCAGACCGTCACTGTCATGGGATAAGCCTTATGGAGAGCGCCGACAGAAATGCCGCGGACACATAGGTCCATAGATTCCTTCTTGACCGTCTCCCCATCCATGTTCACATAATCCTGTGGTTCGGATATGATGGAAACCTTCGGGATTGACGTGCATTTTGTGCGGGCGTCTTCCCAGTTGTCTACAAGACCGCAAGCCTTGGCAGCAAGGCAGCGAACGCGTTCAATATGTTCCATGACGGACTTATTGGCGTTTAGTTCCATAAGTTCCGTCCCTTTGATGCCGAGGTCCTTGGCCCGGATGAAGACAACTGGGTTGGAGCAATCCATGATGGTTACTTCGATAGGGCCATAGTCCGGCACATCAAGGGTATCCCTCTTACTGCCCGTGGGCAGGAGTTTTCCCGTTGCCGCACCGGCAGGATCCATGAAGTACATATCGATTGGGGATCCCGTTCCCGGAACCCCTTTGATGGTAGCGTCACCATAGACATCGGCGTGACCATCCTTGACGCGGACATGTTCTTCGATGATTTTTTTCGTGTTCGTGTTGTAGACCTTGACAACCGTAATCGGTTCGACCGCTTCCACAAGCCCTTCATCTATCGCATAGGGCCCTACCGCTGAGGATATATTGCCGCAGTTGGCATTCCAGCCCAACGTTGGCTGTTTAATATCAACCTGACAGAATGTATAATCTACGTCAGCATCGAGTCTTGTCGATTTGGCAATAATGGCGACCTTGCTCGTCGAAGATACAGTGCCTCCCATACCATCAATCTGTTTGACGTCCGGTGTGCCCATGACTTTCAAAAAAATTTCATCCCAGGCTTTGGGCTCTTCCGGAAGATCCTCTTTATGGAAGAACACCGCTTTGCTCGTCCCGCCCCGCATATAGACACAGGGGAATTTTCTTACCGCCATGATTTTTGCCTCCTTGGTACTTGCTTTGTGATACAATATTCTCTATACGACTTTATATAATAAATTTCCATTCCAGAAAGGAATTGAAAATGGATACGAAAAAACTCGCTTATTTTCTCCGCCTCCACGAAAACGGGAATATCACCCACACAGCCAAAGAAGCCTTTCTAACTCAATCGGCCCTGACGAAGATGATCCAAGGCTGGGAAGAGGAATTCCACTGCAAACTGCTTACCCGTTCCCGCAAAGGGGTCCGCTTTACACGGGAAGGAGAACTGTTTGTCACCTTGTGCCAGCAGGTCCTTGCTCTCGAAAAAACCTTCCGAGAAGATGTATCGTCAGCGGCCGATGAGCTCACAGGATCCATCACCATTGGGGTCTCCTTAAACTACATGAGCCGCCATTTTCCGACCATCCTGCGCCGCTTTACCCAGACGTATCCCCGCGTCCATCTGACCGTCATAGATTCCCACAGTGAAAAACTCTACAGCGATCTATTGAACCACAAACTAGATATTGCCATCGTCCGCGGCGATTACAAATGGTTCGATACGAAAATTCTCCTTGATTCAGAGCCCTTCTGCCTCGTGAGCTGCCACCCCCTCACGGAAGAAACCCTCTGCCAAGAACCCTATGTGGGACACCGAACAGATATGGACACCAAGTTCAGCATTGACCGCTGGTTCTTTGAAAAAAAACTCACCGTTCCTGACGCCGCTCTATGGCTTGGCAGTATCGATGCCTGCCGCGATGTCATCCAAGAAGGTTTTGGCTGGTCCATCCTGCCCAAGATTTGTCTCACGGAGTTCCAAGGAAACCTGGCACCCATGACCTTCCAAGATGGAACCCCATTCCTGCGCCACACCTATGCCCTCATCTCTCATGGAGAATCAACCGCACCCCATGTCCAGGCCTTTCTGGAAGCCTTGATGACTTATCACAAGATTCTGTAATTTTCTTCCTCTCGATTGTACTGCCCCATTTTCATTCTGTAAAATGATGGTTAATGATGATTAACATTCCTAATTAGAATTTTAATTTCAAAGGCACAACGCCTTGACAACCAGGATGGTCTCCCGTATAATAAATTCACTCATCAGAGGGTACGCTGTTCAAAAGAAACAGTACGCCGGATAAGATGACAGGCTGAAATGCCTGTTTTCTTATCCGGCGTTTTTTATTCCCGCTTTCTCTGCAGAAAGGAGCCTTTTCATGTCTTCACGAATCGATTTTACCTCGGGCAGCGTTCCCCGCGCCCTCATCCACTTTGCCCTTCCTGTCATGTTTGCTCTTTTTCTCCAAGCCATGTACGGCACCGTCGATCTTCTTATCGTCGGTCAGTTCGCTTCCAGCACGGACGTTTCCGCTGTGGCTACAGGATCCCAGATCATGCAGACTGTGACGAACCTCATCAGTTCCCTTGCCACGGGAACGACAGTCCTTTTGGGACAGAAGATCGGTCAAAAAAAGCCTTCAGAAGGCGGCAAAATTGCAGGAGCCTCCCTGATCCTTTTTGCCCTCATCGGCATTGCCTTCAGCCTCTTATTGACCCTGGGTGCGGCCCCCTTGAGCCGCGCCATGAATGCTCCGGAAGCCGCTTTTTTGAAGACGGTCCATTATCTATCCATCTGCGGCGGCGGCGCCCTCATCATGATCTTCTATAACCTCATTGGCGGACTCTTCCGCGGTATGGGGGATTCCCGCACCCCCTTTATTGCCGTAGCCATTGCCTGCGTGTCAAACATCGTTCTTGACCTCCTTATGGTCGCCGTCTTTTCTTTTGGTGCCGCCGGCGCGGCCTTGGCAACGGTCCTCTCCCAAGCCATCAGCGTCCTTGTTTCCTATCACCTCATCTCCAACCGGCCCCTGCCCTTTGCAATGACGCGGGCCCATGTCACCTTCCATAAGGAAACAATCAAACGGATCCTTTCCTTGGGAATCCCCCTTGCCGTGCAGGATCTTTTTGTCGGCCTGTCCTTCCTCATCATCCTCGCCATTGCCAACAGCCTCGGGGTTAATGCTTCGGCCGGCGTAGGGGTCTCAGAAAAAATCTGCGGCTTCATCATGCTGGTCTCTGCTGCCTTTATGCAATCCATGGCGGCCTTTACGGCACAAAACAAGGGGGCTGGCCGCATGGACCGTGCCATCAAGGGCCTTCAGTGTGCCATGGGCCTTTCCTGCGGCTGCGGCCTTATCATGGGCTTTTTCACCTTTTTTCACGGCGACATCCTGGCCGGCCTGTTTACCTCTTCCCCATCCGTTATGGCAGCGGCGGCAGACTACCTAAAAGCCTACGCTTTTGATGCTTTTCTTACAAGTTTTCTCTTCTGTTTCATTGGTTTTTACAATGGGCTGGGTCTCACCTCGTTTGTCATGGCTCAAGGGATATTGGGATCCTTTGGGGTTCGCGTTCCCCTTTCCTATCTCCTGAGCCAATTCCAACCGGTGTCCCTTTTCCATATTGGTCTGGCAACACCGTGCTCAACCCTCATCCAGATTGTTCTTTGCCTTGGCTGCTGGTCCTTGCTCAAAAAGCATCACCCGCACCTACAGTAAAAGGGTCTGTGAAGAAATGATTGGTTCTTCCTGCACAGCCCCTTTTTCACGTATGATGGCGGAACAAATAGCTCGCAAGGATCAAGGTCACAATAGCGACGACGGTCAGGGGCAATAAATTCCAGGAAAGACTGGTAAGGGGCAGCCCCTCCAAGTAAATGCGCCGGATGAGTTCCAGGCCAAAGCGTAGGGGATCGATATAGGTCACAGTCTGTAGGAAGACCGGCATATTCTGGATTGGCGTAATGATTCCCGAGAGAAGGGCCATAGGCACCATCATGACAATGACGTAAACGAGTACCTGCTGCATATTCTTTGAAATGGCGGAAACGCAGAGCCCAATCCCGGTAGAACTGAGGACATAGAAGAAAACCGCGGCATAAAAATCAAGAAAGGACCCTGCAAAAGGCACCTTGAACCAGAAAAGACTGATAAAAAGCAGGATCGTACACTGGATGATGCCGACAATCATGGGTGGAACGGCTTTGCCGATGAGGATAATGGGCTCTGAAATGGGCGCCACCAAGATCTGCTCGAACGTTCCTTCTTCCCGTTCCCGGGCGACGGAAAGGCCCGAGAGCAGAAAGACCTGGGAAAAACTCAAGAGTCCAATGATGCCTGGCAGAAAGAACCACCGTGTAATCTGGTTGGGATTGAACCAAGTCCGCATTTCCAAGGCCACGGGGCTTTTGCTTCCGCTCCTTTCCTGATTGTACCGACTGATGATCTGCCCCATATGGCCTATGACCTGGCCAGCAATCACCGTGTTGCGTCCATCGGCAATAACTTGTACGGGGGCTTCCTGAGCGTGGTTCAGTCGCCTGGAAAAATCAGGAGGAATGGAAACAGCCATGACAACCTCGCCCCTGTTGATATAGTCACTGATTTCCTCGGCATTTTGAAGCGTCACAGCCCGCTGGAAAAATCCCGTTCCATCAATACGGGAAATCAGCTCAGCCGATTCCTTGCTGTGACTTAGGTCGATCACAGCATAAGGGGCTTTCTCCAAATTGTAGTTGGCTGCATAGCCAAAGAGGAAACCCAGGATGATACAGGGCACGACAATGATGAGGCGTGTCGCCTTATCCTGCCAGATGGCCAGGATTTCCTTGCGGCAGATGACGGCCAGCTGTTCCAAATAAAGCTGTATGCCTTCCATCATTCCACCTTCTTTCTGGTCATCCCAAAGGCCGCGCCAATAAAGAAGATTCCATATAAGAGCAGCAGGCCGCCCTCCTTAAGGAGAATCCCCCAATGGGTGCCGGAAAGAAAAAGGGCCCGGATGCAGGTCAAATAGTGACTGAAGGGAAGGATGGCACCGATAAGCTGGACCCCTATCGGAGTGGACCGCAAATCAAAGATAAACCCTGAAAGGACAAAGCAGGGAAGGAAGCTGATCAAAAGGGAGGACTGGCAGGCAAGGAACTGATTCTTGGTCACTTCAGAGATGACAAGCCCGATGCCAAGGGCAACCATAAGATAAATCATGGAAATCAAGATTACCATCGCAAGAGAGCCCACAAGGGGCACCTCAAAGAGGAACCGCGAGAAAAAAAGACAAAGAAAAACCCCCACCATAGCCACACAAAAATAGGGGATAATCTTGGCAAGAATCAGTTCCAAAGGACGGACGGGCGTGACAAAAAGGGATTCAAAAGTGCCCCGTTCCCACTCCCGAGCCATGACGATAGCCGTCAACATGATGCCCACAAGGGTTACTATCAGCATAATCAGCCCTGGCAGGAAAAACCAGGTACTGGAATTGGCATCATTGAACCACATGCGGGGCTCAAGGACGACCTGTGCCGATCCTGCCACTCCCTTCTGCCGCCTCAAAAAAGAAGCTATCCCGCTTTCAATATAGGTCTGGGTCGTCATGGCCGTGGCTGTTTCCACCCCATCGAGAGCGACAAAGATTTTTGCCCGGCCCTGAGAAAGCCTGGATGTGAAATCCGGCGGAATATCGATAATGACACTGGCCTTTCGATCGAGCAAGAGGGCTTCGGCTTCCTTGAAAGAGGTGACGTAAGTAGGAGAAAAATAGCGGGATCCATTCAGGAAACTCACCGCATCCTGGGCTTTAGGAGAAGGATCTTTCAAAACAACTGCCGTGGAAATATCCCGGATATCAAGGGAAATGCCATACCCGATAATCAGGATCAACGCAATGGGAAGGACAATCCCCAGCAAAAGGGAACTGGAATCGCGGGAGAGCTGGAGAAACTCTTTTTTGATCAAAGCACCCATCCGCCGCAGGAATCCATTCATCACGAGTTCTCTCCTTTCCTTCGCGCCTGTTCAACAATCGTCATAAAGATTTCATCCATATCCGCCCCCTCCTTATGGAGGGTTTGCCGGATTTCCGCAGGACTTCCAATGGCCAATAGATGGCCATTGTCCTGAATCATGAAACGGTCACAGTATTCAGCCTCTTCCATGAAATGGGTCGTAATGATGATGGTGGTTCCTCGAGCCGCTAGGGCCGTGATCTGCCGCCAAAAATTGCGCCGCGTAAGTGGGTCGATTCCCGATGTCGGTTCATCGAGAAAAAGGATCTTGGGTTCATGAAGGAGTGCGCAAGCCATGGAAAGCCGCTGCTTATATCCGCCCGGGAGGTCACCAGCCTTACGGTCAAGACAATCGGACAAGTAAAATTCATGGGTAACAGCCGCAATCCGCTGAGCCAATTTTTTAGGGCCAAGTCCATAGACACCCCCAAAAAAGAGCAGGTTTTCCTTGACGCTCATATGGCGATACAGCGAAAATTTCTGCGCGACATACCCAATATGGGCCCTTGCCTGTGTCCGGGCCTGCCGCAGGTTGACGCCCGCCACAGAAAGAAAACCGCTTGTTGCTGGCAATAGCCCGCAAAGCATCTTGAAGGTCGTTGTCTTACCCGCCCCGTTCGGCCCCAAAAGTCCAAAGATTTCCCCTTCATGGACTTCAAAGGAAGTATTGGAAACCGCTGTAAAGTCCCCAAATTTGCGGACCAGATTCTTGACAATGATATTCACGTTCCGAGGGCTGGACAGCGCTTCCTGATCAAGGGATCCACCAGCTTGGGAAAGGGGAAGGGAATCTTCTTCCGCTTTTTTCAAAAGGATCATGAAGCCATCTTCCAGCGTGGAAGGAACCGGCTCTGCCTTGATCCCGCGTTTTTCGAGATAAGGAACACCAGTCACGCCTTCCTGGAGGATAAAATGAACCTTCCCGCCGCGGGGCACGGCATCGACCACATGGTCCCGGTCATCGATGAGCTGGGCCTGCAGGAGACGGGTCGGCTGCTTTTTAGGGGATTCAAGGGCATAGCAGCGGCCCCTAGCAACCTCCGCAAGACCGTCTGGAGTCCCGCTAAAAAGAAGCTGTCCCTTGTTAAGGACATAGACCTTTTGACACAGTGCCGCTTCATTCATATAAGCGGTACTGACAAGGACGGATAAATTTTCTTCATGGACAAATTCCTGAAGGATTTCCCACAATTCCCGCCGGCTGAGGGGATCGACACCGACCGTAGGTTCATCTAGGAGCAAAAGTTCCGGCGATCGAACCAAGGTGCAGGACAGACCAAGTTTTTGTTTCATTCCGCCTGACAGATTGCCTGCAAGACGATCGGTAAAACGTTCCAAGCCCATCATGGTCAGCAGTTTATGAAACCGTTCCGGCCTTTTTTCTTTGGGCACGCCATGAAGGTCGGCATAAAGTTCCATGTTTTCCTGTATGGTCAGGTCCTCATAAAGGCCAAATTTTTGTGGCATATAGGAAATGCGGCGCTGGATTGTTTGCGCCTCTTTGACGCTGTCCAGCCCCAATACGCACAGCTTTCCTTTTGTAGGATCCATCAATCCCGCTATAAGCCGCATAAAGGTGGTTTTCCCGGCTCCATCAGGACCAATAATGGCTGTCAGCTCCCCTTTTTTCACAGTAAGATCAAGATCCTTAAGGGCTTCCACACGTTTTCCCCGTTTAAGGGAAAACGTCTTATTCAGTTCTTGGGCACGGATTATGACCTCATCCATGACGCTTCACCCTTTACAGTTTGATTTTGACCGTAGCCGGCATTCCCATGCGAAGCAGATTATCAGGGTCTTCTACATAGACCCGGACTTCATAAAGAAGGGCCGAACGCAGGTCCTTTGTTTCCACATTTTTAGGCGTAAATTCGGCTGTTCCTGAAATATAGCCTACTTGTCCCTGAATCGCGTGATTGGGGAAACTATCGATATAGACGCTGGCCTGACTGCCTTCATGAAGTTTTCCTAAATCAGATTCCTTGACATAAACGCGGACCCATTTTTTTGTGTTGAGGGAAATTCGAAAGACCGGTTTCTGCGGGGAAGCCATATCCCCCACTTCAAGGAGCCGTGAACGGATCACCCCATCTTGAGGGGCCTTGAGTTCATATTGACCGAGGGTATACTGAAGTTCTTTCAATTCCTGGGTCAGACTCTCCAGTTTGGCTTCTCCCGACGCAATGTCCTCTTTTCGGGGACCGGCCAGAGCAAGCTCATAATTGGCCTGGGCCTCATTGGCGCGGGCCGTAGCCGCGTCAAGCTTGCTTTTTACATCATCGAGGGATTCATCACTGATTGAGCGGCCCTGGGACGCATCGTAAGCCGCTTGCTTGCGTTCATATTCACGTTGGAGAAAATCTCGATTCGCCGCTGTTTCCTGGGCTTTGGCAACAGCCTGATCAAGTTCCTGCCTGCGGGTCCCATTATGCAGCTTATCCACAACGGCCTGTTGGGCTGCCACTTGGGCTTCCGCAATTTTCACCTTATATTGGAGCGCATCCGAATCAAGACGGGCAAGGACCTGGTCTTTCTTGACCGCATCCCCTTCCTCGACCAGGATTTCAGCAATGCGGTCACTGTTCTTGAACGCAAGGGAAACTTCCCTCAGATCGACATTTCCATTGAGGGTCAGCGTCTGGGCAGCCAGTTTCGCTTCATGCCGCTCATATAAGGTCACACCGCCACCAATGATAAAAAGGGCAGCAAGGATTCCTATAGCGGCCTTTCCGGCCTTTTTCCCCCAAAGGCTATTGATGAATTCTTTCATGAGCCTCGTTTCCTTTCTCTTCATACGGTCCGCCGTCTGTCAGCGCCGACTGATGACGCTTGACAGCGCTCCCGTTTCCTTCCTCAAGCGGTCCCCAACCACCTCCAAGGGCCTTGAAAAGGGAAATCAAGGAAGACAGTTCCTTTCCCTTAGAGACCGTATATTTCTGGTCAGCCTGCAGATAGGCCCGCTGGGCATCCAGCACATCCAGATAGGTCCCCAGCCCGCTGTGATAGTTATGGCGGACCAGTTCATAGGCCTTATGGGAAGCGGCCCGTCCTTTCTGGAGGGTCAGGGCGGCAGCATGATCTTCAGCAATGGCAGCCATGGACGATCTGACTTCCCCCGCTGCTTTGAGGACCATCTTTTCATAAAGGGCTTTCTTTTCCTTTTCCGCGGCCTTTTGGACAGCTACATTCTTTTTGAGGGCTCCGCCATAAAACAGAGGATAGGAAATCTGGGGAACCAGGGAAAATCCCTGACTGCCGGCTGAGAAAAGCCCCCCGCCAAGGGTCGCAAAGCCAAGCAGCCCTAGGATGGAAAATTTAGGTTTCAGTGCGGCCCGTGCTTCATCAGTCCGGGCTATCTGAGCCGCCCAAGCGCGTTCAGCGGCATGGATATCCGGCCGCTGCCTCAACAGGTCCGCCGGAATGGCCCCATAAAGACGTGCATCAATATCGGGAAGCGGCTGAGGTGTCCGCAGCTTCTGGTCAAGAAAGCCCGGGATAGTGCCGGTCAAAAGGGCAATCCGCGAAAGGGTGCCGGCAATTTCCTTATCGAGGGCGGGCAATTGGGAACGGGTACTATAGAGGGTATATTCCGACTGCTGAAGGGGCACATCGGAAAGAAGCCCCGACTTGCGGTTAACCTGCAGCAATTCCAAGGTTTCTTCCTCACTGGCAATGTGGGATGCCGTAACCATCCGCTCTGCCTGCAAAGTCCGCAGGGTGATGTAGTTTAAAGCCAGTTCAGCCGATAAACTGACCCACACTTCATATAGTTTGGCATTTTGGGCCTGAAGGGTATCGGAAGCTGCCCGCACCTTGGCTTTCGTCCTTCCAAAAACGTCTAGTTCCCACGACGCGTCAATCCCGGCAAAGGATCCGTCTGCCTGCGGGTCAATCCCCATCTGGTCCCGTACAGGACCTTCGGGAAGCACCCCGTCAACCACGTGATCCGGCACGTTTCCCCGCATCCATCCCCCATTCAGATTAATCCAGGGAAGCCGGGCAGACTCTGCGATCCCAACTTGGGCCCGAGCTTCAGAAAGCCGGGAACGGGCGGCTTCAAGATCTTTGTTGTTCTCAAGGGCCAAAGAAATGAGTTCTGTCAGCGTGTCATCATGGAAGAGTTCCCACCAGCTAGCCAGCTGTTGCTGCGATAGCGAAGCATCCACGTCATCCCGAACGTACGGGTTCCCATAAGACGTCGCCAAATCGATCCAAGAAGGATCCTTTTGCCCCGCCGCTCCAGAAAAAGTCTGCGGAGCGGATTTGGCCGCTGAGGCAAGGGCCGGAGCAAAGGACCCTACGAGCCAAAGAAAAGACAGGCCAAGGGATGTCTGTTGAAGGAAGTTCACCCCATCCACCTCCCACCAATTAAAAAAATGATATATTATCAACAATTATCTATTCAAAGTATAGGGTTTTATGTAAAGAAATTCAAGGTGGAGTCTCTTTTCTTCTTTCAGCCAAGGCATAGGCACAGAAAAAAGGGCTGTACAATGAAGCAACGCTTCATTGTACAGCCCTTTAAGCTCCTTATTCTGCCGTAAACGGCAGCAGAGCAACGTTTCTGGCGCGCTTGATAGCAATCGTCAGCTGACGCTGATGCTTTGCGCAGGTACCGGTAATGCGGCGCGGCAGGATCTTGCCACGTTCGGTGATGAACTTGCGCAGTTTTGCGACATCCTTGTAGTCGATTTCTTCGACTTTATCAACGCAGAAGGAGCAGACCTTTCTTCTCGGTCTTCTGTTTCCGCGGTCACGCTTGTTAATCATGTATTTCCCTCCTATCAGAATGGGATTTCTTCGTCAAAACCCATGGGAGAGCCAAAGCTTTCCATGCCCCCTTGGTTCTGGGCATTTCCGCTCTGGGAAGGCGTGCTGCCTTGAGAAGAAGGAGCCGGGGAACCCGAACCCTTTCTTTCAATGAATTCAACCCGATCTGCGATGACTTCCGTGACCCAATGACGGTTCCCGTCCTTGTCATCATAGGAACGGATCTGCAGGCGTCCTTCCACGAGGGCCCTTTGTCCCTTGAGTAAGCTGTTCCCACATAATTCAGCGGTTTTATTCCAAGTTACGATGTTGATAAAATCCGCTTCGCGCTGGCCGTTCTTCGCAGTAAAGGGACGGTCCACCGCCAGAGTAAAGGTGCAGACGGTACGTTCCGTAGGAGTTACCCGTACTTCCGGATCGCGTACGAGCCGGCCTAACAAAAATATCCTATTCATACACCAAATCCTCCTTGCTTACTCGCCCTTGCGGATGATCATGTGACGCAGAATTTCGTCGGTAATCTTCATCACGCGGTCCAATTCCTTAACGGCGGCAGGTTCAGCACTGAAAGTGGTCAATACATACAAGCCATCTTGGATGTCCTGGATGGGATAAGCCAGGTGCTTTTTGCCCCACTTATCGGTCTTTTCGATAGTGGCGCCGTTAGCCGTCAGAAGGTCGTCGAATTTCTTTACGACAGCGCTATAAGCTTCCTCTTCAACCGGCTTTACGATGTACATGACTTCGTAGTTATTCACGAAATCACCTCCTCCTTTGGATTTGCTTCCCTACGATGGGAGCAGAAGAAGTATATACTTTCATATATACAGCTTGACTATTTTACCATGCTTCATGAAACATTTCAAGAACTTTTCCACGGCATTTTTTCTAGGAAAATGGCCGTTTCTTGCCATCTGATTGTCCCTTTGGCAAAGGGGCAGTACCTAGAACAGCCACTTTGGTGTATAATAAGGAAACCAAAAACCGGGATCCTTCCCTTTCAAGGAAGTTTTTCCCCTGAAAAAAGGAGTTCCATCATGTTCTACTATTTGGATCAAGCGGCCACCACCGCCCTTTATCCCGAAGCCCTCAAGGCGATGATGCCCTATCTTACAGAAGCTTACGGCAATCCTTCAAGCCAGCATCCCAAGGGGCAGGAAGCGGCCCGCGCCCTTATTATGGCACGGGAACAGGCAGCCCGCGCCCTATCCGTCCACCCGTCAGAAATCACCTTTACGGGCGGCGGCAGCGAAAGCGACAACCAGGCCTTGATTACAGGGGCCCATATAGGCGCCCAAAAAGGAAAGCGTCATCTTATTTCCACCGTCATGGAGCATCATGCCGTGCTCCACAGTCTGAGGCGCCTCAAGGAAGAAGGCTTTGAGGTCACGCTGCTTCCCATTTCAAAAGATGGATTCGTCAGTCCCGAAAGTGTCAAAAAAGCCCTGCGCCCAGATACGGCCCTCGTCAGCGTCATGGCGGCCAATAACGAGATTGGCACCATCCAGCCCATCGAGGCCATAGGGACCCTGTGCCATGAAAAAGGCGTTCTCTTTCATACGGATGCCGTACAAGGGGCGGCCCATATGGACCTTGATTTTACAAAAGGGGTCATTGACATGGCGTCTTTTTCAGCCCATAAGTTCCATGGACCCAAAGGTGTTGGAATCTTATATGCAAGGCAGGGCATCGAGCTTGAAAGCCTCATCGAAGGCGGGGCCCAGGAACGGGGCAAACGGGCGGGAACAGAAAATATCCCGGCCATTGTCGGTATGGCCGCAGCCCTTGAAAAAGCCATGCAGGAAAAGGCTGCGGAAAGCGCTCGCATCCGGTCCCTCAAAGAGCGTCTGCGGAAAAAACTGCTGGCCCTTAAAGGCGTGCGGCAAAACGGCGCCCTTTCTCCCAGCCTTCCGGGAACGCTCAACATTACCTTTGACAGCGCCCCATCAGAAGCCCTCCTGCCCCTATTGGGCATGGACGGCATCTGTGTTTCGGCAGGCTCCGCCTGTGCTTCCGGCTCACCGGAACCTTCCCATGTGCTTCTTGCCTTGGGGCTTTCAGCCAAACAGGCCCGCTCGTCCATCCGGTTCAGTCTTGGTGCAGACCTTGACGAAAAAGACATCGATACCATTGCGGAAATTGTCATCGGTCACGTTACGGCCCTACGAAACCTGCACCATGCTGACCAATAAGGAAATACAAATCTATGGTCCCCTTCAAAAGCTAAAGATTCTCTATGAGGGTTTCCCTCATCCGCCCATCGTGACCCTTGACGAAGGCCTTGCCCTTGCGGAAACCATAAAGGCTGTGGCGGTAAAGGACCTTTTTGGGGAGGCACCCAAAAAGAAGCTGTTCTTCCTGTTTCTCCTTGCTGAAGGAGAGTTCTTTACAGGAAAAGCCCTTCAAGAAACGCTTGGAGCAGGACATCTTACTTTTGGAGATAAAAAGATAAAAAGGCCCTTTCCCGTCTCCTTTGCTGTGAAAAAGGGGCTGTATCGGCCTTGGAACTGCTTTTTGATACGAAACAAGCCGTAACACTTGCTCATTTCCCGTATCCTCTTATCGAAAAAGGACCTAATCTTCCATCCCTTCCGTAATGATAAGTCCCTCAAGATTGCCGCAAAGGACCTTATCAGCCGATTCTGGCCCACTATGGGTCACATTCCCCGCATCATCGATGCGTCAATTATAGATGCCAAGGAGGAATCCCTATGAAAGCACTCATCGCCATGAGCGGCGGCGTTGATTCATCCGTAGCCGCAAAACTTATGCTTGATCAAGGATATGAATGTGTAGGCTGCACCATGAAGCTCTACAACAACCCCGATGCCGGCTGCAGCAGCAAGACCTGCTGCAGCATCCGGGATGTGGAAGACGCCCGCAGCGTCGCTGTCCGTCTGGGCATGCCTTATTTTGTCTTTAACTACATGGACGAATTCCGTCGGGATGTCATGGAAACCTTCGCCCGTTCCTACACCCTCGGGAAAACACCAAATCCCTGCATTGACTGCAACAAGTTCCTGAAATTTGGCGCCCTATACGAACGGGCAAAGGAACTGGGCTGCGACACCATCGTCACCGGTCATTACGCCCGCATACGGAAACGCAATGGCTGCTATGAACTGCTCCGCGCCAAAGATCCAAAAAAAGACCAGAGCTATGTCCTGTATAACCTCACGCAGGAACAGCTCGCCCACACGCAGTTTCCTTTGGGCGACTATGAAAAGACCCATACCCGGGAAATTGCCGAAGAAAGCGGCTTCATCAATTCCCACAAGCCTGACAGCCAGGACATTTGCTTTGTGCCCAACGGAACTTATACAGAGGCCGTACAGCGCATCCTTTCCTATGAGCCCCAACCAGGTCCTTTCCTCACCTTGGACGGGAAGGAAATCGGCACACATAAAGGCATTATCTACTATACCATTGGACAGCACAAGAAGCTGGGACTTCCCCAACCCGATGGACCGCTTTATGTCATAGCCATCGATCCTAAGAAAAACGCGGTCATTGTAGGTCCTTCACAGACTCTTTTCCGCCGCGATGCAGCCGTAAAGGAAGCCAACTGGATTTCCGGCAAGGTCCCGGACGCACCTTTTGCCTGCCTTGTCAAGGTCCGTTATCGACAGGAAGCGCAGCCGGCCATCGTCACCCCGACCGGATCCGATACCTTCTCCATCCTTTTTGACGAGCCCCAGCGCGCCATTACACCAGGGCAGTCCGCTGTCCTCTATGGCCTTGGTGATGAAACAGACGTCGTTATAGGCGGCGGGATTCTCCAATGAAACCCGTTTCTTCCAACAGACCACGCTGGATCATGCACGTTGATATGGACGCATTCTTTGCCTCCGTTGAGCAGCTGGATCATCCAGAATACCGCAACAGACCCGTCATCGTCGGCGGGCTTTCCGGAAGGGGCGTTGTCTCCACGGCCTCTTATGAAGCCCGGCGCTTTGGTGTCCACTCGGCCATGCCCATGAAGGAAGCCCTGGAGCGGTGCCCTAAGGGCATCTTTGTCGAAGGCCGCTATGGAAGATACTTGGAACTGTCCCAAAAGATCCGTCAAATCTTCCATGAATTTTCTCCCCTTGTGGAACCGCTTTCCATTGACGAGGCTTTTTTGGACCTAACAGGCATGGAACGCCTTGTAGGTGACATCCCCGCCCTTGGCCTCCGCATCAAGGAACGCATCAAAAAGGAAACGGGCCTTACAGCATCTGTTGGCCTTGCTCCCAATAAGTTCCTCGCAAAACTCGCCAGCGACCTCAAAAAACCCAATGGTCTTGTCATCATCCGGCAGAGCGAGGCAGCCTCACGCATCGCCCCTCTTCCGATTTCCCGCATCTTCGGCATTGGAGCAAGGTCCGCCTCCCTTTTAACGCGCTTTGGCATCAGGACCATCGGGGACCTTGCCGCCTGTGACGCGTCCTTTCTTTCCCCCCTTTTCGGGAAAAATACGGAAACCATCCTACGCTTTGCCCACGGTCTTGACAACCGTCCCGTCATTCCTGATGAAAAGCGTCAATCCCTTGGCCGGGAACTGACCTTTGAAAAAGACCTGCGAGATCATGCAGTCATCCTGGAAATCCTTTGGAACCTCTCCCAAGAAGTGGGCTTTCGTCTTCGAAGTGCTGGCCTTTCCGGATATACGGTCACGCTAAAGATGAAGACACAGGATTTCAAGGTCCATACGAGAAGCCTTTCCTCTGACCTGCCCCTGCAGCTGGATGAAGAAATCATGGAACGCGTCAAGATCCTGACCCGCAGGAACCCCCTACGGGATCCTGTAAGGCTCCTTGGCGTAACCGTGAGCCACTTGGTCCCACAGGAAAGTTCTGAGCAAAATCTCTTTTCCAAAAGCGACCGCAATACCCAGCGAAGCCTTGCTGTGGATGCCCTGAAGAAACGATTTGGGGAAACCATCATCAAAAAAGGGGCCCCTCCCATCCCCTATAAAAAAAGCCACGATCTTTGAACGCACTCAAGCGTCCAGATCGTGGTTTTTCAATCTCTCAAAAAAAGTAATGGCCAAGGAGACTCTTTATCCCTAAGCCGACAAGTACAAGGCCGCCCATCAATTCCGCTTTGGCTTTTCCTTTCATTCCAATATAGGATCCAAAAACACAGCCCATAAAGGATAAACAAAAGGTGATTGTCCCAATTTCAAGGACCGTAGGTCCAATGTCGAGCCCTTCAAAGGCAAAGCCCACACCGACGCCCAAGGCATCGATGCTGGTAGCAACCGCAAGGCCCAACATCGTCAAAGGTCCTGTAATGACCTTGCAGGAGACTTCTTCATGTGCCTCCTTGATCATTCCAATGCCAATCCAGGAAAGGATCAAGAAAATGATCCAGTGGGCATAGGCATCTACCCAAGCGGCAAAATACAGGCCCAAATGATAACCTAAAAAAGGCATCAAAGCCTGAAAGATACCAAACCAAGCCCCGTACTGAAGGCCGCCCCTAAATTTCCGATCCTCGGCAAGGCGCATGCCGCCGCAGACAGAAACTGCAAAAGCATCCATCGACAGGGATACAGCAATGAGAAAAATCGTCAGTGCTGTCATCAGCGGCGTTTCCCATAAAGGGCCTCATATACCACCATGGTCAGTGCCCGAAGGACCTTCAGTTCCTTTTCATTGTGGCGTTTATCCTCACTCATCTTGCCAAAGATAGGCAGGCTCACCTTCATCATCTGTTTGGTGATCCCGTGCTGCCGGACGCCGCCAGCCATGACGGATTGACCGATTCCGTCCAGGACGGTAAGGGCCATGCGTTTTTCCCGGCCTTCCAGTTTTGTGTTGCCCAGGATCTGTTTCTTGATGACTTCCTGTTGTTCCTGGAAATCCTCTTTTGTCAGGATATAGGTTTCTTCATCTGCCATAAGGCTCCCCCCTCAGGTTGGACTCATGCCCTATATTGTATCACGGAGTGTCCTTTTTGGCGAGTTCATTTGATGACAGCAAGGGGAACCGGGCCGCCCGTAAGGCAAATAGGCCCATCCTTCCCAATGAAATAGGTATTTTCCGTGCCCACCATGCCAATACCGGGAAGGCCAATCTTCGGTTCCACGGCAAGGACCATGTTCTCCTTGACCATATCCTTCACACCGTGAGTGATGACGGGGGTCTCATCCATAACAAGACCGATGCTGTGGCCCAAGAAACGGCCGCCATTCATGAAATACGGTTCGTAGGCTGGATCAAAATGTGCCATGACCGTATCATAGACATCGCCAAAAACAGCTCCGGGCTTCAAAAGGGAAACGGTTTCCTTTTCAAGGGCCAGACAGTAGGCATAGGCCTTCAGGATCTTTTCGCGGTCAGGATCCCGATTCAGGTCCCCATAGTAATAGACCACGGTCTTATCCGTATTGTAGCCATCGACCCCGCAGGAAATATCAAGATAGACAAGGCGACCCCGTTTAAGGAGACGGAAGGCCGACCCAATGCTCTGGACAGCCACGCAGGTTCCGCCCGTGCCGCCGGGACCGTCAAAGGCCGTACGGACAAGGGCACTTTTCCCAAAAGAGGCCAGCCCAATGACATCTTCCCCGGTCGGTCGATTGGTCCGGGCCACACCATGGCTTCCCAGAAGGAGCATCTTGAGATAAAGACGGACGGCCAGTTCCGCCTCGCTGATGCCTTCGTGAAGGAAGGGGGCCACATCATGGATCAGAACCTGTTCGTGGATGCGTCCCGCCCGCGTCAAAAGTTCCAGTTCATAATCACTCTTGATGCTGCGCAGCTGCGCAAGGACAGGGGTCAGGTCCCGCTGCTGCTTCATGGGAAAATACTTCTGGAAGAATCCCAGCCATTCAAGGCTGGTATGCTTGTTATCCAAATAGATGACAGACGGTATATCTTTTCCGTAAAACTCTGCTGGCTGGCGAAAACTGTGCATGCGGCGAAGCATGGATTCCGGCAGGAGAGATTCATTTTTGGCCCGGGCAAGGCTCCGCCGAACCCAGAGGATGGCATCCTCCGGCCGGATGATGAAGGCCCCATCCTGCATGGTTCCCGCAAAATAATACATATCGATTTTATCCGTAATGACCGCCATTTTCCATGCCGGGTCGCGTTCTGTCATAACGCGGCGGAAAGAATCCAGACGGTTTGTCAGTTCCTTTAGGGGGACACGACGCAGCTCATCACTCATAAAGGCATCATGTTCAAGGATGGCCATTTTCCATCAGCTCCTTTTTTACAAGGGTACGGCCCTTATTATAGGAGCTTGAGCCAAAGAGTGCAATGCCTCTTAAGAAAGGCTTTGGAGTACGTCTTCAAGGACATCCAGGGCAAAAGTCAGCTCTTCCCGGGAAATCGTAAGGGGCGGATTGAAATAGAGCACATCTCCCAAAGGCCGCAGCAAAAGCCCCTTGGAAAGCGCTTTCTGATAAAGTTCATAGCCCATGCGGCGGGAAGGATCATACGGCGTCTTCTTCTTTTTATCCGCCACCAGTTCCAAGGCATGGATCAGTCCGATATGCCGGATTTCCCCGACATGGGGATGTTCCCCTACGCGCTGGGTAAGCTGCTCCGTAAGCCAGGGGGCAAGGGTTTGGGCCTTTTTGAGGACACCATGGTCCATAAGTTCATCCAAGACGCCATGAGCCGCCGCGCAGCCCAAAGGATTTCCTGCATACGTGTGGCTGTGGACAAAAGCCTTGTGCTCGCTGTAATCCGCATAAAAAGCATTGTAGACAGCATCCGTCGTGAGCGTGATGGACATAGGCAGATAACCGCCGGTAAGTCCTTTGGAAACGGTCATGATATCCGGCGTGATTCCTGCATGGTCACAGGCAAATAGTTTTCCCGTCCGGCCAAATCCCGTGGCAATTTCATCACAGATAAGAAGCACATTATAGGCATCGCACAGCGCCCGCAGTTTTTTCAGATACACAGCCGGATAAACGCGCATACCGGCGCAGCCCTGCAGGAGTGGTTCCACGATGAGGGCACAGGTTTCCTTGGCAGATTGGGCAAAGGTTTCCTCCGCGTACTGGATGCAGTCTCCCTGGCAGTTTTCCCGCGTCTTATGAAAAGGACAGCGGTAGCAGTCCGGGGCCTTTACATGGATATTATCCATCATCATGGGCTGATAGAGCCTTGCAAATTGATCCATGCTCCCTACGGAAAGGGCCCCGATGGTCTCGCCGTGATACCCATCGGAAAGGCACATGAAGCGGGTCCGTTCACCGTGGCCTGTCTGGAGTTGATACTGGAAGGCAATCTTGAGGGCGGCCTCAACCGAGGAAGATCCATTATCGTTGAAATGGAATTTTGTCAGCCCCTTAGGCAAAAGGGGCAGGAGCCTTTCTGTAAGGGTAATGGCCGCTTCATGGGTGCAGCCGGCAAAGATCACATGTTCGAGCTTTTCCAGTTGGGCCTTGATGCGTTCATTGATGACGGGGTTGCCATGCCCCAGGAGATTGGCCCACCAGGAACTGATGATATCAAGATAGGCCTTCCCCTTTTCATCATAGAGCCAGGCCCCTTTTGCGTGATCCACAAAAAGGGGCGGCAGGCTTTCATAATCTTTCATTTGGGAGCAGGGATGCCAGATATGAGCAAGATCCCGCTGCTGATAATCATTCATGGAATAGCTCCTTTCTTATTCGTATAGGGCGGCAAGGCGGTCTGCAGACAAGGAAAGATCCCTATCGCCGTCCTTGATGCCGGCAAGGATGGGAAGCCCCGTGAGCGCCTCTGTCATGGCCCAATTATCTTGCTGCATGGGATCGGTCTCATCCCAATGGTTAAAGAAGAACCCTTTTGCACGGATTCCCCGTTCCTTCAGATAACGCGCCGTAAGAACCGACGCATTGATGGTTCCAAGACCTGCGTCCGCCACAATGACGCAAGGGAGCTTCAAGGCAAGGATTACATCTTCGAGCAGCAGCCGCTTTTCCGATTCCCAAGAAAGAGGGCAAATAATGCCGCCGCTGCCTTCCATAGTCAGATAGTCATGACGGGCCAAATGGCGGGCGTAATCTTCCTGGATCCTTGTAAGGTCAATGGAATCCTTATTCCAGCGGGAGGCCAGATGAGGTGATACGGCCTCTTTGTAGATATAGGTCACAAGATCCCCCGCCGCTTCGGAAAGCCCGGCCGCCATTTTCACAAACTGGGCATCGCCGGGAATCAGTCCCCCGTCTTTTCCTGTTTCGGCTCCGCTCAGGGCCGCTTTATAATAGCTTCCGTCATACCCATGCTCCCTCAGTTTCTTCACCATGAGGGCTGTGACGAAAGTTTTTCCCACATCCGTTCCTGTACCTGTAACAAACAATCCTCTTCCCATGTTCTTCCTTCTTTCTTTTCCTTTTTTACTTGATCCAAAGACCGATCCGGTAGGCCCGCTCCCCAATAAGGGCGGCCACGGCACAAATGACAAGGTCGGGGACAATCTGCAGCACCGCACAGTACCAAAGCATGACACCGAAAGTCATGGTGCTTTGCAGCAAATATCGGCTCACTGCATAAAAATAAGCGATGCCTACGGTGTAAACAATGACAAGGCCGATGAGATGCGCTGTCAGCTGCTTTTTGAACGTAATCGGGCCGCTGCGCCGGATGTACGTTCCCCCAACATAAGCCTGAAGCATGAAAGCCACAAGATAGCCGAAAGTCGGCTGCAGGATGTAGCTGGGGCCGCCCCCTGAAGCAAAGACTGGCAGACCAACAAGGCCCATCACCGTATAGGTCAGGACAGCAAGCGCCCCTAAGCGGCCGCCTAGCAAGGCGCCGGCAAGAAGGGTGGCTAAAAACTGTAGGGTATAGACCGTTGAGCCAAGAGGAATACGGATAATGGCACCGATGGCAATAAGCGCTACAAAGAGGCTCGAGAGGACGAGTTCACGTAGATTTCTTGTTTGCATGGTTTCACCTCGATTCGAAATCCTTTTTACTCTACGGCGCCGCCAGCCTTTAGTCAACCTAGCATTTTACTATGGTTAACGCATTAATTGATAGAGGGCCTGTCTAAAAAAATTCACGCTTCTTTTTTCCTGAAATCCAGCTCATCAATGATATAATGGGGACAGAAAAAAGTCCTTAAAAAGG
Source organism: Acidaminococcus intestini DSM 21505 (assembly GCF_000425045.1). Lineage (GTDB taxonomy): Bacteria > Bacillota > Negativicutes > Acidaminococcales > Acidaminococcaceae > Acidaminococcus > Acidaminococcus intestini. The sequence goes on along the minus strand of NZ_AULA01000005.1, from coordinate 38,343 downwards.
AGTGATTCCCATGGACCTCAAAGCCTTTTTTGAGGCACATCCCCGAGTTGCCATTGCCTTTTCAGGCGGTGTGGACTCTACCTATCTTGTGACAGCCGCGGCCCAGTATGCCCAGTCTGTCCATGCCTATACGATTGATTCCGCTTTTGTCCCCCGCTTTGAGCTGGAAGGGGCCAAAGCGCTGACAAAAAAGATTGGCATTACTCACACGCTCCTTCCCATTGATGTCCTGCAAAATGAAACCGTTGTCCAAAATCCGAAAGACCGCTGTTATTTTTGCAAGAAAGCCGTTTTTTCCACCATTTGGAAAGCCGCCAAAAAAGACGGCTACAATCTTCTCCTTGACGGCACAAACGCCTCCGATGACGCTTCCGATCGGCCGGGCATGAAAGCCCTTGCAGAACTGGACGTCCTTTCACCCCTGCGCCTGTGCGGCCTTACCAAATCCTTGATCCGGGAAAGAAGCAGGGCCCTAGGGCTTCCCACCTGGAACAAGCCCTCCTATGCCTGCCTTGCCACGCGGATTCCCACAGGGGAACCCATTACGAAAGAAAAATTGGAACGGACTGAATGGGCGGAGACCTACCTCATGGGCCTTGGGCTTTCCGATTTTCGGGTCCGGCTCTTTGCTGACTGTGCCAAGCTGCAGGTAAAGGAAGCTCAGATCCCGCTGCTCTTACAGCACAGGGAGGATATCCTTGCCGTGCTCCGAACCCGCTATGACGGGGTCTTCCTGGATTTGGAGGTGCGCTGATGGCTGCCCTTGAAAAGATTCTTCAGCAAGTCAAGGAAGGAACCCTGTCCATTGAAGAGGCCTCCCTCAGCCTGCGCAAGGCACCCTTTGTCGATTTGGGCTATGCCCAAGTTGATACGCAGCGGGGCCAGCGACAAGGGATTCCGGAAGTCATCTACGGAGCCGGAAAAACCGCCGCGCAGATTGAAGGCATTGCCCAAGTCCTCAAAAAGGAAAGTGACAGTCCTGTCCTCATTACCCGCCTGTCCCAAGAAAAAGCCGAACAGATTCAAAAGACCCTGCCCCTCCATTACGAAGCGACGGGACGCATAGGCATCCTAGGTTCTTTTCCCGAGCCAACGGGGCATGGAACCATCCTGATCCTTTCAGCCGGAACCAGTGACCTTGCCGTAGCTGAAGAGGCACGCCTCACAGCCCTCGCGCTCGGAAACCGGGTCAAAGCCATCCAGGATGTGGGCGTTGCTGGTCTCCACCGCCTTCTTAGCCATCTCGATGACTTGATGGAAGCCTCCGTCATCATTGCCATTGCGGGCATGGAGGGCGCGCTTGCCAGCGTTGTCGGCGGCCTTGTCCGCTGTCCCGTCATTGCCGTCCCCACCAGCGTTGGCTATGGAGCTAACTTCAAGGGCGTCACGGCCCTTTGTGCCATGCTGACAAGCTGTGCCAGCGGCGTGTCCGTCGTCAATATCGACAATGGATTTGGTGCCGCCTACCAGGCCCACCTCATCAACCATGTGAAAGGAACAAACTCATGAAACTGCTCTATTTTGACTGCTCTATGGGAGCTGCCGGTGATATGATCACAGCTTCCCTCCTTTCCCTTTATCCCCATCCAGAGGAAATCCTTCCCCGCCTGAATGCCATAGGCATCCCCAACGTTACCTATACCCTTCTTCGAGGGGAAAACTGCGGAATTTCCGGACTCATGATGCGTGTCCTAATCGGTGGCAAGGAGGAAAAGACCCTCGATGTCCTGGACCATGAAGCCCTTGCGGGCCTTTCTCCTACGGGCCCTGTACCAACCGGGGACGCAGGGCATCACGAGCACCACCATGAACATACACACCATCATGAACACAGGGAACCTGGGCATCACGACCATCACCATTCCCATCATAACCTGTCCGATATCAAAGCCATTGTAAAGGACCTTCATTTGACAGATTCCGTCAAGGCCGATGTCCTTGCTGTCTATGATGCCCTTGCCGAAGCTGAAAGTCGGGCCCATCAAAAACCAGTCTCGGAGATTCATTTCCATGAAGTCGGAAACCTTGACGCCATTGCCGATATTGCGGCGGCCTGCTACCTCATCCATGATCTGGCGCCTGAAAAGATCATGGCCTCTCCCATCCACATTGGCTCTGGCTTCGTCCATTGCGCCCACGGCATCCTTCCCGTACCGGCGCCGGCCACGGGCTACCTGCTCGAAGGGATTCCCATCTACGGCGGGACCATTCAAGGGGAACTATGCACACCGACAGGAGCAGCCATCCTGAAGCATTTCGTTCAACACTTTGGTCCCCTTCCCGTCATGACCACAAAAGCCATTGGCTATGGACTCGGCCACAAGGTCTATCCCGTGGCCAATGTACTCCGTACCCTTTTGGGAGAAACGGGGGAAAAGGTCCGCAGCTTATGGCATCTTACCTGCCAAATTGATGATATGACAGGCGAGGAAGCTGCGTTTGCCATGGAAGCATGCCGCAAAAACGGGGCTCTTGACGCCTACATGACTCCCATCTACATGAAAAAATCCCGCCCCGCCCTTGCCCTGACGGTCCTTTGTGAAGAAACGGACAAGGCTGCCCTTGTTCGGACCCTCTTTGCCCACACCTCTACCTTGGGCGTCCGGGAATATCCTTTTTCCCGCTACGAAATGGAGCGTTCCACCTATTCTATTTCTGTTGAAGGAAAGCAAATTCATATCAAACGGGCTTCCGGCTACGGTATATCGCGAGAAAAGGCAGAATATGAGGACCTGTCACAGCTTGCCGCAACTGAGGGAATTTCTCTTCGGCAGGCCAGGGAACGGGTACAGCAGGCTTTATGGCTGGCGCGTCAAACAGCAAAATAACGGCTTGTACTAAAAAGCAAAAAAGCTGCGGAGCAAACGCTCCGCAGCTTTTTTGCAAGAATAAGACATCATCCGGTACCCCAGCGAAAATCAAATGGGGTTTGATGTAAGAAAAAGTTGCAGTCTGAAGACAAGGTTCGTAGGAAAGGGATCTATGTGGGTACGATTAGACAGGGAATGCCAAAGTGCCGGATGAAGAAAGCAGGGTCAAGCCTATTTAGCCAAACGATACATAGCTTCGGCGTAAATCTGGGCATTTTTCATGAGGATCTCAATTTCCCAGAATTCGTTGGGGAGATGTTCACGAACCGTATCACCCGGGAAAATGGGTCCAAAGGCAACGATATTAGGAATGGCCTTGGCATAGGTGCCGCCGCCGATGCTCATGGCGCCGCCCGTAAGACCCGTCATTTCATGATAGACATCGAGCAGGGTTTGGACATAAGGGGTCTTTTCATCTACGTAGAGGGCACCCTTGTGTTCTTCGCTGGTCAGTTCAAAACCAGCCTTCTTAAAGGTTTCGGTCAGCTTGGGAGCACAATCTTCATAAGTCTTTGTTACAGGATACCGATAGTTGATCTTTACGGTCAGGTGATCGGCATCTCCTTCCAGGATACCCATGTTGAAGGACAGTTTGCCCGACACTTCATCTTCCAGACCAATGCCAATCTTTTCACCATAAGGATCCATCCCAATCTTGTCAGCAAGGAAAGTCACCGCCTCTTGGAGGCCCTTGGACAGAGGGAACTCCTTGATGCCAAGGAGCAGCTTGCCAATCGCGTTTTCACCCAGTTCCGGATGGGAACCGTGTGCTTCCTTACCGTGGGTCGTAACCTTGAAGCCGCCTTCTGTGAGTTCGACGGTCATTCCGTCTTTCCCATTAAAGCGGGAGACAAGCGCTTTAGCTTCTTCACTGGGCGCAGCAAATTCCGCTTCACACAGGGCAGGAACAATATTGTAGGCCGTACCGCCTTGGATACGGACAAGCTTTACCTCGCCATCCTGCGTGAAGTGCGTCGTATAGTCGGCATTGACGATTCCTTTTTCCCCGTTGATGAGAGGATATTCTGCATCGGGCGTAAATCCGCAAACTGGGACCTCTCCGCCTTTTTCGAGATAATAATCCATATCGGCAGCACCGGTTTCCTCATTTGTTCCAAAGAGGATACGGATACGGCGTTTCAGGGGCAGGCCGGCATCAACGATGGCTTTCATGCCATAAAGCGCCGCAATGGCTGGCCCCTTATCATCCATGGCACCGCGTCCATAGACATTCGTGTCATCAACCTCACCGCTGTAGGGATCCTTATCCCAGCCTTTGCCTTCAGGAACGACGTCCAAATGGCCAAGGATGGCCACCATTTCATCACCTTCGCCAATTTCGGCCCAACCCATGTAGTTATCTACGTTCTTGGTACGGAAGCCCATGTCTTCGCAGACTTTCAGCATATAAGCAAGGCACTTGGCAGGGCCTTCACCAAAAGGCATTCCCGGTTTAGCTTCTTCCTGGACGCTGCGGATCTTGATTGCTTCCGACAGGGTCTTGAGCAGCGCTTGTTTTTGACGAGCAACGGATTCTTTGAGTTCCATCGTGATTCCTCCTCTATATGTCCATTCCAAAATGACAGGGCTGAAAAGAAACAGCAGGCTGAAGGCTGCATCCCAATTCGTCAGCAAGCTTCAAAAAAAGGAAGCTCATTCCCATCATAAAGGGGATTTCTAAAACTTCATGACTCTATTGTATCCAGTTTTCAGAATTATGTCAATAATATCGTATCATTTGTAATAATATCGTTATTTTTCTTTCTTTTTCTTCTCTTTTTGCCAAAACTGTCCACTTTTCCCAAAAAGAGCCTCCCGGCATCCTTCAAAAACCTTCAAATAAAGGGGATTGCAGAAAATCCTTCCTTAATGTCCGCATAAAAAGGACAAAGCTTTTTCCCTTTTCTTCTATTTTTTTCTTTTTTAGAAAAATCGGCCACTAAAAGAGAAAGGCTTTTCTTGTACCAATTGATACGATTTTCAAGAAAGGTATTGTCAGAATTACCCTTTTTTAGGAAATTTTTACTTTAGTAAGGTACTTTGTGCTATCATGGGACGTATCAAAAACTGAGCATCAGGACAAGGTCTTGAAGCCATTAAAAGGAAAGGAAGTCTATCATGAACAAAATCATCATAGAACAAGTCGCCAAACACCGCAAAGAAGCCGAAACCTTGGTCCGCGCCTTTTATGACCATCCGGAGATTTCCATGGAAGAAACCGCTTCCAGCCGTGCCATTGTTGATGCCCTTGCCCCCTATGGCTTTACCATTGAATACCCCTTTATGGAAAAAGAGCTCGGCTATGATACGGCCTTTCGCGCCACACTGAAACGAGGGGAAGGTCCAAAATGTTCCATCATGGTCGAATACGATGCCCTGCCAGGCATTGGTCACGGCTGCGGGCATAACCTGCATGGTCCCCTGTCGGTTCTTGCAGGCATTGTTCTTAGTGAGCTTCCAGAAGACGCATTTCACGGGACGCTCGAAGTCATTGGGACACCGGCGGAGGAAACCGTTGGCGCCAAACTCATCTTTGCCAAAGAAGGAGTCTTTGACGGGGATGCCCTTGCCATCATGATGCACAGCACGTCAGGCGGCATAAGCCGCACCAATACGCAGGCCAATGCCCTGCGTGCCTACGAAATCACCTTTACGGGGAAAACGGCCCATGCGGCTGGCGATCCTTGGGATGGACACAACGCGCTGACTGCCCTGCGCAAATTTCTCGATCTGGTAGACGCCCGACGGGATTCCTTCCATCCCTTTACCATTGCCAGCGGCATCATCACTGAAGGCGGCAAGGCCCCCAATGTCGTGCCTGATCGGGCCGCCCTCCGCTTTGAATTCCGCTATCCTGTCAAACGGGAAATTGAACGCTTGGACCAGATCGTCAAAAACTGTGCCAAAGGAGCCGCCCTTGCCCTTGACTGCAGTGTGGAATTTACCCTCGCAGGGCCTGACTTTGACGACATGGTGCGGGTTCCTCTTTTAGAAGAAAAGATTAAGGAACTCTTCACCTCCTATGGGGAACCTGTTGGGGACCCCCTGCCACCGGGCGGCTCGACAGATGCCGGCAATGTAAGCTACCGCTGTCCGACGCTCCATGCCTATATCTCGATTTCGGACAAGGCCTGTCCCGGCCACTCGACAGCCCTGCGTGATGCCACTATAACCCCCCACGCCTTAGATCAAATGGCCAAAGGGGCTGCCGTCATCGCGGAAATGGTCCTGACCGTGTTTAACGACGCCGGATACCGTGTGGCCGTGCAAAAAGAATTTGAGCAATCCGTTACAGGAAAGGAAGGATGACCGATGTCTGAAGAAACGGAAAAAACCCCCGATCAGAAAAATTCCCGGTGGGCCCTGCCCCATGTTTTTGTCCTGCTGTTTGGCATTATTGTCTTTGCAGCCATCATGACCTGGATCCTGCCGGCTGGCGACTTTAACCGCGTCACCAACAGTGCGGGCCAAAAGATTGTCCAGGCCGGTACCTATCACCTTGTCAAAGCCCATCCGGTCGGTTTTTTTGAAATGTTCAAGTGTATTTACCTTGGCATGAAGGACGCGGCGCCGGTCATTCTCTTTCTCTTCATTGCCTACGGCTTCATTGGCCTCATCATTGGCTCCGGTGCTTTTGACGGGCTGGTTGCCAAGCTCCTGCGCGTGGTCCGCGGCAGGATGCGGGTCCTCATCATTCCCCTTTTCATGACAGTCATCAGCTTTGCCTCCTCGACAGTTGGAATTTCCGAAGAAGCCTTGCCCTTTATCCCAATTTTTGTAGGCATCACCATTGCCATGGGATATGACGCCATCGTTGGCCTTGCCATCGTTTCCTGTGCCACAGCCATCGGCTATGCAGGTGCCTTTATGAACCCCTTCACCGTAGGAACGGCCCAAGCCATTGCGGAGCTTCCCATCATGAGCGGCTCGGGCTTTCGGATTCTCTCCCACCTTGCCATGATTGCCGTGGCTTCCCTTTATACCATCCGCTACGCGCTCAAGGTAGCTAGGAATCCCCAAAAAAGCCTTGTCTACGGGACCAAGAATGAATTTGCCATCACGGAAGAAGAACTGCAAAAGCATCCCTTCACCTTCCGTCATATCCTCATCCTCCTGGTCTTTTTCGCTGGGGTCATTGCCTTGGTCTATGGCTGCAAATATTACGGCTGGTACTTTACGGAACTATCCGCCCTCTTTATGATCATGGGACTCATTTCCGCCATCCTTGTCGGTTGGAATCCGAACCAGATTGCCCGCAGCCTTGAAAAAAGCTTCCGGGACATTTCAGCAGCCTGCATGATGATCGGCTTTGCCCGTGGCATCCTCATTGTCATGCAGACAGGCCATATATGGACACCTTCGTCTACGGCATGTTCATGCCCCTGTCCGCGCTGCCTCAGCTTGCCGCTGCGGAAGCCATGCTGATTGTCCAGACCCTCCTCAATTTCCTCATCCCCTCCGGATCCGGCCAGGCCGTTGTTTCCATGCCAATCATGGCCCCCTTGGCAGACCTGCTCGGTATGAGCCGCCAGCTTGCCGTCCTCTGTTTCCAGTTTGGTGACGGCCTTTCCAACATCATGTGGCCTACAACCACGCTTCCCATCGCCTGCGGCATTGCCGGCGTTTCCATGATGAAATGGTGGAAGTTCTTTACCCCGCTGTTCATCATGCTCGTCGGGGTCCAGGCCATCATGGTGGCCATTGGGTTTGTCATTGGCTACTGAGCGTCAACGGAGCTGCCTCAAATCAGCCCAACAACTAGACCGATTTGAGGCAGAATATGAGCCCCTTGCCTTAGCTAACGCAAGGGGCTCATTGCTTATCCTGCAACGTAAGCGCAGGTTTGGGTTAAGACTCTTGGCTTTTATTTGGCTGCTGCAAGGGGCTGGTCTTTTAAAAGATAACGATGGCGCTTGGAATGATTCGCATTCCTATTCTCCCTCTTGCTTTCTGCACAACAGCTATGTTGTCTTAGACACATTTCGTATTTATGGGTCAGCTCAATACATAAAGAAAAAAGACGGCAAAGAAATGGATCTTTCATTTTTTCACAGCCTTTATTTCCTGCCCTTTGAACACACAAAAACCCCCAACCGTGCGGCGGGGGCTTGTTTGCTACCTATCATGATTCTTCCTGATGAACCAGGATATCACGGACGCTTTTCATAAATTTGGCTCGTGGCAGCATCACAAAATGGCCACAGCCCCGGCATTTGATGCCTATATCCATGCCCGTACGGGTAATCTCCCATTCATAAGAGCCACAGGGATGCGCCTTTTTCATTCGTACGACATCTCCTGTGTGGAGCGCAACATCATCCTTCATGGCCTGCCTCCACTCTCAAGGTCGAAACTTCCTTGATATCATAGCCGGCATCGCGGATCCGTTCCACAATATCCATGGCCTGCGTGAGATCAGCGCGGATTGTGACTTCCCGTTCATCGCCAGCAAGCGTCCGGGAGAGGATTGAGATGATGTTTACCCCCCTTTCCGTAAAGATCTGGGATAGTTCGGCAATGACACCCACTTTATCCTTCGTATCGATAACAACCTTCGTTGATGTTTGATTATATCCCATGATATCTACAAAAGCCTTAAAGATATCCGTATCGGAAATGATACCCGTAATATGGTTCGTCCCGTCTACAACAGGCAGGGCCCCAACTTTATGGGTGTACAGCAGGTAGGCGGCGGTTTCGACGCTGTCCGATTCCCGGACTGTCCAGACGGATTTGGTCATGATATCGCTGACCTTAAGTTTTCCCAACAGGTAATTGGCCTCATAACGGTCCAGCACACTTGCATCGCTCGGCGTAGCCCGGGAAACATCCCCGTCCGTAACGATACCCATAAGGAGTCCTTCCTTATCGGTAACCGGGATGCGGCGCAGGTTATTGCTCAGCATCAGTTCCCGCACTTCCAGAAGACTTTGGTCACTGCGGATGGAGATCACTGTCGGTGTCATGATTTCTTTTATGCGCATGTTATTTCCTCCTTAGCCGCCCAGGTAGGCCTTGCGGACGGCCTCACTGGCAGAAAGATCAGCCGCCGGCCCACTGAGGGTGATGCGTCCCGTTTCAAGGACGTAGGCGTAGTCAGCAATGGACAGGGCCATATTGGCATTTTGTTCGACGAGGAGGACCGTCGTGCCTTCCTCGTTGATGGTCTTGATGATGGAAAAGATTTCCTTGACAAGAAGCGGGGCAAGGCCCATGGACGGTTCATCCAGCAAGAGGACACGGGGCCGTTCCATCAAAGCCCGTCCCATGGCAAGCATCTGCTGCTCCCCACCGGACAGGGTCCCTGAAAGCTGGTTCTTTCGTTCAAAAAGGCGGGGGAAGAGCTCAAAGACCTTCTTCTTATCTTTTTCAATGCCGTCCTTGTCCTTGCGGAGATACGCCCCCATATCGAGGTTTTCCATAACGGACATATTGGCAAAGACGTGGCGCCCTTCCGGCACCTGGACGAGACCGGAGGCGACAATCTTATGGGCCGGCGTCCCCGTAATATCCGTCCCATCAAAAAGGATGTTGCCTGAACGGGGTTTGATGAGGCCCGAAATCGTATGGAGCGTCGTCGACTTGCCAGCACCGTTTGACCCAATGAGGGTCACAATCTGCCCATCTTCGACACGCAGACTGATGCCCTTGACGGCATGGATGGCACCATAATAAACTTCCAGATCCTTGACTTCCAGCATTATGACACCTCCTCGCCCAAATAAGCTTCAATGACCCGTTTGTTACGGCGGATTTCATCCGGCGTTCCACTCGCAATGCAAAGTCCATACTCCAGGACATAGATGCGCTGGCAAACTCCCATGACAAGGCCCATATCATGCTCAATCAGCAGGATAGCCAAGTGGAAATGGTCGCGGAGCCAGCGGATCATTTCCATGAGTTCCTTCGTTTCCTGCGGATTCATGCCCGCCGCCGGTTCATCAAGAAGCAGCAACTTAGGTTCCGTCGCAAGCGCCCTTGCAATTTCAAGGCGGCGCTGGGCCCCATAGGGAAGGTTTTTTGCTAGGTCATAGGCATGGTCTTCCAAATGGAAGATTGTAAGGAGCTCCATGGCCTTTTTCGTGACCTCATTCTCTTCCTGGACATATTTACGGGTCCGGAAGATAGCCTCAGGAAGATTGTACCCGATATGCATATGATAGGCAATCTTCACATTATCAATGACGGGCAGCTCCGAAAAAAGGCGGATGTTCTGGAAAGTCCGGGCCATCCCCAGCTGCGTGACCTGATAGGATTTCTTGCCATTGATGCGGACCCCATTAAAGGTGATATCCCCTTCTGTCGGGACGTAGACCCCTGTAATAAGGTTAAAGGCCGTTGTCTTGCCGGCCCCGTTTGGTCCGATGAGACCGATGAGTTCGTGTTCATCGATATGCATGGAAAGGTTCGAAACGGCACGCAGTCCGCCAAAAACGATGGAGACATTATCAAGATCGAGGAGGCGTTTTTTATCTTCTGCCGTCATGATTTATTTCCTCCCTTCTTGAAGCGCTTGATCATCGCAAGGGACAGTTCCTTGTCACCAAACAGGCCTTGGGGCCGATAGAGCATGAGGACAATCATAGCGATGGAGTAGATGAGCATACGCCATTCCGGAAAATCGGAAAGGGCAGCCGAGATAAAGGTCAGGACAATGGCACCCGTAATTGACCCCGTCATGGATCCAAGGCCGCCCAGGACCACCATGGTCAGGATGTCAAAGCTTCTCATAAAAGTAAAGGACGCTGGATGGGCAATGAAGAAATAGTGGGAAAAGAGCACGCCTGCTGTTCCGGCAAAAGACGCACCGAGCGTAAAGGCCATAACCTTGTAGCAGGTTGTATCGATGCCCATCGTATCAGCGGCAATCTCATTTTCACGAATGGCAAGACAGGCCCTGCCATAGGCGGAATTCTTGAAGTTTTTGATGAAAAAGAGGATTGCAATCATGATCCAAAAGGCCAGGGGAAAGGTCGTCAGGCGGGGAATCCCCATAAGGCCCGACGCGCCGCCTACATACTCGATGTTGAGAATGCAGATGCGGATGATTTCACCAAGACCCAAGGTCGCAATAGCCAAATAGTCCCCATTAAGACGCAAGGTCGGCAGCCCGACAAGAAAACCCAACAGGCCTGCGGAAAGGGTGCCTGCGATAAGGGCAACGGGCATATCATAACCCAGTTTGACTGTCATGATGGCTCCCATATAGGCGCCTACCGCAAAAAATCCAGCGTGTCCAATGGAAAACTGCCCCGTATAGCCGTTAATCATATTAAGGCTCGTCGCCAGGATGATGTTGATGATGATAAGGACGAGGTTCAGTTCCCAGAATGCCCCGATGATTTCCATCTCCAAAAGCACATAGAGCACGGCAAAAAGGGCGGCACAAAAACCAAGTTTTTTCAGATCTGCTTTGAGAAATACATTCATCGTGCCACCTCCTTATACTTTTTCACGGATATTCTTGCCAAAGAGCCCCTGCGGTTTGTAAAGCAGGATCAAAATGAGGATGGCAAAGGCAGCTGCATCACGGAACGTCGAGGAGATAAAGCCCGATACAAGGGCTTCTACAATGCCTAGGATGATGCCGCCCACCATGGCACCGGGGATGATTCCAATCCCACCAAGGACAGCCGCCACGAAAGCCTTGATGCCGGGCGCCATCCCCATGAGAGGATCAATCGAATTATAATAGATCCCAACCAGTACGCCGCCAGCAGCAGCAAGGGCCGAACCCAGGGCAAAAGTCATGCTGATGACGCGGTCGATATTGATGCCCATCAAGCGGGCCGCATCGGCGTCAAAGGAAACAGCACGCATGGCCTTGCCGATTTTTGTATAATTGACAATATACGTCAGGGCCAGCATGAGGACAATGGTACTGCCAAGGATGATGATCTGCTGGCTATTGATCACAAGCCCCCCGACATTGTACACAGACGCGGCAAAATCCGAAGAAAACGTACGCGGCTGCGGTGATGCCAGAAGGATCATGCCGTTTTCAAGGAAAAAAGATACGCCAATGGCCGTAATGAGGATGGCAATGCGGGGTGCATTGCGCATCGGCCGATAAGCAACACGTTCAATGAGCATACCGACAAGGGCTGCCCCCGCCATCGCAATCAGAAGGGACGGGAAAAAGGGCAGATGAAAGACTGTTGTCGCAATATACCCAATATAAGCGCCCACCATATAGATATCACCGTGGGCAAAATTGATGAGCTTCAAGATTCCATAGATCATGGTATAGCCCAGCGCAATCAGTGCGTAGATACTGCCCAGGGACAGACCATTGATAAGCTGCTGCAGCAGTTGATGCATAAAACCAGATTCCATAGACATGGCCTCCCTTTTTTCATAATGGCAGCGGCAGAACAAGTCTGCCGCCCTATGGATGGATACGTTCATTCAGGGATCGACTTTCGCACGGAAAGTTTGTTTCCCCTCTTTTCATTCAATGATGACCGCCGATTTGATTGGGTTATGGTCAGCGCCAAAGGTCTTAGTCCCGGAAACACCGGCCATCTCCTTGGTCTTGGACAAAGCTTCGGCGACTTTCTGTGGATCCGCGCTTCCCGCTTCTTCCAATGCCTTAAGAAAAAGCTTGGCCGAATCATAGGCAAGAGCCGCAAAAACATCGGGCCGCTCCTTGTATTCCTTCTGATAGGCCGCGACGAACGCTTGGTTGATGGAAGACGTATCTTCTGCCGAATAGGGACTGGAAAAGCAGCAGCGGTTGAGGTTTTCCACTTGAGCAATTTCCGCAAGACGCTGGGAATCCCAGCCGTCGCCGCCCATCAAGATATCAAGCCCTAATTCACGGGCCTGACGAACAATGAGCCCCACTTCTTGATAATAGCAGGAATATAGAGAAAATCAGGCTGCCGGGTACGGATCTTGGTCAGCGTCGCCTTGAAGTCCGTATCCTTCTAGAGATAGACCTCTTCAGCAACAACCTCACCGCCGCCCTTTTCAAACTGCTTCTTGAAGAACTGGGCAAGGCCCTTTGAATAGTCTGAGGAGTTGTCAATCATGATGGCTGCCCGTTTGACCTTAGGCGTATTGAGGGCAAGGTGCGCCATGACCGTTCCTTGGAAAGGATCGATGAAGCAGGCCCGGAAATTATAGGGTTTGACCTTCCCCAAACCATCCACCGTCACTTGTGGATTTGTTCCCATGGGCGAAATATCAGCCGTCTTTGCCGCCCCGCTCACGGCGGTGGATGCAATGACCACACTTGAAAGATTAGGCCCAATGACCCCAATGACGCGGTCCTGGGGAATCAGTTTCTGCATAGCATTGGTGGCTTCCGTTGCTTCCGACTTGTTATCGGCCACAACAAGCTCGACCTTCTTATCAAGGACGCCGCCCTTTTCGTTCTGTTCCTTGAGAGCAAGCTCGATCCCATTACGGGAAGAAATCCCATAGCTGGCACTTTCTCCTGTCATTTCAAGGTTCCCACCTAATTTGATGGTGTTCCTGGCCCCTTGGGAGCCACATCCTGTCGTAAGACCGGTAAGTACCAGTCCCACTGCCAACATCTGTAACGCCACCTTCCTGCTTTCATAGGAATCCCTCTATCCAGCCTTGCTTTGCTTTGCTTCTTTACTCATTGGCTATCTATGTAAAAAGCGGGTCCCGAAGTCCTGCATGTGCCTAAGGCTTCGGGACACCGCTTTTCAGGGGGTTCCATGGGCGCTTCCCACGGCTTGTGTCCCTGTCAGATATATTGATTATCCGTTGATTTTCTTCACGAGGGTCTGGACGCCGTCCTTGAGTTCAAGGATCAGGGCCGTCGTGATCGGATTATGATGTTCATCATAGGAGAATTTCCCATTGGCAACTTGGAGGTCCTTGGTCTTAGCAATGGCTTCCGCCAGCTTCGTCCCGCCTTCACCTTTGGTTTCTTCCAGTGCATGGAAGAGGACCAGACCGGCATTGTAGCCTTGAAGGGCAAAAACATCAGGAACCTTGCCATATTTTTCCTTATAGGAATTGATGAACTTCTGGACGCCAGGATCCTTATCCTGTGCAGTATAGGCACTGGTGAAGTAAGTCTTGTCCGTACTTTCCTTGCCGGCGATTTCAACCAGTTTCGGGGAATCCCAGCCATCGGACCCTAAGAGCGGGGTGGTAATCCCGACTTCACGAGCCTGCTTGATGATCTTGGAAACTTCTTCATAGTAACCCGGGATGTAGAGGGCATCGGGGTTTGCAGCTTTCAGCTTGGTGAGGGCGGCTTTGAAGTCAACGTCCTTGGACAGGAACGCTTCCTTGGCCACAATCTGACCGCCATTTTCCGTAAACGTCTTTTCGAAGACTTCAGCCAGTCCCTTGGAATAGTCACTGGAAGAATCATTCAGGATTGCAATTTTCTTGAGCTTCAGATCCTTTGCCGCAAATTCAGCCATGATCTTGCCTTGGTACGGGTCAATGAAGCAGGCACGGAAGACATAGGGTTTGGCCTTGCCGTCCTTACCAAGGGTAATGGCGGGAGCCGTTGCACACGGTGCAATAAGAGGCGTCTTATTGGCCGTCAGGATTGGCTCTGCCGCTGCAACAGAACCGGAAGTCGCCGGTCCGACAACCGCTACAACCTTATCCTGCGTAACAAGCTTTGTCGCGGCATTGCCCGATTCGGAAGGCTCCGACTTGTTATCCGCTTGGACAACCTCGATTTTCTTACCGTTTACACCACCCTTGGCATTGACTTCATCAACAGCCATCTTGAACCCATTGAGGGTGGATGTCCCATAGTTTGCAACGTTGCCGGTCAATTCGAATAGGGCGCCGACCTTAATGGTATCTCCTCCGCCTGACTTACCGCCCGATTTGCCGCAGCCTGCCACGGCAGCTGCGACCAGTGTGGTCATGCACACAGCACCCACCACTTTTTTCCATGATTTCATAATAAACACCTCCGTTGTTTGATCCTTGCTGGCAACCTTGAGGGAAACTGGGCCGGATTCCTTGTCTTCCACCGCTCTCCGTGAGTTTTTCCCTTATTCGTCTATGACCGGCCAAACAAGATATAACCTATTATATACAACATCACATTTTTGTCAACATATTTTATACATAAAAATAGTATTTTTAAAAAAATCATCTTATCATTCTTTACATAATCATCATTTTGTTCTTATTTTATAGACTTTTGTCCATTTTATAAGTACACTGTCGTGCCCAAAGCAAATTGACCAAGAATAAAAAGAACGAATCCACTCATGACGGCCTGAAATAAGCGGGTGGGATAAACAAGCCCTGTCGTCCGGTCCTTTTCCGTAAGTCCGTCAATGCGAAAGGCCACGGCAAGCTGGGGCATGGCACTTAAAAAAAGCAGCATGCAGCCCGGCTGCCAATAAGGGGTAAAAAGGACGATATAAATGGCATAAAGAAGGTACAGCATCCGGACAAGGGACAGAAACAGATAGAGGATGATATCCCTCGACAGGATGATCAGCCGAACCCCTTGGGTCCGCTTCCGCCATAAATTAGGAAGCCATTGGTGATAGTAATAGATCTTACGGTAATGAAAAAGAAATATCAATTCCATCAAGAAAAAGAAAGCGGGAATGACATACATATGAAAAACTCCTTATCGATTGAGGAAAGCGCTGACTGTCGGTGAGAGCAGAAAAGCAAAAAGAAGGGGAATCTCCAAAGAAAGAAGGAATCCATTGACAAAGCCCAAAATCGCCGCCGGGCGTCCAGCACACTGGAGCAGGATGGGCATCGTTGAATCCATGCTCGTCGCGCCTCCGACAACGACAAGGGGTAAATGGCAGAAACGGGCAAGAAGCGGAATACCAAGGATGGTCAGCAGTTCCCGCAGGGCATTGGCAAGAAAGGCTAGCGTCCCCGTTTCAGTACCCACAGCGGCACTGAGCAGGACGGAAGACAGGCTGTACCATCCCATGCCAGCACTCACGAGTAGGGCATCCCGAAAAGGCACTCCCATAAGATACCCCATGATCAACCCGCCGCCAAGACTGCCCACATTCGTTGCCAGAAGGACGAGAAGGGACAGGCCCAAGGTCTTAACCGTAAGAAAGCGGCGTACAATCTGACGGCTGCTGCCAATATCAGCACCGGCACAAAAAACCATGACGGCAAGAGCCGTCATGAGAATGGTATCAAGAAGGGGTTTGGCTATCGGCGCAAGGAAAAATCGCCCTGTAAAAAAACCGAGAAAAAGGGCAGAAAAAATGATCCCAATCATGAGTTTTGCCTCCTTTCACCTTCTGACAGAAGGCGAGTAAAAGCTTCCCGATGAAGCCATCCGACGAGGGCCATGAGACAGAAAGAACCTGCTATGCCGCCAAAACAAAGGAAGAAGGCATTGCGCCCAATGAGGGGCAAGACCTTGATGACGGCTTCATCACAGCCAATCTTGGCAGCCAGGCAAAAAATCATGATAAAAAGGCAGATCTTCGTAATCACGCCAAGGGCGTGACTGACCGAACTTGTCATGCGGCCCGAAAGCCCCAGAATAATTCCCAAAGCCAGGGTAAACATCAATTCCAGCATGCTTGGACTCCTTTTCCCTAAGACGTATCATTTCCGAATGGTTTTGATTGTTTTTTCATTATTATTGTATCGTATTTAAGAAGGAAAAGAAAGAAGCGCCTCGCTCTCCTTGAGAAGAAAAAAGAAAAAATACGCCAAATTTTCATGTGACTTTCATGTAAGGTACCTATACTCGTAGCACAGCAGGGGAGTCATACAGTCATCCCCGCATAAGGAGGTCCCTATCATGGATATGATGCAAGTAAAGAAAACCGTTTCCAAAAATGTAGCTGCCCTCTTGGTCATGGGCATGGCCGTAACCATGGGTGCTGGCATGATGCAGACAGCCGAAGCTGCTGCCTTTGATCCCAATCGTCCCGCCGCCATGCAGCAGGGTGAAGATCGGCGCGCACCGCAAGCCAAAGAAAAGACCCCGAATAAAAAGGTCAAAAAGGCTCCAAAAAAAGAAGCAGAACGCCGCAAGGACACATTGAAAGACAAGAAGAAAGCACCCAAAAAGGAAAACCAGAAAGACAGCAAGCGCTTTGATAAGAAAGACAAGCAAAATGACCGCAGCAAAGATAACAAGCGCCCCAACGATAACGCATCTGACAAGCGCCCCACCCTGTATGGCCGCATCTGATGGGGAATAAACCAGGCCGCGTCAGAGGAAATGAAAAATAGGGGATGTAAAATCATCGGCCCCATACAAATAGGCCCATCCGATTCAATTGAACCGGATGGGCCTATTTGTAGCAGAGTCTATTTGTCACGGATAAACCAGCCGTAATCTCTCGTACTTCCAACTAGATTTTTTAGCATCTTTTCAAGATTGCCTGACGATTACGGATCCAGTTTTCGCATTTGACAGATTCACGGTCAGATGCCAACGATTCCGATAAGGGCCGCGACTGCCAGCGTGATCCAGCTAAGGATCCACAGATAAGGCGTGCAGAACTTCAAATGTTCTTTGATGCTGACACCGGCAAGACCGCAAAGAAGGAATGTCGTCGCGTTATGGGGCGTGACAAGGATGGTAAAATCCTTGCCAATGAGCATGGCCATGGCAATGTCATGAGCACTGGCGGCAAATTTTTCACCGACACCCAAGACGAGGGGCATGAACCCAAAGAAGAAAGAGTCCGTGCCCAGCATCATGCCGATGGGACCCGACAAGGCGCCAATGAAAATCGGCAGATGAGACCCTATGGCCTGAGGCATAATACCAATGAGCATGTTTGCCATGGCATCCATCATCTTCGTATTCTTGAGGACGCCAATAAAGACCCCTGTCGTCAAAAGGATCATCGGCGTCGACAGGGCGGCAGCCGCGTGGTTGGAAACGGCTTTTGCCTGGGCCTTGGCGCCTTTAAAGTTGATGGCAAGGGCAAAGGCAAGGCCAATCATGAAGGCTCCATAAAGAGGAATCTTCGTCAGGCACATAAGCAGGATGACACCGACCGTAACAAGGGCATTGATCCAGACAAGTTCGGGGCGCTTCATGCTGTCCGTCTCTCCGTGGCCGCCATCATCGGAATTAAGATCTTCTGTAAGTTCAGCCGCTTTGCCCGTCGGGTTGATGCCGGCGCCGCGCGCCTTTTCAAGCATGCCCAGGTAAGCAGAAAAAGCAAGAATCAGGATAATGCCAAGACCTTGTAGCGGCAGCAGTTCCTGCCAAATGGCGTTCACGTCGCGCCCTGTCACGATGGCTGTACGAGCGGTCGGTCCTCCCCAAGGGACAAGGTTCATGATACTGATAGCGGCGGCAATGATGCAGCAAATCACAACTGGACGGATATGAAGCTTTTTGTAGATGGGCAGGACAGCGGGAACCGTAATAAGCATGGTTCCTGCCGTGGTTCCGTCCAAATGGGCAACCGTAGCAATGATGCCCGTTGCCATGGTCACAAGGACGATGTTGTTTCCTGCTCGTTTGACAAGAAAATTCACCAAAGGATCAAACAGCCCCACATCATTCATGATGCTGAAGTAAACGATGGAAAAGAGGAAAAGGACGGCCGTACTCATGGTCGTCGTAACCCCTTTCTTCATGAATTCAAAAATCTGAGCTGGCGTAAAGCCACAGATGAGGGCTGCCACAAAAGGCACAGCTACAAAGATGACCATAGGACTGACCTTCCCTGAAATGAGAAGGTAGACGACGAGAAAAATCATCGCAAACCCAACCAAACCTAACAGCATAATTCATTCTCCTTTCTCTTTGAGGAAGCACTTCCTTGCTTCCTGATGCAGAGCCACGGACGGCAGCTCGCTGTATCTGATAAGAAGCAAGGCTTCCTTATCTTTTTACGAAGGATCTGTATTTATTTTTTGAAAGGTCCGCTATATAATGAAATTAGCTTTCCCTATATTTCGACACGGTTTTCCATAAAGGAAAATGAAATCTACTACCTTAGGAGGTGGACCCTCATGGATGATAAGGATTTCCTTCTTATCAAGACCCTTTATGAGGAACAGAACATTACCCATACGGCAAAAAAACTCTTTATTTCCCAGCCCGCCATCAGTGACCGGTTAAAACGGCTCGAAGCAGAATTCGGCTGCCAGCTTTTCATCCGCCAGCCCCGAGGGATCCTTTTTACCAGTCAGGGGGAGATGCTGGTCCAATACGTCAACGAAGCGGATGAACGCTATCAAAAAATCCGCAGCGCCCTTGCAAAACCCGTGGGAAAAGCCTTTGGTTCCCTTTCCATCGCCTGCTCCAACGTATTTGCCAAGTACCACATGCCAAGCCTTTTGAGCGAGTTCAAGAAAAAGTACCCTGCCATCGACATCTCCCTCAAAAGCGGCTTTAGTACGAACCGTTACAAGGATTTTCTCGAAGGCAGATTCCATGTCTGCATCATTCGCGGCGAACACAATTGGTCAGAGCACAAAAAAAGGCTGCTCCGTGATCCCCTCTGTGTCTTCAGCAGGGATCCCATTGATCTCAAGAAACTGCCCCACCTGCCCTTTGTCCATTATATCACCGATCCAGCCCTGCAGCTGGTCATGGACGATTGGTGGTACGCGCATTACAAAGAGCCGCCCCGCATCACCATTGAAACAGATGCCATGGATACATGTCTCAAGATGGTCCGTCAAGGCCTAGGAGTCACCATCCTGTCCAAAAGCTGCGGTCAGGAAATGCCGGAGCTGTCCATGACAGCACTGACCACACAGCGGGGAACGCCTCTCCTGCGTGACACGTGGATGTATTACCGAAAAAATTACCAGCTAGTTGAAAGCAGCAAGCTCTTTGTTGATTTCATGAACCAAAAATTCGGCATCAAAGAGTAAACTTTGGCACCATTATTATAAAAAATTCTGTATTTAACGACAAATACAGAAAGGCTGTCCCTATCCATCGAAAAATCCGATGAATGAGACAGCTTTTTTGCTTCCAACCTTCTAAAGAACCGTCATGACATCGGACAGGTTCTTTTTGGGAACAAAATAATTCCTTTTTTCATCCACATAATAATCAAGGGTTCCGCTTTCCGGTACAGGGACCACGGTGCTCTTGTGGGCTGGATAGCCAAGGGCAAGACAAAGAAAGACCTCCTGATCCTTTTCAAGGCCCAGAATCCCCTGGATAGCTGCCCGATCAAGGGCAGCGAGGATTGCCGACCCGACGCCTTCACACATAGCACAGTACGCCATAGAATCAACAGCAATGCCTGCATCGATCAAGCTGATGGGGGAAGCGTCCTTGGGGCGTACCAAAAAAATGAGGGCCACCGGTTCCTCCTCTTTTTGAGGCGTACCGATTTCCTTAGGCAGGGCCGCAGCCCAATGAAGATGGGGCAAAAGAGCGGCAAGGGCCTTTGAAGAAACCGCTGCATAAAAGGACAGCACCTGTCCATTCCGGCCGCAGCTCCTTTTATGGGCAATTCCCACCAAATAGGAAAGAAGTCCTTCGGGAAGCGGTTTCTGCAAAAAGCGCCGATAGGTCCGGCATTTTTCAAAAAGGGTTTCTTGCTCTTTACGCGTCATGATGAACACGACCTTTCTTTTTTTGGCAGTTCGTGCAATATCCATAAAGCGTCAGGTCATGGCCCACGATATCAAAATCCGTCTTTTTGGCAAGGTCTTCACTAAAGTCATGAAGCGGGCAGCCATGGATATGAATGACCTTATGGCACCCCAAACAAATCAGGTTGTGGGTATGGCTCATCGTAAAAAGGAGAAACCCGGCCTTCCGCGATTGGGGCATCTGGACCTTTTCCGTAATCTTTTCATCCGTAAAAGTCTCCAACGTCCGATATACGGTGGAAAAGTTGAGGCTTGTCCCTTCCTTTACCAGAGCTTCATAGATTTCATCGGCCGTCAGGACTTCCTGTCGGCTAAGAAGAAGACGCAGGACCTTAAGACGGGGCTGGGTCAATTTCAGGCCATATTGACGGATAATGTCTTCTGCCTTGAGGGATTCATTCACCGCCGTTCACCTCCTTGAAGATGGTCCTGGATTTCCTGATAGATGAGCACAGCAACCAGCAAAATCACAGAAAGTATGGCCGTAATTCCACCGGGAGCTGCCCCCAGTTCATAGGAAATCACTAGACCGCCCATGATATCGATAAAACTAAAAAGAACCGAAAGCAGCAGCGTCCGGTTGAAGCCTTGCCTCAGCTGCAGGGCGGTTGCCACGGGAAGGGCAATGAGGGAGCTGATGACAAGGATACCGACGATGCGGATGGAAACAGAAATGGTGGCCGCCACAAGCAGGGAAAAAACATAATTGATGGCTCGCCTTGGCACACCGGAAATGCGGGCACCATCTTCATCAAAGGACAGCATGACAAGCTGGGGATAAAGCCCCCATACAGCGAGAACAGAAACAAAGGTCAAAGCCCCCACAAGATAAACTTCCTCACGTCCAACGGTGAGGATGCTGCCAAAAAGGAAGGAATCGATATTCGCCTTGACAAGACCTGAACTCACAAGGGTAATGGCAAGCCCCACAGAAAAAGACATGACAATGACGAGAGTCAGCTCTGCATAGCGGCGGAACCGTTCCCGCAGGGCTTCAATCAAAAGGCCAAAAAATGAGGTCATCCAGAAGGCTCCCATGATGGGTGTGGATTTTAAAAGAAGGCCCATGGCTACCCCTGCAAGGGAAGCATGGCTCAACGCATCCCCAATCATGGAATAGCGGCGCAGGACAAGAAAAATACCAATGAGCGGACAAAGCAGGGAGATCAATAGGCTTACAATGAACGCGTTCTGCATGAAGGTATATTCAAACATGGGAACCACCTCCATTATCTGCTACGTATTCAGCAAGATACTCCTCGGGCGTACAGAAATGGCCCCGGCCTCTCACCATATGGAAGAAGGTCGATGCATAGTGGGCGGCATAACGAAGATTATGTTCCACTGTAATCATGGTAACCCCCTTTTTTTCATGAAGCTCCGAAATCAGGGGATATAGGGCCTCTTGGGACCGCAAGTCCATGCCCGTCGATGGTTCATCCAAGATGATGAAGTCCGGGTTGCCAAGAAGGGCCCGGGCCACAAGGACACGCTGGAACTGCCCGCCGGAAAGGGCACCAATCAAATGATTGCGAAATTCGCCCATGCCAACTTGTGCCAACGCCCGCTGTTCTGCCTCAACATCCTTGAGCTTAAGGAGCCGGGCCTGAAAATGGAGCAGTTCAGCCACGGTCATGGGAAACTGCTTATTGATAAGATCAGTGGGCTGCGGGACATAGGCCGCCTGACGGAATGTGGAAGTGAGGGTCCCGTGAAGAGGACGCAGGAGGCCCAGCATGATTTTAATGAGCGTACTCTTGCCGCTGCCATTTTCACCTACGACCGCTACATAGTCCCCATCATGGACTTCCATGCATAAATCCTGAAGGAGAAGGGGTCCCTTTTCATAAGCAAAATCAATATGGGATAATGAAAGCATGGCTCAATCCTTTCTCAAAAAGCGTCTTGGAAAACAATCAGCACCAAGAAACCCATTTATTGTCTTCCTATTATAGAAGGATGCCCATAGAAATGCAAGGCATTTGCAACTATTGACGAACGAATCCGACCATGGTACAATGAATTTGTTATTGCAAATGATTTGCAACAAATTGAAGGAGGTACCATGAAAAAATTTATTCTTGCAGCCTTTCTCATTCTCGGTCTTCTGGCCTCAGGATGCGGCGGTGCGCCCACCGAAAAAAAAGCGGATGAAAAACTCACAGTGGTTGTCAGTTTCAATGCGATGAAGGAATTTACGCAGGCAGTGGGCGGCGACGCCATCCACGTCGTTTCCTTGATTCCCGAAGGCACAGAGCCCCATGGGTTTTCCCCTACAGCCGATCAGATGAAGACCCTGCACAATGCCAAACTCCTCATCGTCCATGGTCTGGGAATGGAACCGTGGGCCCAGAAAATCGCGGAAACATCAGGAAATCCCAATTTGATCGTTGTCGAGGCCTCTAAAGGCGTCACCCCCATTCCCCTGGAAGAGGAAGATGAGGACAATCACGGCGCTGAGGAAAAGGAGCATCACCATCACGGGCCCTATGATCCCCACGCATGGCTCAGCCTGACGGCCGCCCAAATTGAAGTCCAAAACATCGCCGATGCCCTATCCCAAGCCGATCCGGTCCATAAAGAAACCTACAAAAAAAATGCCGCTTCCTACAAGAAACAGCTTCAATCCCTTTATCAGGAATACCAGCCGCGTTTTGAAAAGATTGACCACAAGGATTTTGTTGCCGGCCATGCGGCCTTTGGTTACCTTTGCCGGGATTTTGGGCTCCATATGGACAGTATCGAATCCGTCTTTGCCGAAGGAGAACCAAGTGCCAAACAGATGGCCCGTCTCCTGGATTACTGCCGAGCCCGAGGCATCAAGACCATCTTTACGGAATCTGAGGTCAGTCCCAAGACCTCGGAAACCCTAGCCCGGGAAATTGGGGCCAAAACGGTTCCCATCTACACCATGGAAACCAGCGAGAACGGAAAGGGCTATCTGGAACGAATGAAGGAAAACCTCGCCCATATCGAGGAAAGCCTGCGCTGACCGATTGAGTAAAAGGGATTTCCAAGTGGAACCCCCACCTCTCACACCACCGCGCGTACCGTTACCGTTCGGTACACGGCGGTTTCCTAGTTTTCATAAACGTGCTTGTAATAGCCCGTCATGGTTATGTAACCATGACGGGCTATTTCTTTTACTCCGTGGTATGCGGCATTCAGGTTGTCCCGCGTCAGGATTTGCCCCAACAGACTGTCCGCTCACAAGTTTGCAATGATGTCGTTGTGTTCGGCAGTCCTTACAGGGATAGGCGTTCCCGCATATCCTTGCTGCTTGGCAGCTGCTTTTTGCGGGCAACCTTCTCTATGAAGTTTTCTGATTTTAGTTCCCCACTTGACTCCCTTCATTAACTGACATCTCCTAAAATTCGGTTCTTCCTAGACGGGCTATAGACCATCCAGTACTATGGTCTCAGCTGACTCCTCACGCTAAATCTTGTTTGGGCCATGGCCGCCAACTTCATGGATCCAGCCATGTTCGTGAGGCCTCCCCGGGTAAGAACGCACTCTTTTTCTCCCTTCACCTGCCGCATCTACCCTTTGGGATTCCAAATCGCTATGGGACTTTAATCTGTTTGGCGACCTTATCCATCTCAAATTGGCCTTATGCGGATTCTCTTTGTCAGGTCAGAAATTTGCCTGCCCCTTCCTTCAGATTCCACCTCACGATGTCTCCTTTGGTGTTCGGCTATGACTTTCCCCCGACTAAGGCAGTCTAGGGACTTTCACCCTTAAGAATGCGCCCATGCCGGGCGTACAAACAAGGACCAGGAAAATCAAGGAATTTTCCTGGTCCTTCCTTCATCATATGATGTTATTGCTGACCACTGACAGATCAAAACTAGATCAAAGGATCCCGCTTACCACGTACTGCTCAGCCTGTGCATCCCATTTTAGGGACAAGACCTTTGGGGCCCGGTCAAGAAAGAGGATGGCTTCATCTTTCCGGATCTGGAGGGGGCTGTTAAAGACTGCCACTGGCTGGAACCCAGCAATGGGAAGCGGCCGTACGTTCCCCAGCACGTCGGCACCGATGACGGAAAGGTCCCTCAGTTCCGTCTTTCCCGCACCCCGCGGTCCATAGGACAGGATCAACAGATCCTCCTGGTTCTCTCGGAAGCGAAGCCGATAAAGAACATATTGGTTCCCTTTTTGGAAAGAATAGAGGGCAATCTGTCCATGTTCATGATAAGCAAGGGTCATGACCTTTGCCCCATCATGAAGACCAGCAAGGACAGCACTGATGGGCCGCACATCCCCTTTGACAAATTCTACGGAAAGCGGGGGCTGCAACTGGCCTTCTGCCGTAAAGGTATAATGCTGGGCAAAGAACTGAGCCGCTTCCCCTTGAGGGAGAAAGCCCGCCGCCAATAAGAGTAAGAAGGCGCTAAGCGCCAAAAATTTACGCATCTGGTTCCCCTTCCCACAAACGCTTTTCCTGTAATAAAGCCATTTTATCTTTTCATTATATCGACTCTTTCGGCTTTTCTCAATCCTTCTTTCCAAAAAATCGATTCTGGGATGGCTGCAAAAAGCCCAAAATATGATAAAATAGGGGAGATATTTCAACTAAGAAGGTCACACCATGACAACAACCTTTAATTTTAAGGCAAAAAAAGATGGACAGCCCCTCTATAAACAACTGGCCCGTTACTTTCGGGATGAGATTCAGGAAGATCATCTGCAGGGCGGAGACATGCTGCCTTCCATCCGCAAACTCACAAAAGACCTCAAAGTGAGCCGCACAACCGTGGAAGCAGCCTATGAGATCCTCATCGATCAAGGATATGTACAGAACCTGCCAAGCCGCGGCTTCCGCATTACCCTCACCAAACCGGCAGTACCAGTGGAAATGCCCCCCTTGCAGGAGGAGTCTTTCCACCGTCCTTCCTTTAATTTTGCCAACCATTACATTGACACGACCACTTTTGACACCGTGCTCTGGCGCCGCGCCATCAGCCGTGTCCTGCACAGTCCTGATACGCTCTCAGGTTACGGCGATCCCCAAGGGGAACCTCGTCTCCGGGAAGTCCTTGCCCGCTACAGCTACCAATCAAGGGGAGTTGTCTGCCGCCCGGAACAGATCCTTGTCGGCGCCGGTCTCCAGTCCCTTTTGTCCATACTCATCCCTCTGCTTCCTGTCGAGGAAAAACGAGTCAGTTTCGAAGCTCCCGGCTTTCCCCAAGCTGAATGGATGTTTCACCTCATGGGATGGACCACGGATCGCTATGACCCCGCTGTTCCCTCCAAATCATGGCCGGAACTGCTCGTTGTCAGTCCCACAAACCCCTACAAAGGGCGGGCCCTTTCGGAAAAGGAACGAAGCAACCTCATTGTCGCAACACAATTTGAACGGGTCTATCTCCTCGAAGATGATTACAATGGGGAATTCCGCTATCTCCATCATCCGGTCCCAGCCCTACACAGTTTTGGCAATCGTGAGCGCATCATCTATGTCGGATCCTTTTCCCGAACCATGCTGCCAAGCCTGCGTATCAGCTATTTGGTCCTGCCGGAAAGCTTTCTTCCCCGCTTTCAAAAAATAGCCCCTTTTTACAACCAGACTTCGTCCACAGTAGAGCAACTGGCCCTTGCATCCTATATTGAGGAAGGCCACTTAACGCGACACGTAAAAAAACTGCGCAATCGCTATCGGGAAAAAAGCGTCCTTCTCCAAGACACCCTACAGCGCATCTTTGGCAAAAGAGTTACATTCCTCAGCCTTGAATCAGGCCTTGACCTTCATATCGCCCTTTCCTATGAAATGAGCGCCCAAGCACTTGCTGAAAAAGCAAGCCAGCACAGCATCAAAATCACCCCCATTACATCTTCCACAGACAGCAAAAAACCGGAATTTCTCCTATCTTTTGCAGGAATTGCCAAAGAAGACATTGCTCCCGGTATTGAAGCCCTAAAAAAAGCCCTTGAAGACAGTTAAAAAATCCCTGGCACACGAAACTGCGTGCCAGGGATTTTTTAACTGTCTTCAATAAGAAGTTCCACAAGGCGGCCGCTCTTGATAAAGCTTAGCTCATCAAGATTTTCCTCCAAGGTGTGGTTCTTGCTGTAGCCTGTAGCAATGCCAAGACTAGTGAGGCCCTTGGCATTAAAGATATTGGCATCCATGCCGCCCCCGCCAGCCTCGACACGGGCTGTAAGGCCGAGGCGCCTCAGGGCTTTTTTGGCCTTTTGAAGGATGGGCGCCGTTTCCTCAATGAGGAAGGGTTCATAAAGAAGTTCTTTTTCCACACTTACAAGAGCCCCCGTCTTTTTAGCGCAGTCTTCAGCATGGGTCTTGACAAATTCAGCGTACCGGGAAAGTTCTTCAAGATTCCGGCTCCTTGCTTCCCCCTTTGCCCAGGCGTCGGCACAGACTACATTGGTTGACTCATTGCCCGTTCCCAGTATGGGGAAATTAGCCACCAGTTCTTCATTCACGCGCCCATCGGGCAGGGTATCCAAGATGTGACAGAGAATATGGGCCGCATTGATGCCATTTTCCGGCTCATTACCGGCATGGGCCGGTTTTCCTTTGACGTGGATGGCAAAACGGACATGACCGGGGGCCCCATTGACGAGCCGCCCCAAAAGACCGGGACTGTCCAGGACAAAGCAGCAGGAGCTCTGAAAAACCGAAAGATCCAAGGCCTTACCACCAAAAAGGCCGGCTTCTTCACCGACGGTGAAGGCAATTTCAATGCGCGGATGGGGATTCCCTGAAGAAAGGGTAGGTACGACGTACACCGTCCAGGATAGCACAGATGCCGCTCACATCGTCGGCAGCGAGAATCGTATCACCTCCAGAATACAGCACGCCGTCCTTTTCCCTAACCTTGATGCCATGGCCGTTCTTGACCCGGTCCATATGGCTGCAAAACAGGACGGATCCCTTCCTCGTTCCAGGAAGGATGGCAATGAGGTTTCCCGTATCGCCGCCAAACGTGCGGCCTGCCTCGTCTTCCCTTACGGTAAAGCCCAAGGCTTCCAGTTTCCTTTTTAGAACATCAGCCAGCATCCGTTCCTTTCCGGACGCACAGTCAATGCCTACAAGTTCCCTAAACTCTTCAAGTATGGGTTTCACTAGCGCTTCTCCTTTCTCTCCCCATTATAGGAGGTGAGCCATGATACTGGCAACGATGATGGAAAAAATCGTGACCGATGTAAAGCCTGAAATGACATAAGCCGTCCCGATGCGGGTTGAAAGATAATCCACTTCCTCATCGGTCTCGCCTACGGTCTTTGCAATTTCGTCACTGATGAGCTGCGTTCCAGGATAGCCAATCATCTGGCACATAGCAATACCGATGGCAAGGTCCCTATCCCCAACAATCTTCCATACGGGAAGAACCTTGAATATGACGACAATCCCCAAAAGCGTGAGCGCAAAGACACAGGCCACGAAAAATCCCAGTTGGGGCAGCATGGACAGATCCACTTTGGCAAGGGAAGGCACAATGACGGTAAGGACCCCAAACATGAAAAATCCCGTCGACGCCCCATGATTCTTCATGAAATTGGGCGGCACAAGGCCCAAGGCCCGAAGGCCAATGCCAAAGAGCATACACCAAATGGTCAGGCCCACCCATTTATGGGTAAAGACACCGCCCCAAAAACCGACATAGCTGCACAAGGCTCCAATGAAAAGGCAAATATAGGCGGTATAGTGCCGTCCATGCCGCTCAGCAAAGGTTTGGCGCCGCGGATTGTTTTCTGCCCTTTGGGAAGCAAACACAAAGGTGGGGTCATCTTTTTTGGCACGGCGAAAATCAGCCAAATAACGCCGCGCGGCTCGAAGGCCAAAATAGGAAGCCGGCAAGGTACCGACAAATTTCTGTGTAGCATATAGAAAAGCGGCCAAAGCCGCGGTCAAGGGCAAACCCTTTTCAAGGGCGGCCGCTACCATCGTATTGGTCGCAATCACGCCGCCATTGATGACGGGCGCCGAGGCAAGGGCATTTTCCCGACCAATAAGGGGAATCATGGCCAAACAGCTCACGACAGCAATGATCATGGAAATGATGCTTCCTGCTACGCTGCGCCACTCCCTTTTGAGCATCCTCACATCCACACTGGATCCCATATTAACAAGGAGCATGCCAATGGCAATGGGGCCCAAGGTCCCCAGACCGGCCCGTTTGACGATATCCGGAGGAATCGTATGGGTCAGGAAAAGGATCAGGAAGGTCATCATAATGACAAACAAGGACGAAATCCGCGCCTTCGTAAGGATCGAAATCACATCGCCCAAAGCAAAGACAGCAAGGACAATCAAAAGCGAAGTCCACATTTCCATCAGCCATTCCCCCTACTTCCAGTAGACATACAACAGGATTGTTTCCATAACATATACAATGATTTTAAATATAGTTAGTTATTTTATCTATATTGTTTATATTTGTCAATGGAAAGCTGACTTTTTGTTTTTTATTCTCAAAAAAACAGGTCTCATCCCTTTATCTTCCCCTTTGTCGATTCGTTTCTGTTTCAATCCTGACAATTTAAAACAATGCGGTCCTTTTCTTAAAAAATAGCTTGACAAGTCCACAATAGATGGATAGAATTTCACATGTCAACTCAAATAGGTTACAAATCCAATGACGGGAACAAGTACTCTGTTCCACCAGATTACAGAGAGCCGGCGCTTGGTGAAAGCCGGAATCTGGCCGCAGACGAAGATCCTCCCTGAGGAGCAGGACTGAATCCAGTAAGTCCTGACGATTGATCCCCGTTAGTGGAAACGCGTATGTCAGTACGTTGAGTGCCCATTCATCCGGATGGGAATAAGGGTGGTACCGCGAATCATTTCGTCCCTCATGATGAGGGGCGTTTTTTTATACCCTGATTTCCCTGCACTCCAATTGTTATGAAAGAGAGGTCTGTATCATGAGAAGTGATATCACAAAAAAAGGATCCCAACGTTCTGCCCACCGCAGCCTGTTCCATGCCATGGGCTACACCAATGAAGAACTGCAGCGTCCCATGATTGGCGTTGTCAATTCCTTCAACGAAATCGTACCCGGCCATATGCACCTGCGGGAAATTGCCGATGCTGTGAAGATGGGTGTGGCCGAAGCAGGCGGCATGCCCGTTGAATTTCCTGCCATCGCCATCTGTGACGGCATTGCCATGGGCCATGACGGCATGAAATATCCTCTCGCGAGCCGCGAACTCATTGCCGATTCCATCGAAGCTGTAGCGAATGGTCATGCCTTTGACGGACTGGTCATGATTCCCAACTGCGACAAAATCGTGCCGGGCATGCTCATGGCAGCCGGACGGCTCAACATCCCCACTGTCGTCGTCAGCGGCGGCCCCATGCTTGCCGGCCGCTGGAAAGGGCGCGACATCAGTGTCAGCACCATGTTTGAAGCAGCCGGAAAATTTGAAGCCGGCGAACTATCGGCCGATGAAATGGAAGCCATGGAATTCCGAGCCTGCCCGAGCTGCGGCTCCTGCGCCGGCTTATTTACAGCAAATACCATGAACAGCCTGACCGAAGTATTGGGCATGGGGCTAGCAGGTAACGGTACCATTCCGGCCGCTTATTCCGGACGCCGCCGCATGCTGGCAAAAAAAGCCGGCTGGGCAGTCATGGATCTTGTAAAGAAAAATGTCCTTCCCCGCGACATCATGACCCTTGAAGCCTTTGAAAATGCCATTGCCGTTGACATGGCCATTGGCGGCTCAACCAATACGGTTCTACACTTGCCGGCCATCGCTCACGAAGCAGGCGTCGATCTATCCCTTGACCTTTTTGATGAAATCAGCCGCAAGGCCCGCTATATCACGAAGATGAGCCCTGGCGGTTCCTACCATATGCAGGACCTTGACGAAGCAGGCGGCATTTCCGCGGTCATGAAGGAACTGACAAAAATTGGCCTCATCCATACGGACTGCCTCACCGTGACAGGTCCCCTAAAGGACCGTCTGGCCCATGCTTTCGTCGAAAACCATGAAGTCATCCATGACATTGACAACGCCTACATGAATAAGGGCGGTATTGCCATCCTCAAAGGAAACCTTGCGCCTTTGGGCAGCGTCATCAAGGAAAGCGCTGTGGAAAAAGAGCTTCTGACTTATGAAGGAACAGCCAAATGCTACGATTCGGAAGAAGCAGCCATCAAGGCCATTACGGGCGGTGAAATCAAGGAAGGTCATGTCGTCGTCATTCGCTACGAAGGCCCGAAGGGCGGCCCGGGTATGCGGGAAATGCTCAACCCCACAGCCGTCATTACAGGTATGGGGCTCAAGGTTGCTCTCCTGACGGACGGCCGCTTCTCCGGAGCCAGCCGCGGTGCCTGCGTCGGCCACATTTCCCCGGAAGCCATGGAAGGCGGTCCCATCGCCCTTGTCAAAGATGGGGACAGGATCCTCGTCGACGTTCCGAATCGCCGACTCGAGCTGCTGGTTGATGAGGCGGAACTTGCAAGAAGAAAAGCCGCTTGGAAAAGACCGGAACCAAAAGTCAAGACGGGTTACCTATCCCGCTATGCCCGCCTTGTTACAAGCGCCAATACGGGCGCTGTCATGAAATAATCGAAAGGAAGTCTTACCTATGAAAAACTTTTGTGCCTTGATTGGAAAATATTTCGGCCTCCTTGCCGTTGCGTTCCTTGTCCTAGGCTTTATGGATCCCGGCCTTTTCCGCTGGGTCCTCGGCAAAGTGGGCAGTGTCTCTGTCCTGAGCCTGCTCCTTGGTGTTGTTATGTTTGGGATGGGGACCACCCTGTCCCTTAAGGATTTTGTTCTCGTCTTCAAGCGGCCAAAAGACGTCCTCTTGGGCGCTGTGGCGCAGTTTTTTATTATGCCTTTCCTTGCCTATCTGCTCTCCCGCGCCTTTGACCTGAGTCCGGCCCTTACAGTCGGTGTCGTTCTGGTCGGCACCTGCCCAGGCGGCACATCGAGCAACGTCATTACCTTCATGAGCAAAGGGGATCTGGCCCTATCGGTCACCATGACGAGCGTATCGACCGTCCTGTCACCGATTCTGACGCCTTTTATCACCTATCTCCTCATTGGGGAAAAGATTGCCTTTGATCCTGTGGGCATGTTTTTGAGTATCCTCCAGATCGTCATTCTTCCCATCTGCCTTGGCGTGGCCCTCCGGACCTTCCTGCCGAGACTTGCCCGTGCGGCAACGGACTATACACCGGCTGTCTCTGCCCTTGCCATCAGCCTAATCATCGGCGGTGTCATCGGAGCCAGTAAAGCGGCCATCCTAGCCAATGTAGGCGTCATCTTCCTCGTTGTCATCCTGCACAACTGCCTGGGCTATGCCTTGGGCTTTGCTGTGGCAAGACTGGTCGGACTTCCTTGGAAAAAAGCAGTGGCCCTTTCCATCGAAGTGGGCATGCAGAATTCCGGACTTGCCGTGGGGCTTGCCAAAGCCCATTTTGCCGCCATGCCGACAGCTACTGTGCCTGGTGCTGTCTTTTCTGCTTGGCACAATATTTCCGGTGCCGTCTTGGCCTATCTCTATCTCAACGTCCTCAATCCCCGCTTTGACCCGGATTACGAAAAAGAACAGACCGTCTTGGAATCAGCTCCTGCAAAAGCCTGATCCCCACAAGGAGCTGCCTTAGGCAGCTCCTTTTTTCATAATAAAGGAGGAATCCCATGCTGAACCTACCACCCCTGGAAGCACTCCTGGCCTTTCACGGTCTTTTGACAGATCCTATCATAGCAGCGCTTTCCAAAGCTGCTCAAAGCGGTAAGGCAGCCCCTTCCTTAAGTGCCCAGCTTGTGGAAAAAGCCGAGACCTTAGGGCTTTGGGGCCGCCTTCCGGCCACTTATCTCGTCCACCTTTTGGGAGGCGCCAGCCTTCCCCTGTCCCGCTTTCTGGAAAAAGGGCAGCAGACAGGACCCTCTCTCAAAAAGGCCCTCCAGCATGACCTATCGATTCTCTGGCCCTATCTTTTCCTGGACCCGTGTGACCTTTCCCTGTCCCCGCTCCTAGCTCATTACGAGCCCACGATACACCATGCCCGTAAAGGGGAAATTGCCCTTTTGCAGGCCCTCTTATCGGCCAAGGACCCGGACGAAGGGGCAACAATCGTTTTGTCCCACTACGAAAGCTATGGATCCGGTCTTTTTTCTGAATTTGACGCCTTTCGCCTTGATGAAGACGGCCTCCTTGTCGGTATTTCCGATTTTCCCCATTACGACGATAGGGACCTTTTGGGCTACGAGGCGCAAAAAACAGCCCTCCTTGACAATACGGCCGTTTTTGCAGCAGGAAAGAAAGGTAACAATGTGCTGCTCACCGGGGCCCGGGGAACGGGAAAATCCACCCTGGTCAAAGCCATGGTTTCCCGCTTTGGAGAAAAAGGTCTGCGCCTTGTCCAAATGGAGCGAACCCAACTGGACCACCTGCCCCGTCTTCTATCCCTCCTCGGCCAAGAAAAGCACTATCGTTTTGTGCTTTTTTTGGATGACCTATCCTTTGACGAGGGAGAACAGGAATACAAGATCCTCAAATCAGCCATTGACGGCAGCGTCACGTCCCAGCCGGAAAACGTCCTGCTTTATGTGACAAGCAACCGCCGCCATCTCATCAAAGAAACCTGGAAGGACCGGAAGGATGATGCAGATGATGTCTACCGCGACGACCACACGAACGAGTCCATCTCCCTTTCAGACCGTTTTGGACTCATCCTTCATTATGGCAAGCTGTCCCAAGAAGAATACCTTGATATCATTGCCCATGAACTGTCCAAGAAAGGGATTGCGCTTTCCCGAGAAGAACTCCGAGTCGAAGCCGTGCGCTGGGAAATGGAACATTCTGGGCGCAATGGACGGATTGCCCATCAGTTTGTGACATGGTATGTAGGGCAGTGTTTTCTCAAAAAGGACAAATCTATTTAATCCTGTTTCTAAGGTTACACTTTAATTTATTTTATGGTACATTTAGAAGAAAGATGGATTTTTTTGTTGACGCATTGCCATTTTTTCGCTACAATGCATTCATACTTTTTAACAAGTCCATAACAAAAAATCTAACGATGGGAAAGAGTAACGGGCGTGACCGCTCCAGAGAGCCGGCGGTTGGTGCGAGCCGGTGTTGGGACCGCTTGTGAAAATCCTCCCTGAAGAGAAGTGCTGAAGCTTTGGCGGTAAGTGCTGACGGCCGTTCCCCGTTATAGGAAACGCGTATGTTGGTACGTTTGAGAGCGTCTGGATCTCGTAAGAGGCCAGGAATCAGGGTGGTAACGCGGACTTTTGAATCCGTCCCTTAAAGGGACGGATCTTTTTATTTTAGCAAAAACGGCATCGATGCCGACCAAACGTATCAACCCCCCTGCAAGGAAGAGAAAGAGGTAAAGAACATGGCAAAGGTATTTTATGATCAAGATGTCAATTGGGAAGTACTGAAAAGAAAGAAAGTCGCCATCATCGGCTATGGCAGCCAAGGACACGCCCATGCCCTGAATCTCAAGGAAAGCGGTGTAGATGTTGTCGTAGGGCTTTATAAGGACAGCCATTCCGCAGAAGCTGCCCGAAAAGCGGGTCTTTCCGTCAAGACGGTCAGTGAAGCGGTTGCTGAAGCGGACGTCACCATGGTCCTCATCCCTGATGAAAAACAGGCCGATGTCTATAAGGACGAAATCGGTCCGAACCTCAAAAAAGGCAGCGCCCTTGCCTTTGCCCATGGATTCAATATCCATTTCAAACAGATTGTGCCCCCTGCTGACGTAGATGTCTTCATGGTCGCCCCCAAGGGCCCAGGTCACCTTGTTCGCCGAACCTTTGTCGAAGGCGGTGGTGTCCCCGATGTCTTTGCCGTTGAACAGGACGCGACAGGAAAGTGTTTCGATCTTGCCCTGGCCTATGCCCGCGGTATTGGGGGAACCAGAGCCGGTGTCATCCAGACGACCTTCCAAGAAGAAACGGAAACGGACCTTTTTGGGGAACAGGCCGTTTTGTGCGGCGGTATCTGCCAGCTCATCACCAACGGCTTCGAAACTTTATGCGAAGCTGGCTATCAGCCGGAAATTGCCTATTTTGAAACGTTCCATGAGATGAAGCTGATTGTGGATCTCATGTATGAAGGCGGCATGGCCAAGATGAGAAAATCCATCAGTGATACGGCAGAATATGGTGACTATACAAGCGGTAAACGGGTTGTCCCGAAAGAAGCCACCAAAAAAGCCATGAAGGAAGTCCTTTCCGATATCCAAGATGGGACCTTCGCCAAGGACTGGCTCCTTGAAAATAAAGCTGGCGGCAGGGCCCACTTCCTGGCTCTGCGCAGACAGGCCGCCCAGCATCCTTTGGAGACAGTTGGTGCCAAACTGCGCGATATGATGCCTTGGCTCCACGACAACGACCAAAAAGACTGATAAGCCCCCAACGGGAGAGAAAAGGAGACCATCATGAAGATGATTGGTGCACGGGCCCTCATTGAGTGCCTCAAAAAAGAACAGGTTCAGGTGGTCTTCGGCTACCCCGGCGGTTCTGTCCTAACGCTCTATAACGAACTGGATCAATCGGACATTACCCATGTCCTTACCGGTCATGAACAGGGAGCTGTCCATGCGGCAGACGGCTACGCCCGGGCAACGGGACATACCGGAGTTGCCTTTGCCACCTCCGGACCAGGTGTCTGCAATATGGTAACAGGCATTGCTACAGCGGCCATGGATTCCATTCCCCTGGTTGTCATCAGCGGTCAGGTCGCCACCACCCTCATCGGCCGTGACTCCTTTCAGGAAGCGGATATTTCGGGTATTACGACCCCCATTACCAAACACAACTATCTTGTAAAAAACGTCAAGGAACTGCCCCGTGTCATCAAGGAAGCTTTTTACATTGCTTCCACGGGACGGCCCGGTCCGGTCCTTGTCGATATTGCCAAAGATGTCTTTGATGCCGAGCTTGACTTCTCCTACCCTGATTCGGTCCGCCTCCGCGGCTATAAGGGCAGCATCAAGGGCGACGAAAAAGACATCGATGAAGCCGTCGAAGCCCTCAAAGAAGCTAGGAAGCCCCTCATCCTCACGGGGGGCGGCCTGATTCTCAGTGAAACGGCGTCCTTGCTTCGTACGCTTGTAAAATCCCTTGGTGTTCCTGTCGTCACAACCCTCATGGGCAAAGGGGCCATCCCCGACAGTTGGGACCTCCAACTGGGTCTGGCCGGTATGCACGGATCCTATGCGTCCAACATGGGCATTACCGACTGTGACCTGCTCCTTAGCTTCGGGGCACGCTTTGATGACCGCGTCACTGGTGACGTGGAAAACTTTGCCCCCAACGCCAAGATTGTTCATTTCGATATCGATAAAGTCGAAATCAACAAGATTGTCCATGCCGATATCAGCGTCAATGGAGACCTGCGCTGGTCCCTTCCCCTTTTTATCAAAAAGATCAAAGCCCTTGACGAAAAGTCCCTCCAAGCCCAATATGGATCCTGGCGCGAGAAGGTACTTCTCAACAAAAGACAGCATCCCTTTGCCTCAGTGCCCCAAAAAGGCGTCATTACACCAGAAGCACTCTTTAACGCTGCCAAAACCTATACCGATGAGGATACAGTCATCGTAACCGATGTGGGGCAGCACCAGATGTGGGCCGCCCAGTTCTTTCCTCTTGCAGCCCCCCGCCGCTTCATTACTTCCGGCGGTTTGGGAACCATGGGGTATGGCCTTCCGGCAGCTCTGGGAGCCAAGGTGGGCTGCCCCAAATGCAAGGTTGTCCTCTTTACGGGAGATGGCAGCATTCTCATGAACTGCCAGGAATTTTCCACCCTTCATCGCTATGCGGTCGAAGTCAAAGTCATTGTTCTCCAAAACGGGGTCCTGGGTATGGTCAACCAGTGGCAGCGCCTCTTCTACGGCGGAAGACAGGCGGCATCCGTCATCAATGATTTTCCTGATATGGCAAAGGTCGCCCGCGCCATGGATGTACCAAGTTTTACAGCCGCTTCCCCTGACGACCTTAAACAGGGGCTGGACCAGCTTTTTGAAACACCGGGTCCCGCCCTGCTTAAGGTGATCATTCCGTCGGAACAAAAAGTCTACCCCATGGTTCCCGGCGGCAGGCGCCTTGACGAAATGATCCTTACCGATCCAGAATGGAAAGAAGGTGCTCCTCAATGAGACAGCATTTAGCCATCCTCTGCGACAATAAACCCGGTGTCTTGACCCATGTTGCCGGCCTCATCAGCCGCCGCGC
The DNA here is from genome assembly GCF_000425045.1 of Acidaminococcus intestini DSM 21505. Classification (GTDB taxonomy): domain Bacteria; phylum Bacillota; class Negativicutes; order Acidaminococcales; family Acidaminococcaceae; genus Acidaminococcus; species Acidaminococcus intestini. Next base: position 1,759 of record NZ_AULA01000005.1, on the reverse strand, counting down.
CATCAACATTGAGTGCATCAATGCTGGCTATACGGAAGAGCCGGACGTGACACGCATCAACATCGTCGTCACCGTGGAAAATAAGGCCGAACTGGACCAGGCCATCAACCAGCTGGCAAAACTCATCGATGTCATCAAAGTCGTTAACCTTGATGAAGCCCCTTATGTGAGTTACGAGCTGGCCATGGTAAAGGTTAAGTGCCCCACGCCAACCATTCGCTGCGAACTTTCCAACCTGGCAGAACTCTTTCATGCCAAGATTGTTGACGTCCAGCCGGAATCCCTGGTCTTTCGCATTACAGGCCGAGAAGATCATGTGGAAGCCACCTTGATTATGCTCTGCCAATATGAGATCCTGGAAATTGCCCGTACCGGGCAGATTTCCCTTTCAAGAGGACTTATTCCCTTAAAGAACTGTTAAGCGCAAAAAATAGCTGAGAAGAATTGTAAATCTCATTTCTTCTCAGCTATTTTTTAGTCCCTTATTTTCCCAACCGGCAGCAGAAATCTTTATACCCAATAAAGGTATTGCTCCTACCGTCATATAAAAAACAGTTCTATAATTTATTTTGGGGCGCTAACGTGACCGCCTGGGTGCGTGTCCTCTCAGCGCCTACTTTTTTTCAATAAAAAAATAGGCATATGCACTCAAATCCTCTACAATTAAAGTGATCAAACAATAAAGAAAGTGAGTTGAATACATATGCCTTCTCTAGATTATATCGAAAAATTAACAGGAATTAAAGAGGAATGGATTCAAAATTTAAAGGAAACGGAATCAGCCTTGGTTTTAGCGGTTCAGCTGCCGCCTCAAGAACACATCTGCCCTCATTGTAAGGCCGCTACAAGACGCGTAAAGGGCTGCTATACGCGCCTCATCAAACATTCCCCACTTCTCATCAAGAGTTGCATCTCCCGTATCGCTAGAGGCGCTATAGATGCAGCTGTGGTCACACAGTTAACGAGTAGAGCCCCTTTGCCTCTCCGTATTTCCAAACCTCTTCCTCGCTTCAACAAGTCATGCTCCAGGAGCTGCGTCAACACCTTTCTTTCCAAGAAGTGGCCAGACGATGCCATGTCAGCACCAGCCAGGTCATTCGTGTCTTTAATGAAGTCCATATTCCTCGTCCCAGTCACCTTCCCCGCGTGCTTTCCATCGATGAATTTAAAGGAAATGCTGCCGGTCAGAAGTACCAAGTCATCATCACTGACTCTGAAAACAAGCGGATAATGGACATTCTTCCGGCACGAACCACACCGGCTCTGCTCCAGTATTTCTATCAATTCCCAATGAGTGAACAACGAAAAGTAGAATTTGTCACAATGGACATGTCTATGCAGTTCCGTTCAGTCATAAAAACAATCTTCCCCAAGGCGCGCATCGTGGAAGATCGTTTTCACATGATTGGCTTAGTCCAAGCTCTTAAGATCAGACATAAGAAAAACACCTCACTGCCTAAAGCAAGTGAGGTGTCAATCCAACCGGCAACTTCCTATCCTCCCGGACCGTTTCCAGTCGAGTACTTTCGGCGTTTAAGGGCTTAACTGCTGTGTTCGGCATGGGAACAGGTGGAACCCCTTAGCTATCGTCACCGGATTATGTTGTTGAAGGCATGAGCCCTCAAAACTTCATGAAGAGACTTCCTTGTCCTTTTCGGACTTCGATGAAAACTTGGCCCTTAAGTCAAGCCCTCGACATATTAGTACAGGTCAGCTTAACACATTGCTGTGCTTACACATCCTGCCTATCAACCTTGTA